>CATLPG010000054.1 GCA_950054195.1 uncultured Saccharospirillaceae bacterium
TAATATTTCAAAGTATGAAGCAATACATGGTCCAATTAAAGATGTAAGTGGACCCCAAGGAGGAGGAGTTCCAATGAATTTTGGAGGGCCAACGACTCAGGCTTAATGAATAAGTTTGTTTATTATTCTTTTTGGTTTATTCTAGTAGGAATAATATTAGGAGCTTTTGGTGCTCATGCTTTTAAGGATTTCTTATCACCAGAAAAACTGGCTTCTTATGAAGTAGGCGTGAGGTATCAGCTCTATGTAGGTATAATTGGTTTGATACTCACATTAAATCACACGCATTTTGATAAAAAGAGTTTTAAGATAGGCACTGGATTATTATTTTTTGGCGGATTATTGTTTTCTGGATCAATTTATCTTTTAACTTTTATTGAAGCAGGGTTGCTTAAAAAAATAGCAATTCCTTTAACTCCATTAGGAGGATTAAGCATTATTTGTTCTATGTTTTTGTATGGATTAAGTTACTATAAGGCTAATAAGAATATCAAATGATATGTGAAAAACTAGCGTATATTGTGAATAAGAGACAATCTTATTTAACATACTAAAAGAATAATGACGTAAATTTGTATTTATCATAATAACTATTTTATGGATCAATTAGGTTTAGTACCAAATACAGCTAATCTAGATCAGTTAGGATTAGGTAATGTAGATACTGCATATTGGAATTTATCACCAGCAGATTTAACTGAAGAAACAATTGTTAGAGGTCAAGGGGTTCTTGCAGATAGTGGGGCTCTAGTAGTTTTGACTGGAGAATTTACAGGAAGATCACCAAAAGATCGTTTCATTGTTTGTGACGAAAAAACAGAAAATAGTGTTTGGTGGGGAGATATCAACAAAAAGTTCGATGCTGATAAGTTCGACCGTTTGTATGATAGGGTAACAGCATATCTTACCAATAGAGATGTTTTTGTTAGAGATAATTATGTTTGTGCAGATGATAATTATCGTTTAAACGTTAGAACAATTACCGAATTCCCTTGGTCGAATATGTTTGCTAATAATATGTTTTTACGTCCTGAAAGAGAAGAGCTATCAAGTTTTACTCCTGATTGGCACGTAGTATGTGCTCCTGGATTTCATGCAGATCCTGAAAAAGACGGTACTAGACAACATAACTTCGCTATAATTAACTTTACAAAAAAGATGATTATTATTGGAGGTACAGGATATACGGGAGAAATTAAAAAAGGAATTTTTTCTGTACTAAACTTCATACTTCCTCATGAGAAGAATACACTTTCTATGCATTGCTCAGCAAATGTAGGCGAAAAAGGAGATACAGCTGTATTTTTTGGACTATCAGGAACAGGGAAAACAACTTTATCTTCTGATCCAAATAGAAGGTTAATAGGAGATGATGAACATGGTTGGTCTGCAAATTCTGTTTTTAACTTTGAAGGTGGGTGTTATGCCAAAACAATTGACTTATCAGCAGAAAAAGAGCCACAAATATATAATGCGATCAAGTTTGGAGCAATCTTAGAGAATATAGGCTTTAAAGAAGGTACTAGTACACCTGACTACACAGATAGTTCAGTTACTCAAAATACAAGAGTTTCTTATCCTATCTACCACATTGAAAACATCATGAAGCCTTCTACAGGTGGAGTCCCTCAAAATATATTTTTCCTAACAGCCGATGCTTTTGGAGTGTTACCTCCAATCAGTAAACTAACTGCTGAACAAGCAATGTATCACTTTATTTCTGGATACACAGCAAAGGTTGCAGGGACAGAAGCAGGAATTGATGAGCCAGTTACCGCGTTTTCAGCATGTTTTGGAGCACCTTTTTTACCCTTACATCCAGCTAAATATGCTGAAATGCTAGGAAATAAAATGAAAGAAAACAATGTAAATGTTTGGCTTGTCAACACTGGTTGGTCTGGTGGACCTTACGGGGTTGGTGAGAGAATTAAATTAAAGTATACTAGAGCAATGATTACTGAAGCTCTTGAAGGTAATCTTGACTCAGTAGATTATACCGAGCATGAGATTTTTGGATTACAAATGCCAACGACATGTGCTAATGTGCCAGATGAAATCTTAAGTCCGAAAAACACATGGGATGATGCTAAAGCATATGATGCTAAAGCCAATAAATTAGCTAAGGCATTTATCGATAACTTTAAAAAATTTGAAGAGCATGCAAACGAAAAGATTTTAAGTGCAGCTCCTAAAATTGCTCAAGAAGCGTAACTAGTTTTTATATCATATTTTAAAGCCAGCTTTTAGCTGGCTTTTTTAGTATTACTTTGAGCATTTAGTCAATAATTTTCCTATTTTAGATAGTTATAATCTTGAATGAGATATTTTATATTATTTATATCGTTTTTATTAATGGGACAGCTAATGGCTACCCATAACAGAGGAGGGGAAATAACTTATCTACACATAGGAGGAAATACTTACCAATTTACTATTACAACCTGTACTAAATCTTCAGCGCCAGCTGATCGTCCTGAACTTTTTATCGATTGGGGAGATGGTACCACTCAAGATACAGTGCCAAGAACTCAAATCATTAATTCGCCAGGATTTGATGCTCAAAAAAATCTTTACATCATCAATCATACATTTGCAGGTTCAGGAACATTTACCATAACGGTGGAGGATCCCAATAGAAATGGAGGTATTGTAAACATTGGTAATGGAAATTCTGATCAACAAACATTTTGTATTGCTTCAGAGATTGTTATTAGTCCTTTTCTAGGGATAAATAACTCGGTGCAATTTGACGATTGCCCTTGTCCAGCTGAAGCTTGTGCTGGTTCGAAATATTGTTATAATTCTCAGGCATATGATCCTGATGGGGATAGCTTAAGCTTTGAATTAGTTCCTCCATTAGGTGTTGGGTGTAATGCTATGATAATTCCTTTAACTTATCAGTATCCAGATGATTTTGGAGGCGTATTATCTATTGATCCTGTTACAGGAACCCTATGCTGGGATGCTCCATCTATAGTAGGTGAATTCAATGTAGCCATTGTTGTTACTGAATGGAGAAATGGAATTAAAGTAGGTTCTGTTTTACGTGATATGCAAATAACTGTTTTTGGTACGTGTAACAACGATCCACCTGAAATTATTAAACCAAATGATACGTGTATTATAGCTGGAGATGAACTGTCATTTACTGTTTATGCAACTGATCCTAATACAGGAGATGTAATAACATTAGAAGCTTCGGGAGCTCCTTTTCAATTACCATCAAACAATGCAACTTATACAAGTAATCAAGCAACATCTCCAGACTCAGCAAGTGCTACATTTAATTGGCAAACCACCTGTGATCATATTCGATCAACTCCATATGAACTTTACTTTACAGCGACAGATGATGCTATCCCCGTTCAATTATCAGATTTTGATAGAGTAAATGTAACCGTTAAAGCTCCTGCACCAACAGGTTTGACTGCAACACCAGCTACGGGGATCGTTAACCTATTGTGGAATAGTTCTCCTTGTACAAATGCTACAGGATACCGTATTTATAGAAAAAAAGGAACGACTGCCATAGGAAATGATTGCTGTAACCAATCCTCAGCAGAAGATTTGGGTTATGAACTTATTGGTGAAACAAATGATGTACTAGACACAATGTTTACTGATACTTCACAATTGGCAATAGGAGAAGAGTATTGTTATGTGATAACCGCAGTATTTCCCATTGATGTGGAGAGTTGTTTATCCAATGAAGCGTGTACCATCTTGATAAAAGATGTTCCTGTGATAACGCACGTATCTGTTAATTCCACTGATATTTCTACTGGCTCAGATTCTATTATGTGGAGTAAACCAACTGAATTAGACACCTTAGTTGCTTTTCCTCCGCCTTATTTCTACCGTGTATTTCAAGGTAATGGAACAAGCAATCCAACTAACTTGGTTTATACCAGTCCGCTTTTTAGTCAGTTATCGCTAAGTGATACTATTTTTGTTCATCAATCAATTAATACAGAAACGCAAGCGAACACTTACAGGGTTCAAATGCTAAATGTTGTAGGTTCAGATACCAACGTAATTGGTAACACAAATAATGCAACTTCCATCTTTTTATCCTTACAACCAAACGATAATGAGATTTCATTAAGCTGGCAAGAAAGTGTACCATGGACAAATAACTTGTATTATATCTATAAAGGAACTGCTATTGGTGGTGTATTTACATTAATTGATAGTACGGTCAATTTAACTTATACGGATACAGGACTTACAAACGGTCAAACATATTGCTATAAAATTAGAAGTAGAGGAACGTATACAGATCCTTCTATTATAACACCATTATTAAACTGGTCACAAGAGGCTTGTGCTGCTCCAATAGACCTAACACCTCCTTGCCCGCCAGTATTGAGCATTGATGACAGCTGCGGATCAGAATTGAACTTATTATCCTGGACCAATCCGAACAATACTTGTGCTGATGATGTTACTAGGTACAATATTTATTATTCAGAAACTCCAGATGGTTCTTTTTCCTTGCTGACTGAGATAAGCTCAAGTACAGACACTTCTTATTTAGATGCACTAAACTTAAATAAAACTGGTTGTTATTATGTTACAGCTCTAGATTCAATTATTTACAACAATGAGAGTTTACCAAGTAATGTAGTTTGCATTGATAATTGTCCTATTTACTTTTTACCTAATGTTTTTTCACCGAATGGTGATGGTCTTAATGATTTCTTTATACCGATTGCACCTTATCGGTATGTAGATAGTATTGACCTTACAATATATAACCGTTGGGGTAATGTAATCTTTACTTCTAATGATCCAGCAATTAACTGGGATGGTACGGTTAATGGTCAAGTAATTTCAGAAGGTGTTTATTATTATATTTGTAAGGTTTACACTATTCGCCTTGAAGGAGTAGAAGAAACAGAACTAAAAGGAGCTATTCAAGTATTTACTAACTAACCAATTTTTGAAAACTATTTTTCAAATAGCGTTTTTGATGATCATTTATAAATCTAGTTTTTCAGTTTTTGTAAATGTAGGTGGTGGTGTTATAGAACAGACCGGTATTGATAATGATTTAACAGGTTTAACAGTTGTTGCGGGTGTTACGACTCTTACCGTTAATGATATTGTAGTTTATCGTTTGCCTAACTTAAGGTTAAGAGTTAGAGGTACACTAACTATTGATCCTGAAATTGAAATGTTACTCATAGAAGCCCCAAACAACGAACTTTTAATTGTTGACAACAATGGGCAACTCACAGTTGGTAGAGCAATCACACAAAATGGGTATACCAGGTACAGTGAAGGGATGGCAATTTACTGTGAAAATACCGCTGCTGGATTTACAAACAGAGTTACCTTCGAGGATAATGCTACATTTATTTGGAACGGGGGTGTCATATCTATGTTTGCAGGTAAATTTGGGTTTTATGGAGACAATGTAACGGTAAGAATAAACAGCGCCAATGCAAAACTAATTTATCGAACACAAGATCCTCAAAACCAGATTAGGCAAGAAACAGACGATTTTATCTCTACAGCATTTACTTTCATCAATGGTGACTTTACAGTAGTAGGCACAGGTCAGCAACTGAATGGTTATATTCCGATACATTGCACTGGCTCCTTGGCTTTTTCAGGAGCAACACCAAATGTAGATGTGCCAGTTAGAGGATATGCAGGCGGGAATAAAGGTAACTCAGCTGATATCAAACATTGGCAAGGCTCAAGACCCATATTGATAAATGCTGAATTTGGTTCACAATTAACTTGTGGTCCACATATTTCTGGTAATGGTTCGTCATATGGAGTAGCACTAGTCTACCAAGAAGCACTGATCCAGGCTTTTGATAATACGAATTCGCCAATACAAGGTATCCACTATTTTATTAGGGATAATAATAATGGAAACCGGGAAGTATATAACCGAGAAGGTCATACAGTTGATAACACCAATGATAATGTGTACACTGGTGTCACAGGAGTAACTGGTGAAACACCTGTGTTTGATGTATTGTTAGCAGCAAACATTGCAAATAATGGAAATGGTGATGCTCCTAATGCTGGAAACTACGCTTGGGATTACAGAGGTAAGAATAATAATAACTCTGATTTATTTGATGTTAACTTGTTAGGTTACAACTACAATTCAGTTAGTTTGTCTGATGTGGTGTTTAAAAGTACAGATACATTGTCAATTTCAGCATCTTTGTTAAATGATCAAAATATTTCTGAGCCAACAGAAGCAACAGCATTGGCATATACAGGTATAACAATAACTCATAATCCAGCAGATGATTCAGGAGTAGTTACTATTTCTGAGAATGTAACGCTTTGTCAGTTGTATGACTATATGAAAGCTGATAAAGTGATTAATAATAAAGAAGAACCAACCATCAATACCTTTCCAATTCAAGCAATAGGGAATGAACTATTTTTGGCTAGTTATCGAATTAATTTTACCGCAAATGGCAGACTTGAATCTTGCGATAAATTTAGTAAAGTTAGGTCTACAAGTGTTACAACGATAACAAATCCTAATGATAATTTAGGTATATCGCTAGAAGATCCAAACGGTGTTTATTCACTTATTCAATTGCAAGGACTTGATAGTGCTAATATTATTATTTATGATGAAGATGGAGATTCAAATCTCTTGGTGGGGAGTGATACTTCAGGAACTATTGCATATACCACTCAAATTAGCGGAAATGTATCAGTTTACATAACGCGTGATGGGTATACCAACTGGGCTACACTAATTGATTTATCAACTGCCGATGTTTTTAATTTTATAGTAAACCAGGCCGAAATTGATTCAAGTACCGTTATTGTAACTGAAGCTACACTTGAAAATCAGCAAAATCAGTTGTATCTTTTACTTAAATTGGTTCAAAAAAATGAAGCAATCATGAATAGCTTGGATGATAGCTTGCAAACCACATTAAACTTGACTATCAATAGCACCACTGGTACGGTAGCTAGTAAAGAAAATCAAGAGGAAATGTTAAGACTATTAAATATATTATTGAATAAGGTAGTAGGAATTAGAGAACGATTAAGTCCGTAAAAGATGAGAAATATAGTGATGATATTCGGATTATGTTTGTTGTGTGGAGTAGCTGGTGCTCAAGTTGCTGTTGGAGGAGATTATACTACTGCTCAAATTCAAACAATTATTAGTGATAGTAGTGCAGCCGAAGGAGATATTTATCACGATTCTCAAACAGATGCTTATTACATTGGTACAACCTCTGGAGCGCTTAACTTCTTATCAAACTTCAAGTTAAAGCAAGTAAGCAATGAACTTACGTTTGAAGATGCTAATTACTATTATGTTTCCATGCAAATAGGTGTGGGTGATTACAAAGTAGTTCGTTACGACAAACTTGATGTAAACATTGAAGAAGTATCAGTAGGCACAGGTGTTCAGCCAGCGTCTTTGGTTGCTGTTCAAGGTTTGGTTTATCTGTGATCTACAATTAGAAAGTTGTTCCAAAAACGTGTGTAGCATAAATTCGACTTCCATCTTTCGTTAATTTTATGCTTAACCCTGATGAATTGTATGGTTTGTGAATGATATTAGCATAGTGTGAAGGAGAATGCTTCCATCCTAAAAAAATTAACTCAGCTATTTTTTCATAAGTATTTGTTTCAAAAAGCTTGAGTTTATTCTGTACTTTCATATTAACAGGAGTGCCAATATCTGAATAGGCAACGTTTTCTCCAATAAGCTTAAACTTTCCTCCATATTTCTCAACTCGATTTCGAGGAGTTTTTGTTTTGCTAGAAGTTTGTCTATGAGTCATTTTATTTTTCTTTGCTTGATAAATAGAATGATTGCTTGCCGCCTGTTTTAAATAATCGTTATCAATTAGTTTAGTTAGCTTTTTTTTAACACGTTCCTCATTTACTTTCTCAAGTAATAGTTTAGCCAATAACTCCTCATCAAAATTGTTAATATCAACTTCAGTTTGAGAAAAACTAATTATTGGGAGCATGATTATGAATAGTATAAAAGCAAACCTCATGTGATTTTAACGTAAAATATGACTAAAAAATTATCTATAACGAATAACTTATTCCAATACGAACAGTTAATCGGTTAAACCACATATTAAAGTTCACATCAGATAATGAGTTGGGATCATCACTCGTAAAAATTCCTTTTGTATTAAAATTATACTGACACAACTCAATGAAATATCTTTCATTACCAAGGTTAAAAGAGGTGCCAGCCCCATTCTCAAGCATAATTCCGGGAGATATAGATACATTATTAAACTCATCATTTGGTCTTGTAAAACCAAATCCAATTTTAGACTTTATATAAGGTTGCATGGCATAGCCATAATGTAAAAGATGGTACTTGAAATTTACATATATATTCCAAGTACTAGCATTTAAGTCTTGATTTTCATTACTTATAGGCAGATTAATGGTATTAAAATGTTCACCATATCCAATACCAAATTCAGTGCCACTTTTGAACGAAAAAGATAGCGTATTGTCCAAACTGGCATGTATAACACCTAAGCCAATAACACCATAGTAATATGCTGTATTGGGATAAGCAATTTTTTTATTGAAAATAGGAGAAACACGACTTATAAACTCATCATCTGTTATTTCGATGTAATCGGATAATTGTGTGTAAGATATCTGGCTAACAAACAGAGTTGTTACGAAACAAAATAGTGATAATTGAATATAAATGCTTCGTAACACTAGACATAAATTAAGGTTGTGTTTATAAATTGTAAATTAAATGCAATTAGCTATTTAATACTTCTTTCAGACTAATCAACTGATCAACCTTTTCTGTATTTCCTTGTTTTTGAAACGAATAAATTAAATTATTAATTACTCGTTTGATGATATCTTTATTGGTACACGGTACAAAATAATCCTCTTTAATAGGAATGTTTAATTGATTTAAAAATCGTTCAATCTCTTTTCTATTAAATATGGTGCCTCTACTAAAAGGGTTAATATACATTAAAACTTCATCTTGCTTATTTTCATCAACAGAAGGATTGATATTGTTTTCATCTAAAAAACACAAAACGAAATGGCTCGGAAGGTTAACACCATATATAGGAAGACCAAGATCTTGAGCTACCAATAAATAAATAACTGATAAAGAAATCGGGTTTCCTTTTTTGGATTCGATTACATCGCTTAGATATGAGTTAGTAGGGGAATGGTAGTTTTGTTTATTCCCCCCAAACCCATGAATATCAAAAATTACTTGATTAATTACATTCACTTTTTCAAAGCTTGTTAATCCGTTATGTAACTCTATCCAAACGTCTCTTCTAATTTGTTCAATCTTATCTTTAATAATTTGAACATCTAAATCAGGATACTGGAATTGATTGATTAACAACACACCTTCTAATAAATCGGGATCAATTTGGGATGACCATTCTTTTAAAGCACTTTTAACTCCTCCGTGTTGAATTTCTTGAATAATGTCTTCAATACGTGATAACGCTTCAGCTTCTAAAGGATTTTGTTCCCAATAATCTTCTAACAGAGGTATAACTGCATCTCCATAAGTGAGTAACTGCGTTTTTACTTCATTAAAAATGAAATCATCAGGGTCATCCAATAATTGAATTAAGGCCGATATTTTAGAATCATTTGTCAAAATGCTTCGTTCTAATCCATTAAATTACTAATTAAAATTAGTATAATCAACTAGGTAGGTATCCTTTATACAAACCTCTAGCGATTACTAACTTCATAATTTCATTTGTACCAGCATAAATTCGGGCAACACGATTATCCGCATACATACGAGCGATAGAGTATTCCCAAATATAGCCGTAACCTCCATGTAGTTGTAAACATTCATCAACTATCTCACCATGAGCATCACTTGCAGAAAATTTAGCTAAAGAAGCTGCTTCGGCACTCAATTCACCTTCTGCTAGTTGAGCAACACAGTTATCAACAAAACTTTGGTGTATTTGAAGCTTTGCTACACACTCAGCTAATTTAAATTGCGTGTTTTGAAAGCCAGCAATAGGTCTTTTAAAAGCAACTCTTTCAGTGGTGTATTGTAACGTTTGTTCAATAGCTCCATACGAACCACCAACAGCCATAACAGCAACAATTAGACGCTCTCTAGCTAATTCATGCATCATAATTTTGAAGCCCATTTTTTCTTCACCTAGTAAAGCAGTTTTTGGCACTTTAACATTATCAAAAAATAACTCACAGGTATCTTGAGCTTTCATTCCAATTTTTTTGAATGGCTTACCTTTTGTGAAACCATCCCATTCAGACTCCATGATTAGTAATGATATCCCTTCATCTTCAGTTCCTGGATTGGTTCTTACCGCAACAATAGCTATATCACTCATGTAACCATTGGTGATAAATGTTTTACTTCCATTTACAATATAATGATCACCTTTATCTACTGCTGTAGTTTTTAATGATTGTAAATCACTCCCACATCCTGGTTCTGTCATAGCTATAGCAGCAATAATATCTCCCTTAGCCATAGCTGGTAGGTATTTTTGCTTTTGTTCTTCTGTTCCATACTTTAAGATATAGGGAGCAACAATATCTGAATGTAAAAAGAAACCAGGTCCTGTAATACCGTGTCTGCTAATCTCTTCAACAAACATTGCACTGTAAGTAAAGTCTAATCCACCACCACCATACTGCTCTGGCATATCAATACATAAAAGACCTAAATCACCTGCTTTTTTCCATACTTCTCTGCTTACCATTGTATCTTCTTCCCATTGCTCTTGATAAGGCAAGATTTCCTGTTTTATGAAATCATTGGTTACCTGTTTGATCATTTCATGCTCCTCTGTTTGGTAAACATTTCTTTTTATAAGTACGTCTTTTAACATTGTCGTTGGATTTAATTTAGAAACAAATATAATAATTGATTTAAAGAGTTCTTAATGAGAATTTAATCAAGTTGTTAACCTACATGATTAATTATTGATTATACTTGTTAAGTATTAACTACTTAATTGTTGAAAATGGATGTTAAAAGCATTGCGAATAGATTAGTCGAATTGTGTAGAAAAGGTCAAAATATGGAAGCCTTAGAAGAATTATACGCAGATAATATTGTAAGTATAGAACCTAAAGGAGCACACAATGAGCGTGTGGAAGGCAAAGACAATGTTAGAGAAAAATCTAAAAAATGGTATGATATGGTAGAAGAGATACATGGAGGAGTTATCTCTAATCCTGTAATATCTTCAGATCATTTTTCATGTTCGATGGAAATGGATGTAACTTTTAAAGGAGAAGGGAGAGTAAAGTTTGATGAAATAGCAGTGTATAAAGTTGCTAACGGGAAAATTGTACAAGAGGAGTTTTTCTATTCCACCCAACAATAAAATAAAAATGGAAAGTATTTTTATACCTCATGTAGCGGAAAAAGTTGTTGATAGAATTAATCATTTAACTTCAGATACTCAACCTCAATGGGGAAAAATGAGTGTAGATCAAATGATGGCTCATTGTAATGTACCTTATGAAATGGTTTACGAGCCTCAAAAATTTAAAAGACCAAACTCATTTATGAGAGGTGTTTTACAATTATTAGCCAAGAACATCGTAGTAGGGGATAAGCCTTATAAAAAAAACAGTAGAACAGCACCTGATTTTGTTATTAGTGATAAAAGAAACTTTGAGTTAGAAAAGGAAAAACTCATCTATAATATCAGAAAAACAGCAGATTTAGGAGAATCATACTTTGATGGTAAAGAATCATTTGCTTTGGGTAAACTCAATAAAAAGGAATGGAATAACTTATTTCATAAACACATCGATCACCATTTAAATCAATTTGGTGTGTAAAAGATAAAGGCTACCTTACGAGGTAGCCTTTGTAACTAGTAATATATACCTGATAATCATTAAACTTCAGAAATATAATCCTGTAATCTTCTAGAGTAGCTATCAAAACCAAATGTATCGTTTACAACAAAATAGCTTCCTGGGTCAACAACTGCATGATACCCTTTTTTAGCTGCATCCAAGCGATGACTATCAAAATCAAATGTTTTCAATAGTTGTCTAACTTGAATCGATTGTAAGTTTTGATGTTTAAAAACTGTTTCTAATAAGTCTATTCTTTTGCTATCAAACTTAGCATCTTCTAATTGGCCAAGCAACAGGTTAAAAGAAGCTTGGTTCATACCTTGCTGAGTATTGCCCCATTGACCTCTACCACCTCTGTTTCTATTTCCTCTATAAGGTCGTTGTACGTGTTGTTTTTCAACATAAGCCATTAAATCATTTTTGTAACGAGAAAATGTAAATGTTTCATTTACTAGAAAGTAACTTCCTGGATCAATGGCTCCATGAAAACCTAGTTTTGCAGCTTCTAAGCGGTGTTGATCAAAGGTGTAGAGTGCTAATAACTGCTTAATTTGATTAGAAGTTAATTGCTGTTGCTTAAAAATAGGACGAAGTTGCTTGGTTTTGTTTTTATCAAATGCTTCATCTTCAATTAATGTATGTAACTGCTTAAATGTATAATCATCCATAGCCTGCGGTTGTCCCCATTGTCCGAAAGGAGGTCGTTGAGGTATTGGTGTGCCGCATGTTGGGGGATTAGGAGTCGGATATGGGTTTGAAGTAACTGGAGGCGTATATAAAACACTTGATCCTGTAATAGAGAGGTTATTATTAAACAACTGAGTATTTACTTTTGTGTTATGAGGAAGATAAACATGTCCGTCATAAGCTAAAAAGGTATTTGTAGTAGTAGTTCCCCAACCATTATTGAAACGAGTTTTTTCTTCTATAACGAGATGCGTATTTCCTTCATTTAGATGATTTATAGTTAAGTCATTACTTGTTTGGTACGTTTTATTACCATTTAGCGTAATTAAATAAGTTGTATTGTTTTTTTCTTGTAAATCAATAAACAAACTAGAAGCTAAACTAAGCTTTCCCATCAATAATAAAGCTCCTATGAATAATGTATTTTTCGTTCCCATGACGTTTAGTTTTTAATGTTTGGTAAAGGATAAATCAAGTTCTATGCCAAAAGCTGCCTGAAATCAATAAATACAACAAGTTATTTTGTTATAAAAACGTTAAAAATGATATCTTTGAAACAGTGTAATATAGGTTTTGTCTATGCTGTTTAACTATAAACTGTTTTCTAAAATATACTTTGCTTTTTTTCTATTGGGAGGTATCATCCTAATGGGGACTCTAGGCTTTGTATTGATTGAGGAAGACATGTCTTTTTTAGACGCTTTTTATATGACAATTATTACAGTTTCCACTGTGGGGTTTAGCGAAGTAAAAGAATTATCAGCTGGTGGCAAACTTTTTACCATATTCTTAATTATTACAAGCTTTGGTACATTTGCTTACGCATTAACGGCTATTACGAAATACATCTTAGGAGGAGAATACAGAGAATACTTTAAAGATTACAGAATGAATAAACAAGTTGAAAAATTAGAAAATCATGTAATTGTATGTGGATATGGTAGGGTAGGTACACAAGCAGCTTCAGATTTAGCAAAACATGGACAATCGTACCTTATCGTAGAACAAAAAAAAGAAATTCTAGAAAAGTTTAGATCATCTCAAGAACATCTATTTATTGATGGTAATGCTACTTCTGATGAAACGCTAATGGCTGCCCAAATTATGGATGCAAAGGCTTTAATAACGACTTTGCCGTCAGATGCAGATAATCTTTTTGTGGTACTATCAGCAAAGTCGTTAAACCCTAGACTTAATGTAATTAGTAGAGCATCTAAAGCATCATCTATAAAAAAACTTAAAACAGCTGGAGCCAATAATGTAATTATGCCCGATTCATTAGGAGGGGCACATATGGCTTCTTTAGTAACAAACCCAGATGTGCTTGAGTTTTTGGATCAAATATCTATTCAAGGTCAATCCAATTGTAATCTAGAGGAGATTAGATTTAATAATATTCCAGAACAATTTAAAAATAAGTCTTTAGGACAGCTTAAAAACTCTTTTGAAACTGGGTGTACTGTCATTGGTTATAAATCATCAGAAGGAGAATACATCGTAAATCCTTCAGATGATATTAAACTAGTTAAGAATTCTAAGATTTTTGTGCTAGGAGAAGCTAATCAAATCAAAGAACTAAACACAATATTTCGTATTAATGGATAAAAGAAAAATTCTTATTACAGGTTCTAATGGATTATTAGGGCAGAAGTTAGTTAAGCAATTAATCAATCATCCTCAATTTGATTTAGTAGCAACATCTCAAGGCAAAAACAGGATTACATCAGTTACAGGTTTTGAGTACCATTCACTAGATATAACAAATAAAAATCAAGTAAATGAATTATTTGATTTAGTTAAACCAGATGTTGTCATTAACACAGCCGCTATGACAAATGTTGATGCTTGCGAAGATGCCCAAGAGGCTTGTTGGAACATCAATGTTACTGCTGTGAAGTATCTCTTGGAGGCTTCTAAAAAGCACAATACACACCTTATTCATCTTTCTACTGATTTTGTTTTTGATGGAGAAGATGGACCATACAAAGAAACAGATACACCTAATCCATTAAGTTATTATTCAAAGTCTAAATTGGCTTCTGAGGAACTATTGTTAACGAGTGAATACACGAACGTTGCTATCGCCAGAACGATTATTGTATTTGGAACTGGAGATAATTTAAGTAGAGGTAATGTTGTGTTATGGGCTAAAGGAGCTTTAGAAAAACAAGATCCGATTAATGTTGTTGATGATCAGTTTAGATCACCAACTTTAGCTGAAGACTTAGCCAAAGGGTGTATATTGATAGCAGAAAAATCAGCTAAAGGTGTTTTTCATTTATCGGGAAAAGATGTGATGAGCATCCTTGAATTGGTTTATAGAGTAGCTGATTTCTACAAATTAGATAAAAGTTGCGTTACACCGATTAAGACAAGTACTTTAAATCAAAAAGCTAAAAGACCGCCAAAAACGGGATTTATTCTTGATAAAGCAAAAGCAGAATTAGGCTATAACCCATTGTCTTTCGAAGAAGCATTAGGAGTTTTAGATAGCCAATTAAAAGCTGTTTGCTAATGCAGGCTATTCTTATTAGTTTTGTTACTTAATAAAAATTTAACATTCAGTATGAAATACTTCATTAAGTTATTAATATTCTTTCAATTAATCTCAACGGGCTTTACACAGCTTAATATTGAGAATCAACTATTGAATGACTCCTTAAAGCTAACCGAAACCAAAAATGGTAGTGAAATAAATGAAGGAAGAATACTTGATTTACACTGGAAAGGAAATACGCATTTAGTTGATATTGTTTATTTAGGAAATAATGAGAAGGGTAATACTTCTAATTATGGAATACTGCTTAATACAAATACTAAAGATACGATCCCATTATCCATTGAAAGAGGAAAAACAGTAAAGCAAGATCTTAAAGTTAGACTAGCAAATAAAGACTATTCTTTAAAACCGAATAAAGCGTATGAGTTTTCTTTTGTTGATAGTAGTTTATCTAGAACGTTAATTTTAGAAGTTAATGTTGTTGGCTTTGACAAAAAAATAGACTTAGCCTTTGGTGATGCAACTAATTGGTTTGTTGGATTAATCTTTGCTGAAATTCCTTTTGGAACGGTTGAGGATGATCTAACAGTTGATATGTCAAAGCCAGGTGATTTTTACAGCCTAAAAGAAATGAACGATAGTGTTTATATATCAAATATTATTGTTAAAAAGAGAAATGCAACTGGAGTAACTTCAGAAAATGCTAAAGTGATCCCTCATGGAGAAGGCTTTAAAATGGCAAAAGCAGACTTACCTTCAAACTTAATCGTTTCTGTGAAAGCTGAGGCCGTAAAAATTAATATTTATTGGGTATTAATTGCATTGATAGGAGGTGCTTTATTTTTTACGATCTATTTTGGTTTTGTTAATATCAGAAGGTTCCCTGTGTCAATTAATATTGTTAGAGGAAAATATGATGGTATAGAAGAAGGAGGAAAAGTTGAGTCATCTGATACTTTCGCAGGGTCAACCAAGGATGAAATTGATGATAATATAAAAACGGCAAGGATAGAAGGTGATCATGGAGAGGGGGAAGTTTCACATTTTCAAGCACTAACTGCAGCGCTATCAGCAACTGTTGGATTGGGGAATATAGCAGGAGTTGCTATAGCACTTTCTATTGGTGGACCAGGAGCTACCTTTTGGATGATAATAGCTGGTCTCTTAGGAATGTCATCAAAGTTTGTAGAATGTACATTAGGTGTTAAATACAGGGAAGTGGATGAAAATGGAACTGTTTATGGAGGGCCTATGTATTACCTAAGCAAAGGACTCAAACAAATGAATTTGGCAGGTCTCGGTAAAGTACTAGCCGTTCTTTTTGCTATTATGTGTATTGGTGGGTCCTTCGGAGGAGGAAATATGTTTCAATCGAATCAAGCATTTAATATGTTCCAATCTGTAACTGGAGGAGAACAAAGTTTTGCTTATGGTTATGGTTGGGTATTTGGCTTGATAATGGCTGTACTTGTTGGTATTGTAATTATTGGAGGTATTAAGTCTATTGCTAAGGTAACAGATAAGATTGTTCCGTTTATGGTTGGAATATATGTGTTAGCTGCAATTATCGTATTAAGTATGAATGCTTCACTTATTCCAGATGCCTTTGGAGAAATTTTTAGTGGAGCATTTACTGGTGCAGGAATTACTGGTGGAGCGATTGGTGTTTTAATTCAAGGATTCAAAAGAGCAGCGTTCTCTAATGAGGCAGGTATTGGTTCTGCTTCGATAGCTCACTCGGCTGTAAAAACAAAGCATCCTGCTAGTGAAGGGTTAGTAGCATTACTTGAACCTTTTATTGATACTGTTTTAGTTTGTACGATGACAGCCTTAGTAATTGTTATTACCAATATGGATGGTTCAGTTATGCAGTATGGAACAGCAATTGATGAAGGGGTAAGAGCAACTTCTGCAGCTTTTTCTAAGGAAATTAAATGGTTCCCTTATGTACTAGCTGTAGCCGTAATTCTATTTGCTTTCTCTTCTATGATTTCATGGTCTTATTATGGCTTTCAGGCTTGGTCGTATCTTTTTGGGAAAAACAAAAAAACAGAGTATTCTTACAAGTTATTATTTTGCGTATTTACAATCATAGGTGCAGCGGCCAGTTTGGGCTCTGTTATTAATTTCTCTGATGCTATGATTTTTGCGATGATGGTTCCTAATATGATAGGTCTAGTTCTATTATCTCCTAAAGTACGTGATGAACTTAGACGCTATATTTCATTAATTAAAGCGAAAAAGTAGTCGTTGAAGAAATTTTTTAAATACTATTTTTATTATTCCTCTTCCGAAAGAAGGGGAATTTTTTTGTTTTGTATTCTTCTTCTTACACTAATTATCGGTTATTGGTTTTTGCCAAAGTTTTTAAAATCAAAACCAGAAAATTTCTCATCTTTTGATAAGCACTTGTCGGAGCTTTTTTTAGAAGATTCTATCAAAAACCTCAAAGAAGAAGTTAAAATAGAGTATCCAATAAATGTTAATGAAGCTTCTAAAGAAACGCTTCTTGCAGTAGGGTTTAACGATTACCAATCAAATGCAATTATTGGCTTTAGAGAGAAAATAGGTCCATTTGAAACGCTAGAGGACTTGAACAAAGTTTATGGAATGAATGATTCTACTTATCAAGAAGTGATTGATAAAGTAATGATTCTTGTAGATTCAAGTCAAATTGAAAATAAAGAAGAGAAAAAGAAAAAGGTTCGACTCTTCCAGTTTAATCCTAATAAAGTCTCAAAAAAAGAGTTGAAAAAACTAGGTTTTAGTAAAAGGCAAATCAGACATATAATCAAATACAGAGACAAAGGAGGTAAATTTTATAAGAAGAGTGATTTAATGAAAATGTATAGTATTGATGAAAAAGATTTTGATCAATGGGAAAAGTACATAATCATACCAGAATTATCAGAAGATAAAATAGAAGAATCCAAAGGAGAAGAAAATAAAAAAGAAGTAGAACAAATTACTATTGACATTAATAAGGCTGATGCACTAGAATTCCAAAAAATTAGAGGAATAGGAGAGAAGTTATCAGAAAGAATAATAAAATACCGTGATCAACTTGGAGGTTTTGTTCAAATAAATCAATTGAAAGAAGTTTACTATTTGCCACCAGAATTGATTGATGAGAAAAAAGATCAGTTTTTTTTAGGAGATGAAGCTATAAAAACGATAAATATTAATGAAGTGGATATAAAAACGTTTATAAAACACCCTTATGTTAATTACAACATG
>CATLPG010000055.1 GCA_950054195.1 uncultured Saccharospirillaceae bacterium
GAACTCCTCGGCCACGCATCACTAACATCAACACAAATCTACACTGAACTCTCCCTAGACCACATCATGAGCGTTCATGAGCGGTGCCATCCTAGAAATAATAAATAATAAATCACATATGAAGTGGGCGACCGTCTACTGCGAGGGCTGCTTCTTTTACAACTTCTGATAGAGTTGGATGTGCGTGGCATGTCAAGGCTATGTCCTCAGCTGTGCCGCCAAATTCAATCACTGTTGCAATTTCGGAGATCAAATGACCACCATCAATCCCAACAATGTGACCACCTAGAACCTTGTCTGTTTTCTTATCTGCTAAGATTTTAACAAAGCCATCTGTTGCGTTCATCGCACGTGCGCGTCCGTTTGCACTGAATGGGAACTTACCGACTTTGTATGCAATACCCGCATCCTTTAATTCCTCTTCTGTTTTACCAACAGAAGCAATTTCAGGAGATGTATAAACAATACCAGGGATCGCATCATAATTAATATGACCTTTAATGCCCGCAATTTGTTCAGCCAAAACGACACCTTCATCTTCAGCCTTATGAGCTAGCATCGCCCCTTTCACAACATCACCGATCGCATAAATATTATCAACAGAAGTTTTTAAATGATCATTTACATCAATTCTTCCCTTGTCATCAAGTTTAATACCCACAGCTTCTAAATTAAGCTTATCAGTATAAGGTTTTCTACCAACAGAAACTAAACAATAATCACCTTCAAAAGTTACTTCTTCGCCTTTTTTGTTATCAGCAGTTACCTTAACTCCTGAACCAGTATTTTCAACATTTTTAACCTTGTGGTTGTAGTTGAATTTAAAGCCTTCTTTCTTTAATACTTTTTGAAGCTCCTTCCCTAGGGCTTTATCCATTGTAGGTATAATTGAATCCATGAATTCAATAACTTCAACTTCTGCACCTAATCGTGCATAAACAGAACCTAGCTCAAGTCCGATAACTCCACCTCCAATAACTAATAGTCGTTTAGGTACTTCTTTTAATTTTAAGGCTTCTGTAGAAGTAATGATTCGATCTTTATCTGGTTCCATTCCAGGAAAATAATTCGGCTTACTACCAGTAGCAATAATTACTTTGTCAGTTTCAATGGTTTTTTCACCATCGTCACCAGTAACTTTAATTGTGTTTTTATCTACAAATGAACCAAAACCATGAATTACTTCAATTTTATTTTTGTCCATTAAAAAATTAATACCTCCTGTAGTTTGTTCAACAACAGCATCTTTTCGAGCAATCATTTGCTCTAAGTTTACCTTGATTTCACCTGCAATATCAATCCCATGCTCTTTAAAGTTATGGGTAGAGTTATGGTAATGCTCTGATGAATCAAGCAAAGCTTTAGAAGGAATACATCCTACATTCAAGCATGTACCTCCTAATGTGTTGTACTTTTCTATAATAGCAGTTTTAAATCCTAATTGTGCGCATCTAATTGCAGCTACATATCCTCCAGGACCAGAACCAATAACAGTTACATCGTATTTACTCATCTTTTAAAGTGTTGATTTTATAAGTAATTTGTATATTGACTAAAGGTAGATAATTATTGTTTTTTAGTGAAATTAATTTGGTCTTGATGCCCGTGCAGTAATTAAACAACAGACTTACGCTTATGAAAGAAGAGATTAAAAATATCATTTTTGATTTGGGGGGAGTATTGCTCAATATCGATTATAACAGAACAAAAAAATATTTTGAAAAGCTAGGGATAAAAGATTTTGATCGTGTTTTTACTCAATACAAACAAAGCAACATAGCTGATCTCTTTGAAACAGGAAAAGCAACGGATGAAGCTTTTTTTAAAGAGGTTACCAAAGGGCATACTATTTCTTGGGATGATTTTGAATTAGCTTGGAACGCCATGCTGCTAGATTTTCCAAAAGATCGATTTGAATTATTGAAAAAATTGAAGACTAAGTATAGACTTTTCTTGTGCAGTAACACCAACAGCATCCATTTAAAATCTTTTAGAAACGAAGTGAATAAATTTGAAGAGCGATTCGATGACTTATTTGAAAAAACATACTATTCACACCTAGTTGGCTTAAGAAAGCCAAATACTGAAATTTTTCAATTGATTTTAGATGAAAACAATCTTAAACCATCAGAAACATTATTTTTGGATGATACTACTATTCATTTGGAAGGAGCAAATAAGGTTGGTATCAAAACAATTCACGTATCCGATGTGTCAGTTAAAGAAATATTTGCAGATTGGTTGAATTAATTTATTTTTGAATATGTTTGCCAATACGCCCAAGCCTCCCTTTTATGCGGTTATTTTCACATCTTTAAGAAGTTTAAATAATGAAGGGTATAAGGAGATGGATGAGTTGATTTATCAAAAGGTTGTGAACGAAAAAGGTTATATTGATCATGAATCGGCAAGAAACGATAAAGGTTTTGGGATTCATATTTCCTACTGGAAATCATTAGAAGATATTGATAGATGGAAAAACCATAGAAACCATAATGAGGCAAAGCGATTAGGAAAACATAAATGGTACGATAAGTACGAAGTGAAAATTGCAAAAGTTGAAACTAAATATTAATAAATGGAAGCAAGTGTTTTAGAGAAAGGAACAGTAAAAATGGATGTTCAAAACGGTATAGCAACAATTACCTTTTTTCATCCGCTAAGTAATTCCTTGCCAGGTAAACTTTTGAATGAAATAGCAGAAACTATAACTGCACTTAATGATAACGATGAGGTAAAAGTTATTGTCCTTAAATCTTCAGGCGATAGGGCTTTTTGTGCAGGTGCATCATTTGATGAGCTTATTTCTATAAAAGATTTAGAAACTGGCAAAAAGTTTTTCTCAGGTTTTGCAAAAGTAATCAATGCTTCAAGAACGTCAAATAAACTAATTATTGGTAGAATTCAAGGTAAAGCTGTTGGAGGAGGAGTTGGTTTAGCCAGTGCTGTAGATTACTGCTTTGCTACAAAATATGCTTCGGTTAAATTAAGTGAGCTAGCTATAGGAATTGGTCCTTTTGTTGTTGGGCCAGCTGTTGAAAGAAAAATAGGTGTTTCAGCAATGAGTCAATTGGCAATTAATGCTACTGAGTGGAAATCGGCAGAATGGGCGAGAGAAAAAGGGCTTTATACTGAGGTTTTTGAAACAGCAGAAGAAATGGATAATGCAATAACTGAATTAGCGAATAAATTGTCTTCTAGCAATCCGGAAGCAATGACACTCTTAAAAAGAGTTTTTTGGGAAGGTACAGATCACTGGGATCAACTCCTTGCAGATAGAGCAGCATTGAGTGGTAAACTTGTGCTGTCAGAATTTACAATTAATGCAATCAATCAGTTCAAAAAGAAATAACATGAGAAAAGAATTGATCACTAAGTTAGAAGAAGGAATTGCTTCTGAGGATGTTTTAGCATATTCAAGAACATTAAGTAGCGATATACGGGCATACAAATCCTTACTTTCTGATGAAAAATATTTGGGTAAATCTCTTGACGATGAACTTACCGAAGAAGAATTAGAGGAAATAAAAGAACGTAACAAGCTGGATGAACAAATTGATAGCTTATTGGATACGTTTAATGGAAAAAGAAAAACTGCTCAATCCAAACTAGCGGATGAACTAAAACAAAACCTCCTTAAAAAGAAAGCTATCCTTAAAGAATTTGAAGAGCTTGTAAAAGAAGAAGAAAATATAGGTGCCTCATTTGCTAAAAGAAAAGAAATCCAAGAAAAATGGGCTTCTATTGGTAGAGTTCCTTCTGATAAGTTTGATGATATTCAATCTGAATACAGCAGGTTAAATGATGAATTCAATTACAACATCAATCTTTATAAAGCTATTAAAGAACATGATTTAAAGCGTAATTTTTCGCTTAAAAATCAAGTTATCTTTCAGTTAAACGAATTGTTGAAAGAAGTCTCTGTTAAGAAAATTCAAGACGAATTAAACGTTTTAATGAGTCAGTGGGATGAAATAGGACCAACTTTTCAAGAAGAGTGGGAAAGACTGAAAGATATTTACTGGGAAGGAGTTAAACAGGTTCGTCAAAAAATCAATGTTTATTACGAGGACAAACGAAAAGATCAAGAAGTAAACTTAGAAAAAAAACGTGCACTTGTTGAGAAAGCTAAAGCTTCAGTAACAGAAGAGCCCACCGATATAAAATCATGGAATGCTCAAACCGAAGAACTCCTTGCTTTACAAAAAGAATGGAAACAAACTGGTTCTGTTCCTAAAGAAAAGAATGAAGGAATATGGAAGGAGTTTAGAGCGGTTTTTGATCAGTTTTTTGATGCTAAAAAAACATATTTTGACTCTTTGAAAGAACAATCAAAAAAACAGATTGATAAAAAGAAAGCACTTATTGACAAAGCAGAAAGCTTAAAAGATTCTGAGGACTGGAAACAAACTACCTATGAATTAATCAAACTTCAAAAAGATTGGAAAAACATTGGTTACGCAGGCAAAATAGATCAAAAACTGTGGAAGCAATTTAGAGCAGCTTGTGATCACTTTTTTAATGCTAAACAAAACTTTTTTGACTCAATTAAAAAAGAAGAACAAAACAATCTTGATGAAAAGAAAAAGCTTATTGAAGAGATTAAAACCTTTAAAGCTGAAGGGGATAAAAAAGAGGTGATAAACAAGTTAAAAGATTTTTCTTCCAGATTTAGTGCTATAGGCAATGTCCCTTTCAAAGAAAAAGATGCTATTTACAAAGAGTATAAGAGTGCTTTAGATAGTCATTATGATAAATTAAAAATTAATAAATCCGAAAGAGATAAAATTAACTTTAAGTCACAATTATCAGGAATATTAGATAGCGATAACTCAGAGAAATTGATTCATGCTGAAAAAAATAAACTTAAAAAGCAGATCAAACAACTAAAACAGGATAACCTTGATTTAGAAAACAAGCTAGGTTTCTTTGGAATTGCTTCTGGTGCAGATGCAATGATTAAGGACTTGAAAGCCAAAATAGAGCACAATAAAAACCAGATAGAGTCAATAAAGAACAAAATTAAATTCATAACAAACGAAGCAAGTAAAGTAGAAGCTATCGACAATCAAGAAGAATCTAATGAAAATTGAAACTAAACTGCTTCATGCTGGTATAAAACCAGATGCTGCTACAGGAGCAGTTATGACACCCATTTACCAAACGTCTACTTATGCTCAAGAAAGTGTGGGTAATAGCAAAGGCTACGAGTATTCAAGAACGTTAAACCCAACCAGACATACGTTAGAGAAAAATTTAGCGGCTATTGAAAATGGAGAATATGGAATGTGCTTTGGAAGTGGAATGGCAGCGATTGATGCTGTGCTTAAACTATTGAGTCCAGGAGATGAAGTGGTTTCTTCCAATGATCTTTATGGTGGCTCTTACCGAATTTTCACAGCGATATTTCAAAAATATGGTATAAAGTTCCATTTTATTGATATAACTGATTTGTCTAACATAGAATCAGTTGTTAACGAAAAAACAAAGCTTATTTGGGTGGAAACTCCAACAAACCCTACCATGAAAATCATAGATATTGAAGGGGTGGCAAAAATTAAACAACAAGCGCTTTTAGCTGTGGATAATACATTTGCAACACCGTTTCTTCAAAGTCCGATTTTGTTGGGAGCAGATATTGTTATGCACTCAGTTACTAAATATTTAGCAGGTCATTCAGATGTGGTAATGGGGGCTTTAGTAGTGAAAGAGGAAGGTTTAGCGAAAGAGTTGTATCGCATACAAAACAGTTGTGGAGCTGTTCCAGGTCCGCAAGATTGCTTTTTAGTACTAAGAGGCATAAAAACACTCCACTTACGAATGGAAAGACATTCGTTAAATGGTGAAAAAATTGCTTTTTTCTTAAAAAAACATCCCAAAGTGGATAAAGTGTATTGGCCCGGTTTTAAAGATCATCCTAACTATGCAATAGCCAACAAACAAATGAAACATTTTGGAGGTATGGTTTCATTTTCTCTAAAGGAAGATACTGTTGCAAATGCACATAAAATACTAGCTAAAACGAATGTGTTTTATTTAGCCGAATCCCTTGGTGGTGTTGAGTCTCTTATTGGTCACCCAGCAACTATGACACATGCTTCTATCCCTAGGGAAGAAAGATTAAAAACGGGTATTCAAGATTCATTAATTCGCTTGTCAGTTGGGGTTGAAAATGCCGATGATTTGCTCGAGGATTTGTCTCAAGCTTTGAGTTAATTAGCTAAAAAAAGTATAGCGTTCTGAAACTGTAGGTATTAAACTACGTAATAATTAGTATAATAACGCGAACTTGTATATATTTGCGTTACTAAAACCATCGCTATGAAATTTTTTAAAGCCTATTTAGTAATATTACTAGTTGCAACAACCATCTCTAATAGTTTTACGCAACAACAAGCTCAATTCTCTATGTATATGTTTAATCCTTTGATTAACAACCCAGCATATGCAGGTAGTAGGGATGCCCTTAGCATAACAGCATTGGGTAGAAAACAGTGGGTTGGAGTAAGTGGAGCGCCAGAAACAGCTACACTCTCATTCCATACGCCATTAAGGTATGAAGCTATTGCTTTAGGCTTTTCTGTTTTATATGATAAAATAGGGCCATCGCAAACAACTTCATTTTATGGAGATGTGGCATATAGATTTCAGGTGTCTGGAAAAAGTAAATTGTCATTCGGATTAAAAGTAGGTGCTGATATTTTTGGTATTAATTATACGTCTCTAGACGCTACCCACCAGTGGGATAATCTATACTCGAATATTCCTAATAAAGCATATTTTAATGCTGGATTTGGTGTTTATTGGTATGCAGATAATTTCTATGTAGGAGTTTCTTCGCCTAAAGTGTTAGAAAACAAATTTATCTCTACAGAAGATGATAACTCTAAGCAAGTGAATCACTACTTATTAAATGCAGGATACTCATTTGAAATTAATAGTACATTCGATATTATACCAAGTTTTATGGTAAAAGCAGTTCCAAATACACCGTTAGCAATTGATGCTAATGTGAATTTACTATTGTATGATCGTATAGGTTTTGGTGCTGGTTACAGATTTGGAGATGCAGTAATTGCAAATGTACTGTACCATTTCTCACCAAAATTCAGAGGAGGATATGCTTACGATTATACTGTGTCTGATTTTGGACGATTTAATACAGGATCTCATGAAATCATGGTTAATTATGATTTAGATTTCTTAGGAAAAGGATTCCCTACACCAAGGAGGTTTTAATAGTACCCAATTTATAAATAAAAAGAGATTAGATAATGTCATTATTTACTATACATCTTAAAAAAGCGTTGTGTCTTGCCATTTTTGCGGTTTTCTCATTAGCTGCTCAAGCGCAAGGTTTCAAGCAAAAGCTTGCTGATAAGTATTACGATCAGTTGGCTTACTTTAAAGCGGTAGAAGTGTATCAAGATTTAGCAGAAAGAAAAAATCCAAAATCTGAAAACATTAAACGTACTGCAGAATGTTACCGTTTGATAGGTGATGCTAAGAATGCCGAAAAATGGTATGCAACACTAATCGAAAAAGGAACTCCTGAGCCAACAGACTACTACCACTATGCACAGATGCTTAAAATCAACCAAAAGTATGCAGAGGCAAATAAGCAAATGTCTAAATTCTATGAGCTAAGAGCCAATAACTCTGTTGCCGAAGCCCACGTAAGTGCTGAAGACTATGTAGCAAAGTTAAAGCAATATAAAGATTTGTATACAGTAACTAATTTAGGAGAAAAAGTAAACTCGGAATTATCTGATTTCGCTCCTACAACCTACATGGACAATCAGTTGATATTTGCATCAACAAGAAGAAATAATAGTTATAGAAACGAAAAATCACAATGGGATGGACAATACTTTAGTGATATATATAGCGTAAAGTTAACTTCTGATTGGCAAATTGATGGTGATGTTAAAAACTTCGCAGAGAACTTAAGAACAAAATATCACGAAGGTCCAGCTTCTTTCACAGCAGATGGAAATACTATGTATATGACAAAGTCAAACGTAGTAGATGGTAAAAAAATCTTATCAGATAAAAGACAAGCAAAACTTCAAATATTCTTATCAAAAAAGGAGGGTGAAAAGTGGGGTGCTTTAGAAAGCTTTCAGTATAACAATAAAGAAGTAAACATTGCTCATGTATCTGTTTCTCCAGATGGTAAATCTTTATTTTTCTCAATGGAAGATAATACTGAAGCAGGTATAGTAGGTAAAGGAGGAAAAGACATTTGGATGTGTGAAAAACAAGGAGGTTCTTGGAGCAAACCAGTAAATGTTGAATCAATTAACACCGAAGGAGATGAAGTGTTTCCTCACATCACAGAATCGGGAGCGTTATACTTTTCTTCTGATGGACATTTAGGATTAGGTGGTCTAGATATTTTTAAAGCAACTCCAAAAGGAGGTAGATATACGGTTTTAAATATGGGATTTCCTATCAACACAAGCGATGATGACTTCTCTTTAGTCGTTAATAAAAAAGAGAACTATGGATTCTTCTCGTCTAATAGAGTAGAAGGAAGTTATGGGAATGATGACATCTATAGTGTTAAAATAAAGAAAATGCCAGTAGAGGATTCTACTTTAGTACAAATCACAGTTGCAGATGCAGAGAAAGGATTTTTACTAGAAGGTGTTAAAATTACTCTTGTTGACACTGTAACTGGTGAGAGATATATCTTCATTACTGATTCATTAGGATCAGCAGAGGGAAATATCAAAACAGTTGATGATCTAGGAAGGTTGCAGGTAACGTTATCCAAAGACAAATATTTTGATAATACATTTAGTGTAACAGATGATATGTTCAAAGAGGATGCAATAAGAATTGATGAGTTGTTGCAGTTAGATACTGGTTTAGTTAATAGATACTGTAAAATAAATGAAATACTATTTGATTTCGAAAGTTGGGAAATAAGACCAGATGCAGCAGCAGAGCTTGATAAGTTAGTTGCTTGTATGAAAAATAATGATCGAATGGTTATTGAAATTGGGTCACATACAGATTGTATAGGTCCCAAAAAGTATAACAAAAGGCTATCTAGTAAAAGAGCAGAAGCATCTAGAGATTATGTAGTGTCAAAAGGAATAGAACCAGATAGAATTTTTGGAAAAGGATATGGTGAAGACCGTATTTTAAATAGATGTGAGTGTGAAATGCCTAACTGGCGATCGGATTGTTCTGATGAGGAGCATCAAGTAAACCGTAGAACAGAATTTAGAATTGTTAAAGGAGGAACAGGGGCAACTAATAATTCAACAAATAGTTTCGACCAATAAAAATTAAAATAGTTTATAATATTTCAGACTGTCTCTTTTGGGGCAGTCTTTTCTTTTTATGGAAGATTTTAAAGTAATAAAAACAGCTGATGGTTCACATTCAGTATATGTAGATTCTTTAGATGAACACTATCATTCATATCATGGAGCACTAAATGAGGCACAACATGTTTTTATTAATAATGGTATAGATACTGTTAGCGATAAACAAATTAACGTTTTAGAAGTTGGTTATGGTGCAGGGCTTAACACTCTGCTAACTTTTTTGTACGCGAAAGAAAATGAATGTTTAGTTAATTATGAAGCTTATGATACTGTAATACTTCCATCTAATATTTTAGATGCATTAAACTACGCAGAACTAGTTGATGCAAAGGCAGAGTTTAAAACCATAACAAATTCATCATGGAATATAATGTGCCAAATAACACCTTTTTTTAGCTTAAATAAGCTAAATGAAAAGATTCAAGATGCAAACTTAAAACAAAGCTACTTTGACGTTGTTTATTATGACGCCTTTGGACCAAGAGCACAAAACGAAATGTGGGATAAGGCTATTTTTCAAAAACTTTATGATTCATTAAAGACTAATGGCTGTTTAGTTACCTATTGTGCTATGGGGCAGTTAAAGAGAGATTTAAAATCTATTGGATTTCACGTTGTTTCTTTGCCAGGCCCTCCAGGTAAAAGAGAAATGACCAAAGCGATTAAAATATAAAGAATACTTTATTACTTTGTGCGTTATTAAATAGAACTAAAATTAAGTATATTTAGTGCGTATTCTAAGATATATGGAAAATATTCAAATGGTTGACCTTTTAGGTCAATACTCAAAAATTCAAAAAGAAGTAGATCAAGCTATTTTAGACGTAGTTCGCTCATCTGCATACATAAACGGACCAGAGGTTAAAACATTCCAAAAGGAATTAGAAGATTATCTTGATGTTAAACATGTTATTCCATGTGCCAACGGAACTGATGCGTTACAAGTAGCTATGATGGCTCTGGGTTTAAAACCAGGAGATGAAGTTATAACAGCTAGTTTTACTTATGTTGCAACAGCAGAGGTTATTGCACTGTTACAATTAACCCCTGTTTTAGTTGATGTAGATCCAAATACATTTAATATAGATCCAGAATCTATCAAAAAAGCAATTACACCCAAAACAAAAGCGATAGTACCGGTTCATTTATTTGGACAATCATCCAATATGGATGAAGTAATGAAAATTGCTAAAGAACATAACTTGTTTGTTATAGAAGATACAGCTCAAGCAATTGGAGCAGAATATACCTTTAATAATGGGAAAACTCAAAAAGTAGGAACCATTGGTGATGTAGGAACAACATCTTTCTTCCCATCTAAAAACTTAGGATGTTATGGAGATGGAGGAGCAATTTTTACTAATAATGACGATATAGCAAAAAATATCCGAATGATTGCTAATCATGGACAAAGTGTAAGATATTACCATGATGTTGTTGGGGTAAACTCGAGGTTAGATAGTATTCAAGCAGCTGTTTTAAGAGCTAAATTACCTTACTTAGATACCTATAATACTCACAGGCGTAAAGCAGCAGATTATTATACTAAAGCACTTCAATCTGTCGAGTGGTTAGAGACACCAGTTATTGATAATCAATCAACACATGTTTTTCATCAATACACACTTAAAACAAAAGGAATTGATAGGTTTAAACTGCAAGAGTATTTAAGTGATCAAGGAGTTCCAGCAATGGTGTATTATCCAGTCCCTTTACATGAACAAAAAGCTTATAAAGATGATAGATACAAAAAGGGAGATTTTCCTGTAACGGAGCAGTTATGTGAAACCGTAATCTCTTTACCTATGCACTCAGAGCTTACAACAGAAATACAGGATTATATCATTGAAAAAGTAAAATCATTTAATAATTAACTACTAATGAAGAATATTGCAGTTGTCGGAACGGGGTATGTAGGATTAGTAACAGGTACGTGTTTTGCAGAAACAGGTAATAAAGTGATTTGCGTAGATATAGACGCAGATAAAGTAAACCGAATGAAAAATGGAGAGGTTCCAATTTATGAGCCTCAACTTGATATACTATTTGAAAGAAATAGTAAAGCTGGGAGATTAGATTTTACAACTAATCTAGAAGAAGCAATAGACGCTTCTGAAATTATTTTCTTAGCATTACCTACCCCTCCTGGAGAAGATGGTTCGGCAGATTTAAGTTACATTCTTCAAGTAGCAGAAGATTTAGGAAATATTATTAAAGATTATAAAGTAATCATTGATAAAAGTACTGTTCCTGTTGGTACAGCAGATAAAGTAAAAGAAGCTATTGCAAAAAATACAACGATAGGATTTGATGTCGTGTCAAACCCAGAGTTTTTAAGAGAAGGTTTCGCAGTAAACGATTTTTTAAAGCCAGATCGTGTAGTTATAGGTACATCTTCCGCTAAAGCACGTAAAATATTAGAAGACTTGTATAAGCCTTTTGTTCGTCAAGGTAATCCTATTTATTTCATGGACGAAAAATCAGCAGAATTGACCAAATATGCTGCTAACTCTTTCCTAGCAACTAAAATTACGTTTATGAACGAAATTGCTAATTTCTGCGAAAAAGTAGGGGCTGATGTTGATGCAGTTCGAAGAGGAGTAGGTTCAGATGAAAGAATCGGAAAACGATTTTTGTTTCCTGGAATTGGTTATGGAGGAAGTTGCTTTCCTAAGGATGTTCAAGCACTAGTTCGTTCTGGAAGAGAATATGGATACGATTTTAAAATTATTAATGCGGTTTTAAATGTTAATGATCGTCAAAAAACAATCTTAATAGATAAAATTGAAGAACACTTTAAGGGGGATTTAAAAGGAAAAAAAGTAGCTCTTTGGGGGTTAGCGTTTAAACCAGATACTGATGATATCAGAGAAGCCCCCGCTTTATATATGATTGATAAACTGCTTGAGTTAGGAGTAGAAATTGTAGCGTTTGATCCAGAAGCAATGGATAATGTTAAATCAATCTATGGAGACAAAATAAGCTACGGAGAAAACCTATATGATGTTTTAGAAGAAGCAAATTTTTTAATTATAGCTACCGAGTGGCAGGTGTTTAGAAATCCAAACTTTGATATTATTTCCAAATCACTAAAGGAAAAAGTTATTTTTGATGGTCGTAACCTATATGATCTAGAGGATATGAAACATAAAGGGTTTAAATATTATAGTATAGGTAGAGAAGTAATAGGATAAATGAAAAGAGTATTAATAACTGGAGCAGCAGGATTTTTAGGGTCGCATCTTTGTGATCTTTTTGTTAAAGAAGGATATCATGTTATTGCAATGGATAACCTTATAACAGGTAGATTAAAAAACATAGAACATCTTTTTCCTTTAGAAAACTTTGAGTTTCATAATCATGATGTATCTAAATTTGTACATGTTCCAGGAAAGTTAGATTATATCTTACATTTTGCATCACCAGCAAGCCCTATTGATTATTTAAAAATTCCTATCCAAACACTCAAAGTTGGTTCACTTGGAACCCATAACTTACTAGGTTTAGCACGTGTTAAAAACGCACGTATGCTTATAGCTAGTACAAGTGAAGTATATGGCGATCCAGAAGTGCACCCGCAAAATGAAGAATATTGGGGGAATGTTGACCCAATAGGTCCTAGAGGTGTTTACGATGAAGCAAAACGATTTCAAGAAGCTATGACAATGGCTTACCATCGTTTTCATAATCTTGATACACGTATTGTTAGGATATTTAACACGTACGGTCCGCGAATGCGATTAAACGATGGAAGAGTTTTACCTGCATTTATCGGTCAAGCACTTCGTGGTGAAGATTTAACTGTTTTTGGTGATGGTAAACAAACGCGCTCATTTTGCTATGTTGATGATTTGATTGAGGGAATTTATAGATTGTTACATAGCGATTATACAAACCCTGTAAATATTGGTAACCCAGATGAGATAACAATAGGAGAGTTTGCAGAAGAGATTATCAAATTAACAGGAACCAATCAAAAAGTAATATATAAGCCATTACCGCTTAACGATCCTAAAAAAAGAAGACCAGATATAACAAAAGCAAAGGCTATACTAGATTGGGAACCAAAAATAGCTAGGTCAGAAGGACTAAACCTTACCTATGATTATTTTAAAAAGTTAAGCAAAGAAGAGCTATCTGAAGTTGATCATTATGATTTTGAAAAATTTATCAATTAATATTTTAATAGCATTTTTAATGCTAAGTCTTGTTTCTTGTAGTGTAAAACAAAAGCAAGAAACTGTTTCTAATGAGCCAACTTTAGAAAATAGCACTCCAAAAGATGTAAATATTAAATCTGCAACTTTGCAAAGAGTAGTGCCAGGTTTACAGGGGCAAAAAGATTATTATGTATGCGATCTTATTTTGTCTGATACATTAGCAGCTGATGTAAAACTGGTTGCTATGGTTTATAATAAATATAGAGGAGTTGTTGAACAAGAACTAATCAAAGGAACTGAGGTTACTGTTCAACTTAAGCAAGACCCAACATTGATAAATAATTTAAATAGAGAGCTACAATTATTTTATGTAAAAGGAGAGGACGACAAAAGTTTAAATATTTACAACGTACAAATGAAAGGGGATCTATTTCAACCTTAAGAATGAAATCATTTAAATGAATTATTTTAAACACGAAACATCAGTTATAGATGCTGGTTGCCAAATAGGCGATGGTACTAAAATTTGGCACTTTTCACATGTTATGCCAAATGCTGTATTAGGAAAAAACTGTAACATAGGTCAAAACGTTGTTATTTCTCCAAATGTTACTTTAGGAAATAACGTAAAAGTTCAAAATAACGTTTCTATATATACAGGAGTAATTTGTGAAGATGATGTCTTTTTAGGGCCCTCAATGGTTTTTACAAATATTATCAATCCTCGAAGTGCTGTTATTCGTAGAGATGAATACATGAGAACTGTGGTGAAGAAAGGAGCATCAATTGGAGCCAATGCAACTATCGTTTGTGGTAACGATATAGGAGAATATGCTTTTATTGGAGCAGGAGCTGTAGTTACAAAGGAAATACCAGCCTACTCCCTTTGGGTAGGAAACCCTGCTAAACAAATTGGTTGGGTAAGTGAATATGGACACCGATTAGAATTTAACGATAAAGGAGAAGCTAACTGTCCTGAGTCCAACCAACAATACAAATTAGAAGAAAATAAAGTTAGCAGAATATCTTAACTAGAATTAGTACCTTTAGCGTCATGAATAAAATAAAATTTGCTGTAATAGGTTGTGGTCATATCGGTAAAAGACATGCCGAAATGATTTTAAGAAACGAAGATGCGGAGTTAGTGGCTCTTTGCGATATTAGGCCTAAAGATGAATTAGGAATAGAGAAATTTGATGTTCCTTTTTATTCATCAATAGAAAAATTTGTAGAAGCTAATATTTCTGCAGATGTTGTAACTGTAGCAACACCTAATGGCCTTCATGCAGAACATGCACTTAAAGCATTAGCAGCAAATTATAACATTGTTGTTGAAAAGCCAATGGGGCTTAATAAAGCAGATAGTGAGAAAATTATTTTCAAAGCATTAAAAAAGCATAAACACGTTTTTTGTGTCATGCAAAATAGGTACTCTCCACCATCTGTATGGTTAAAAGAAATAGTTGATCAAAAATTGTTGGGAGATATTTATACAGTTCAACTTAATTGCTATTGGAACAGAGATAATAGGTATTATAAAAAAGGAGGTTGGAAAGGTACAGCTGATTTAGATGGAGGAACATTATTTACTCAGTTTTCGCACTTTATTGATATTATGTATTGGCTTTTTGGGGATATAGACAATATCAAAGGAAACTTCAAAGATTTTGCTCATAAGGATTCTACAGCATTCGAAGATACCGGACTGGTAACATTTGATTTTGTTGACGGGGGAATCGGAACTCTTAATTACAGTACGGCAGTTTGGGATAAAAACCTTGAGAGTAGTATGACTATCGTTGGTAGTAAAGGAAGTGTAAAAGTTGGAGGGCAATACATGAATGAAGTAGAATATTGCCACATTGAAAATTATGAAATGCCTGAGTTACCACCAGCAAACCCTGCAAATGATTATGGTCCATATAAAGGTTCTGCAGCAAACCACAACTATATTATAGAAAATGTAGTAGATACACTTCAAGGTAACACAACAGCTACAACTAATGCGTTAGAGGGATTGAAAGTGGTTGATATCATCGAACGAATTTATAAAGTTAGAGACGAACAAGGGTACTAATAAACAAGATTTACAAAAAATGATCTACGATAAGTTAATTAATAAGGATACAAAATTAGCAGTAATCGGACTTGGTTATGTTGGGTTACCAATTGCACTAGAATTTGCAAAAAAAATTAAAGTTATTGGGTTCGATATAAATAGAGAGCGTGTTCAAATGATGCGTAACAACATCGATCCAAGTAATGAGCTTTCGAGTGAAGAGTTTGAGGGTACAGATATCTTATTCACTTCAGATATTCAAGACTTAAAGAGGGCTACATTTTATGTTATAGCAGTTCCAACACCTATTGATGAAAGTAATTTGCCTGATTTAAAACCATTGCTTTCCGCTAGTAAAACTGTAGGTAAAGTGTTGAAAAAAGGAGATTATGTAGTTTATGAATCTACAGTTTACCCTGGCTGTACCGAAGAAGATTGTATACCTGTACTTGAGAAAATTTCAGGATTAAAATTTAATGAAGACTTTAAAGTAGGTTATTCGCCAGAGAGAATTAATCCAGGAGATAAAGTACATACGCTACAAACAATTGTTAAGGTTGTTTCTGGATGTGATGATGAATCACTAGAACAAATTGCAAAAACGTATGAGTTAGTTGTTGATGCTGGCGTTCATAGAGCAGCATCAATAAAAGTGGCTGAGGCAGCAAAAATTATTGAAAATACGCAGAGGGATGTTAATATAGCCCTGATTAATGAGTTATCAATCATATTTAACCGTATAGGCATTAATACGTACGATGTGCTGGATGCTGCTGGTACAAAATGGAATTTTCTTCCGTTTAGACCAGGGCTAGTTGGCGGACATTGTATTGGTGTTGATCCTTATTACCTTACGCACAAAGCAAAAAAAACAGGTTACCATGCCAAAGTAATTAACTCTGGTAGGTATGTAAATGACTCCATGGGTTTTTATATTGGTAAGCAAACTGTTAAAAAAATTCTTGCTCAAGGAAAAAACATCATGGATGCTCGAGTACTAGTTATGGGAGCAACATTTAAAGAAGATGTTAGTGATATTCGTAATTCAAAAGTTATTGATGTTATTAAAGAATTAGAATCATTTTCAGTAAATGTAGAAGTTGTTGACCCTCATGCTTCATCAAAAGAATTAAAGCATGAATATGGTTTTGGCTTAGTAGATGAGCCAACAGGTGAATACGATGCTGTAATAGTAGCTGTAAACCATAAAGAATACCTTGATTTAGATGAAAACTATTTTAAATCAATTATGCCAGTTGATAAAGGTGTATTAACCGATATCAAAGGAATTTACAAAGGAAAAATAAAACAACTGGAATACTGGAGTTTGTGAGTTAGTGTTTTAGTATCGAGATAATATTTTTTAATTACCTTTGGTTTGTTATTGATAATCAAACCATATTTTAATGAAAAAAACACTACTCCTTGTTCAATTATTTTTATTTCATTCAATATTCTCTCAGGTATCTAAGTCAGATGCAGTAGGACAAACTTTGGATGCTTCAATAGCCACAAGAAACTTTGTTTTTACGAGTGGTGATTTTGGAGGAGTAACCTCATTGTCTGAAATTGAAATTGACTTAACCTTAACGGTAACAGATAATTCAGGCTGTAACGCAGGTGCCTTTGGAGTGCATAGTGATATAGCGGTTTCTTTAGAGTCTCCTTCAGGAACAGTTGTTCATCTTGTTCAAGATTTTACTGGAATTTTATTGGGGTCTCCACCAGTTGAAATCACTTATCAAGATGTTGGTTTTCCAAATATTGTTAATCAAACGGCAACATATGATGATGATGCAGCTCTTTTAGCAGATGACCAAACTTTTTTTGGTACGGGTACATGGAAACCACATAACCCGTTAAGTGCTTTTGATGGCGAAAACCCTATTGGCACATGGATCTTGAGAGTAGCAGATGGAAGAAGTCAAGGCTTTCCAGATTTTACTTGTTATATTGGAGCAACCGTTCGTATAACACCGAGTGTAACTTGCACTGGTCCAACAGTACCAACAGTAACCCACACACCAGCAACAGTATGTACAGGAGGAACAGCATCTTTAAATATTAGTGGTACACTAAACGATGCTACAGCATGGCAAATTTATACTGGATCATGTGGAGGAACAAACATAGGATCTACTACAACAGGAACTTTTGCAATACCAGGAGTAATATCTAGTCCAACAACCTACTTTGTTAGAGGAGAAGGAGGGTGTGTTACACCAGGTAGTTGTGGATCAGTAACAATAACACCTACTGCATTAGACGATGCAAGCTTTAGTTACGGAGCTAGTGCATATTGTGTAAATGCAGCAGATCCTACCCCAACGATAACAGGTTTAGCAGGTGGAACATTTTCAAGTACAGCTGGCTTATCAATCAATGCCTCAACAGGTCAAATAGATGTTTCAGCAAGTACACCTAATACCTACACGGTAACTTATACTACTTCTGGTACTTGTCCTAATAGCTCAAACGTTTTGGTTACAATAAATGCATTAGACGATGCAAGTTTTAGTTACGGAGCTAGCGCATATTGTGTAAATGCAGCAGATCCTACCCCAACGATAAC
>CATLPG010000056.1 GCA_950054195.1 uncultured Saccharospirillaceae bacterium
AAAAACTCAAAATTTATGATGTAAACGGCAAACAGGTATTAAGCAAATTAGTAGACAAAAATATTGTAGAAATTGATTTATCAATGATGGAAGATGGTACATACATCATTCAATGGGATAATGGTAAACATGTGCTTAAAAAGCAATTGATCATTCAACACTAGGTGCAAAAATGAGAATAGATATCTTAACAATATTGCCTCGCCTATTAGATGGCCCATTTAATGACTCTATATTAAAAAGAGCTATTGATAAAGGGTTGGTTGAGGTTTTTATTCATGATATTCGAACTTATTCAAAAAATAAACACAAGAAAGTTGATGATTATGCTTTTGGAGGAGGAGCAGGAATGGTAATGCAAATTCAACCTATTGCTGATTGTATAGATTTTTTGAAACAATCAAATGATTACGATGAAATCATTTACATGACTCCAGATGGAAAGCAATTAAATCAAAGAATGGCTAACCAATTATCATTAGGAGGAAACTTGATGATTATTTGTGGACATTATAAAGGGATTGATGAGCGACTAAGAGAGAAGTATATTACCAAAGAAATATCAATAGGTGATTACGTGTTAAGTGGTGGGGAATTAGCTGCTGCTGTACTAAGTGATTCAATTATTCGGTTAATCCCAGGTGTGCTTAATGATGAAACCTCTGCCTTAACAGATTCATTTCAAGATGATTTGTTGGCTCCCCCAGTTTATACGCGTCCGGCAGAATACGATGGAATGAAAGTACCCGAAGTTTTGTTATCTGGCAACTTCAAAAAAATAGAAGAGTGGAGGTATGAACAAGCGTTAGAAAGAACAAAAAAACGAAGACCCGATTTACTAGAAAAAAAATAAATAAAAGGACAAAAATATTTGTCGGTATATTTGTGAAAAAATAAATTAATTCCGTATTATTGCAGTCCGAAATTTTGTAAGCAAAAAATAAGCGTTATGGATTTTATTAAAGATTTAGAGAAAGAATTAGTTGAGTTTCCAGAGTATCCAGCATTTAAAGCAGGGGACACCGTAGCGGTTACGTATAAGATTAAAGAAGGAGAGAAGGAGCGTTTACAAAAGTTCCAAGGGGTCGTTATCCAAAGAAGAAGTTCTGGAGTAACAGAAACATTTACAGTTCGCAAAATGAGTGGGACTGTAGGTGTAGAAAGAATTTTCCCAATTGCTTCACCTTTTATCGACTCAATAGAGTTAGTTCGTTCAGGTAAGGTTAGAAGATCAAGAATTTTCTATCAAAGAAAACGTACTGGTAAATCAGCAAGAATTAAAGAAAAAAGAAGATTTTAATTATATTTCAACAATTGAAACGAAAAATCCCAAAGCCGAGCTTTGGGATTTTTTTTTGCTTCTTTGTGTTACAAAAGAAAAAATTGGCGTTACTAAATTAAAGAGAAAGTTATGAGAAGCAGTTTTTTAATTTTATTCCTCTTACCAAGTTATTTATTTGGTCAGTTTCAGCTCAAAGGAACGATTCAAGATGTACAAAAAGAACCAGTAATTGGAGCCAATGTGTCATTATATACAAATGATACCGTTTTTTATAAAGGGGTATCAACGAATATAGATGGAACTTTTATTATGAATAACCTAGACTCCAATCAGTATTTAATTGAAGTAAGTTTTACAGGTTTTGAAAATTACAAAGAAGTTATTGAACTTAATGATACAATAGATTTACCAACAATTACATTATTAACGAAAACTGAAATGCTTCAATCACTCAAAGTAAAAGCTACGCAAGCGTTGGTTATTGAAAAGGGTGACACATTAGAATATAATGCAACCGCATTTAAAACAAATATTGATGCTTCCTCTGGTGATTTAATAAACAAAATACCAGGAATGAATGTGGAGAATGGCACAGTTACAGCAGAAGGAGAGGAAGTCAAAAAAGTACTTATAGATGGAAAAGCTTACTTTGGTGAAGATACTAAGGCCGCCTTAGAAACAATTCCAGCTGATGGAGTTGATAAAATACAAGTGCTTGATGATAAAACAGAAGAATCAAAACGAACGGGTGTTGAAGATGGTAAAGTTGAAAAAACGATAAACATTGTAACAAAAGAATCTTTTAGAAATTCCATTTTTGGAGATGTGGTTGCTGGAGTTGGTCCAGACAATAGATACAATTTGGGCGGAAATGCAAATTATTTTGGTGACAGTAGAAAAGTATCGGTATTTGGGTTTTCTAATAACGTAAACATAGAAGGAGGCAGTTCAATAAGTTCGATTAATTCTGGATGGAATTCGCCTGCTCAAAATATTAACGGCCTAATAGGCTGGAATAATGATGGTGTTTTTAGTTATCATGCACTTGGTATCAATTGGGTTGAAATTTACGATAAAGGAGAAACTACTTTTAGTTATGCCTATCTCAACCAACAGCAAGATTATGAAAAAGAAACTGTCCGTGAATACTTAATCGATACCTCATTTAGTTACAATGATGCAGAAATAAAAGCTAAAAACGGAAATGGGCATCGAATAAAAATGAAGAGCAAATATCAAGTTTCGAAAAGAGGAAACCTTTCGTTTGAAAATAGAACCACATTATCTAATAGTATATCAAATACTATCTTTCAAAGTGAAAATAAGTTAGACTCTAATCTTTACCAATCAAGCGAGAGAAGTTTAGGCGTTACTTACGATTATAATATCTTTAATTCAGTGAATTATACCCATAAATTAGATACCCACGGTAGATCAATTCGTTTTTATTTTAGTCAAACATATAATAACGCCAATGAGGATGAAGATGAAGTAAATCAACTGAATGACCCAAATGGAACAACAAACCTGTTCTACACAAGACAAAGAAAAGGTATAAATGAAAACTATTCTTCAAACCTAACGTACTCCAACCCATTTTTTAAGCTAGGAACGGCAAGTATTAGCTTTGGTTCCTCCATTAATAACAGGTATCAACAAATGAATGTTACTGATCAACTTTCTGATGCAGCCGATCGTATTGATTCACTTTCGAATTATGGTGTTGTAAAAGAAATCGAATACAGCAGTAATTTAAACATCAATATAAATAAGGTGGAAGGGTTATATCTTTATGCAGGAATATCTTATGATCGAGTGAATTTTCTTTACAATCAACTTACCCCTTTACAACAAACCAGTAATCTTCAATACAATAATTTTAGTGGAAATCTTTGGAGTAGTTATAAACTATCTAAGCAGTATAAAGTTAGATTAAGCTATTACTCTTACTTTATTCAGCCCGGTGTAGGTCAACTCACAGCAAATATTAATAACACCAACTTGCTAAACCCCACAGTTGGAAATCCAAATCTTCAACAATCCTTTAGTAATTATGTATCTGGAGGTTTTTCAAGGACGACAAAAGATAAAACCGGAACAACCTCTCTGCGATTATCGTATTCATTCGAACGAAATGATGTCGTTCAAGTGAGCGAAATATTAACCAGTGATACATCAATTAATGGTTATGCTATTTCTAGAGGTTCTGTGTTAAATACGTTTCAAAATATGAATGGTAATTTTGGGTACGGAATGAGTTTAGGACATAGTTTTGCATGGGGGGTGATAAAATCTAAATTAAATATTAGAGGAAGCTATAATTATAATCAACGTCCGTTGTTTGTGAGAGGAGAATCAGGTTTCAATCAAAATGAAACATTTTCCGTTAGACTTAAGATTTCAAGTAACATTAGTGAGAAAATCGATTATAACGTTAGTTTTTCTCCAAGCTATCAAATTATAACAAGTACAATTAATACAAGCTTCAATAATCAATATATAGAATACCCAATAAATGCTTCACTCTCTTATGAAGCACCAAAAGATATCGTTTTAAAATGTAGTTATAACGGAAGAGTTAATGATGGTTATCAAAACAATATCAACTATCATTTGCTGAATTTTTCAATTGGAAAAAGAGTTTTTAAAAGTAAAATGGGAAAAATACAGGTAGAAGTATTTGATGGGTTAAATCAAAACAACAATTTAAGTGTTTCAAACCAGCCAGCTTACGTAGAAGAGGTTCGAACAAATCGCATACAGCGGTATTATATGTTAAGCTTTACATATAAAATCAGAGCTAAAAAATCAAAAGAAAAAAATGAAATGCCAGAAGGAATTATCATTATCGATGGATAATTCGTAAATTTATACTAAATCATTCTACTATGGGAACGGCTATTATAGGGATCAGTATTTTAGGACTTGGCATTGCAGGAATGGCGATAAAAAGCTTATTCGGTAAAGGTCAGTTGGAAAAGTCATGTGCGAGTGCCAGTCGTTTATTTAATGAAGAAGGAGACGGTACCTGCCAATTTTGTGGAGCTTCATCTGAAGAAGCTTGCAAGAATGAGGATTAGGTTTACCAATTCAAAGGATAAAATCTATATACACTTTTCTACATCCAATATTTTTTGACTAGCCTTTTTACAGATAAATACATCAAGTTACTTATTGTGATATTGATCGTTTTCTTGACTGAGAGCGAATTTACATATTCAGCCTTTTTGTTTTATTCGTCATTATAGGGCTAATTTATTCTATAATAAACTTAATTGGCAAACTTTTTATTACAAAAGTTTACAAGCTTAAACTTACAAAGACTTATGTTGAGTTATTTGATGGAATGATACTTATCTATTCCGTTTCTGTACTAAGTTTTATAAGCATTAAACTAATGCTCTTTGGATTATTAATTGCATCAATTTGTACCTTCGCTTTATTGATTATTAATTCTATAGTTAATAAATCTACTTAAAACTCCTCAATACCAATCTTGAATAATAAAACTGTAATACACCTATAAGAATCATAATTAGAGCAGGTGAAAATAGGCTTACTGTGTAAGCCCAATAAAATCTCATTTCTTGGTAGAGACTTGCAGTACTTAAATATTGATATGATTGTTGAGCTCCAGTAAGTATAAAAATTAAACCTACTACTAGCGAGATGTAAGCAAAGCTTAAGTCTTTAGTTTTATTAATATTAAAATTAAAGTCATCAATTAAATCTTCATTCGATTCTTGAGTCTTGGCTTTCATTTTTCTTGTTTTTAGAAGAAAAATAAAAGAGAGAATAGATAATCCAAAATAAAAAAATGGAATTAGATGTTTATTTTGGAAGGGAGTTTGTTTGTAGAAAAAAGCAATCAGTCCAATGCAATAAACCAAAATCATCAACGAATGAAGAATAATCAAAAGGACTCTACTAACTTTCATTATTTGTAAGAGGTTTAGCTAGTTGATTCCCTCAGGAATTTCGAGGTTAATATTTGCACACATTACAAATACTCCAGCACCAATCATAATTAATCCTATAATAACTCCAATAACCTTTAATATTTTAGGAGTCATGTATTTCTTTAGCTTGCTAGCAAAGTAAATCTTTGTAATATCCACAGCAAACATTACACCAAGAGTTATACCAAAAAATACCAAAACGGGTAATCCCGTGTTTTCTAAGTTTTTTATAGTAACCGAACAAGTAATAATCCAAAACAATAGAACAGAAGGGTTAATCGCGTTTAAAGTAATCCCCTTCATTACTTGAGTTAAAAGAACTAGAGTTGGTCTTCGATTAACTATCGCATTAGTATCCTCTTCTTCATTTAATCCTTTGTCTAAAATATCTTCGGTAGGCTCAATAATATCCTCTCGAACAGGGTCTTTTTTTACTCCTTTAGTAATAAGGTTTTTAAGGATGGAGTATAAACCAAATAAAATAAAAATAACGCCTCCAACATACTTCACATAGTCATTGTCCTCTAAAAGTTTGAGTACTCCTGTGGCACTAAATAAAGCAACAATTAAGTAAATAATGTCACTAAGTAAAACACCAATTTCGAGCCAAAAGGCACGTCTAAATCCTTTTCTTAAACTCGTGTTAATTAACTCAAAGAATATTGGACCAAGCGAAAAACTTAGTATTATCCCTAGTAATATGGCTGTTCCAATAGCTTCTATCAAACCATTAACTGTTTTTCAAAAATCCTTCCCACTGCTCAAAAAGTTCATTCCCCATCACTTTAGGGAATTTGATTTGAGCTCCCTTTTTACCTCTAAAACTTAAAAAGTCGTAGAAGGAAGAAACAGGAACTATTTCAATAAAAATATCTTTTAACGCAGATGTTCGTTCAACTGCATAATCATCATTTAAATCACAAAGGGCCTTATCTAAAGCAGCTTTTATTTCCTCAGCACTTGCTTTACCATCTTTAATACCTATATGCCATTTATGGGCAAATAAATTTTCATAGGCATACCCGTGAACAGTGTATTCAGGAATAGTAATATTTAATTCTTTACAAACCATTTCAATTCCTTTGTTCATGTTATCTACAGATAAGTGCTCACCACACAAACTTAAGTAATGCTTTGTTCTACCCGTAATTTCAATTTGTGCTTTTTCGGTATCTAAAAACTTAATCGTATCTCCAATCATATATCTCCAAGCACCTGAGCAAGTAGAGAGAAGGAGGGCATAGTTTTGACCTTTCTGTACCTCATCAATAGTTAGTACTTCAGGGAATTCTACAAGTTGCCCATCAGGAGTAAAATTATCATCGTTAAAAGGAACAAACTCAAAGAAAATTCCATTGTTTAATAATAATTCCAAAGGAGTTCCAGTACCTCTATTAATAGCCATAAATCCTTCAGAAGCTAAATAGGTCTCCATATATTCAATTGGTCGACCTAAAAGTTTAGTGAAATTCTCTTTATAAGGACCAAAAGCTACACCACCGTGAACCAACAAATTAAAGTGCGGCCACAATTCATGAATATTGTTCAATTCATACCGCTCAATAATCTTTTCTAATAAAATCTGAATCCAACTTGGGATACCAGCAATAATTCCAATATTCCAACTGGGAGCAGCTTCAACCATCTGCTCAATTTTTTCATCCCAATCACAAATACTAGAAATTTCTTTTTCGGGTTTATATAGAGGGTTAAACCAATTAGGAAAGTTTGCTGCTATAATGCCACTTAAATCTCCTTCTTTTCTGCCATCAACTTTTGTAAGTTTTGTACAACCTCCAACACCTAAAATAAAGGTGTCGTAAAATTCCTTATCAAAAGTATACTTGTTTAAATTTGTTAATTGTTTTAAGCTGGCTCTTCTTATTTTCCTCATTTGAGAACGAGAAACAGGAATGTGTTTACTTGGAGCCCCTGATGTGCCAGAACTCAAGGCAAATCTATTTATTTTTCCTGGCCAAGATACATCCTCCTCTCCACTTAGTGTTCTAAACCACCATTTCTCAAACATGCTGTTGTAATCAGAAATAGGTATATATTTTTGAAAAGACTCAATAGGATCATCTGATTGGAGAATCTTGTTAAAACGATATACTTTCCCAAACGAAGTGTCTTTTGCTCTTCGTAATAAACGAGTTAAAGCTCTTTTTTGTTGAACAGTAGGTGATTGCTCTTTTTTCGAGCCTAACCTACTACTACTTTTTAAAACAGTATATAAAATATTTCCTTTTACAGCCATAGCGAATACACTAAAATAGCATTATCCTTTATATTCGAGAAAAAATAAGATATTTTTATACAAGAAGATAATAGACGTCTTTCATAATAATGTTAGCAAAGTAAGTACTTCTTTAAATAAGAATAAGCGAACAGTTGCTTGCTAACACTGGGTTTAACAATAATTAAATATACCTATGAGGATTAACTTAATAGCTTTTGGGTATAATGTTAAACTTTTAATATTTTTATCATTAAAGTAACACCTATGAAAGAAAAAAAGCTTCCTACTCTCTTTGAAGCACTGGTTCCAATTCTTGTTCTTGTTGGATTAATCATTATAAATGTAAACTATACATTTGGAGATTCTGCATTAGACGGAGCCAATCAAATGGCTTTAATTTTTGGAGCTGTTGCTGCTTCATTCATAGGATGGAACTTAGGATATACCTGGGATGATTTACTCAATGGGATAACCAAAAGTATTCATGGAGCATTACCGGCAATACTTATTCTTCTATTAATTGGATCACTTGCTGGAACTTGGCTTATTAGTGGAATTATCCCCACCATGATTTATTATGGCTTAGATGTGCTTAGTCCGTCTATTTTTCTGTTTGCATCCGTTATTATTTGTATTGTGGTTTCTTTGGCAACTGGAAGTAGCTGGACTACAGTAGCGACTGTTGGTGTTGCACTACTGGGCATCGGTCAAGCACTTGATATTCATCAGGGATTAACCGTTGGTGCCATTATTTCTGGTGCTTATTTTGGAGATAAAATGTCGCCTCTTTCTGATACAACAAACCTTGCTCCAGCAATGGCAGGTACTGACTTGTTTACACATATAAAATATATGGCGTATACAACAGTTCCATCGATAACAATCACTCTAATTATTTTTCTAATTATTGGTTTTAGTTATACCTCCGAAGGTAATGTGGAGCAAATCAATGGTATGCAAAGTATTATTGCTAACAAATTTAATATAAGTCCAATGCTCTTATTGGCACCTGTGGCAGTTATTGTTTTGATTGTAATGAAAGTAAAAGCAATTCCAGCCATTTTTGCAGGGGTATGCATAGGAGCTTTGCTAGCAATCGGCTTTCAAACGGATATTGTAAAAGAAGTAGCAGGAGATAGTGGGAGCTACCTAAAAGATTCGTATACAGGAGTTATTACTGCTATGACTGGAGAAGTAAAATTTGATGGAGCAAATAACGCTATAAACGATTTATTTCAAGTGGAAGAAGAAAATAGATCAGGCTTGTTAGAGTCATCAGGAATGTATGGAATGCTTAATACCATTTGGTTAATTGTGTGTGCCATGGTGTTTAGTGGAGCAATGGAAGCGGTAGGACTACTAGAAAAAATCACATCATCTTTGATGAATTTAGTAAACTCTACATGGTCGTTGGTTTCTACCACTTCCTTAAGTTGTATTTTAATGAACTTTACAGCATCTGATCAATACATTTCAATTGTCGTTCCTGGGAAAATGTTTAGTTCGGCCTTTAAAGATCAAAACCTTGCTCCTGAAAACCTCAGTAGAACGCTAGAAGATTCAGGAACTGTAACCTCGGTGCTTTGCCCATGGAATACATGTAATGCCTATCATTCAGGTGTGCTAGGAGTAGACCCTTATACCTTTATTTTTTACAGTTTCTTTAACATAATCAGCCCAATTATGACCATCATATTCGCGGTGTTTATGATTAAAATCAAAAAGATAAAAAATTAATTTGTTATAAAATCATACGTTATTTTTCCCTCTTGAGAGGGATTAAGGGTGTGTTAAATCTAATCAGACTTATGATTTTTTAAATTAACTATTTAAGAATTTAAATTCAATCCAATGGCTAAAAAAAAGAACATCAAAATTTTTGTGTTAGATACCTCTGTAATCTTACATGATCATCAATCGTTTTACAACTTCGAAGAAAACTATATTGCTATACCTATTACCGTATTAGAGGAGTTAGATAACTTTAAAAAGGGAGCTGACACTAAAAATTTCGCGGCTAGAGAATTTATTAGAAACATTGATAAGCTTTCTGAAGGCAAAAACATTGAAATTTGGCACCCCATACCAAAAACGAATGGTAAATTTCAAGTAACCTTTTATTCAAGCGACTTAGAGGTGGATGCTGAAAAAATCTTCTTAGAGCAAAAAGCTGATCATAGGATATTGAATACCGTACTACACCTTAAGAAACAGGAGAAAGACAAAGAGGTAATTCTTGTTACGAAGGATATCAATCTTCGAATGAAAGCTCGTGGATTACAAATCAAGGCAGAAGATTATAAAAACGATAAAATTGTAGTCGAAAACCTTGATGAAGGATATACTGAAAGACAAGAAATCCAATCAAAAGATACAATTGCTAAGCTATATAAAGAAAAGTTTATTGATGCTTCTGAACTTACATTTAAACCAGATGTAAACAATTTTTATGTACTAAAAGATGAAGAAGATAACAGTTGTTTAGCATTTTATGAGCAATCCAGTGATCAAATTCGGCTAGTAGAAAAAAAGTATTCGTATGGTATTAAGCCAAGAAATGCAGAGCAAACATTTGCCGTTGACTTATTAACGAATGAAGAAATTAAAGTAGTAGCGATACAAGGTGTTGCTGGTACGGGTAAAACATTACTTGCATTAGCAGCAGCCTTAGAACAAAGCAACCAATACAATCAAGTAATTCTTGCTCGTCCTATTGTGCCATTAAGTAATAAAGATATAGGGTTTTTACCAGGAGATATCCAACAAAAAGTGAATCCATTTATGGAGCCTTTGTGGGATAACCTTAAAGTGATAAAAAATCAATACAAGGAAACAGAGAAGAAGTATAGAGCCATTGAAAAAATGCAGGAAGAAAAAAAGATTGTGATTACTGCATTGGCTTACATTAGAGGGCGAAGCTTTTCTGACACCTATTTTATTGTAGATGAAAGTCAAAACTTAACACCTCATGAAATTAAAACGATCATAACTAGAGCCGGAGAAAATACCAAGATTATCTTTACTGGAGATATTCACCAAATTGATGCTCCATTCTTGGATGATCAAAGTAATGGCTTATCTTATCTAATAGATCGTTTCAAAGGACAACCGATTTTCGGACATATCAAACTTAAAAAGGGAGAGCGATCTGAACTTGCAGATTTAGCAAATAAGCTGTTGTAAACTATAGAAAATAGAATAGAAGTTCTTTTTCTGCATTTTAACCCCGAAATCTTACACTTCGCATGATTCGTATGTTAAATCATATGGTTTAGCCTTTGTTATTAATTAAATTAGAAGTTATATTTTAACATATTTAGTTATGCTAAATGCAATTAACATGAGAAAATTATTAATACTTTTTGTTGTATTTATCTGCAATTCTTTCTTTTCACAAAGCGAGTCAGATGAGAAGAATTATGGTCAGCAATTAACGAATCAAACACGATTAATGTTTGAGGAAAACCTCGGACAAATAGCAAACGATAAGGGAGAAGTAAAAAACAATGTTTTTTTCAGGCTATCTGACAACAATATGAATCTTTTTGTTACCGAATGGGGATTAACCTATTACTTTGTTCATTATAATGAGAAGCCAGAAGTAAACAAATCTCCAAACTACGGTTGGGAAAGACTGGACATGATTTTAGAAGGTGCAAATATTAGTAAAACAAAAATCATAAAGGAAGGCAAAAGCGAAGCTTTTTCAAATTACTATTATCCACATTGTCCTAATGGAATAAACAATGTGTATCGTTATAGTAAAGTAATTGTGGAAGACGTTTATCCAAATATTGACTGGGTAATATATCGTAGTGGAAATAATATAAAGTATGATTTTATTGTTCATCCAGGAGGTAATCCAAATGATATTAAAATAAAGTATAAAGGAGTTGATGAACTTAAAGTTCAGGCTGAAAAAACAAGTTTAGCTGTTCAAGGAAAAAACATCAAAATAGCAGATGAAAACTTATACGTAACTTCTGGAGAAAATAAAATTAAAGCATCTTTTTCTAAACGCGATAGAAGCAGTTTTGTTTTTAAGCTAGAGGAAAGTTATAATAAAGAATTACCACTTATCATTGACCCCGTTTTAACATGGAATACATATGTAGGTAGTCCAGCTGGTAATAATGGAGATAATGGATTTGATGTAGCACTTGACGCTACCCATGTATACATAACAGGTAGTGTTAATTCATTAAGTTTTCCTTTACAAAATCCTGGTGGAGGTGCATATTATCAAACAACTTATGGTGGAGGAACTGGAGCAGCAGGAGATGTGCCAATTTGTAAATTCACTCATGCAGGTGTTCTTGTGTGGTCGACTTATTATGGAGGCTCTGGAAATGAATCTGGTTACGGAATAGAAGTTGATGGGTCAAACATTTATATAGCAGGATACACAAGCTCTCCGAATTTACCAACTCAAAATCCTGGAGGAGGGGCTTTTTTTCAAGGAACATTTGGGGGTAGTTTTGACGGGTGTATTTTAAAATTTAATCTTGCAGGTGTTAGGCAGTGGGGAACGTACTATGGAGGTTCAGCATACGATGGTTTTGAAGATGTTACGATATTAGGAGGAAATGCATATTTTGTAGGAGCTACAAGTTCAACTAATTTTCCTGTGTTTAATCCTGGAGGAGGTGCATACTACCAAGGAGCAAATGGAGGAACGCAAGATGGTATGATTGTTAAGTTTAATAGTTCTTCGGTAAGGCAGTGGAGTACTTATTATGGTGGTTCGGCTAATGATGGTTTTCATTCGGTTGATCATAATGGATCAAATATATTTGTTGCAGCAGCCACTTCATCTACAAATTTCCCAACGCAAAATCCAGGAGGAGGAGCATATTTTCAAGCGGCTAATGGAGGAAGTTCAGATCAAGCCGTTTTATCTTTTAATGGAGCATCTTCTGGTAGAATTTGGTCGACATACTTAGGGGGAAGTGGTAGTGAAACATATCCTACGTTAGCGGTTGATGCATCAGGTGTTTATGTTTCAGGTGTAACAGGATCAACTAATTTCCCAACAATGAACCCAGGCGGTGGTGCTTTCTTTCAAGGTGCTAATGGAGGAGGAAATGACTATGCTATTACTCGATTTTCTACTTCAGGAGCTATGCAATGGAGTACCTATTATGGTGGTGCGGGTAACGAATTTTTTGGTTTGTCAGGTGGTAAAGTAGCAGTTAATTCATCTAATTTATATGTTGCGGTAAGAACGTTCGGAACAGGTGTTCCTTTGCAAACATTAGCGGGATCATATAATCAAACGTATGCTGGAGGACAGGAATCTGTTTTAGTAGAGTTCAGCAAAAGTGATAACAGTAGAAACTGGGCATCATACTTTGGAGGATCAAATACTGATATAATATGGGGGATTGCAGCTAGTGATTCTTATATATATGGAACAGGTGTGACATTATCATCATCAGGAGCAGGTTTTCCTGTTACTAATCCTGGAGGCGGAGCGTTTTATGATGGTACATTCAGTAGTTTGAATCATACATTTTTAGCTCAATTTACTGCTTGCGAGCCCGAAACAAATACAACCACTACTGCTGCGATTTGTGAAAACGGAACAAAAAACCTAACGTCAAGTGGTGGAGGCGCAGGTACATGGAACATAGTAAGCGGTGGTGGAAGTATAACCGGAACAACTTATACACCACCAAATGTTTCTGCCAATACAAGTGTTACAGTAAGGTATACAGATGGTTGCGGAAACACAAGCGATAGAACCTTTACGGTAAACGTACTAGAACCAGCAGTAAATACAACACCAACAACTTCCATGTGTGAAGGAGGAGATAAAACCTTATCAGGAACACCAAGTGGAGGAACCTTTACAATAATTAGTGGAGGAGGAAGTATAAGTGGAACGACTTATACAGCACCAACAGTTGCAGGAGCAACTAACGTAACCGTAAGGTATACCATACCTGCTAATGGAGCCTGTCCGGCTAGCACAGATGATGTCATATTTACCGTAGATGATAATGTGCCACCGAGTAATACAACAAATACAGACACCATTTGTGAAAGTGCAACAAAAGCATTAACTGGAACACCTGGAGGAGGAACATTTACGCTGTTGAGTGGAGGCGGAAGCATAACGGGAACAACGTACACTCCAGCAAACATAAATTCACCTGATGTGATTGAAATAGAATATGCCGCTCCAGCTAGTGGTAGTTGTCCGGCAGGAGAGGATACTGTTAGTTTTGTTGTTATGCCACTTCCTGAGCCAATTATTACAAGTGTAAACGATACCATGTGCGAAGGAACCACACGTTTACTAACAGGGACTCCAGCAGGAGGTACATGGAGTGTAGTATCAGGGGCAGCAACGATTACTAATGATACCCTACAAGCCTCTGGAGCAGGAACAGTAGTTGTTCAATACACAGCATTTAGTGCTTTTGGATGTAGCGATAGTGTTACACAAAACATAGAAACAATTGCTTCACCAACAAATCCAACAGGATCAGCAAGTAGTGATACCATTTGCGTAGGAGAACAAGTAACAATCACAGGGAGTGGTTCAGGAGGAGGAGTAACCTATAATGTGTATAGTACCTTAACAGGAAGTTCATGGTTAGGAGTAACACCATATACCGTAAGCCCAATTGTAACATCCACATACTTTATTGATGCCGATAACGGAACGTGTATGAATGCAGGAGGCAGACAACCAGTAACAGTTGTAGTAAACCCAGTACCATCGGTAACGGTAACACCTGATGCAACGATTTGTCCAACCGATATGGTAACACTGGTAGCAACAGGAGGAGGAACGTACCAATGGTCAACAGGGAGCACAAACGATAGTATAACGGTTTCACCTTTAGTTGATACTACATACTCGGTAGTAGTTACCAATAGTTTTAATTGTACATCAACAGATAGTGTAAGCATAACCTTATTATCATCATCCATAACTAATGCAGAAGATGATAGTACTACAGTAAGAACCAATCAAGACACAACAGTAGATATAGCAATCAATGATGTAGGAGATCCAACAACGATCGTTGTGTTATCAGAAGCAAACCATGGAACAGATACCATTATTAATGGTGTGTTGACTTACCGTAGTGATGAAAACTATGTAGGTAGAGATACGATCATATACCAAATTTGTGACGGCATATGTACGAGTTTATGTGATACAGCTATAGTTTACTTAACGGTAGAAAGAGACCTACTTATCCCAGAGTTCTTCTCTCCTAATGGGGACAACATGAATGATAATTTTGTGATTTTAGGATTGGAGAAATATCCAGACAACAGCATCAAAATATTCAATAGATGGGGGAACATGGTGTTTCAAGAGGCACCCTTTAATGGAACATGGGATGCTGTAAGCGATGGTTCGCTTATTGGAAGTACAAATCTACCGTCAGGAACATACTACTATATACTTGATTTAGGCGATGGTAGTGAGCCAGTAGTGGGATATGTTATTTTGAAGGAGTAAGATTAACTCAGTGTGGAAGATTTAATTTTCTTCGCAGTGGTATAAAACTCCTTCCCGTAGTTAGGCTCAAAATAGGCTGTGTCTACAAAATCTTTAGTGAGAAATTTTTGATAGGCAATGTGAACCATTCCTTTTGCAGAGCATTTAATATTATCAATAAAGTGAATGTTTGATCTAGTTGAAAATAGCTTTTTTAATTTGAAGGCTCCGTTACCAAAGAGATACAACACATCATCTCCAAATGTTTCGAAAGAATCTTCAGATATGATTTCATTGGTTTGCTCTTGATGTATTTCATCGTTTTTGGTTAGCACACTCATAAATACCTCCATTCTTCGTGCATCTATCATTGGAATTTTATAACCAGCTTCAATAGAAACCAGCTTACATAGAGCTTCAAGTGTATTTACACTAATCAGAGGAATGTCTTTTGAATAACAAATACCTTTAGCAGTACTCACACCAATTCGTAAACCAGTATAAGATCCAGGTCCTTCACTAATGGCTACGGCATCTAAATCATCAAATGATAAGTTGTTTTTCTCCAACAACTCCAGTATAAATAAGTTTAACTTTTCTGAATGAGAATAGTTATCATCCTCATGTTCAATAAGGTCAATAACTTCTTTATTCTTAGCAAGTGCAACCGAGCAAACTTTTGTAGAGGTTTCTATGTTTAAGATAATAGCCATACAATGCTTTCTTTATGATATAAAGTTAAAGTATATTATATGATTTCTCATCTTAAATTTTACGAGTTTTTGGGTAAAAGATGTTGCGGACTTCACTATCTTTGATGAAGAATGAAAGCTTTAGCATACCTAAATAAATATTTATGGAAATATAAATGGAGATTACTCCTAGGTATTGTTTTCATAACCATCTCAAACCTATTTGATGTACAAAAGCCCCTTTTAGTTAAGGAAGCAGTAAATGAGCTAGAGCGTTTATTAACTGATCTAAAAGCTAGAGGAGTTACCGATGATGCTTCGTCAAAAATCATCATGGGAGGTATTTATTTAGCACTTATTTATATTGGAATATCTCTTGCTAGAGGATTTTTTGTTTTTCTAAATAGACAAACAATTATTGTGATGTCTCGCTTAATTGAGTATGATTTGAAAAATGAAATTTATGCTCATTATCAAAAGTTGTCGCCTTCTTTTTATAGAAGAAACAGTACTGGAGATTTGATGAATCGAATTAGTGAGGATGTAGGTAAAACTAGAATGTATCTAGGGCCAGCAATCATGTATACAACGGATCTAGTTGTAAAATCGATTCTAATCATCTCGTTTATGTTAAGTACTAACGTAGAATTAACGCTTTATACACTAATTCCATTACCAATTATGGCAGTTATGATTTACTACATCAGTAAAATCATGAACAAAAAGAGTGAGTTGGTGCAACGTAGTCAGTCAGCAATATCATCCTTTGTACAAGAGATTTTTTCTGGAATTAGAGTTGTAAAAGCCTACAATATTCAAGATTCGATGAAGAAGTTGTTTGGTGGCGAAGTTGATAACTACAAAGATAAATCTTTGGATCTTGCGCGAGTTAATGCTTTATTCTTTCCCGTGATGGTTTTACTTATAGGTGCGAGTACAATTATTACCATTTACATAGGAGGCTTAAAGGCACAGCAAGGCATTATTTCAACTGGTGATATTGCAGCATTTGTGGTATATGTGAATATGCTTACTTGGCCATTTGCATCGGTAGGTTGGGTAACATCCATGGTTCAGCGAGCGGCTGCTTCTCAAGAACGAATTAATGAATTTCTTAAGCAAGCATCAGATATTGTTGAAAGTATTACTCCAAAGGCATTTGAAAATGGTGATATAACTCTTGAAAATGTATCTTTTGTTTATCCAGATTCAGGAATTAAAGCACTTAACAATGTATCATTTGAAATTAAAAAAGGACAAACACTCGGAATTATAGGAGAAACAGGTTCTGGAAAGAGTTCTTTTGTCAACTTAATAAGCAGATTATACGACCCAAGTGGGGGAGATATAAAAATATCGGGTGTTTCTTTGAAAGACTTGAAGCTGGAGGAGTTGAGAAATGCAATTGGTTATGTGCCACAAGATGCCTTTTTGTTCTCTGATACAGTAGCTAACAACATTC
>CATLPG010000057.1 GCA_950054195.1 uncultured Saccharospirillaceae bacterium
GCTTTTGCTTGTTGTTGGTAGGCTTCTACTGCTGTTTTGTATTCATCAGTTGTTATTGAAGCTACTAGTTCGTGTTCTGGTGCTAATACCAAAAAGTTTACACCAAAAATAGTATCCGGACGTGTAGTGAATACTTCTACTTTAGCTTCATGCCCTTCTACTTTAAAAAATACGCTTGCTCCTTTTGATTTTCCGATCCAGTTTTTTTGTTGCTCTTTAATCGAGTCGTTCCAATCAACGGTATCTAAATCTTGAATTAAACGGTTGGCATAAGCTGTAATTCGCATGCTCCATTGCCTCATGAGTTTTCTTTCAACGGGATGTCCTCCACGCTCAGAAACGCCATCTTTAATTTCATCATTAGCTAATACTGTTCCTAAAGCCGGACACCAATTTACCCATGAATCACTCAAATACGTTAAGCGGTAATTCATTAGAATGTCTTGTTTTTCTTTTTCAGAAAAGTTTTGCCATTCTTCAGCAGTAAAGATTGTTTCTTGCTCGGTTTCAGCTTTGATGTTTGCGTTACCATTGGCTTCAAAATAGGCGATTAATTCATCAATCGCTTCTGCCTTATTTGTTTCCTTGTTGTACCAAGAATTAAATAATTGCTTAAAAATCCATTGCGTCCATTTGTAATAACTAGGATCAGATGTACGAACTTCTCTATCCCAATCGAACGAGAAACCAATTTTATCTAGTTGATCGCGGTAACGATCCACATTTGTTTTAGTTGTAATAGCAGGATGTTGCCCTGTTTGGATAGCATATTGCTCTGCCGGTAGTCCAAACGAATCATACCCCATGGGATGAAGCACGTTATAACCTTTATGCCTCATGTATCGTGCATAAATATCACTAGCAATATAACCCAGTGGGTGACCAACATGCAAACCAGCTCCCGAAGGATAAGGAAACATATCTAATCCATAAAACTTTGGTTTTTCTGATTTGTCTTGCGCTTTAAACGTTTTGTTTTCTGCCCAATAACTTCTCCATTTGTTTTCTATCTCGAGGTGGTTGTAATCCATGGAAATTCTTTTTTTGAATTGCCACAAAGTTAGAAAACTTATGTCATTACATTAACTATGAACGAGTAGATTTATTGAATCAAAACTTTATCTACAAAAACGTTTGTTCTATCACTTGATATTTTTATAATGTAAGTTCCTTTTGTTAAGTCACGAAGATCTATATTATTTAAAGAACTATTAATCTGTTGATCTTTCACTATTTTTCCATCTAATGTTTGAATAATAACATTATATGTTAATTGATTTAAATTTTTAAAATTAATCAGTCCACTTGTAGGGTTAGGGTATATCATAATATTATTATCATTAGATTCTTCTATTCCTATTGACTGATTACAAATAATATTAAAAAGAAAGTCTGAAGACTCTTGGGTTACTTGAACAGTTTGTCCTGCATTCGTAAAATAAGACACATGATCTGTACTATTGTTAACAGTGTAAATAGTTGATGATAAACCAATATTAGTTGCGTACGCAGCCATAGCGCAACTTCCGTTAATATTGACATTAACGGAAAAACCTCCTGGTGTTGGACCAGTTTGGCAAGGTACTACGTTATCATTATCATCATGTGCAGAATATAATGGTGCTTCGTTAACATTCATCCAATTGGTGAAGGCTAAACCTCCTGAATAATTTAACACTCCATGAACCTTAGAGCTATATTGTAAGTTAGAACTACTATTTCCTTCAATTCCTCCATTATTATTTATTTCTGTTAGATAAACAGGGGGAATATTATCACTTGCATCTAAATAAGCTACATGATTAGCTATTATTGCTCCTGCCGAAATTCCTCCAGCAAACACATAGTTGGTGTCTATTTTGTATGTATTAGTTGTAGCGGCATCTTCTTTTAAGAAACGAATGGCAGCTCTCATATCAGCAGTAGCCTTAACAACTTCATCAATTATATCTGTTGAGTCTGAAGGAAAAACGTCAATTAACCTGTATGATATAGTTGCTGTTACAAATCCTTTAGAGCTAAAATACCTACATAGAGATGCCATATCCTCTTTTGTTCCACTAACAAATGACCCTCCATGAGCAAAAACAATTACAGGTCGTTTCGTTTCAATATCACCAGAAGGTGAGTAAATATTCATTTTTAAATCTTGATTAGAACCTCCCATAGTTGTGTTATTTCCATAAGTAACATTAATTACAGAATCTACCGAGAGGAAAACAACATTTTTATATCGATTTCCATCACAAGTGGAACTTTGAGAATATATTGACACACCAAGAAAAAAGGTTGATAGGAGTAATAATTTCTTCATATTTTCTCTTTATTATTTTGAATTAAATTAATGATTAAAGCTTAAACCTCTATACTTAATTATTCTAAGGAGTGATTAAGCAATCACCCCTCCAATATTATCTTTGGTTGCTCCCGTAACTGATGATAAGCAATTGGGAATATTTTCTAGCTTTAAAACACCCAAAAAACCAAAAATAAGAGCTTCTTTATAGTCAATTAATTTGTTTTCTGGAATAATGATGTTTGCCTCGCTTAATTGTTTGATACGATTAATAAGATAGTTATTATAGGCTCCTCCTCCTGTAATAAACACTTTAGCATCACGAACAATTACTTCACTAATTTTTATGGCTGCATACTCTGTACAGGTAGCTATTTTTTCTTCTATACTTATTTTTCTTTCATCAAGCAGCGGTTTTACATGAGCTTCATAACCTTCAATAGCTAGTGATTTACCATTAAAATCCAGCGATAAAAGTTTCGATAAAAGTGCTTGATCAATGGGATTATTTTTAGCTATTTGCCCTTCGTTATCATAGGGCAAACCATGTTGATTGGCCAATCGATTGATCACCATCCCCACAAAACAAATATCTTTTGCTATTCGCTTGTCGTTTTCGTTTTTTGAGTAATTCGCTATCCCTCCTAAATTGATGCAAAGATCATACTCATGAAATAGAAGTTCGTCTCCAATGGGAACTAAAGGAGCTCCTTGTCCGCCAAGAGCCACATCCATAGATCGAAAATCATAAATAGTTGGTATGCCTGCTCCTGCTTTGATGTCGTTTCCATTTCCAATTTGGAAGGTATACCCTTTATTGGGCTGATGAAAAACGGTATGTCCGTGCGAACAGATATAATCAATCTCGCTTTTTTGGATCTTGTTTTTAACTAAAAAATCGTTTACTGCTCTTGCTATTAGTTTTCCAAAATCATGATCCAGTTGAATCAATTCGTTAGCTGACAGCTTATGAACATTAGGGAGAACGGTATTAAACAGGTTGTCTTTGTAAGTTTCACAAGCACCAAGTCCATACCTCCATTGGTTATTTTCTTTCCAAAAATCACATAAAGCAATATCCAAACCATCGCAGGATGTTCCAGACATTATGCCGATCATTTTGTATTTTTGCATCTCTTAGGATAGAAATTTCTACGAATTACTACCTCAAAGTAAACATTCTTTTTTTAAATCAAAAACGAATGAACGATGCTACTGGCAGCCGTAATTATATATTGCACACCAATTGCAATTACAATAAAACCAATAATTCTTGATATAGCGTTAATTCCAGATGCACCTAAAAAACGGACAATTAAGTGTGAACTTGCCAACATTATAAATGTTATTATACAAACACCCAATAATGCAAACCAGTTAGTTAAACGATCACCAAAAGCATTTTGTTCTTGAAACATACCTATTAATAATGACATAGATCCTGGACCAGCAATCATGGGCATAGCAATTGGTGTTAAACTAATATCTTCTCTAGTTTCAATATCCTCCTTAACGCGTTCGTTTTTCATTCCTTTGTGCCGCGAAAACTTACCCGTTAACAAAGCAAAACCAGAGGTAGCAATCACCATTCCTCCAGCTATTCTTAAGGCTTCGATGCTTAAACCAAAGAAATTTAAAATTTGGTTACCTATTAAAAAGAAAACAGTTAAAATGAGTAATGCATAAAAAGCTGCTGAAAAAGACGTTTTTCTTCTTTTTTTACCATCATAACCATCTGTAAGACCAACATAAACAGGTAAAGTTCCCAGTGGATTAAGTACCGAAAAAAGTGCTGCAAATGATGTTAAAAATAACTCCATAAGTCTTTATTATTTTCGCGCAAAGTAACGGTTTACATGTTAAGGATAGGTTAGTAAATCGTGGTTAAAACATTACGAATTACTCTAGGAAGAAAGAAGCAAAAAACTTAACTTTATCTATCTAAAAAATTTTACGGATGAATTTTAAATTAACAGAAGAGCATTTAGCAGTACAGCAAGCGGCAAGAGATTTTGCCCAAAACGTTTGTAAGCCAGGTGTTATAGAAAGAGATAGAGATCAAATTTGGCCAGCTGAGCAAGTAAAACAACTCGGGGAGTTAGGCTTTATGGGGATGATGGTTGATCCTAAATATGGAGGTAGCGGAATGGACACTATTTCTTATGCTATTGCTATTGAAGAAATCTCAAAAGTAGATGCTTCTACTTCTGTTATTATGTCGGTAAACAACTCGTTAGTTTGTTATGGGTTAGAGGCATTTGGTACTGAGGAACAAAAACAAAAATATTTGACCCCATTAGCTAAAGGTGAAAAGTTAGGGGCTTTTTGTTTATCTGAGCCAGAAGCAGGATCAGATGCTACTTCTCAAAGGACTACAGCTATTGATAAAGGAGATCACTATATTTTAAATGGTACAAAGAACTGGATTACCAATGGGGGTACTGCTGATACTTACCTTGTAATTGCTCAAACTGATGCTGATAAAGGACATAGAGGAATTAATGTTTTCATTGTAGAAAAAGGTTGGGAAGGTTTTACCATTGGAGCTAAGGAAGATAAATTGGGTATTAGAGCTTCTGATACACATACGTTGATGTTCCAAGATGTAAAAGTTCCTAAAGAAAATAGAATTGGAGAAGATGGTTTTGGGTTTAAGTTTGCGATGAAAACCTTATCTGGCGGACGAATTGGTATTGCAGCTCAAGCATTAGGTATTGCTGGTGGCGCTTACGATTTAGCATTAGCTTACTCTAAAGAAAGAGAGGCTTTTGGAAAGCCGATTCATCAACACCAAGCGATTGCTTTTAAATTGGCTACAATGGCTACAGAAATTGAAGCTTCTAAATTATTGGTATATAAATCTGCTTGGGAAAAAGATCAAGGTTTAAGCTATGATTTATCGAGTGCTATGGCTAAAGTATATGCAAGTAAGGTAGCTATGGAGCAAACAGTGGAAGCTGTTCAAATTCACGGTGGTTACGGATTTGTTAAGGAATACCATGTAGAACGTTTAATGAGAGATGCTAAGATTACTCAAATTTATGAGGGTACTAGTGAAGTTCAAAACATCGTAATTTCTCGATCAATTTTAAAGTAAATAACTTTTTTACATAAATAATTAGCCTTAGTATCTTGTATGATGCTGAGGCTTTTTTTTATACTCAAACATTAAATAAATTTGACTAACAAATAGCAATCTTATGATTTACGAATTCAATGGTTTTAAACCTGTTATACACCCTTCATCTTTTATACATCCTCAGGCGAATGTTACGGGTAATGTAATTATAGGTAAAGATGTATATATCGGTCCCTCGGCTGTTTTAAGGGGAGATTGGGGCAAAATAATTATTGAAGACGGCTGCAACGTGCAAGAAAACTGTACCATCCATATGTTTCCTGGTAAATATGTGATCCTTAAAAAAAGTGCTCATATTGGCCATGGTGCTATTATCCATGGTGGAATAATAGGAGAAAATACATTGATTGGAATGAATAGTGTGATCATGGATGACGTAGAAATTGGAAAAGAGTGTATTGTTGGCGCGCTTAGTTTTGTAAAAGCCAACACTATTTTTGAATCAAGATCTTTAATTGTTGGAAATCCTGCTAAAAAAATTAAGGAGGTCCCTGATGAAATGATTAAATGGAAAACTGATGGAACAAAATTGTATCAACAACTCCCAAAAGATTGCTTTGAATCGCTGAAAGAATGTGAGCCTTTAAGCGAAGTTGAACCCAATAGACCTACTCAAAAGCAAATTTATTTTACTTGGCAAAAAAAGTAAAATTAAAATGTTAATTTTTTCTTAATACGTCTAAAAGTGTTATATTTTAGTTGTTTAAGAAAATACCGACAATGATAACAATAGAAAAACCAGAAAATGAAGATGCTCGTTTAGAAGCTTTAAGAGCTTATCAAGTACTAGATAGTGCTCAAGAGCAAGATTATGATGATATTGTTAATATGGCGTCTGAAATATGCGATGCCTCTGTTGCTTATGTTAGCTTTATAGACGAAGACAGGCAATGGTTTAAGTCTACCAAAAACTTCGATGTTAAAGAGCTACCTAGGAACGAATCTATTTGTGCTTACGCTATTACTACTCCCGAAAAAATGTTAGTTATAGATAATCTCCAAAATGATGAGCGGTTTGATGATCACCCCGCAGTCACTGGAGATATGAATGTTAAGTTTTATGCCAGTGTAGCACTTGTTAATGATGATGGTTATGAACTAGGAACTATATGTGTTTTTGATAAAAGGGAAAAAGAGCTCCGAAAAAAACAGCTAGAAGCTTTAAAAGCATTAGCTAGACAAGTTATAAATGTTCTTGAGTTAAAAAAACTTCAGTTAGTACACGAAAGAAACATTCAAATTTTAGATCAAAGAAATAAAACATTCGAAAAATATGTGGTTAACCAAACAAATAGTGTGAGTTCGACATTATCATCTATTAACATGATGACCGATTTGTTAAAAAAGCACATGAACGATGATAATACTAAAAAAGCCAAAGATCAAATTCCCAAAATTCAAAATTCATCGGCAGAAGTTATAAAAATTATTGACCAAGTTCGAGAAGATTATAAGCTGATAGATATGTGTGCTAAAAAGAAAGAGCGTGTAGATTTAAAAAGCACATTTGATGATATCTTTTCTTCAAACACTATAAAAAGAAAAAAAGCCTCTTACGTTTACATTAGTGATAAAAAGGCTATTTACGAGAATAAGTTTTTAATTAGGTCTTTACTTGAGAAATACATCGAAGTTATTGTTTTGGTTAATGCCTCTAATGAGATTAAATTTCATTTTAATATAAAATCCAGCTTGGGTAAAAATGAAATCCTCATAATCGATGATGCTATCACTCCTATTGATACTTCAGAGTTTTTAGAAAATATTCATCTCATATTAAATGCTTCTGGTACTGAAATGAAGGTTAAATTTTTAAAAGGAACAGGGCACACTACAAAAATTTCGTTTCAACCTTAAAACTAATTTATTTAGCGTGTTATATATTCTAATACAGCATCAGTTGCTCCAAGTCTTTCCTGAATAAAAGATAGGTTTTTATTTTTTAGTTCTTCTAATAGCTTTTGATCCGAAAACAATTGACTTATTAATGCCTTGGTATCTTCTGCATTTTTTATTTCAAATGCACTTCCATTCTTGATCATATCACCTGACTCTGGAAATTTTTCTCTATCTGGCCCAAAAAACACTGGTAAACCAAAAGTTGCTGGTTCTAAAATATTATGTAAAGCATTTTTAAAACCTCCGCCTATAAAAGCTGTATCTCCATATTGATAAATGTTAGAAAGCACCCCTATACAGTCAACAATTAATATTTTGCTATCTAAAGTATCATCAATACTTATATTTGTATAATTAATTGCACTTGGAAAAAGCGTATTCAGTCTGCTTATATTTCCTTTTGATACATCGTGAGGGGCTATTATTAGCTTATAGGACTCGTCAAATGCTTTTGCAATTAATGTTTCTTCTGGGTCCCATGAGCTTCCTAAAATCAATACATGATCATTTTTCTTGAAATTTTGAACGATTTCATTTGCCTTTTTACGATCTGCATTTTGTTTTACTTTATCATACCTTGTATCCCCAGTAACTGTAGACGATACTCCATGTTTGTTAAGCACCTCTTTAGAAGCATCGTTTTGAACAAAAATACCTTTAGGAATATGTAGAAGTTTCAAAAACCATTTACCATACCATTTAAAATAAATTTGATTACTCCTAAATGTTGCCGATACCAGATATAAAGGTATATTTTGTTTTTCTAGTGCCTTAAAATAAAACGGCCAAACTTCATATTTTATGAAAAAAGCTTTTTGAGGCTGCAATATTTCCAGAAACTTCTTAGCGTTTGAAGGACTATCAATAGGTAAATAACAAGTATAGCTTGCTAATCCATAACTTTTCTTTATTTCGTATCCTGATGGAGAAAAAAAGCTAACAACAATATCAATTGAAGGATCTTTCTCTTTTAACTTTTCCATAATTGGAACAGCTTGATCAAATTCACCGAGTGAAGCACAGTGAAACCAGTATACCTTATTAAGGTTTTTTTTATGTTGCTTCAGCTTTTTCTCCCAGTTTTTTCTTCCTTTTACCCACTGTTTAGCTTTGCCATGAAATAAACTAGCTATTCCTATAAAACCCGCATAAAGCTTAACAAATGATAAATAAAGTAGGTACATAGCGTAAAATTAGTTATCCAAAATGGGATTAGCGAGTGTGGGAAACAAAATATTACTATTTTCGATCACATTCAAAATGAAGATAATGAGACTGTTTATTTTTTTATTGATTTTAGGTTTCCTCTTTTTTAATAGAACTAATGCTGCCCATGTAGTTGGTGGAAACTTTCAAATTGAACAAACTGGGGCAAATAGTTTTAATATTTCTTTATCAGTTTTTAGAGATTGTAGCGCTGGCAATTTTAGATTTGAGTATACAAATGAAATGCAAATTGGGTTATTCGATAAATCCACAAATACGCTTATGCAAACACTCATTCCTGACACCATTGCGATTAGTCCTATTGATTTATCAGATCCTTGTTACACGCCAACTATATGTGTAGAAGAAGGCAGGTATACGTTTGATAATGTCACCATACCTGACAATCCTAACGGTTACTATCTTGTATGGGAACGTTGTTGTAGAAACCCAAGTCTACTGAATTTGAATGACCCTACTAACACTGGACTAGTTAATTATGCAGAAATTCCAGATCCTGCAACACTTAACATGAACTCAAGCCCTGTTTTTGGACCTTACCCATCAAACGGTTTTTTATGTGTGAACAATAACAAACAAATTGATTTTTCTGCTGTTGACCCCGATGGAGATAACCTTGTTTACAGCCTGATAACTCCATCTAAAGGGAATACCGGAAATGCTCTAGCTGGAAACCCACCAACATTATTTAATAGTACTACTACGCCAGCTGGTCCACAACCAGGACCATATACTCCAGCAACTTGGGCCGCAGGGTATAGCTTAGTAAATCCGTTTGGAGCAGGTGGTAGTTTAACCATTGATGCTAATACAGGGTTAATTAATGCAACAGTCTCGAATACGGGCTTATTTGCTTTTGCTGTTTTAGTAGAAGAATTTAGAGGCGGTATTAAAATTGGAGAAGTGATTCGAGAAATGCAATTTGAAGGTGTTAATTGTGCTACAAATGATTTACCTACTTACCCCAACTTCCCTGATACGTTATTTGTTAATTATAAATCAAACATCTGCAGTGATTTTGTTGCTAATGATCCAAATGGAAATGATTCGATTGTACTACAAGTTAACTCTGATGCATATAGTCTAGGTGCAAACACATTGCTTCCTACACCTATACAGCTTAGTCCGGATACGCTTTACGAATTTAGCTATTTTAATATTTCAACAGGACAGCAAGAAACACAAACTGGAGAAGTATGGAATCCGTCTCCCAATAATTTTTATGGTTTCGGAATGGTTGGCGCACAATTTTGTTGGCAACCTAACACGTGTGAAGTCTTTGAAAAAGATTTTTACAGCATCAATTTAAATGCTCTTTCTTTTGGTTGCGATGGCACTGATACTGTATCAAAGGAAGTTATTGTAAAGGTTATAGCTGGTCAGTTTTCTAGCTATTCGCCCAATGTTTTTTCTCCTAATGGAGATGGAAAAAATGATTTCTTTTATTTAGGTGGATCATACAACGAGTGTAACGATGTAGTAAGCGTAAAAATATTTGACCGTTGGGGTAAAGTTGTATTTGAGGATGACAACCCTCAATTTAGATGGGATGGAAAAAGTAATGGTCGTGATGTACCAGAGGGAACATACTATGTAATATTACAAGGTACGTTCGGTGATAAAGATGTAACCGATCAGTTTCCACTTTCAGTGTTTAGATAAGGTTTTTAAAAGAGTATAACCTACTAATATTTCAGACACACATTCTTAGGTTCCGTAAAAAAGTTGAGTGCTCTAAAGCCTCCTTCTCTGCCAACTCCAGATTGTTTTACACCTCCAAACGGTGTTCTTAAATCTCTAACTAACCAGCAGTTTATCCAAACGATACCTGCATCTAGATTTTTTGCCATTCGCTGAGCTTTTGATACATCTTGAGTCCAAACAGTTGCTGATAAACCATAGGGAGTCGAATTGGCATAGCTTAACACTTCTCCTTCTGTTTTGAAAGGTATGAGCGTTACCACTGGCCCAAAAATTTCTTCTTGGTTTGTTCTACAGTTAAACGGTAACCCTTCAATAACTGTTGGCTCCATGTAATAGCCATTTTCAAACCCTTCAATAGTTAGCCTATTTCCTCCAAAAAGAATTTTCCCTCCTTCTTCTTTAGCTAAAGCCACATAGCTTAAAACTTTTTCTAGATGGTCTTTTGACACTAATGCCCCCATTTTAGTTTCAGTATCAAAGGGATTTCCAACTTTATGGCTCTTTAATTTTTCAATAAAAGCAGTTTTAAATTTTTCGTAAATTCCTTCTTGAATAAATATCCTTGAGCCACATAAACAAATTTGCCCTTGATTAGCAAAAGATGATTGAAGTGTTGTTTTTAGCATTTTATCAAAATCACAATCATCAAAAATGATATTTGGGTTTTTGCCTCCTAACTCAAGTGATACTTTTTTAAATTCTTCCGCACATTTCTTGGCAATAATGCGTCCAGTTGCTGTACCTCCAGTAAAACTTATAGCTTTAATGTTTTTGTGAGATACGATGGCATCTCCAGCACTTGTACCGAGCCCATGAACAATATTCAACACCCCTTTTGGCAAACCAGCTTCAATACATAATTTGGAAAACAAATAAGCTGTGTAGGGCGTTACCTCACTAGGTTTTGCTACCACACAATTCCCAGATGCAATGGCAGGAGCAATTTTCCAAGTAAATAAATACAAGGGTAAATTCCACGGAGAGATACAACCCACCACTCCAATGGGTTGTTTAAGCACATAGTTTGTGTACCCTTCTTCCATATGATAACTTTCGGAAGGATTATGGATAACCGCTGTAGCAAAAAAACGAATATTCGCACTTGCTCTTGGAATATCAACCATTTTCGCTAAAAACAAGGGCTTACCATTATCTGTAGCTTCTGCTTTTGCTAATTCTTCGTGATTTTCATCAATAAGGTCTGCTAATTTTAATAAAATTCTACTACGCTCCTCTTTAGGTGTTGAAGCCCAACCATTAAAAGCATCAGCTGCTGCATTATAGGCTTTTTCAACATCAGTATTTTCTGAATCAGGAATTAAACTATAAACCTCTCCTTTACTAGGGTTATAGTTATCTAAATATGTATTTGAAACTGGAGATACAAGTTCTCCATTAATGTAGTTTTGAATTTTAAGCATACTCAAATTTAACTAAACATGCTTAATTATTTTTATTTCTCTACGCGATAAGGGAATGTTCGTGATATTCTCCTATTAACATCCTCTATTACTTGCTTTGTTGAGTACGACCAATCAACAGATATATTTCTGGATAAGTTATATAGCGTTGAACCATCCAGTGTATTAATTAAATCACAAGATAACATTACATCGTTTGTTTTAGTAGCATTTACAGGAGTAACTCCTCCTAAGCCTGTTAATCCTTCCAATACAGAAGTTCCTAAATCTATGCCAAACGAAGCCAAATCAGATAAATATCTGTTCTTTTGAACAGATGATTTCACAACTGCATCTACTCCTAGTAGTTTTGCTAGTTCTGTTGGGTCTTTATCCCAAGTATCTCTTATCGTATAGCCAGCCTCTATTAATTTAGAATTAGTGATGTTTACGGATTGAAATTCAACTCGAAATGGTTTTTTACCTGCTCGAGTACTCTTTAATATTTGATCGTATAAGGATGTTTGAAAAGCTTGACTTTCTGCTTCTTCTAATTTTTGTAAGTCTTGCTCAGTCATGTTTTTTGGTTGTTTTCCTGTATTAATCATTTTATAAGGGAGTATTGCCACTACTGTATGTGCACTTGTTTTTTGATCAAACATAGGGTTTACATAGTAGTTTTTAGCACAAGACGCCATAACCAAAAGGGTAATAGCCAAGAAAGTATTTTTTTTCATATTAAGTATTTTAAAGCTTCAAACGTAGTTATTTATTTATTAATTATCACAACTTTTAACCTTAACAGTAGCTTAACTTTTTTCAATAAATGCATCCCAACCTTGAGCTGTTAATGGGGTTGATTTTCTATCTCTGGTAACCAAGTTCATTCCACTATTTTCATCCTTTATATAGCCTATAACTGTTAAATGTGGATTCCCTTTTATTTTTTCATAATCGCTTTGATTAACGGTAAACAACAATTCATAATCCTCTCCGCCATTAAGAGCAACAGTTGTTGCTGGTAAGTTAAAATCTTGAACTGTTAACACCGTTTTAGGATCAATAGGTAGCTTGTCTTCGTAAATGTCTACTCCCGCTTTCGACTCTTTACAAATATGAATTATTTCGCTCGCTAGTCCATCAGAAACATCAATCATGCTTGTTGGCACTACTTCCATTTTATCTAATAACGCTATAATATCTTTTCGTGCCTCTGGCTTTAAAATTCGTTCTAGGATATAATCAAAGCCATCTAAATCGGGTTGAATTTTATCGTTTGCTTTAAATACTTGTTTTTCTCTTTCAAGAATTTGCAGCCCCATATAAGCACTACCTACATCACCAGTAATGACAACTAAGTCATTTTCTTTAGCTCCTCCTCTATATGTTATTTTTTTCTCATCTGCCTCTCCAATGGCAGTAACATTTATCGTTAAACCAGATAGCGAAGATGTAGTATCTCCCCCTATTAAATCGACTCCATACATTTCGCAAGCAAGTAAAATTCCCTCATATAGCTCATCAATAGCTTCAACAGGAAAACGGTTAGAGAAAGAAATAGATACAGTAATGTATTTTGCTTGTGCATTCATTGCATACACATCCGAAAGGTTAACCACAACCGCTTTGTAACCCAAATGTTTTAATGGTGTGTATGATAAATCAAAATGAACCCCTTCGGTTAATGTATCGGTACAAACAATTGTTTTTTTATTCTCCGATGGAGAAAACACAGCTGCATCATCACCTATCCCTTTTAAAATATCTTTTGATTTTAGCGTAACTTTTTCTCTAATTCTGTTTATAAGTCCAAATTCTCCTAAATCTTTTATTTCCGTTCGTTTTTGGTTCATTAAAAAGGTGTTATTTTTATGCTACAAAATTAGCTATTTTATGTTAACAGGAGCATTAATTGGACTTATAGTAGGCGTTATTTTTGTTTTAATAAAATCAAACAAGGAAAAAAGACTATTATCTTCATCCAAAAATCAAGACTTAATTGATTCTCCAGATTTTGCTAGCATATTTTATATAGCAACAGAAGAAAAATTTAAAGGCAAATCCTTAAAATTTTATGACTATACAGGCTATGGGTATTTATCTAACGGTATCTTTAACTTTCAAGACCAATCGGGAAAAAAGTTGTCCTTTGATTTGAAAGAAGTATCTGTGGGTTTTCCCGAGCATAAAAAAAGAAAACTTACATGGGTATCTTTTACTACGGATAAAAACACCTATTATGTTACTTGTTTTACTACTAATTTATTTTCGGTAGATAGATCCAGTGCACAAAAATTTGCTCAACTAATTCAACAAACCACTAATAATTAAACCACATTGAAAAATCCATCTAGATACTTAATTACTGCAGCTTTGCCTTATGCAAACGGACCTTTACACTTAGGTCATATTGCTGGTGCATATTTGCCAGCAGATATTTACGCACGTTACCAAAAACTAAGAGGAAAAGATGTTGCATTTATTTGTGGATCGGATGAGCATGGCGCAGCAATAACGCTCCGAGCTAAAAAGGAAGGTGTTTCTCCTCAAGAAATTGTAGACAGATACCACGAGATAAACAAAAAAGCTTTTAGTGATTTAGGTATTGATTTTTCAATTTATCATCGTACATCTAGCCCAGAGCATCATGAAACAGCTCAAGCATTTTTTAAGGCATTAAATGAAAAAGATGCTTTTACTATAAAAACAACTGAACAGTTTTACGATGAGGAAAATAAACAGTTTTTAGCTGATAGATACATTACTGGGGAATGTCCGAAATGCCACCATCCAAATGCTTATGGTGATCAATGTGAAAAATGTGGATCTACACTTAGCCCAACAGATTTAATAAATCCAAAATCTGTATTAAGTGGAAACGAGCCTGTTTTAAAAGAAACTTCTCACTGGTTTTTACCAATGGAACGTCATGAGAAATGGCTAAGCGAATGGATTCAAGAAGGTACACTTGACGGAAAAGCACAGCATAATCCTAAAGAATGGAGAAACCAAGTTGTTGGGCAATGTATGAGTTGGATTAATGGAGGGTTACAGCCAAGAGCTATGACTCGTGATTTGGACTGGGGAGTAAAAGTACCATTAGAAAATGCCGAAGGCAAAGTATTATATGTTTGGCTAGACGCTCCTATTGGATACATTTCTGCAACCAAAAAATGGGCTGCTGATAACAACAAAAATTGGGAGGATTATTGGAAAAAAGATGATACAAAACTTATTCATTTTATAGGAAAAGATAATATTGTTTTTCATTCAATTATATTTCCTATTCTGCTTAAAGAATATGGAGATTTTATACTTCCTGATAATGTGCCCGCAAATGAATTTTTAAATCTTGAGGGAGATAAGTTTTCAACCTCAAGGAATTGGGCTGTTTGGCTTCATGAGTATTTAGAAGACTTACCCAACAAAGAAGATGAATTACGTTTTGTATTAGCTTCTATTTTCCCCGAAAGTAAAGATTCTGAGTTTACCTGGAAGGATTACCAAGATCGAGTAAATAATGAGCTGGTTGCTATTTTTGGGAACTTTGTTAACCGAGTAATGGTATTAACCAACAAATACTATAAAGGGTTTGTCCCTATGGCGTTTCACCTTACAAAGGAAGATAAAGCTGTAATTAAGGAGGTAAAAGAGCTAGGCAAAAAACTTGGAAATAGCTTAGAAGCGTATCGTTTTAGAGAGGGTTTAACTCACGCTATGAATATAGCACGGTTAGGCAATAAGTACTTGGCCGACATGGAGCCTTGGAAACTTGTTAATGATGATCCTGATAGAGTATCTACTATTATGAAAGTTGCTCTTCAAATAACCGTTAATTTAGCTGTTGCTTTTTATCCTTTTATGCCCGAGAAAGCTCGAGTGCTTAAAAACATGTTAAACATTAAACGTAATTTAACTTGGAAAGATCTTGGAAGTTTTACCGTACTTCAAGAAATTGAGCGAATAAACAAGCCTGAGCTACTTTTTAATAAAATAGAAGATAGTTTGATAACTGAGCAGTTAAACAAGCTAGAAGAAGCTAAATTAGCTCATAAACCACACGAACCTATTAAAGATGAAATTAGTTTTGAAGACTTCACTAAACTAGATATTAGAGTAGGTAAAATTATTGAGGCTGAAAAAGTAAAAAAAGCGAATAAGTTATTAAAGTTAACAGTAGATATAGGCTTTGAAAAGCGCACCATAGTGTCTGGAATTGCCGAATATTATACTCCAGAAGATGTTTTAGGAAAACATGTAACAGTATTACTTAATTTAGCTCCTCGTAAAATTAGAGGTGTGGAATCTCAAGGAATGATTTTAATGGCAGAAAACAACAAAGGCGAACTTGGTTTTGTTTCTCCTATTGAAGATAGGATTAAAGAAGGTAATAGTATTGGTTAAACCCCCAATAACCTGAAACAAAAAAAGCCACAGATAACAGTGGCTTTATACTAATATGTTTTGAATAATTACTTCCCTCCTACAGTTTCCTTTTGAGTAGAATAGTTAACTCTTAATGCATTTACTTCTCTCAATTCAAACTCGATTTTATCAATCTCATCCATCGTTACATCTTTTCTATCTGCTAAAATAGATGTAGTAGACTTACTGTTTTCAGCATCTGTTCTGGTTTTTCTCTTCGCATCGATAAACTCTCTAATCTTTAAGTAAGATGCTTCTATTTGATCATCTAATTGTAAACGTACACTTTTTCCAAACTTCTTATTATCTGGAATACCAGCAGCTATGTAATCAATTGCTTCATTTTTATCTAACTCAATTGTTTCCTTACCCGTTGGCTTTTGAACTTTAAGTTTAAGCTCTGTTTGTTTCATGGAAGAAACAACAATAAAGAA
>CATLPG010000058.1 GCA_950054195.1 uncultured Saccharospirillaceae bacterium
AATATGTAAAGAAAAAAAAACCTCAATCTACACGTTTAAAATATATAAACGATAGATGTAATAATGGTTCCTGAAACAACAACACCTGCAAAGTACCCAAGGATTGCAAACTTATTGTGTTTATATAATTTTCCAGCAATAGCAGCGCTAATAGGAATCGAGATAATAAAACAACCAATAAGAGACAAGCCAAATACACCCATCAATTGTTTTATACGTACAATTAAGCGATTGGTTCTAGTAAATGTCTTTTTTTGTTTAGGTTTTATGCCTATCCAGCTCTTTATCTTTGTGGTAGAACGCTTAATAAATTTTAATCTAGCAATAAAACGAACAACGTTATCAGTAAAATAATAGAATACAGTTGCTCCAAACCAGCCGCCTGCAATAATAACAATAAGTGTGGTGGAATAGCTATTTCCTAAACCCAACCCACCCCATGGAGCAATTAAGAATTTAGTTGCAGCAGCAAAAAACAAAACAATGTTTCCCCAAATCATTCTTATTCTTTTACACCAAAAGCCAAATCACCAGCATCTCCTAAGCCTGGTATAATGTATGATTTGTCGTTTAATTCTTCGTCAATCGCACCGATCCAAAAAGTGGTATTTTCTGGTAGATTTTTTTTAGCATATTCTACTCCTTTTCTACTCGCAATAATGGCAACCACATGCGTGTGTTTTGGAGTTCCTTTGCTTAGCATTGCCTCATAACCTAAAACCATAGAAGCACCTGATGCTAACATAGGATCATTTAAAATAAGTACTTTGTTGTCAATTTTAGGACTAGATAGGTACTCTATTTCAACCTCAAATTCATCATCGGTAGTATGCTTACGGTAAGCAGAGATAAATGCATTTTCAGCTCGGTCAAAATAGTTTAATAATCCAATATGTAACGGTAAACCAGCTCTTAAAATAGTCGCTAATACAGGTTGTTCAACAATAAGAGATTCCTTTGCTACGCCTAACGGTGTAGTAACATTTTGAGCATTAAAAGTTAGTGTTTTACTTATTTCATAAGCAAAAATTTCACCTATACGCTCAAGATTTCTTCTAAACCGTAAAGGGTCTTTTTGGATGTTCTCGTCTCTTAGTTCAGCAATGAACGTATTAAAAATGGAATTGTTTAAGTTAAGCTGATGTACCATGACTTATGTCTATAAATTAGATTGCCTAAGTGCTAAAGGTAACAAAACAGGCGTTGTATTAAAAGTTAAAAACTCTTAATCATTTAATGCCGCAAGATACCTTTCAGCATCTAAAGCAGCCATACAGCCTGTTCCAGCAGCAGTAACTGCTTGTCGGTAAACATGATCAGCAGCATCACCTGCTACAAAAACACCCGGTATATTTGTTTTAGCAGTTCCAGGAACATTTTTAATATATCCCGTATTATCCATGTCAATCCAGTCTTTAAAAATATCAGTGTTTGGTTTATGACCAATAGCTACAAAAAATCCTGTTACATCAATTACTTTTTCTTCTTTTGTTTGGTTGTTAATAAGCTTTGCTCCAACAACACCATCGTCACCTAAAACCTCTAATGTTTCATGATTAAAAAGTATTTCAATGTTTTCCATTGATCTTACTCTATTCTCCATTGCTTTTGATGCTCTAAAATGATCTTTACGTACAATCATGTATACTTTTTTACAAAGTTTTGCTAAGTATGAAGCTTCTTCACAAGCAGTGTCACCCGCTCCAACTATAGCTACATCTTGTCCTCTGTAGAAGAAACCATCACATACAGCGCAAGCAGAAACTCCGCCTCCTGCATCACGTAATCTTAACTCACTTTCTAACCCTAACCATTTAGCTGAGGCACCTGTAGAAATAATGATAGTATCAGCATGAATTTCTGTATCGTCTTCTGCCCAAACTTTATGTATAGGTCCAGTGAAGTCAACTTTCTTGATAAATCCCGGTCGAACATCAGTGCCAAAGCGTTCAGCCTGTTGTTGCAAATCAACCATCATTTGTGGTCCATTGATTCCTTGTGGATATCCTGGGAAATTATCAACTTCAGTTGTTTCAGTTAGTTGTCCTCCAGGTTGCATCCCTTGATACATAACTGGTTTTAACTCTGCTCTTGCAGCGTAAATAGCTGCTGTATAACCTGCTGGTCCTGATCCTATAATTAAACAATTTACGTGTTCTGCCATGATTATTTTTAACTATGATTAAATCTTCTTTAAAGTTAGAAGTTTATAATAAAAAAAGCTTACAGGATTTTGTTTTAGTTTCTTACTCATGGATTTATAGATAGTTAATCTTTAAGAGTGATTTTAATAGAAAACAAATAGCTAGTTTTGTATTCTGTGACGGAAGAGAAACAAATATTTGATGTTATAATAGTAGGGCAGGGCATAGCTGGCACTCTTTTACACGATCAACTAACAGCTCGTGGTAAAAGCGTTTTAGTTATAGATAACCATTTTAAAAGCAACAGTAGTTTGGTTGCTGCTGGTATGTTTAACCCTATTGTATTTAAACGACTAAATAAAAGCTGGAAAGCTGATACGCTGTTACCTAAAGCCAATGAGATTTACAGCAGCATGCAAGAAAAACTAGGAAAGCAAATCCTATTCCCACTAGATATTATTCGAGTATTTGCCAACCATGAACAGCAAAATGATTGGTATGCCCGTTCAGGGGAAGTTGGTTATACAAACTATTTAACAAATAAGTCTGTTGGTGATTTAACGAACAATAATATTGATGTTTCCTTTGGATATGGAGTGTTAAAAGAAGGCGGTTGGGTTAATTTGGATGTGATGCTTAATGAGTACCGATCCAAGCTTAAGGATGCTAATCAATTACTGGAAGAAGCTTTTGATTACAATCAATTGGTGATTAAAGAGAATAAACTTTTGTACAAGGAAATTAAAGCTCAAAGCATCATTTTTTGTGAGGGAAACCTAGTAAGGAATAACCCTTGGTTTAATCATTTACCATTTACATTAACAAAAGGAGAGCTTTTAACTATTAGAATAGGTAACCTAGATACTGATAAGATATTAAACAAAGGCTTTTTTGTTTTGCCTGTAGGAAATAATATATATAAAGTTGGGGCAACGTATAACTGGAAAGATAAAACGGATACACCAACCGAAGAAGCAAAAGAAGAACTCCTAAAAAAGCTTCAATCATTATTAGATCATCCTTTTGAGTTAATAGGACATCAAGCTGGGGTTAGACCAACAACTAAAGATCGAAGACCAATAATTGGAACTCATCCTAAACATCAAAACCTCCATGTGTTTAATGGTTTAGGAACCAAAGGCGTGATGATAGCTCCTTATTTTGTTGATCAATTTTGTGATTTTTTAGAAGGAAAAAGCCAATTAGATAAAGAAGTAGATTTAAACCGATTCAATCTTTAAGGGATATCTTTCTAGTTCTTTTCTTGTGGTTTAAAGTTTTCTAGCCTTTTTATTAAACAATTCGACCGAAAAATAATTTCAGCTATAATATATGTGGATTTTGTTGTTTGGAGCATCCTAGTAGTACAATAAAAATTACACTATAATGAAGAATTGCTTTGTATTATTTAGTCTGTTAGTAGGTATAAGCGGATTTAGTCAAAAAGAGATATTCCTTACAGGAAAAACAAAAAGTGCAACTGTATATTTAAATGGAGCGCAAGTAAATAAAAGTATTACATGCACTGTTCCTAAGGGTAAATCAACCATAGTTATTCAACAGATAACCCCTTTGTTAGTAGAGGAGAGTATTCAAGTAAAAGGGGAGGGAGATTTTACTATACTATCAGTTAATCAACAACTTGTTTATAAAGAGATAGAAAAGGAGAAAACTTCTGTAGAAAAATTAACTCAGCAACAGGAGCAATTAACGATTGATATTGAAAACGAAACAGCTTTATTACAGGCTTTGAAGGAGCAGGAACAGTTGTTTAATGCAAATAAAACAATCATTGATAACAATAATAGTTTAAAGGCAGAAGAGCTAAGGGCTATGCTTGAACTCCATGCTTCAAATATTAAAGAGGCAAAGCTAGAAATGTTAACTCACAGTAGAAAAATTCAAAGATTAAGAGAACAATTAAATAGTGTAAAAGGCAGAATGAATGCATTACAGCTCATAGAGGAGGAAGTAACGAGAGAAATACGTGTTGAGATAGTGTCAAAAAAAGAAACTAAAGCAAGCTTTGAAGTATCATATCTTGTACCAAATGCTAAATGGTACCCTAGTTATGATGTAATAGCCCAAAAGGTTGATCAGCCTATTCAGTTAAAATACTATGCTAATATTTCCCAACAAACAGGAGAAGATTGGGATGATATTAAGATTACGCTTTCAACAAGTGATCCTAATCAAAATGCTACAAAACCAACGTTAACACCTTGGAGACTGCGATTAAATCAAAATACTGTTCCATCATACGCTACTTCTAAAAAGGATTCATATAATCGTTTAGCAAAGTTTTCGAAAGTAAGTGGGGTAGTTAGAGATGCCAAAACAAATGAACCATTGCCTTTTGTAAATGTGTTAGTTGTTAATTCCAGTATTGGAGCTACTACCGATTTCGATGGTAGGTTTTCTTTAACGCTTCCGCCAGAAGCTAGGCAATTAAAAGTAAATTTCGTAGGGTATGAAGAGCAAGTTGTAAATATTACTAGTGATAATATAGATATTGGACTTAAAGAAGCAGCTATGGTATTGGACGAAGTAATGATAGTTTCAACTAAAGAAAAATTAATTGATCCAGAAGTTGTTAGTGTAACAACGATTAACGCTGATAGAATGCCAGGAAGATCTGCAGGGTCATTTGAAACTACTAGGGTTAAAAGCTATCGATCAAAAAGAAACAGAAATGCGAAACGTGAGAAAGTAGCTCCAATTAAAATAACTCCCGTTAAAAATGTAGTGAATAAACAATTTAAAATAGAGTCGCCTGTAGAGGTGCCATCAAGTATTAAATCATATAAAATAGAAATAAAAGAGCTTGCTATTAATGCTGGTTTCGAACATTTTTGTATTCCAAAAGTAGAGCCTTCGGTTTTCTTAACAGCTACTATAACAGATTGGGAACAGTATGACTTATTAGAAGGACAAACAAATATCTATTTTGAAGACACTTATACTGGTAATACTTTATTAGATGTTGGATATTTGTCGGATACGTTAGTGATGTCCTTAGGCATAGATAAAGATGTTCAAGTAAAAAGACAAAAACAAAAAGATTACACTAAACGTCAAATACTAGGAGGAAATAAATCAGAAACTAGAGCTTTTACCATCGAGGCTCGAAACGGTAAAGACAGTCCTATTCGTTTAGTTGTACAGGACCAAATCCCTGTAAGTACAAATAATAAAATAGAAATCGATCATGATATTTCAGATAACCCTAAAATTGAAGAATCAACAGGTATAGTTACTTGGGATTTAAACTTAACTCCAAAAGAGAATAAAAAGCTATTATTAGAGTATAAAATATCCTATCCGAAAGAAAGTTGGATAGCTGTAGACTGATTAAATGCCTATGATTTGATCATTCTTTAGTATGATTTTTAATTGAAAATGAAAAAGTTATTTGGAAAATAGCTTCTTATAATTATATATTTAATCCATTAAAAATTAATCATATGACAGAAGAACTACTAGACGACAAAATTGAAAATGGAAACTTGACGCTGCCATTTTCCTTAAGCTATGTGAAAGGACCTTTTAAAGGTTGGAAATATACCTTTTTCCTTTCTCTCATTTTATCAGCTTTAGCTGGGTTGGTGCTATATTACATGGAATATATTTTCTTTAGGAATAATAACCCTATGGATTGGTCACAAGACTATTTTGAGCAGATCCAAACTCAAGAATACAGAGACTTCCAGTCTACATATTCTACCTTACAACTCACAGGAACTTTATTGTTTATAATTGCAGGATTAAGCTTACTTACTAATTTCATTTTTCACTTAGTTGTTTTGTACAGGCATTGGAGTGTTATTCAAAAAGTTAACAATCCATCCGCAACTCCTGGAACTGCAGTAGGTTTTCTTTTTATTCCATTTTTTAATATTTATTGGATGTTTATAGCCTTCTACAAGCTATCAGTAGACCAAAAAAGATTTATTCAGCAGTATGGTGTAAATGTTAGACAACAACCAATGGCAGGCCTTGCTTTGGCTTCGGTTATTTGTAGGTTAATACCATATCTCGGTAACGTCACTATGTTGATTTTAGGTCCAATGCGGATTTTTAATCAACAAAAAGTATCAGAAGATATTGTTAAGCAATACGGGAACGGATGATACATACACTATAACAAACAAGAAAGAGGCAATTGAATCAATTGCCTCTTTTCTTTTACTAGTTTTCACTTAGTAAAACTTATGTTTTAAAAACATTAAGAAAAGTTAGAAGAAACAACTAGCTCCTTAGTTCCATGAGACCAATCATAAAACCCTTCTCCACTTTTCACTCCTTTTTTACCAGCAGTAACCATATTTACTAGCAATGGACAAGGTGCATATTTAGGGTTTCCAAAGCCATCATGAAGAACTTCCAAAATTGATAAACATACATCTAGCCCAATAAAATCAGCTAATTGTAAGGGGCCCATTGGGTGAGCCATTCCTAGCTTCATTACTGTATCAATTTCATAAACACCAGCAACTCCTTCGTATAAGCTATAAATTGCCTCATTTATCATAGGCATTAAAATTCTATTTGCTATAAAACCAGGGTAGTCATTTACTTCAACAGGAACTTTACCTAATGTTTTGCTTAGTTGCATCACTTTATCAGTTACTTCATTCGAAGTAGCGTAACCTCTAATTACTTCAACCAGCTTCATGATAGGTACTGGATTCATAAAGTGCATACCAATTACATTTTCTGGCTTAGTTGTAACAGAGGCTATCTTTGTAATCGAGATAGACGAAGTATTTGTAGCGAGAATAACATTGTTTGCAGTTAACTCATCAATGTTTTTAAATATTTTAAGCTTTAAATCGATGTTTTCAGTGGCAGCTTCAACAACCAAATCAGCGTGTTGAACACCTTTGTCGATTTGTGTAAAAGTTGTGATGTTATTCAACGCGGATTGCTTTGTCTCTTCTGATATCTTTTCTTTAGCAACTAACCTACTTAAATTTTTATCTATAGTTGCTATTGCTTTGTCTAGTGCTTCTTGTGAAATATCAACAAGAGCAACTGAAAATCCACTTTGTGCAAAAACATGAGCAATTCCATTACCCATCGTTCCTGCTCCAATAACTGTAATATTTTGCATGATGATGTTTTGATTTATTGTTAAATCAAAAATAACATTATCTAATCAAAATAACGCCTTATTTTCCTTTTTGCTTTAAGATTATAATGATTGTATAGACTAATATTTTAAAGTCTAAAGCGAGCGATTGGTTTTTAACATATAGAATATCAAACTTTAAACGCTCAATCATTTGCTCTATGTTTTCAGCATACCCATACTTAACTTGTCCCCATGAAGTAATACCGGGTTTTACCTTGTGTAAATGTTTGTAATGGGGAGCTTTCTCCATGATTTGATCAATAAAAAACTGTCGTTCAGGTCTTGGACCAACAAAAGACATGTTTCCTTTTAAAACATTATAAAATTGAGGGATTTCATCTAGTCTGGTTTTTCTTAAAAACTTACCAATTGGTGTTATTCTAGGGTCTTGCTCACTGGAAAGTTGAGGTCCTTGTTCCTCTGCATTTGTATACATTGTTCTAAACTTATATATAACAAATGGCAAACCATGAATTCCTATTCGTTCTTGTTTGAAAAATACTGGACCAGTAGAGCCTTTTTTAATAAAAAAAGGCAATACGATAAAAGCAGGAGAAGTAAGTATAAATCCAGTACAAGCAAGAGTAATATCAATTAATCGTTTTGTCCGTTTTTGCCAATAAGGTAAAATGTCCGTTTTGATATGGATTAGAGGAGTTCCAAAAAGGTTATTGGTTTTAACTTTTCCTGATAGAATATCAAACATATCAGGAATAATTTTGATTACAATTTGGTAACCATGTAACTCATTTAGGTATTCTTGAATTTTATTATGCTCAGTTGTTTCAATAGCTATTATTATTTCATCTATTTGATAATCCTGAATCACCAAATGAAGATCTTTTATTGTCCCTATCTCAGGCAATACCTGTTGTAAAACATTGTCTTTTCCATTGGTTCTAATATACCCTTTGAAAAAGTTTCCAGCATAATTTTTTTGAGAGTCGTTAAGTTCATTAAATGTTTCTAAAGCTTTTTGATTTCCGCCAATAATCAAGGTATTAAAACCAATTTTTCTGGCATGAATTTTACTTACAATATTGGATATGATCCAATACCTTCCTAAAAAGGTAATCAAGAAATGTGACCCAAATAAAAAGATATAGCTGATGTAATAATCAGAGTAATTATTTACTGAGTCATCAAGAATAAAAATAAAGAAAATGATTAGACTCCCGAAAAGTGATCCTGTAAATGTTTGATAAAGGGCTTGCAGGCGGTATTTTCGTAAAATATTATCGTACATACCCACTAGCCAATAGCTAAACAGCCAAAGCAGAGGGATAAAAATCAAACCGAGAAAAAATGTTTGCGAAAATTCAAAGGGAAATTTTTCAATGTAAACTTTTCGAAAGAGAAAAAAAGTACCCCATGCTACAGAAGCTGCTAAATAGTCAATTATTATAAATAAATATTTATTAATGCTGATGGGCTTCATACTAATTGTAACTAGTAGCTAGTTAAAAATAAATTACTTTAATATTATCAATAAACATTTCTATATTATCGGTGCCGTAATTCGGACTAGATAAATAAATCTGGTATTTAGTGGCCGCTTGTTGCGTGCTCACAATTTCGGTAAAATCAACATAAGTTTTTTTCCAAACACCAAAAGTAGGTTTAAGCGTTAATAATTCTTCTGGAAATAATACCGAAGTAAAATCATCTCCATGAAGCAAGCCGATAGTTAAAGGATAGTTTGTGTTGTACTCGATTTCAACATAAATAGGATTTCCTCCTTTTTTGAAGTTATTAAAATCTGGCTCGTTGGTTTGAGCTTGAAACAGTGTTTGAGTACTGTTTAATACTATTTTGCCTGATCCATTTCCTTCTCTTACTTCTGCTGGGATTGTTGTTATTTGAATAACGGTATCGCTAATGGTGTCACTAGTAAATTTTACTCCTGGGTCTTCAAAATCTTCTACCCATATATTTGCTATATCCTTATAGGTTACTACTGGTAAAATAGTATCTATCGTATTTGGATTGCTTTGTAGAGTTGTTTGATATGAATTATAAAAAGGATAAATAGAACGTAAGGCTGTTAAACCGCTTCTTTTTATTCCTGCAAACACTTCTAATTCATATGCTCCATCAGCAATTACAGGTATTTTAGCAGGTAGTTCATATGTTCCAATATGTGTGCCGTTTACAAAAATCCAAGCATCAATAATGTTATCATTTGAGGAGCCTTCGTTAGGAGAGGTGCTAACTTCAATATCTTCAATGTATATATAACTTGGAATCTTCTCTGGTGGGTCAATAATTTTACATGACCCAAAAACAAGTAGAAATATGATGTGATAAAAGTATCTTTCCAAGAGTTTAATGCTTAAACAACTAAAATAAAGAATAACTAAGTGATACGCTAGTTTTTGTTCTGCTAATTAAACAAGAGGTTTTGTTTATTAGTTATCGGTTTGTTTAAGTCTAGTTAAATCAATTACTTCCTCATTATTCATTTGCTTTGAAGAAAATTTAACTTTATCATGAATAATAGTAGCGATTTGTAAAGCTTGGTATCCATCAACGGCACTTACTAAAGGAGTGGTATTCGATTGAATTGCTTCTGAAAAAGCCTCTAGTTCATCTTTAATTGCATTATTTTCTTTAACCTCTGGCTGCTCAAATGAAATTGACTTTTTAGGTTTTCCTTCTCCTAAGTCTAATACAATATCAAACGGATCTGGTTCATCATCAATAGTATCAAGTTTAATAATCTCTGATTTCTTAGTCAAGAAATCTACACTTATGTAGGCATCCCGTTGAAAAAAGCGAGACTTTCTCATATTCTTAAGGGATATTCTGCTAGCGGTTAAATTAGCTACACAGCCATTGTCAAACTCAATTCTAGCGTTACAAATATCTGGAGTATCACTTACTACGGCTACACCGCTTGCGCTAATTCTTTTAACGTTGGATTTAACAACACTTAATACAATATCAATATCATGAATCATTAAATCATGGATAACAGGAACATCGGTACCTCTAGGATTGAACTCTGCTAAACGGTGAGTTTCAATAAACATAGGGCCGTTAAAGTAATTTTTAACAGCTGTGTAGGCAGGATTAAACCGTTCTACATGACCAACTTGAACCTTCACATTTGCTTCAGTAGCCAAATTGATGATTGATTTCGCATCTTTTAACGTATTTGTAATTGGTTTTTCAATAAAAATATGCTTTGATTTTTTGATAGCTTTTACCGCAATATCATAATGACTGAGTGTAGGAGTAACAATATCCAAAACGTCTATTTGATCAATTAATTCCTCTATTGTGTCAAACGATTGGATACCAAAAGTAGTTGCTACTTGTTCTTTGTTTTTTTCGTCAGTGTCATAAAAACCGATTAGTTCATAGTTGTTAATCATTTGTATACACTTAATGTGTATTTTTCCCAAATGACCAGCACCTACAACCCCAATTTTAAGCATGATGTTTCAATTTAAATTGTTATCTACACGAAAGTATAGCAATTTAAAGGGGGAGATGAGTATGGTTTAAAAATGTTTTTAACAAAGTTGTCCACTTAAAATAAGAGAAGCGTTACTTTTTCTTCTCTTTGCTTTTAAGGAGTTCTTGCTTCTGTACTTCTCTAGGTATAACTTTAATTTTTCCGGCTTCGATTTCTTTTATGACTAAAGCGAGCATCCAATCATATTGATGGTTGTATTTAGTTTTTAAATTAGCACCACCATATAGTTTCATAATCATATGCCACCAGAAAGCACTAGCACCACTTTTATATTTTTTAATCAACTCATAAATGGTTTGACCATTTTCCTTGTGTAAAAGTTTGCCTAAGTACTCTCCTCGAGTAACACTCATGTTTCTTATCTCTAAGCCATATTCTTCCTTTAATGTCTTCTTTAACTTTTTGTTATGCTTTCTAATTTTCCTTTTGCTTTTACTTTGTTTTTCAAGCTCAGCAATAGTTGCTTCATGAGAAGTTATAATAGAATCAATAATTAATGCATATGGGTAAACCCTTCGTGTGAAAAAAACTGTTCTTCGCCATTCTTTCTCCCACTCAGGGTCTTTGTATGTATAAGGTCTTAATTGAAGGATGGGTACAGTGTCCCCATCTATTACTTCGTATGTATATATGGTCCTATTAGTGTCTACTTGTGCAATAGAAAAATGACAGCATATAACTGTTAATATTATGCTATATAAAATCTTTTTCACTGTAGTTTTTAATAGTATAACTAAGATTTCATTACTTTATTCTATTTGTTTTCCAGTTATTTTTTGAATTTGTTTCTTGAATTTTTAACGTTGAAGGAGCCTTTTTGCCTATTAGTTTAGTAGCGATTAAGGCTGCTATCAATTCCTCGTTATCATTGTACTGATCTAAAATTGAAGGATCAGCAAAATGATGCTTAACAAAATGAGTGTCAAAACTAGCATCAACAAATGAGGGATGGTTAATTGCATACTTGCAGAAGTCCATAGTTGTTTTTACACCAGTTATTTCATACTCATCAATTGCTTGTGTAAGTCTAATAATAGCTTCTGACCTATCTTTGCCATAAGCGACTAATTTAGCAATCATTGGATCATAGTAAATAGGGATTTCCATTCCTTCCTCTAAGCCATCATCCACTCTAATACCTTGGCCTCTGGGTATTTTGTAAGTTGATAGTTTTCCAATATCTGGCAAGAAATTGTTTTTTGGGTCTTCAGCATACACTCTCGCTTCAATAGCATGTCCGTTTATAGATAAGTCTTCTTGCTTAAATGACAGCTCTTCTCCTCTTGCTATTTTTACTTGCTCTTTTACTAAATCTAGGCCTGTAATCATTTCAGTAACTGGATGCTCAACTTGTAAACGGGTGTTCATCTCTAAGAAGTAAAAATTCTGATGTTCATCCATTAAAAATTCTACTGTTCCAGCACCATAATAATTGCAGCTACGGGCAACATCACAAGCTGCTTCTCCCATTTTTGCTCGTACTTCATCAGTAACAAATGCACTAGGGGCTTCTTCAATTACTTTTTGATGTCTTCGTTGAATAGAGCATTCTCTATCAAATAAATGAACAGTATTTCCGTGTGTATCAGCTAAAATTTGAATTTCAATATGCTTAGGTGAGCCAACATACTTTTCAATAAAAACAGCGCCATTACCAAAGCTAGAAATTGCTTCAGATACAGCTCGTTTCATTTGGTCTTCAAATTCCTCAGGATTTTCAACTATCCGCATGCCTTTTCCGCCACCACCTGCACTAGCTTTTATTAGAATAGGAAAACCAATTTCATTTGCTATTTTTTTAGCTTCTTCAATATCAGTAATCTCCTCGTCTGTACCAGGAACCATTGGAATATCATAGGCTTTAACTGTTTGTTTGGCAGTTAGCTTGTCACCCATTAATTCAATTGATTTTGGAGAAGGACCAATAAAGATAATACCTGATTCGTCAACTTTTTCTACAAATGAGGCATTTTCAGAAAGAAATCCATATCCAGGATGAATAGCATCAACATTTAGTTCTTTACATATTGAGATTATTTTATCTCCTAATAAATAACTTTGATTACTTGGAGGTTGTCCAATTAGTACTGCTTCATCAGCATATCTTACAAAAGGAGCTTTACGATCTGCTTCAGAAAATATGGCAACTGTTTTTATTCCCATTTCCTTCAAAGACCGCATAATTCTTAAAGCAATTTCTCCTCTATTTGCTACTAAAACTTTGTTGATTTGCTTCATGTTATTTATTATTTACGTAATTAGTTAAATACTTATAATTTTCGGTAAGTTCTCCATTTTCGCAGATGGTAGCTTTTTTTATAATGCCTTCTTCATCGTTAAGTAGATGAGGTAAAACATTATTAATGAATTCATTGCCAAAATCTTCAGATGCATCTCTTGGTAACTCACACGGAAGGTTGTCAACAGCCATAACGCCAATAGCATCTGGGTGATCGAAAGAAACTTCTTTTTCTTCACTAGCTAAATAACCATATAAAGGATTTTCGATAGTCGAAGGACGAATTGTACTAGCTACTGGGCCATCAATATCACAACTAATATCTGCAACAATTTTTAATTTAAAATCATCTTTTTTAGCATCTTCTCTAGTAAATAAATAGGGTGAATTAGAGTCCCAATAATGCGCAGCTATAAACATGTTGCCAGTTTTAGCGTACTTGAAAAAATCAGATTCGTATCCCTTGGAGTTTTTGTAAAATTCAAACTTGGAGAAGGCTTTTCCGTCTATACGTTTAAAATAGTCGGTAACACCAATTTGAGTATAAACTGGTTCGTCAAATGTTTTGTTTAAAAAGGTAGTTTCATCTACTTTCTTAATGTCGAGCTCCGTTAGAATTTCCATCGCACCTCTCGCCACTCGTCCTTCTCCTGATACAATAATCTTATAATTTTCTGGGAGAACTACTTTCTTTAGCTCTGAGTTTAACTCATCATGATCTCTTAATTCGTTTGCAGGAGTTAAACTATATGTCTTGCTTTTTTTTCCAAAAGCTAAAAATGCATTGTAAGCACCCACAATACCAGCATATCTACCAAAACCAATTAATCTAGGGCCTTTAGGAGATGTTAATGTTTCCCAATCAACCATTTTAATGTTTAGTTCTAACATCTTTTGTAGTAACTCTCTATTATATGGCTGTTCTTTAATAGTGTGAGAGAAAAAGAAGTAGGTTTTATTTGGAATAAGTTTATCCATTTTAACCTCTTTAACCCCTAAGAGAATGTCGCAATCACTCACATCATCAACTACAGGGATGTCTAATTCTGAGTACTCACTGTCATCAAATATTCGAATATCGCTCTTTTGAACAACTAGGTTTAATGGTGAGCTGTCTAAAATATATCTACATTGTTTGGGAGATAAAGGGACACGTTTATCTGGTGGATTTTTTGTTTCTTGTAAAATGCCAATTTTCATGATTAGAGCTATTTTTTTTGTAGTTCAAAAGTAAGGGATTATTTTTTTGTTAAAAATAAAGTGTTGATAAACCTTTAAAAGATCATGTAAACCTTGTATATTAGTAGACTAATTATTTTTTTGGGGTCGACTGGTTTTGACAGCAATTAAAAGTGGTTAAGTAAGCATGTCGAGTATGATGTATTAGCTCGTAAAGATTGAATACATATTGTCCTTAAATGGCGAAAATAACTACGCGCTTGCTGCGTAATAGTGAAGATCATTATTACCTTAATCTAGATCTAAAGTAGATCAGACAAGCTGCTCCTTAGACAGGTCTGTTTGGTTACTGTTTTACTAGGAGTATCGTATTAACTAAACTAGTTGAGTGATCGCTTGGCTTGCTCAATGAAAATTTATCAAGATAAGCAAATGCTTTGGGGGCTTATGTCCATGGCTTTGTCGAAAATGAATCATAAGATAAACATGTAGAAGGCTTAATTGCTGATTGTTTGGACGGGAGTTCGATTCTCCCCGACTCCACTAATAAATTAAAATTAAATTAATGTTAACATGAAATAAGTTGTTAAAGTCAATGGCTTTTATAGCTTTATTTATAATTGTTTGAAATTGTTGATTTTTTTTGCGAAAATTGGCAACTTTTTTCTCTCAGATAAGTACATATACTTAGAGAGGGGTCAATAAAATACTATGAAGAAGCTTTTACTATTTTTATTTTTAATACTAACCACGGGATATATATTCGCACAAAGAGCTGGGGTAAATACTAATGCGCCTACAGCAGTATTCCATATAAACAAGGCGGGTAACATAGCTGATGATCCGTTCAGAGCTGAAGGATTTATGTCTTTTCAAGCCAATGACTCGACTGTTTTAGTTGTAGATCCAGTGGATGGTACTGTTAGGTATATGAGTTATGCTGAGTTGTCTACAAGAATAACCGTTGATTCGTCTCAGGTTATTAGTATCATGATAAATAACGGAGATACTTTGTTTCAAAGTGCTGCTTTCGTAGATAGTATCGTGTCAACAATATTTAATGAGGGAGATACACTGCTGCAGAATAATACTTTTATGATAGGCGTATACTCATCAATTAAAGACAGTTTGTTAAGAGATACGAATTTTATAAATATTCTAAGAGACTCACTAGAGACACTCACTGTTATAAGAGCAACTGACACAGCAATAGTGTATTATGATGAAGATGGTGATTCAACTATTTTAAATGTAAAAGGCTTTGTTGATAGTTTAGAAACTGTTACTTCATTAACGAGTACCGATAGTACGCTCTCTTATATAGATGAAAATGGTAGTACTTTTACAATCGATGTAAAGGCAATGGTTGATAGCACAGAAACTATAACTTATATCGGTCAGTATGACGATAGCAGCATTTACTATGTAGATGAAGATGGTGATACGAATGTATTAAACCTACAACCATTAATCGACAGCACGGAAACAGTAACTTACATCGGTCAGTATGACGATAGCAGCATCTACTATGTAGACGAAGATGGCGATACGAATGTCTTGAACCTTCAACAATTAATAGATAGCACAGAAACAGTAACCTATATCGGTCAGTACGATGATAGCAGCATTTACTATGTGGATGAAGATGGTGATACGAATGTATTAAACCTACAACCATTAATCGACAGTACAGAAACAGTAACCTACATTGGTCAATACGATGATAGCAGCATCTATTATGTGGACGAAGATGGTGATACGAATGTATTAAACCTACAACCATTAATCGACAGCACAGAAACAGTAACCTACATCGGTCAATACGATGATAGCAGCATTTACTATGTAGATGAAGATGGCGATACGAATGTGTTGAACCTGCAACCATTGATAGACAGTACAGAAACTGTAACTTACATCGGTCAGTATGATGATAGCAGCATTTACTATGTAGATGAAGATGGTGATACGAATGTATTAAACCTACAACCATTAATCGACAGCACAGAAACATTAACCTACATCGGTCAGTACGATGATAGCAGCATTTACTATGTAGATGAAGATGGCGATACGAATGTGTTGAACCTGCAACCATTAATCGACAGTACAGAGACAGTAACTTTCATCGGTCAGTATGATGATAGTAGTATTTATTATGTAGATGAAGATGGTGATACCAATGTATTAAACTTACAGCCTTTATTGGATAGTACAGAGACAGTAACTTATAT
>CATLPG010000059.1 GCA_950054195.1 uncultured Saccharospirillaceae bacterium
TCTATTAGTGCTGGCACTTTATCCTTTTCAATACGATATAATATACTTATATCTGAATTAACATTAAGTCCTTCTTTGCTTGGGAGATTTAGGTTAACTTCTATGTTTTCTGTTCTAACAGGTGTTTTAAGAACAGTAGTGGTTATAGGGTTGTACATATATGCCCCTTGATCTAACACCTTGTCGGATAATTTTCCTAACGTTCTTCTTGTTCCTACTTCCCCTGGTCTAACAATTGCGCAACTCGTTAAAAAAGTAGCGGCTGCTAATGGAATAATGATTAACTGCTTCATGTCTTTAATTTTTTTGTTTACTTAAATATCACACATACTTATTAACGACAAATTAGGAAGACATTAAAATAAGATTAGAATCTTTTTTAATGTCGTTTTATTTTATCTAATGTGCTTACATTCAATAAAAAATAATCAACTATGAAACAGGTAAAAACGCTTTTATACATAACAATTGGAGTAGGTTTAACTAGTATAGGGCTAAAAGGTTTTTTATTGCCTAATTCATTTTTAGATGGTGGAATAACAGGTATAGCTCTCTTACTTGATTTTGGTTTTAATATTTCTGTTGAATATTCAATTCTATTATTAACTATACCTTTTTTAGTTCTAGCTTATGTTTCAATATCTAAAACTATTGCGTGGAAATCAATCTATAGTATAGCGCTTCTTTCCGTTATGCTCAGTCTAGAAGATTTTGATATGATTACAGATGACAAACTACTCATTTGCATTTTCGGAGGTATTTTCGTTGGGTTAGGTATTGGAATTACTATTAGAAATGGTGCCGTTTTAGATGGAACGGAAATACTTGCGTTGTGGATAAACCAACTTATTGGGGTATCCATTGGTAATGTTATCATGGTTTTTAATTTATTCCTTTTTTCTTTTGTTGCTTTTTATATTTCTGTTGAATCAGCCATGTATTGTATGCTCGTTTATATCATCAGCAGTAAGGTCATTGATTTTGTAATCAAAGGGTTTGAAGAGTTTATTGGCGTAATGGTTATTTCAAGTAAAACTGAAGAAATAAAGGCTCATTTATACGATCAAATTGGAACGGGCTATACCCTATATAAAAACATCGAAGGATATGGGAAAAACGGTCCACAAAAGGATAAGCAAGCATTGCAAACCATCGTGAACCGAATAGATTTAAACAAAACGCACCGGATAATTCAAGAAATTGATCCTAATGCGTTTATTGTGGATTACGATGTTAATACAGTTAAAGGAGGTATCTTTAGACGATTTACCATTCGGTTAAAACAACTATGATAATAAGTGACTGCTTTCCTTTATTTTAACTTTTATTTCATTAGGAACAAATGACTCCCAGCACTCATCGGTATTTTTAATCATTTCATATACTTTACCTGCATCAATCTTCAATAAATCTTCATCTGATGTATTAAGGTAACTAATTTTAGCTTTACTGATTAAATATTGAATAAGCTTAAGCTCATCTTGATCTACACTTAATTTATCAAAGTCGTTAGTCGATGTTTGTCCCTGAGTAGGGTAAATTAATAGTTGATTCTTACCCTTTGTCATCGATGAAATAGTTGACAACAGATCATATTTTGAAGACAAGCCTTCATTAAAAATATCTTCGAAACTAGGCTTGCCCATTACCAAGCTTAAACTATTAACCTTTAGGCATTTGTTAATGTAATCCGTTAGTTCTTGATGGTATGTAAAATCAGTAATTAAAACATTATAGCCTAATTCACAAAGTAAATCTGCTCGAAACAAAAAATCATTGATTGATGCTTTATCATCTGACCCTTTTAGGTTGTGTAAAGTGATTTCTGCTATTTGATGCAAATTAGTAGGACTAATATTTTTTTCTTCAATCAAGTGTTTTACTCCTTGATTAAATAAATCTTGATTTACTTTTGTTGGAGGTCTAAACCTTCCCCGTTGAATGATTACATCCGACTTGTATAGCGCATTTACAGGTTGTAAAATCTTTTTTTCTGAATTAAAAAGAGCCATTTTAGACAAACCCAGGTTAACTAGTTCTAATGCCATTTTTCTATTATCGACATGACTAAAATCTTTACCTAAAAACTCAATATAGTTGACTTCTAAACGATCTAATTGTAGGTTATCGCACAAGTGTTTAACGATAGTCATTTCATCTGCAAAGTGATAAAGTCCATACAACAGATTAACTCCTAAGATACCAGTTAATTCTTGTTGCAAACTAACGTCTTGATCATTCATAAGAAAGTGTATGATGCAATAATTTGGCTCTTTGGAGTGATCAGTCTGGAATTTTACTCCCATCCATCCTTGTCCCTGGTTGGTTTTGCTAAAATTGATTGTTTCTATTGTACTCGCCAAAGAAAAAAACAGCTTTTCATTTGAAGTATCTGAAAGGTTGTAAACCAGACGATCATATTCAAAATCTAACATATTTAAAAGTCGTTCCTTACTTACATATCTTTTGGTAACTCCATAATACGAATCGCTTATTTTCATATCATATGCTGATAATGTTTTGGCAATTGTGCCAGATGCCCCACCAGCCTTAAAAAAAGCATTGGCAACTTCTTGACCAGCACCTATTTCAGCAAATGTTCCATAACACTTAGATTCTAGATTTAACTTTAATGCTTTTTCTGTTGTTGTTGTTGTGATCATTGTTTTTTCTTTTAATAGAAATTAAACCAACATCCATTTTAGGATAAATAGGTTACTTAGACTTATCTAAATGAAGTTTTATTTCATTTTCTTCCATCTTCTGTTTCTCGTAATGTTGAATTTTCTCAATAAAACATTTGTACATGTGGTTACAAACACTGTCATTTTTTACTGCAGTGTCTTTGGTATTTTCAAAACCCCAGTTGAAATTAGCGTTTGCAGATCCTGCTAAACAAACGAATACCAGTATTGTAATTATCCGTTTCATACTTAAATGTACGAGCGGCTAATTAGAGAGGTATTACATTCACATTAAAATAAAATTAGAAAAGTGGTTAAGTCATCTTTTACCTCAACATTTAGGATAAAACCATGAACGTCAATTATTCTTTTAACTATAGGTAGCCCCATACCACTACCTTCGATTTCTTGAGCATTGGATGCCCTATACATAGGCTGAAAAATAAAATCAGCTTCTTTTTTATCTAATGTCCTTCCTCTATTGCTAATGGATACAATTAAATGATTTTGTTTGTAGAGTTTAATATCGATTTTAGATCCTTCACCAAATTTAACCGCGTTATCGATTAAATTATCAAAGGCTACTAAAAATAAGTTAAGGTCCAATGATTGGTATAAGTCTTTTTCTTCCAGTTTTTCATCTACGAATAAATCAATTTCTTGTTCATCGTAGAGCATTTTCCATTTAAGAACTTGCTGAAAAAGCACTTCATCTATTCGGATCGAAGCTTTTTGAATGGTCTCCTTTGTTGGCATCTTCAAAAAATTATCAATCAATTGATTAACACGCTCTATTTGCGTTTCTATTTTTTTAAGTGTAGTGATATATTCGTTAGTTGACCGTTTGTTTTGAAGCGTTACTTCAATTTCTCCTAGCATGGCTGCTAAAGGATTTTTCATTTCATGAGATGCGTATCTAACAAAGTTTTTTTGAATCATAAATGCATCCTCAATACGATCAAGCATATCGTTAAAGGCTTTGGCTAATTTCCCTATTTCATCTTTTTCACTATGTACAACTAAGCGTTCATCTAAATTATTAATGCCTATTGCATTTGCCTTTTTAATTTTTTCGGACAATGGTTTTAATATATTGGAAGAAAATAAATAACTACTGATAGCAATTAAAGCAACTGAGAGTACAAATACTAAAAATAATTCGTATCCTACTTGATTTAGAAACTTAATTCCTTGCTTATTTTCTGCTGCCACTATTACAACATATGCTTTATCATTAATTTGATATTGTTTTGATGCCCCTTGAAGCTTTTTAGATACGAAATAGTATTCTTGCTGATTAATTAAACGAATGATATCCTCTTGTCTTAAAAACTCCCAATCTGGTGAATTTTTGAAATAATTTTTAGCATCTGCTATTGGAATAGCAAGTTCTATTTCACTATCTAACTTTTTATAAAACTCTTTTTCAATTCTTTTTCGCTCATTGCCATCTAGTTGTTCAAGTTCAAGTAAAAATTTCTCTGAAAAAGTTACACGTTCTTTTAAACGTTCCTTAAAGGATTCTTCAACAAATGAGCTAAAGTGTATATAAAAGTAAGAGAAGCTAAGAACCAATATGAAAGCAGTAATTAGAGCAAAATAGACAGTTATTCGATTTCTAATTTTCACCTTACTCCTGATATTTTAGCATATACCCCATCCCTACTACCGTTTGAATAAACTTTTCTTCGTAATTCTTATCTATCTTATTCCTAAGGTAGGATACGTAGACATCAATAATATTTGTCCCGAAATCAAAATTCACGTCCCATACGTTTTCTAGAATATCAACCCTAGACACTACTTTATTTTTATTCATGGCTAAGTAGTATAACAAGTGATACTCTTTAGCTGTTAGTTGAATTTTATTTCCTTCTCTTTTAACAGATTTAGCCGTATGATCAATCTCCAAATCTCCTAGTTTAATAATAGAAGACTTTTTATTGCTTTCTTTTCTTCTTGTTACAGCATGAATTCTGGCTACCAACTCTTTAAATTTGAAAGGTTTGGTGATGTAATCATCAGCGCCACTTTCTAATCCTTCAACAATATCTTCGGTAGTACTTAATGCTGTTAACATAATAATGGGAGTATGCTCGTTAACTGTTTCTTTAACACTTTTGCATAACTCGATACCATTCATGTTAGGCAAAATATTATCAAATAGTAGGATATCATATTTGTTCTGATTCAATAGCTTTAGCGCCATTTTACCATCATAGACTTGTTCGGTAATAAAGCCTTTTTCGTCTAACCCTTTTTTTATAAAGGAAGAAACGGCTATGTCGTCTTCAACAATTAGTACTCTCATTGTTCATAATTAAAACCCACAGAAAGCATCCATTACTTCTTCTGACTTTGTATAGTTTAAAAAATTAAATGCGTATTGAAGATCTTGACAACCCTGAACTGGGCGATAACTCATCACATAAGCAATACCTCTGTTATGATAAGCTTCTGCATAATTACCATCAAGAGAAATAGCTTCTGTAAAAGCCTCCACAGCTTTAAAATGTTCTCCAAAAAGAACATGAATAGATCCTTTCAGATTCCAGAACTCTGGTTGCGTATTATCTTCTTCAATAAGGTCTTCTATTTCAATTAACGCCTCTGAATAATTACCCAGCATTTTCTTTGTATAAATTCTATTATAGATGGCATACTTATAATTTGAATCGATCATTATTGCTGCATTATAGTCTTTAAGTGCCCCTGGATAATCACCTGCTTCTTTCTTAAAAATTGCTCTTCTAAAATAGATGTTTTCATTTTTTGCGTTTATAAAAAGAGCAGAATCCAATAGTCCTTGAGCAAGGTTTGTATTCCCTAATTTATGCTCAACAAGCGCTTTATTGTAATAAGCGATATCGAGCTCTTTATTCATTTCTATGGCTTTACCAAAGTAATTAGAAGCATTCTCCAAATCACCTTGCTTCATTTTAATTATCCCTAATAAGTTATAACCTGTTCCTTCTGGATTTTTCGATAGTAAATCTGCTAATAAGTTTTCAGCTTTTTTTAGTTTCCCTTCCTCTGTTAACACCATCACTTTTTTATAATCAAACATTTCTTTTAAAGAATCGGGGTATGATAAAGAATCAATTACCTGCATAGCCTGTTTAAAGTCCTTTACTAAGAGATAATCGTCAATTAATTTAGCTCTAAGGGTTGAACTACTTGGATTGAGCTTTAGCGCCTCTTCAACATCTTTGATAGCTCCTATATAATCATTACTCAATACCTTTACAGCAGCTCGTTGATCGTAAGCAATTTCTGATAATGGATTAATAGCTATTGCTTGGTTATAATCATCAATAGAGTTCTTAAACTGCCCCATTTCTTGATATAAACGTGCCCGCTTCATGTAAGCTGTGGCTAATCCTCTATCCGTATTTATAGCGTTAGTATAAAGCTCAAGAGCATCCTCCCAATTACCAAAATGCCTTTTCACATCTCCGTCCTGCAATAATTTCATTGCTTCCATACGAGCTGAAGACTGAGTGGCTCCTGTTGTTAGGATGAATAAACAAACAATAAATAATATGTGTTTCATTTTCTAAGGTTTATCCTCAGTAAGGTACGAACAAAAATAACACCAAGATATATTCTGTTATAAAAACAACATATTCTATAACAGAAACCAATGACTAGCTAATTAATAAAATTTATTATTTGATTTATTATAAAATCAGGTTTTTCCTCTTGAATAAAGTGTTTCGAATCAATCACATGAAAATGTTCTTCTTTAACATTAAAGGTTTGTTTAATCTTTTCTTTTTGAGGTTCTATTTTTAGCATCTCATCTTTACTTCCCCATATCACACATACAGGAATATTAATCTTGCTATAAACATCTTCGTAATTAGGGAATCCTTCTTTCGTTTGGGTGAAAAACCAATACATGGCTCTGGTTTTACTTTCTTTTAAAGGTTTTTTATACCCAAACTTTTCGCATTTGGTAAGTTTTGTTTCTTTTTTAAGCGTACTTGAAAATAATCCTTTCATAAGTATAGGACGTAATAACCAACTTCTGTATGCCCACATAGCTGTTTTAGCTTTAAAGCCTTTTTTCATCTTTACTGGTGGATTAAAGCCTTCTTTAAAGACAATTGTATTTAATATTGTTAAACTTTTTATTCTTTCTGGTTGTTTTTTAAATAATTCCCACGTCCATAGACCTCCTGCATCATGCATCACATGATTCCATTGATTAATTTTTAAATGATCCATTAATGCTAGTAAACGTCTAGCATGATTTTCTGAGCTGTAGGTTTCATAACCTTTTGGACTGTCACTATTTCCAAAACCTAGCATATCGGGAACAATTACACGATATCCTTTCTCTACTAGTGAATCAGTCATTTTACGATATAGCCATCCAGAAGAGGGCACTCCATGTAACAACAGTATAACCTCTCCCTTTCCTTTGTCTATATATTTAATTATACCATCAGTTGATTGATACGATTTTTGTTCTATTCGAAATGCATAATAATCATCGGGTGTATTCATGCACTTTTTTTTCATGCTGCAGCTACTCAATATAGCTATTAGCGTAAAACTAATTAATAATGCTATTTTATTCATAAAAAGAGATTTGCTAAAAGTACAAATCTCCCTAAATCTTACCTAGTTAATACCAACCTTCCAGAAATCCACTGTTTTCCTACAGGATATCTCAATAAATAAACCCCCGTTGGGTAATTATCCAAACTTATTTGCTTTCTTCTAATTCCCTCAAAAGGTATTTTTTGAAGAATTTTCCCTGATAAATCAGTTAAATAAATAAATTTAATAGATTCGCTCACCTCTATATTAACAATTCCTCGTGTTGGATTAGGATAAAAATTCCATTTAATTTCTTTTGGCTGATTATCAACTTGCGTACTACTATCTGTATATGAAATAACACTATCCACTTGTTGATAATTTGATGAATCTTCCTCTTTTTCACAGTTAGGGTAGTATAAATTATTAGTTATAATTGTTGACATTCGATCCAATAGTAATTCTACCTCATATTCATCGGTGCTTGGAGCAATGTGTTTATGTCCAATTCCACTGTGATTCGTTAAAAAAACATACTTTCCATTGGTTCCTAAGGCTAATGCTCGCATTAAATATTCGCCAGATTTATTAAGTCCACTTCCTGTTACCGGAATAATTTTTATTCCTTTTTTAGCAGCTGCTTTAGTTAGTTTTTGAAGTTTTTCAATGTTTTTTGGTTCATTATGTGCTGGTGCATCGAGTACTAAAAAGATAATCTTAGCTCTCGCTTGAGAATTCCATGATAATTTATTCACTGCCAATTCTAGAGCATCATCAACAGCTTCTGGAGAATCTCCACCTCCTGCAGCTCCTTGCTCATCTATGTAAACTAAAGCTTCAGATAATACATTGGTAAAATCCTTGTGTTTAGTTACATAATCATCCGTATAGTCTCTATAAAAAACACTTGCAAACCGAATATTAACATCACTAAAATTTTCTTTTGCTTTGTATACTACTTTATTTAAATCTCTTTTAATGAAATTAATCTCATCTGCCATACTTCCTGTTGCATCAACTACAAAAGCTATATCTGCGTTATTATTCACATCACACGATACTCCTAATTTAACCGTGTTAATTCCTCTTTTAAATGATTTGGGCTTTCTAATATTCTTCGTTTCTCCTTGATAAAGAACATGAATACTTCCTATGTTAATTTGTTGTTCAGTAATGCAACCCCATAATTCTGCTTTCCCTGTGTTATCTGTTATAGTTTCCCATAAAACTATTCCTGAACCATCAATAAGCTTTACAACTGCTCCTGATAATGGTCCTTTGTCTTCATTAATAGCTTGCACAACATATCTATTTGTAGGGTTCAACTGCCATGCTGTTTGATAGACATTTAGTTCATTTTTTGATAAATCCTCCCACATATTCCATTTTGCAAAGTCATTTATTTCACCAGCTGTTAACCCTTCTAGTTTTTCATCAGAGACTTTATTGGTATAAAAAATATTATTTGTTCTTGGACGATAGGAATAACTAGACTTGGACAATGTTCTTGTTTTTCTTGAGACATCTCTATCTACGGTAAAATCTTTAGTAACATCATCCGTTATTTTAATTTCTTCTTCGGTTGTTTCGTAACCTGCATATTTTATTTTGATGGTATAGGTACCAGTGTCAGAGAACTTCATGTCATAAGCCCCATCTGCATCTGTTAAAACAGATTTAACCATATTTCCCTTTTTATCATAAGCTTCTACGGTACCATATGAAATCTCCTCCCGATCGGCTGATGAACGAACTTTTGCTCTTAAAGATTGAGCATTACCTAAAGAAGTAATTAAAATGAATAATACAGGAGTAATAAATCGAATATACATAGCGGTTGATTTTAAAATATATCAACCTGTACACATCAGTTCAAATTAGGTTCAAAGAAATTTATATTTTTTTGATAATTGTAAGTTAAATCGTCTGCCAAAATAAATTTCAGCATACGTTATTTCAGTCTCAAACGAATGATTTTCTGCTCCCTGAGAGTATAAATCTGTAAATCCCGTGAATCCGAAAAAGTAACGTTTATTATTGTATCCTAGCATCATTCTAAAGTCTGCTCCACCACTAAAAGAATTTTCTCTTGCTTTTTGAGCACCAATTAAGTCTACATCGTAATGAACATTTAAAGCAAAAAGCATAGAAAAATGCCAGTGTTTCCAAAACGTAAGTGTATAAAACCCTCCTCCATTTAAACTTACCGTTAAATTAGATGCTTGGGTTATTCTATCAGTCCCTAATACGCTATCTGCTTCAAAAAGAAAAGGATTATCAGACAAATACCTATGTGCTATTTTAGTTCCTGCAATCCAAGATCCAGCATTTTTCTTTTGTTTTTCAAAATAGGAAAATGATCCTCTATAACTTGCTCTTTCAGAATTAAAAATATGTAAATAAGATACCTGAAAAGTTCTACTTAATAAGTTAGGACGGACTAACGGAGCTGTTAACTGCATTGTTGTATCTCCATTACTCAATCTAAATCCTCTAAAGTACCTAATGGTAGCACCCAGCCTATATTTCCTTTTGGTTATTCCTGTTCCTAGTGTAAAACTTGATGCTTGTTCATCAACTCGAACGACTGATGTTAAACCAACAGAAAATGATATTATTTTATAATCCACACCAATTCCTAATGTTGATATAGAGTTAGCATCATAGTATTTATAATTTGAATCTCGAGAATCATATAGCCCTACACTAAAATCACGTGTGCTATTAAATATATATGGATAAAAATTCTCCTCAAATGTTTGAATATAGTTCGTATCATATTCGGTCATTTGTTGTGCCTTGGTTAATAAAATAAAAACACTGCATAAAACCGCTATGAGTACCTTTTTTATCATTTTACTTCTTCACAAATGTTTTGATGGTATAAGCATGATCATGTTTTTCATCTGTGTGATGATAAACCTCCTCTATTTGCTTCCAATTACTTAGATCAACTTCTGGGAAAAACACATCCGCATCAAAGGTTTCATGTACATAAGTAATGTACATTTTATCTATTAAATTATGCTTTAACGCATATTCATAAATTTGTCCTCCACCAATAATAAAAGCTTCATCATCATTATTTTTTTCTGCGATTTGAATTGCTTCTTCTACTGAATGAGTAATGATGCATTTTTGATCTGAAAAGGATTTATTATTGGTAACAACAACATTGGTTCGTTTTGGTAATGGACGGTATTTTTCGGGAATAGAATCATAATTTTTTCTTCCCATAATTACATGGTGCCCTTTTGTTGTATTAGAAAAATGGGCTAAATCATCAGGTAAATGCCAAATCAAGTCATTATCTTTTCCGATGGCATTATTTTCTGCTTTTGCTACAATTAACGAAACGATCATAAGATAAATTTACATTTCTATTTTCAAAAGGCAGGAAATATTAATAAAATTATCTTTCTCTACATCCTTAATCCCTATATTTGCACTCAATTTACCAAAAAGCATATTATGAGTATCGTTTTGTCTGAACAAGAAATTATCCGAAGAGAATCATTAACAAAATTGCGTGAACTTGGTATTGAGCCTTATCCAGCTGCTTTATATCCTGTTGATACGCTTTCAAGTGAAATCAAAACAAACTTTGAAGAAGGTAAAAAGGTTGTTTTAGCAGGAAGGTTAATGAGCAGAAGAATCATGGGTAAAGCATCTTTTGCTGAAATCCAAGATGCTGCAGGACGAGTTCAGGTTTATTTCAACAGAGATGAAATCTGTACTGGGGAGGATAAAACACTTTATAATGATGTATTTAAGAAGCTAACCGACATAGGAGATTTTATCGGTATTGAAGGAGAACTATTTACTACACAAGTAGGTGAAAAATCAGTACTAGTAAAAAGCTTTACTATGCTTAGTAAATCGTTAAAGCCACTACCGCTTCCAAAAACCGATAAAGAAGGGAAAGTATATGATGCGTTTACTGATCCTGAAATGCGTTACAGACAACGTTATGTTGATTTAGTGGTAAACCCTCAAGTTAAAGATACGTTCATCAAACGTACAAAAGTAATGCGTTCGATGCGTAATTTCTTTGATAGCAAAGGGTATATGGAAGTTGAAACTCCAATATTGCAACCAATTCCTGGGGGAGCTGCTGCTCGACCATTTACTACACATCATAATGCCTTAGATATTCCTTTATACTTAAGAATTGCCAATGAACTTTATCTAAAACGATTAATTGTTGGTGGGTTTGATGGTGTTTATGAATTTGCTAAAGACTTCAGAAACGAAGGAATGGATCGTACGCATAATCCAGAGTTTACTGTTATGGAAATTTACGTTTCCTATAAAGATTACAACTGGATGATGGATTTTACAGAAGAAATGCTTGAAACAGTTGCTTCTGATGTATTAGGATCTACCGAATTTAAGGTAGGAGATAAAGAAATTAGCTTTAAACGACCATTTAAGCGCGTTTCAATGACCCAAGCTATTATTGACCATACCGGATATGATATTACTGGAAAAAGTGAGGAGGAACTGAGAACTTTTGCTAAAAGCATTGGTCTAGAGGTTGATGAAACAATGGGTAAAGGGAAACTTATTGATGAGATTTTTGGTGAAAAATGCGAAGGAAATTATATCCAACCAACATTCATTACAGATTACCCTGTGGAAATGTCTCCATTATGTAAAAAGCATAGAGATAACCCAGAGCTTACGGAGCGTTTTGAGTTAATGGTAAATGGTAAAGAAATTGCTAACGCATACTCTGAGCTTAACGATCCAATTGATCAAAGAGGACGATTTGAAGATCAGCTAAAACTATCTGAAAAGGGTGATGATGAAGCTATGTTTATTGATCAAGACTTTTTAAGAGCTCTTGAATATGGTATGCCTCCTACTTCTGGAATGGGAATTGGTATTGATCGTTTAGTTATGCTTTTAACCAATAATGCGAGTATCCAAGAGGTTTTATTTTTCCCACAAATGAAACCAGAAGCATTTAAGGTTGAAAAAGGCCCTGAGTTAAACGAAAATGAACAAAAAATCTTTGACATCATTTCCGAACAAAAAACGATGGAGCTAAATACACTTAAGGAACAAGTTGGTTTAAGTAACAAGCAATGGGATAAGGGAATGAAATCATTGAGCAAACATGGTTTAGTTAAGGTTATTAAAACAGACGAGTCCTTATTAGTGGATTTAATTTAATGGTTTATAAGCATCTATAACAAATACGTAAAGTGTCGTATTGCCGCACGAGTTTATTTAAAGTACTTTGGTTTAAACATATTACTTTAAATAAAAATTTATGAGAAAATTATTACTAAGTCTTTGCTTAGGTTTATTGTCTGTTTTGGGCAAATCGCAAGTGACTGGAATTACACATTACGCCTCACTTGGAAATAAGAAAATTAGTGAAATACTTACAAATGATACTCTTTTGGTATCGGGTGAGTTTAATCAATTTGGGCAATCAGAAAAGTATCTTGTTAAGTTTAGTCTGAAAGATCAAAACTTTATATACGCTAATGATAGTGTTGAAAGATTAATTACAAATAAAACAGCTTATCAAGGAAATACGGCAATAGGAATTTGGACAAGCGATACACTTGTGTATACAACAGATAAATGGGAAACCTATAATAAAATTCCTGCATCTTTTTTTAGTGCTATTTCATTTGAAAAAACATTAAAAACCTCAACTGGATTTATCATTGTTGTAAAAAGTCCTCTTGCAGCTGAAATATACCACTCAGTAGATGGAATAAATTGGAACACTACACCTTCTGTATCAGGAACATTAAACACAACAAATGTTTTTAATAATTACATTGAAGAAGTTGATGGGAAAACATTCTTTATCCAAAATTTATCTTCATTAACTTTTAAAAGTAATGATGGAGGGCAAACATTTACAAATATATCACCAAATGGAGCCGCTGGAAATCTAAACAGAATACACATCATAGATTCTATGAACATGATAGCATGTCGTAATTCTAGTCCATTTTCTAATGTTGATTTTTATTTATCCACAAACGGAGGTTCGGCATGGCAAACAATGAACATCCTCTCTTCAGGCATTAACAAACTATTTTATGTTAAAGCCATTGACTCCCTATATTTTTTAAGAAATGATAGTTTGTTTTTTAGTCAAGATACAGGAACAAGTTTAAGTTTTTACTCAACTAACCTACCTGATAATTTTACTTATTACGCTCAAATTTACGGGAAGAGAACGCCATATATTTTCGATAATCAAAATTTTGGGGCAGCTTTACATTACACAAAACATATCGATTCAGCATGGCAGTTTATTGGAACTCCCAATTATGGCGGACAAGTAATTGATTTTAAAAATAATGTAGGATTTATTGGTACGAATTCTTTTGCTTTTACTCTAGATGGCGGAAAAACATATGACAATAGAAAGCCTACTCCACCTGCTTCTAGCGGAATAAAAGCCGCTAAAGTAATTGATGATACAACCTTTTTAATTGCTGATGCAGAAGGTGATATCTTTAAAACAACTAACCAAGGAGATACTTGGACAAAAGAATTAAATGTAACTGGTTATTTCCCAATTGCAAATAGATTCTATCAATTGAATGATGGAGACACATTAATTTTAACTCATTATGACGTTAGAGCAAAGTATAGCTTAGATAAAGGTGACAGCTGGCAAAACGCAACAGCTGGGGGAGGTGCTTTTGAATTTTGCTTAACACCTTCTGGTGCGGTTTATCAAGCAACTAGTAGTCAATTTAATGATACTGGTCAGCTGAAAATTTATAAAAATGATAATATTACCACTAATGCTAACTTAGTAAACTCCATTACGGTTGAGGAGCCTCTAAGAGTAGTAGATATTGAAATGGTTAACGAAAATAAAGGATATGTTTTAGGCAGACACAATAGTAATAATGAGCTTTTTTTATATGCTACCAATGATGCTTGGAACAGTTGTAACCTCAAAGGGCAAATACTTGATTTAACTACTAAATATGGTAATTTCAACTTTTCATTTCTTAATGAATTTAAATATCGTATGCATCTGTTTGGTGAGGATACGATATATATCAACAAGTATTCTTTAATTGATGAAGATAGTAACTCGAACAATCTTTATTACAGCTATGATGGTGGTGACAATTGGAGTACTGCAAGCATAAAATATACAAATCAAGACCTATCTCAGAATGAAAGAATTAATGAAATCTATTTTTTCAATGCCAATAGCTTTATTATAACAACAAATTTTGGAAGAGTATTTATTAACCAAACAATTAGTGGAAATAATGATGGAGGAAACACTACAACCATTGAAACAACAGAAATTCAAAATAAGATAGTTGTATATCCAAATCCGTCAACTGATATGATTAACATCAACTATGATCAAGATATTGATCAAATTGTTATCCTTGATTTATCAGGTAAGCTTATGTTACAAACCAAAGAAACAAAAAATGTTAACATAGAAACACTTAAAGCTGGAACATATATCATTGAAGCATATCATGATAGCTCAAAGTCTATCACGTTATTTGTGAAGCAATAGTTTAATAACATTTATAATAAGTTAAGCTGCTAATGGATATCTATTAGCAGCTTTTTTATTAAAAATAAATAATTAGAAAAGGGACTAGTTAAGCTATTATTTAAGTATGGAAAATAATACCTCTCCTAAAGATTAAATCTTTTGATACTCAAATACGGGATTTCCTTTTTCTCCCTGTTCATCATAAAAATCGATGAATCTTAATTTATAATAAAAACCATCTTGGTTATTTTTAATGACATAATTTCTACCTGGTACAATAACGTAACCTCCTGCTCCAAAATCATAAAATTTCCAATCATAACCTATGGTATTTGGGCTATTAGAAAACGTATAATTTACTACATCATTAATGCCAATGTCTTCAAAAGATTGATCAAATACTTTTGCAACCTCAATATGATCGTGATTTATTAAAACTCCAACAACTAAGTAATCTTCAAAACTAGGAGTATAGAACGTATGTACGTATTGAGTAAACAAGAAATCCCAATTTTCTTTATCCGGTTCAATACTTACAACTTCTCCCCCATTATCAAAAGAAAAATAAGTAAAGTTTGAGCTATTATTCTTATAAATCTGAATCGTACTTGTATCTGTATTATCTAAATTACCATACTTCATGGTAAATGAATCACCGTCATAAGCTACTAGTTGGATTTTTTTAATTCCTATATTATTTAAGCTCTCATCAGTACCTCGATCTACAACCCATAATTGATTAGCTAATTCGCCACTGGTTGTTATCCACCCATAAAGAGCCAAAGAGTCTGCTTGTAGATTCGCATTATCCCATTTAAAAGTTAACTCCATTCCGTTTGTATCGGACAAATTAAAATTATTCGATCCTGTATTTGCAGCATACATTCTCTTCGCTGTATTTAATATGATTCTTGTGCCATTTTCAGTAGACTCAAACGCTAAATCCCAACTTGTTTTTATGTAGGAACTAGAAGCTCCATTCGACAAACTAAAAAAAGTCTGTTTCTCATAATTTCCGCCAATAGCTACAGAAGCTTGCTCTACATCCCCTCTATCATAGGGAGCAATTGGTGTTTCCTTTTTTAAGCAGCTTGTCATCATCATTAAAGAACTCAACAAAATAATAGTAGCTGTATTCTTAATCATTGTATAGCTAGTTTTTACTCTTAGTAATATTTATTGGTAAACTTAGTTATCCTAATCATCCAAAAATATGCTTTATGTCATGTTTGGTAGAATCAATTATTAGCTCATTCTATAATATTATATTCTTACCTTTGCTTTGTATTTAAATTAATTAAACAATGAAAAAATTATTATTAGTCATAGGATTAGCTGGATTCATGGTATCATGCGGATCTGCAGAAGCAAAAGATTGCAAAGAAGACTGCAAAAAAGAATGTTGTAGCAAAGAAAAGGAAGCTTGTAAAAAAGACTGTAAAAAAGCTTGTTG
>CATLPG010000060.1 GCA_950054195.1 uncultured Saccharospirillaceae bacterium
CATAAGTTAGTCATTACTTCAATAGTCTTCAATCAAATGTCTAAAACCTAACCATCTACTCATCTAACCTCTACATGCCTGGCAATCCACCTTTTTGCATTTGCTTGAACTGCTTCATCATACCCATCATTCCTTTCTTGTTGTTCATCATCTGCATCATCTTTTTGGTTTCACCAAATTGTTTTAGAAGCTTATTTACCTCTTGAATATTGTTACCACTTCCTTTTGCAATTCGTTGCTTTCTAGCTCCATTTAGAATCGCTGGGTTACTTCTTTCTTCTGGTGTCATCGATTGGATAATCGACTCGATTCCTTTAAACGCATCGTTATCAATATCCATGTTTTTAACTGCCTTTCCAACGCCAGGAATCATCCCCATAAGGTCTTTCATGTTCCCCATCTTCTTGATTTGCTGGATTTGACCAAGGAAATCTTCTAGATCAAACTTATTCTTAGCAATTTTAGCTTGTAGCTTTTTTGCTTCTTCCTCATCAAATTGATCCTGTACACGCTCCACAAGAGAAACAACATCTCCCATGCCAAGGATACGATCGGCCATACGGCTTGGATGGAAAACATCTAATGCTTCCATTTTTTCACCAGTACCGATAAATTTGATTGGCTTGTTTACAACAGATTTTATAGAAAGGGCAGCTCCACCTCTTGTATCACCATCTAATTTCGTTAAGATAACTCCACTAAAATTGATACGATCGTTAAAGGTTTTAGCTGTGTTAACAGCATCTTGACCTGTCATTGAATCAACAACAAACAATGTTTCATCAGGATTGATTGCTTTTTTCACATTTTCAATCTCCTGCATCATTTGCTCATCAACAGCTAAACGACCAGCAGTATCGACAATAACTGCATGAAATTTATTTGCTTTGGCATATTGAATTCCTTCTAAAGCAATTTTTACAGGATCTTTTTCCTCTCTGTTCGAGTAAACCTCTGCTCCTACTTGTTCTCCTACAACATGCAGCTGATCAATTGCAGCTGGACGATAAACGTCACAGGCTACTAACAAAGTCTTTTTGCTTTTTTTCTCTTTTAAGAATTTAGCTAGTTTACCAGAATGTGTTGTTTTACCAGAACCTTGTAAACCTGCCATTAAAATTACAGCGGGTGTACCATGAACTTTAAGTTCTTCTGCTTCACCTCCCATTAAGTCTGTTAAGGCTTCATGAGTAACTTTAACCATTAATTGACCAGGGGAAATAGCATTTAATACATTTCTTCCTAGTGCTTCTTCTTTTATTTTGTTGGTAAACTCCTTAGCTGTTTTGTAGCTCACATCGGCATCTACTAATGCTCTACGAATTTCTTTTACCGTTTCTGCAACGTTAATTTCGGTAATTTGCCCTTGACCTTTAAGTACTTTAAAGGCTCTGTCGAGTTTATCTGATAGATTATTAAACATAATTTTATCTCCTTAATGAAATACAAAAGTAATAAATATAGAAAGGATATGGAACCAGTAAGAAAACTATCTACTTAAGAAAATGACGAATATCCATTTTTAAGTAATCTAAATGTGTTCGATCAGCAGCAAAAATGGTGAGGTTATAGTGTGTTTCCTTATCTTTTTCTTCAATTTCTATTATGGGCAATCTGTATTCAATTGAAAAGGCTTGTTTTTGTATAAAAGCTGTTACATCAGACTCTGAGAGTGTTTTGTTTGAGGTAACCAAAAACTTCGTTGAGTAAACATGTTGATCAATTTCTTGCAAAACCACCTCCTTTTGTTGCATAGTATTGTAAGAAATCAATTGAAAACTTCCATCTGCATTTTCTAGTTTTATCCCAAAGGAGCCAATTTCAGAAATTGTTCCTTTTTTTCCATCTATGGTAATTTGTTGTCCTTCTGCAATTAAACCTTTAAGTCTTATAAAGACTCCATTTATCAAACTAGAGAGTTGTTTTTTTGAGAAAAGCACAATAACAACAATAATGAACAAACCTACTAGTGGAAAAGGCATTACTAATTTATAAATAACATACACAGTAAAAAACACCCAAATAAGTGTTTCTATCACAGGAAAACGATTTTTTATTTTTTTGTTTTTTACTGTTGATGGGTAGAAATAATCAATTAGGTATTTTTTCACCAAATAATTCCCTGTAAAAATCAATAAGCCAACAAATAGGATGTCCAATAAATCAAAAAGATTCAATGCGTCCATATTTAACAACCATTTATTCATCTATTAAAAAAGTTATATGTTGGTGTATCGATTAATATTGTCATTTCTATTGTATTCATAACTGCTTAAAACTGCATGTACTACTTTAGCATCTTTTTTTGTTTTAAATAACTAACTACATGAATATAAGCATATGGGGAACATTGATACACGCCTGATTCAACTTCTTCAATAATTCCAATACGGGATAATTCGATAAGTAAACGTTCTACATATAGATGTCTGCTCAACTTTTCACTTAGATGATGCCTGCTTAAAACACCATGCGTTACCAGCAATCTTAGAATAATTAACCAATCTGTATTATTAATTTCTGGCAAAAACACTTTTTTAAAAGGTTTTACGTACACCTTGTGCTCTCCAAAGCGAGCAATGTTGCTTGACCAAATATAAGTGAATAGTCCTAAGTTACCTTTTGTTAGTTGTTCGTATTTCTTTAATTCTTTTTTTGTTATTTCTTGACTTCCTCTTTTTAATAGTAGATGTTCATATCCCGAACTAATAAAACGCTGTTGTACTTCATTATAAAAAACATCTGAGGGTAGTTGTTGTAATTTAATTACCTGAACAATGCCATTATACATCGAGTAATACTTTAATTTATTTTCATAGGCAATGGTTGAACACGTGTAAATAATGTGCAAGGAGTCATTTTCGCGCACTATTTCATCAATAGCCTGCATTACTTCATCACTATAAAGCCATCGTTCGATATGATGAAAAACAAGCACTTCTATTTTGTGCTCTTTGATGTATTCATTTAGTGGTTGGTTATTTGTAGCTAGCTGAAGAGTATCTTTAAAACATGATGCTAACGATTTGTTAGCCAAGTTAGATTCAAAAACTAAAGGATTTGTAAAATGTTTTTCTAATAATGCTTTTACAAATGTTTTTTTTCCTGAAAGGAAATCTCCAACTACTAAGTTAATTGTTGGAGTATCTGGAATAAATGAACTTGAAAAACGCTCGATTTCTTTTCTTCTGATACGTTTCATTTTATCAACATAAAGCTCTCCCCCTACTACCTTTTTATAGTCATTTGGAATTGCTGATAATAATTCTCTTTTTGGTTTTACTTGTGTTAAGAACCAATTCAACTTACTTCCATCGTTCATTTGCTCAACTTGAGCCAATGTTTTAGAGTACCCAACTAATTCATCAGTTTTTGTTTGAACATATTCTGAAATATTTTTAGCTATTTTTTCTGATTGCTCTTTTACTTTTACTAGTTGTTTAGGTAATTGACGTTTATCTGATGGTAATGCTTTAATACCAAAAACATATATGTTTTTATAGCCTTCCCAAAATTGCTCTAAGAATTTTTCAATGTTACGATGAAAAAGTTTTGTTCTATTGTTAAAGAATGTGATAAACGCTTTGTATTCGGTATATAGTTGCTCTAAAGCAATATTAACTTCCTCATGATTAGCAAAGTTGGTAACCTCTAGAATTCGAGCTTTTGCCTTAAAATCATAAATAGCATTATTTATCGCTCGCTCAAGTGAAAACGCTTCATTTTCGATAGGCTCAACCAAGTTATTCTTTACATTTTTTTCTAAGAAATCCTTAAAAGGCACCTTCTTAGGTTTTAGCTTATTTAAAGATTGAGCAATAAAAGCTTTTTCTTGTTGTTCGTTAAGAGTTAGTATTTCTTGGTTAACTCGTTGGATTGATTGATTAATCTTATTAGAAGAATACCTTAAGTAATTCTTTAGTGAGATATTGATAGGTCTTAAATTATTCAAAAAAGTAAGTGCGTTATCTTTAGCATCTGTAGATTGAATATTATCTTCAGAAAGTATTTCTTCAATTAACTGAATCTCTTTCAATTTTTGATCAAAGACCATTTCTTTTGTTCTCGAGTTAAGTTCCTCAATAAAACGTTCAATATCATTAACCATTCCGTAACGTGTAGCAAGATGGATAACTTCATCTAGTTTACACGAAATAAATAGGTTTATTTCATTATCAAAAGATTGAATATCTCTTCTATTTCTTAAAACTACAGAGGGTTTTCTTTTCTCCTTTTTTTCCTCAATAATTGAATTAATACGTAAATGTTTTAACCCCTGCTCTAGTTCATTGATGTAATGATTAAGCATAATAGACAATTGCCCGTTAACTTCTCTTGATAGCTTGTTAACATTAGAGGTTTCTATAAACTTATCTGAAAAATCATTCTGTTGATCATTTAAAATTTCTTCTAATTTATTTGATAATAGTACTGCCAGTGATTGATGAAATTCTGTAAACTTTAAAAGAAATAATCGTATCTCATTATTAGCAAAAACACGAAGGAATTGCTCATCAAAATAATACTTTACGATATCATTTAATCGTATGTTTTTTTCAAGATTACTACCTCCAAAAAGACTTACAAAAGCAAACCACCTCTTTCTTACTTTTAAATAAAAATCATCTGATTTGTTGATAGATAATTCAGATTTAAGAATTTTCCGTTTAATTTTTTTTGGAAGGGACTGATTGAAACGATCTAGTTCTTTAATAATATCTTCAAAAGATACCTCTAGTTCATCAGTTACAAATTGCTTTAAGTCATTTACTTTTTGAACAACATTAAAATAAAAATCAGTTGCATTTTTAGCTACAAGCTCTTTTTTAATTTGTGGATTTACATCTTTTAATCTACTTAAAGAAGTTTTAAATTCTGTCCAATCATTGTTTATTCTATCTAATTGATGGAAATAACCTTTTTCTAACTGATCAAAGGAAGTTACTATTCCCCCAAGTTTTTGGTGATATGTTTTTTGAATATGTGCTAACACAGGGTACAGCTGAAACTCTTTATCCAAAAAAGATTTAATCGTTACTCTTTGCTCTTGAAGCTGATTCTCTTCGGGTTCATCGATCTTAAGAATAGAAGAAACATCTAAAGCTTGGAAATAATGTGATGGTGTAACCCAAAGTGTAGTTGTTTGTGCTTCTTCAAATAGCAATTCTAACTGATTAGGAACTTTACGAACAATTAAATCTGCATCAAACGAGTACTCATTGATTACTTTTTCTAACTGAAATCCATTATCAATTATTTCAACTTCTAATATCAACCTAAAATCATTAGATACATCATCTATTATTTGCCTAATTTCTTTTTGATTGTACGTTGATTGTCCACTAAATAATATGCGAATAGTAGCATTTCCCCAAGTAGCTGACTGACTAAAAAACTTAGCTAAACTAAGTGTTAATTCTGCAATTTCAGAAAAATCTTCCCACCAAATATCTATTTTTTTGTATTTACCAAAAACACGCTTTTTATTAGTCGTAAGATAAAAGGTATTAAAATTGAGTTTGGTTAATTCTTGATGCAACAGATCAATATTATTTCTTGTTAAATCATCAGTAGACAACAGAATAGTATTTGGCTCTACGCCAGAAAAACCATAATGTTTAGCTGTATTAATAACACCTTCTTTATAATCTTCATCAAAAAAAGTTTTATGATAAATTCCTTTGGTTTCTTTTTCTTTTAAAAAGGCTTGCTGGTTTGCATTATCAGCAGGATGAAACTGAGTTAGAAAACCAATTTTTCCTGTAAGGGTTTTGCTAAAAGTTGAGATTTCATCGTTTGTTTGCTTAAAAAAGGTTAACATATTAGGTTCCCAATTTCTTTTATGTCCCTTTTGGGTTAAAATATTATTTATTCCCAACTTAACAACCCCATACCAAACATTTTGCCATACGTTACCTGAGCCTAAATCAAGCTGTTTTCTAGTAAGGTAAAGAAATATTAAAATCATGATAAAAATAGCCGCTACAGACGCTACTAAATTCAATTGAATCATTAATAAAAATGTTACAATTGCTCCTGCTAATGGTATGAGTAATGGAATTCTAAATTTTGGTAAGAAATCGGGGCTTGCCCACTGCTCTAGGAAACAACTGATGTTAATAAACAAGTACGCACTCATGTAAAACATGGCGACAACTTCTGCAATAACATCTAGTTCTCCAATTAAAATCCCACATTCGGCTATGATAAAGGTTAAAATAAGTGCGTTTCTAGGTTCGTTCTCTGCTCCTACACCTTTTGCGAAAAGCTTTGGAGTAATTTTATCAACTGACATTGCTTGAAGAATTCTTGGTCCGCCTAAAATGCCTCCTAAAGCTGATGATAGCGTAGCTCCCCATATCCCTGCTATAACTAGCCCGGGAACTAATCCAAAAACCACTAGTGCGTTATTATCGCTTTTCAATACTTCTAAATCAAACGAATAATAAATGAAAACAGCTAATACTAAATAAACAATTAATCCTGTACCAATAGCTAACATCGTTCCCCAAGGAATTGATTTTTTAGGATCTTTAAGGTCTCCTGACATTGCTACACCTGCAGTGAAACCAGTTACTGCTGGAAAAAAAACACCAAATAATGCTGCAAAGCCTATAGGGTCAGTAGCGGTATTTGACAAATCAAACTGTTTTCCATCGGCTGTACCAAAAAATACTGAGAAAAGGGATAAAACAATTGCTCCAAGTATAAAATATTGAGATTTTATAGCAATGCTTGTACTTATGAATGCAATTGTTACGATAGCAAATAAGGCTATGGAACCAACCAACCGAAGGTGATTAAGGGTGATTTCTTCTATTCCTAGTGGTTCTTTTAGCACAGCTAAAGCACTTTCGGCAAAACCAATGAGATATAAAGCAATACTTAATGCTGTTGCAACAAATAATGTAATTCCGATAGCTCCACCTATTGGTAAACCTAAACTTCTTGAAAGCATATAGTAAATTCCCCCTGCTTTAATCTTTTTATCGGTTGCTACAGATGATACACTTAGACCTGTTGTAACAGAAACTACATGAGCCATTAAAATAATCAAGAAAATTAGAGGTATAGACCCTGCATTACCAACAACCCATCCTAAACGCATGTACATTATAACGCCCAAAATAGTTAGGATAGAAGGGGTAAAAACACCTCCAAAAGTTCCAAATTTCCTAGGTTGACTCATATAAATATGAATTTAACTAAACTTTCATGAATACAGTTAAGCGAAATTAAAAATGTTTGTTTTGTGTTATATTTAAAGACGGCTTGTAGTTATAAAATGCCTTTAAACACTAAATAAATAATGAATCTATTTCAAATCATATGGGGAAGTTTAGGAGCTCTGTTATCAATACTCTCTTTTTTTCCTTTGATAAACTCCACACATTGGTTTTTCCGTTTATTTGATTTTATTCGATTGCAACTGCTTTTTTTATTACTTGTACTACTTGTCTTAGGGTTTATTTTTACAGATTATAATGCTACTGGATTTACTGTACTTGGGGTTCTTTTGGTAAGTGTAGTCTATCAATTAATTATTATTTCGCCCTATTTTCCAAAAAGAAAAAGCAATCACGAAGCTTCTAAAAATGATATTACGCTCTTAAGTATTAATGTCATGCAAAAGAATAATCAATACGATAAACTCATTCAATTAGTTAAAGAAGTTGATCCTGATATTCTTTTAACAATGGAAACCAATAAGAATTGGGAAGATAATCTAAGACCTTTAGAAGCTCATTACAAACAAACGATTTTTGTTCCTAAAGAAAATAGATATGGAATGCATTTATATTCTAAATTACCGATTATAGAAGCTCAAGTACATTATTTAGTTGCTGAAGACTATCCTTCTATTGAAGTTACACTAAAAGATAAAAATGATCAGTCCTTTATCTTTTGGGGTATTCACCCTCCCCCTCCTAGTCCTACGGAAAAATCAACTTCTAGACAAAAGGATGCTGAGCTAATGAAAGTGGCAAAGATTACAAATAAAGCTACTCTTCCAGTAGTAGCTTCTGGTGACTTTAATAACGTTGCTTGGTCTAAAGCTTCTAAATTGTTTAGTAAAGTTTCAACCCTGAAAGATGCCAGAATTAACAGGGGGTTTCATGGAACTTTTCCTGCACAGTTTTGGTTTTTGAGATTTCCTATTGATTTACTGTTCCATTCTAAGCAAATTAAAGTGAAAGTTTTAAAAGTCCTATCTCCTGTAGGCTCTGATCATCTACCACTTTTGAGCAAGTTTGAAATAATATCCTCATCTGAACAAAAAGAGGGAATAAAAGATGAACAAAAAGAAAAAGCCGATAAGATGATTATGGAGGGCAAGAAAGCTGTTAAAGAAGAGAACAACTAATTCGTATAACTTATTAATATTTATTCATGAAAAGCAATATAAAAACGTTCTGGTTTTCAGTGCTTCTTAAGTGTTTATTCATGATATGCTTTATTAATTGCTCTAAACCACCAGAATTAAATGGCAATTGGATAGTTAAAGCTTTTAGATACAAAGGCAACTATCTTTATCCAAATACTATTAGAAAAGAGGGATCACTCATTATTACTATAGATGAGCAGTATAGAGAAAAGATAATTTTTGATGATTATAATAAATTTGTAAAACTTCCAGGGATCAATTCATCTGAATTAACGCTTTGGTACAAAATAAAAAATGACTCTATCGAATTTCTGAAACTAAATCCAAATGACTATGCTAATAACGAGTATGAAGTTGCTAGAGATTTATACTTAAATAAATTTGAAATTAGATATTTTAAAAAAGAAGGAATTGTTGAGCTCACTAGAGACAATACAATCATTCAAATAATTTCTGAAGAACTATTATTAAACCAAAAACTAAATAGAATATTAAGACCGTAAAGTAAATAGAATACTTTTCATCAACGATACACCTTTTAAGCTTAGTAAGTATCAACCTTAGTCAAAGCAAAAAAATTTACATAAAAAAAGCAGCCTCTTGGAGACTGCTTTTACTTTTTAGTTACTATCGTTTAGTTGATTTTAATCACTCTTACATGTTTGTTTAGCTGCTCACCTCTAACTCGAACAAAGTAAACACCTCTTTCATAATTAGAAAAGTCTATTGTTGTTATACGAGCTTTAGAGTCATAAACATTTGTAAATACAACATTACCTTTTGCATCTACCAATTGAACTTCTTCAATGACAGATTGATCTCCATTAAACTCAATGGTTAACATATCAGCAACTGGATTAGGATAAACTCCTAACCTATCGTTATTCATCAACTCTTCAACACCTGGATTACCTTCAACAACTATCGTTACTGTATCATAAGCCGAACATCCAAAAATTAAATCTCCTCTTAGTATAACAGTATAAACTCCTGGAGCTGTATACGTATGCGATACAGTATTTAGTGTAGATGTATTACCATCCCCAAAGTCCCACTCATAATTAGACGCGTTAGATCCGTTAGGATCAAAGTTTACAGTACCATTAACAGGTATTGTATCTTCTCCTGGACCTATATTTGCGATAACGATAGGAATTGGATGAGAGAATAACTGTAATACACGAATACTATCACACCCACCCGAGGTAGCTATGGTATCGAAGTATGTACCTGCTGTAGTATAGGTATTATTGCCCCATAAGTATGATTCTCCTTGACAGATAGTGTCTTGTGTTGTATCCCTTGCACTTGCAGCTCCACCAGTTATTGTAATCGTATTTGAGTACACAGTATCTTCAATGGCACAAGATAAAGATGATATCATATAAGCCTGAACTACATCTCCTCCAACTATTTGACCAGGAGTATTTGTAAATGAAGGCCCATTAGCTACAGGCACACCATTGATTAACCACTGATAAACCGGAGTATTTCCTCCTCCATTCGAAGAACTAGTAAATTGAATAGTATCATTACTACACACAGTTGTTGTGCTTGCAGTAATTGACACATTCGTTGGAATTGCTCCACTTACTTCTAGATGAAGAATAACTGTACTATCACAAGAAGGTGAAAATGGGAATGTTTCTTGATACGTTCCTGGGTTTTTCACATAAAAACCTTGGAATAATACACTATCACCAGAACATATCGTATCATAAATATTTGTGATTGGTGCGTCACTTACTATTAAATCCATATATAGATAATTATCACAACCATTTTGACCAACAGTAGTATCTACATATAATCCAGTTACACTTCTATAAGCTCCATTAAATAAGACACTATCTCCATTACATATTTCTTGCTGAATCGTATCATAAAGAGAGTTACATCCCGCACAGTATTCATCAGAGAATATATAACAACCTGTAACCGTATCTAAAACAAAGGCATCGTAACAAGAAGTATCATTTGAAGATATTGTTAATGTTTGATCAACCGAAATAACTGTTAATGGATCGTTTTTATTATACCATCCAGCGACCTGTCCATAATCAACACTTAATATGGTATCGGAAGTAACAACTATGTTTGGTTGAATTACTGGGTAATTATTTAATACTAGTACGAATGTTGAGTCACACGCTGTTGATCCAGAAACCACATCATTATATGTTCCAGCCGTGTAATACCATGTTCCTCTAAAGTTAATTGAGTCATTCGTACAAATGGTATCATAGATTGTATCTGAGTATGGCGTACACCCTATACAGAAATTAGGAGTTTCAGTTGCGCAATAAACAAATGTATCGACAACTTCTGCATAGTAACAAGCCGTATCATCTGTTGATATAGTAATGGTATCCGTATTACTTGTAAATAAGACACCGTCTTTATACCAATCTAAAACTAATCCATCACTAACAGTTAACGTAGAGTCGTTAACTTCAACTATAGTAATCTGCGCAGTTATTACTTCATTCAAAACTAACGTAAAAATCGTATCACATCCAGTTCCGAATGATGTATCGTTATATGTGTTACCAGGAGTATATGATTGCCCTCTCCAGATATAGGTTAAATCTGTACATTGTTCTTGAAAGAGTGTATCTGCTATCACATAACAATCTGCACAAGTTGAGTTATGCTCTCCAAGATGTGTACTATCATCAGTAGAAGTAGCGAACCATTCATTGGCAGGATCGAAACTAATAGGATTAACACGTGTCCCTTTATTTACTGACGCTTGTCTAACCCAAGTCATATCTTTCGTTCCAGTGCCCCATCCATTTGAACCAGGTAAATCTCCAATCTTACCAAAAATATCTATAATAGTTGAGTCTTTATATAGTACAACTGCATCATCTCCATTGTAAGTAAATCCAGCTGTCATATCAGCTTCTGATAAAATACCTGCATCAGCAGTAGCTCTAGCCACAACAAATACATCATAGGATGCTAAAGATCCTGATAAAGGATAAGTTGCTGTTGCTGTAGTATCTCCATTATTAAATAGAACAATACTATATGTACTTAAATCAATCGGACCTGTGGTTGGGTTATAAATTTCTATTGCTTTATTAAACCCAGTTCCTTCTATATATTCCGAAATAAATAATTCGCCACAATCACTTGTATCTGTACAGTTTTTAGTCTCTAAATGTAAGGTTAAAATTGTGTCACACCCATTCGTATTCTCAACGGTATCAACATAAGTACCTGCCATTGTTAGTATTTGCGATCCAAATGCATAAAAATCATCGCTACAAATGGTATCTACCAATGTATCTCCTTGAACATAACAAGCTGAATCAGCTGGACAGTAATTTGGAGTATAATTTAAACACCCATGTATAGGATCTGTTACTGATGCAAACACACAGTTTGTGTCATTAGCTGTTAATACATAAAAAGAAGTATCTCCAAGGATATTTCCTAAAGTATCTCTCCAAGCTATAACATCTCCTGAAGTAACTCTAAGTGTATCTCCATTAGCAACAATCGTTGGTAACGTTACTTGATAGAAATCAAGTTGTAGTGTAAATATAGTATCACATGTTCCTAAAGAAGAAGTATCATAATGAAAGCCTTGATCGAAAACAGTTTTACCTCTAAATGAGTATATACCAGACTCACAGATTGTATCATAAATCGTATCTGCATAGATTGTACATTGATTGATACAATAATCAGGTGTATAGTTTAAACATCCATGAACTGGATCCGTTACTGATGCAAAAATACATATCGTATCATTTGGGTCAATAATTAAGAAAGATGTGTCTCCTAAAATATTTCCATCTAAATCTCTCCACGCAATTACATCTCCACTACTAACAGTTAATGTATCACCTCCTGTATTTGCAACAATCGTGGGTAACGTTACTTGATAAAAATCAAGATGCAACGTAAACACAGTATCACATGTTCCTAAGGATGAAGTATCGTAATGGAATCCTTGATCAAAAACAGTTTCACCTCTAAACGAATATATGTCAAACTCACAAATTGTATCGTAGATGGTATCTACGAATACCTCACAATCTTGTTGGCAGTCACTTGTATGTCCATCAAACTCAAAATAGTCTTGTGCTGGACGAGTTTCCCATTCTAACGATGGATCAAATGGGTAAGGATTGTTTGTAATCCCCTTTTTAACAAATGGTTTTCTAACTAACAATTGATTAGCCGTACTTACACCGTTTTCTGTCCAAACACTATCAGTACCAAGTGAACCTATGATATCTATTTGAATTGTATCATTAAATAAAATAAATACTTCATTTCCTGTATGATTCATAATTCCTGATATAGTATCCACTTTTGTTAACAACACCGAATCAGCAGTTGATCTACCTATTACAAACACATCATAAGGAGCTATTGTACCTTGAATATCTAATGTTTGATTTACGTTAGGAGCACCATTTGTGTACACAGTAACTTTGTAGTCTGCTAAATCAATTGGATCAGCAGTTGGGTTAAAGATTTCCAATGCTTTATCATTTCCAAAACCTGAAGGTCCTTCTAAGTAAGTTGAAAAGAATAATTCTGCACAATCAGTGGAATCTAGAAGAGGTGTTACACAAAACTCTTCTGAAAACACAACACATCCAGTAGTTGTATCTTCTGCCTCTACTTTATAACAGGCTTCTATTGAAGGATCAATAACTAATGTATCTACTAAGAAAGCATCTAATAATGTATCAGCTCGATACCAATCCACCACATTATCAGAATTAACAATTAACAAACTATCGTTAAGCAATGAAATTACCGGCTTTGTAATAACAAAAGTGTCAATTTTAATTATGAAAATAGTATCACATGATGTTCCTTCTGCGTAATAGATGTGATCTCCGTATCCATAAGCTGTATCTCTATAAAATACATTTTCACCTGAACAAACTGTTACATCTAGAGTATCGCCTTGAAAAACGCAATTATTACAATTACTGCTATGCATCCCTAAATCAGCAGTATCATCAACAACAGTAAAGTTCCATTCTTCGAATGGGTCAAAAGCATTTGGATTACTTTTTAATCCTTCACTGATGGTTGATTTTCTAACCCAAGTCATATCTGCCGTTAAACCTTCCCATCCTGTTGGGCCTGGGTCATTTCCAATCTCTCCAAAAATATCAACAGTATCTGTCCCTTTTAGAAGTAAAATAGCATCATTACCATTAAACGACAATGCAGCACTTAATTGATCCGCTTTAGAAGTAAATTCAACATCTGCTGTATTATTAGCAAGCACATGAACTTTATAAGGATTTAATGATCCTGTTAGTGAGATTGTATTATTTGGTGTAGTACCCCCATTAGCAAAAATTTCAATACTGTATGAAGTTAGATCTACCGTATCAGTAGTTGGATTATAAATTTCTAAGACTTTATTTGTTCCTGTTCCTTCTGTATACTCACTTAAGAATAATTCAGCACAAGAAGTTGTGTCTTGTGGTTGAATACAAATTGTATCTGTTGTTGCTAAACAACCAGTCCCGTTATTTGATACATCTGCCGAATAACATGCAGCTTCGTTTGTATCAATCAAAGCAAAGAAAGGACCTCCTAGAAATGAGACACCATCTTTATACCAAGTATCAATAGTTCCTTCTGAAACAAAAAGTGTGTCATTGGATAAAATAATTTGAGGAGTGAACAAAGCACAGTTTACAATGCAGTATTCCTCACTCGTTAATAAACATGTAGCTGAACTATCTAAAGCTTCTACATAATAGCATGCAGAATCTGCAGGGTTTATTGTTATTCTGTTAGTATCATTTCCTGGCAACAATACACTATCCTTATACCATGCATAAGCACCTGCATTATTAACAACAAACAAAGTATCTTCTACCTGAGTGATGGTTGGCTTTGCAAAATTTGGTTTGTTAATAATTATGGTATCTGATATTGATGAAGGATTAAGTACACAATTGTTACTATAATCAGCATCAACATATATTTCATCTCCATCTTCTAAAGAATCGGATGGAATGGAAATTGTTGAGTCACTTGCTGTATGAGCATATTCTACCCCATTGATAATCCAATAGTAATCTACATCAAGTTCATGATTATTAGTTGATACTGATAGCTCTAAAACATCACCATCACAAACATCCTGAGCTGTTCCTTGATCAAAAACAATTGAAGGAGTTGTTATGTAAACCGAGGTATCCAGCACTATTGTAAAAATCGAATCACAATCTCCCATAGTTGATGTATCGGAATAAGTTCCTGCTTCTGTTAAAGTTTGACCTCTAAAATCATAGTTTTCTGTTAGGTTACAGATCGTATCAAAAATAGTGTCTACTACAAATAAGCATCCAACACAAAACTCATCACTGAATAATAAACATGTAGCTGAGCTATCTAATGCTTCTACATAATAGCAAGCAGAATCTGCAGAATTTATTGTTATTCTGTTTGTATCATTTCCTGGCAACAATACACTGTCTTTATACCATGCATAAGCTCCAGCATTATTTGCCACCATTAAGGTATCAACAACTTTAGTAATGGTTGGCTTATTAAAGTTAGGCTTGTTGATGATAATGGTATCCGAAATAGATGAAGGATCCAAAACACATGCATTACTGTAATCAGCTTCCACATATATTTCATCTCCATCTTCTAAAGAATCAGAAGGAATTGTTAACGTAGAATCGCCTCCTGTATGAGCATATTCTACTCCGTTGATAATCCAATAATAATCTACATCAAGTTCATGATTAATTGTTGACACTGACAATTCTAATATGTCACCTGCACACACATCTTGATTAGTTGCTTGATCAAAAACAACTAATGGTGTTTCTTTATACGTTATTGTATCTAAAATTAATGTAAAAACAGTATCACATGTAACTCCAAAAGCAGTATCCTTATATGTTCCTGTACTTGAAATTGTTTGTCCTCTAAAGCTATAAGTCTCGGTTAATTCACAAATAGAATCATTGATCGTATCTTCATAGACATAACAATCTTGACATGATGAACTATGTGACCCTAAATCACTGTAATCTGTATTATTAGAAGCGGTATCCCACTCAACAGATGGATCAAATGTTGAGGGGTTAGAAGAAAGTCCCTTTTCTACGGAAAACTTTCTTATTAATACCATATCCTCTGTTGAAATACCATTATTAGACCAAGCAATTCCTGGATTCACGCCTATAACTCCTATAATATCAACTGTATCGCCTGTAGATACATTAATTAATGCCACAGCATCATTCCCATTAAATGAAATTTCAGGAGAAATGGAATTCTCTGAAGAGGAGGAAGATGAGTTATTAGAGGAAGAAGATGAATCCGAAGAAGAATTCTCGGAAGAAAATTTGGATGATGCTGAACTCGAAAAATTGATAGCAAGTGACGAAGGCGATCTGGATGACGACTCATGACATCTTCCGCGCCAAACAGGTCGCCGACCGCGTAGGCATCATGGTTGCCGGCAATCTCGTCAAGATATTCACACGGGATGAACTCAAGCAGGCCGATCTCGAACTCGACTCCGGTGAGATGGTTGCGATCACCGGGCCGTCGGGATCGGGCAAGAGCACGCTGCTGTACATCATCGGGACTCTCGACGAACCGACCTCCGGAGAGGTCCGGGTCCGCGGCGAGGACCCCTTCG
>CATLPG010000061.1 GCA_950054195.1 uncultured Saccharospirillaceae bacterium
GTTCCTGATACTGTTCTGGTTGATCCTGCATAAATATAACTATCACATGCTGTGTCTTGAATCGTGTCTCGCACACTATAGTTTACAGTTAAATCTAACCATGTGATGCTATCACAGCCTGCTGCTGTTGAACTACTATCTACATAAAGCCCTGTTGATGTATAAGTAGTTCCTGCAAATACAAAACTATCACAAGCTGCTTGATAAATGGTATCTCTCCATGTATTGTTAATGGTTAAATCCAACGTTACTATTGAATCACAACCATCAACTACAATTGTATCATTATATAGACCTGTGCTCATATACCAATCTCCTCCAAATGAGAAGCTGTCACAAGCTGTTTGGTAAATGGTATCTTTTTTAGAGTAGTTGATTACTAATTCTAATACCACTAAACTATCACAACCTAAACTTGTCATTAAGCTATCAGTATACGTTCCTGATACTGTTCTAGCTGATCCTGCATAAGTATAACTATCACATGCTGTGTCTTGAATAGTGTCTCTTACACTGTAGTTTACAGTTAAATCTAACCATGTGATGCTATCACAGCCTGCTGTTGTTGAGCTACTATCTACATAAAACCCTGTTGATGTATAAGTAGTTCCTGCAAATACAAAACTATCACAAGCTACTTGATAAATGGTATCTCTCCATGTAGTGTTAATGGTTAAGTCTAACGTTATTACCGAGTCACATCCACTAGCACCTAATAAAGTATCTTTTGCTGTATTGTTATTGGTATAGTATGTAATACCATCTATCCATGTTAATGAATCACAAGCTGTTTGAACATCTGTAGTGTTAATAACACCTCCAATCGTTAGTGTAGATGTATTAGATGTATCGTATTGATCACATCCATTATCCACTATACATCTATATATATTATTATCAAAACTATCATCTGGGGCTGTTAAATTTAATGTTGAAGTATTAACTCCACTATAAATAGCGTTTGCTGATAGGTTAAAATATCCCGTTCCAGTATCTACTTGCCATTGATAACCAACCCCATTCGTAGCAGTAATAGAAAAGCTTGTATCTCTCCCTGAACACACAGAAGCATTCAGAGGATCAGTAGTTACAGAAGTTGCTGCAGAAATATATATTCCATAATCTTCTGCCTCACCAGTAAATAAATTGTCACATGGACCAGACAAGTCAAACTGATCATGTATCACTCTCATTCGTAATAAATCTGTCTCTGTGGCATTTGTTGGAATAGTTATTGAATGAGAATAAGTAACAGTTCCACTTCCAAAAGGGGTTGTTCCGCTTATTACTCGTTCTGCTGGGTCGGCAAAAACTCCATCATCGTCATAATCGATAAACACAGCATACACACCATCTTGACTTCCTCCAAGGTTATCAATAGTAATATCAATAGGGTACATTTGTCCTTCAGTCACACAAGTTGTTAAACCACACGAGTAATCTTCATAACCATTTGTAAGCGGGGATGTTGTATTATTAATATTAGCTATAGTAACACCTGATATTGCATATCCAAAATATCCTGAATTTTGAATTCCATTTTCACAAGCTGTAGTAGCAGTATCATAAATAGTAATATATCCAGTTTTAGTTACTGTTGCTCCAGCGCCAACACCATTAGTAGCTGTTAAAGCTACTGCATAGGTACCAGCAGTGTTATAAGTTACTTGTGGGTTTTGATTTGTTGATGTTGAAGGTGTTCCTCCTGAAAAAGACCATGACCAAGAAGTTGGGTTATGATCAGATAAATCATAAAACTGAATGAAAGATCCTTTACACCCTGTGACACTAGCTCCTGCACACTCAGTTGTGAAATCCGCTATTGGAGCATCCACAGGTGTACAACCATTAGATGTTGTTAAACTCAATCTTGATGTCGCTAAAAATCCTTGAACTCGTGTTTTTTGATCACTAGTAAACTCTGTTTGACAATCTCCAGAAGAGTAATCCATAAAGTTATGGATATGTGCGTCACGTAGCGTTCCACAATTATTAAAAGTTCCAGTTGGACAACCTCCTGCCGTTCTTTCATGAGGTGGTGTATCACAACATTGATCTCCATCTGTATTACAATCAGTGTTTGTTGGACAAACAGTTCCATCACCATCACCTTCAAACGTATGAAATAAACCAAAACCATGTCCCAACTCATGTATAAAAACCGCATTATGTGCTGTGTATGATTTTACATCAAAACAACGATCTCCATTAGGGTCATATCCTAAAGCATTATATAGTATTACTGTACCATCAACTGCATCTCCAGCACCAGGAAAATAAGCATACCCCTGTGTTCCTCCTCCTCCATCATTGTCTTCAATCTCACTTACAATCCATACATTGTAATAATCCGTATTTGGCCAATTACTCAATGCTTTCAATGCTATTTCATTACTTGATTCTATACCATTAGTGGAATAATTTGTAATACTCGAAGCATCTACACGATTAATTCCACTTGTTGGGTTTCCAGAAGGGTCTCTTGCTGCTAAGCAGAAATTAATTTCCATGTCTACCCCACTAGAATTAAACGGAGCATTCCCTCTAAAACCATCATTCAGACTTTCAAGTGCTGATAATATCTGTTCTCTTGAAATGTTTGTTCCTGTTCCTTCAGGTTCTCCTGTATGCATAACATGAAAAACAACTGGAATGGTAACCACAGCTCTCGTACTATTAACTTGCCCCGTTTGAATAGCAAACCTTGCTTGTTCTTGAGCTTGTTGAAAATTAGTTCGATACTTTAGACTTCCATTAAATAGTTTTTGATGTGTTGCAGATGCACCACATTTTTCCCCATTAAATTGGGCATTAGACAAAAATGTTACTGTAAGTGCTAAAAATAAGAATAGTATTCTTTTCATAGGATTTATGATTAGTTACAAATGGCTAAGATAGCAAGTATGAAATAAACTTGCTGTAATGAAGCACAAAAAAAGGGCGATTTTTAAAAATCGCCCTTTAATTCTAATTTAAGCGTATTCAATTAAGATAGCACTCCCTCTAATTCGCCAATGATAGCATTAAATGTAGTACTTGGTCTCATTGCTTTTGAAGCTAACTGAGGGTTTGGGAAATAATACCCTCCTATATCCATTGATTGTCCTTGAACTTCATTGAGTTCGTTAACAATTTCTTCTTCTTTAGCAGCTAAATCAGCAGCAACCACTTCGAACTGAGCTTTTAACTCCCCATCTTTGTTTTGATTTGCTAATTCTTGTGCCCAATACAAGGCAAGATAAAAATGAGATCCTCTATTGTCTAATTCATTCACTTTTCTTGAAGGCGACTTTGTATTTTCTAAAAGTTTAGTTGTTGCATCATCCAACGTATCACCTAATATTTTAGCTTTTGGATTGTTTGCATAATCTCCTAAATGATTAAGAGAAACTGCTAGCGCTAGAAACTCTCCTAAAGAATCCCATCTTAAATGGTTTTCTTCGTTGAATTGTTGCACATGCTTTGGTGCAGAACCACCTGCTCCAGTTTCAAATAAACCTCCACCATTCATTAATGGAACAATAGAAAGCATCTTTGCAGATGTACCTACCTCTAAAATTGGGAATAAATCAGTTAGGTAATCTCTAAGTACGTTACCTGTTACCGATATCGTATCCTCTCCTTTTATGATTCTCTTTAAAGAGTAATTAATCGCATCTACAGGAGCTAGTACTTCAAGTGTTAACCCTGCTGTATCATGATCTTTTAAGTACGTGTATACTTTCTTGATTAATTCTGCATCGTGTGCTCTGTTTTCATCTAACCAAAATACTGCTGGTGTACCAGTTGCCTTGGCTCTATTTACCGCTAATTTTACCCAGTCTCTGATTGGTGCATCTTTTGTTTGACACATTCTCCAAATATCACCTGCTTCTACATCAAATAAGAATACAGCCTCACCTGCACTGTTCTCCACAACTACTTTACCATTGCTTGGAATTTCAAATGTTTTATCGTGCGAACCATATTCTTCTGCTTTTTGAGCCATTAAACCAACATTTGAAACACTACCCATTGTTACAGGATCAAGTGCCCCATTTTTCTTACAAAAATCAATTGTAGCTTGGTAGATGCCTGCATACGAACGATCTGGAATAACCGCTTTTGTGTCTTGAGCATTTCCATCTTTGTTCCACATTCTACCTGAATTTCTAATCATTGCTGGCATAGAAGCATCAATAATTACATCACTAGGCACATGTAAATTAGTAATTCCTTTATCGGAATTAACCATCGCAAGGTCCGGACCATTTTCTAAGATTGATTTAATTTCTTCCTCAATCTCTTGTTTTTTTTCTGCTGGCAACTCATCTAAGCTACTAACTAAATTTCCAAACCCGTTATTTACATCAACACCAATTTCTTCTAAGATTTCTCCGTATTTATCAAACAAAGGCTTGAAGTATGTTTTAACTGCATGACCAAAAATGATTGGGTCAGAAACTTTCATCATTGTCGCTTTCATGTGTAAAGAAAACAGCACATCCTTGTCTTTCGCATCTTTCACTTGCTCTTTCAAGAAAGAAACTAATGCCTTTTTGCTCATAACAGCCGCATCAATTACTTCTCCTTCTTGAATTGGAAAAGCTGATTTTAGTATCGTCTCTCTACCATCAGTGCTTACATGCTTAATAGTAACATTATCAGCTTGCGTAAACGTAACAGATTGCTCACTTCCGTAGAAATCTCCTTCGTTCATTGAAGAAACATGGCTTAATGAATCTGCAGACCAAGCCCCCATTGAGTGTGGATTTTTTCTTGCGTAGTTTTTAACCGCTTTTGGCGCTCTACGATCAGAGTTACCTTCTCTTAAAACAGGGTTTACAGCACTCCCTTTAACTTTATTGTATCTCTTTTGGACATCCCACTCTTCTTCTGTTTGTGGATCATCTGGATAGTTAGGAATAGCATATCCTGCATTTTGAAGTTCTTTAATTGCTCCCTTTAATTGAGGTATAGACGCACTAATGTTAGGCAATTTTATAATATTTGCTTCTGGCTCCTTCACTAAATCTCCTAAAAGAGATAATGCATCTTCAATTTTTTGATCTTCGTTTAAGTAATCAGGAAAAAGTGCTAAAATACGCCCAGCTAAAGAGATATCTTTTAATTCCAATTCAATGTTTGATGATCCTACAAACGCTCGAACGATTGGTAAAAAAGATTGCGTAGCCAATGCTGGTGCTTCATCTGTTTTTGTGTAGATAATTTTTGCTTTTCCTGTACTCATAATTTAAGTTTTATTTTAAGACTTTTTGTTTTACAAAAGTAAGGATTTTGAGGCTATTTTTCATGTTTACTGGCATGAAATAAAAAGCAAACCACTAAAATTAAACAGATGCTTCTTCTTTCTTATGTTAAGAAATATGTAGAATGTTTTCTTCTTTTCCTTTAAAAAGGAACTTTTCTCCTTCCTTTCTTTTAATTAATTCCTTTCCAATCGGACTAACTGGAGAAATAACAAAAACGATCACTTTATCGATTGTTACCTTACCCAAACCAGCTGAAATGAAAAAGTTACCAGCAGTTGTAGTTACCAATGCTCCTAAACCAACTTCATTAAGTTTGTTTTCTGGATTAACTTTGCCAAATGCTGAACGAATAAGAAGTTGTTTCTCTAACTGTTTGTTTAATCGCTCTACTTCAATTTGAGCCATTGCTTTTGAAGTTTCGTGTTTATCTCCAGCTGTACTTTTGGTTTCGTTATTTGAACTTCCTTGTACAGCTACAATAGCTTCTTTCAGTTGCTCTATCTCGGTATTAACAAGATGTAAGCACCTCTCTTTTATTTTTTGCTTGGTTATGGCTTCTTGCATCATGTTTCACTAGTCTTTAAAGCTAATTTTATCATGTGAACCGTCACAAAATGGTTTATTGGTTGAAGCTCCACACCTACAAAAGGCTACTTTCGTTTGCGTATTTTCTTCTCCCTTGTAGCTAACTACTACTTTACCTTCTACAATTATTGGTCCGTTAGGCAAGATATTTGCTTTTGTCATGGATTCTTGTTGTTCTTGGCTCTTGGTTTTATCTATAAAGCTCAATGCTCCGGAAGGACAATGATTGATTTGATCTTTGAGCTCTTCAGCAGATGCATTTTCTACCTGTATCCAAGGACGTTCATTGGGATTATAAACCTTTGGCAATCGTTTAACACATTCTTCGGAATGAATACATTTTTGAGGCTTCCAAACTACCGTTAGATCCTCTTTTTCGTAATGCTTTATTTTTTCTTCTCCCATTTTTAATCAATATTTACTCCTTTCATTACGAGCTTTTTCCATTCTGGATGTTTTTTAATGTACATAGCAACAAATGGGCATAATGGAATGAGTGTTAAATCTTTCTTCTCAATATCTTCTAAAGCAAACTTAACTAATTTAGAAGCAATCCCTTTTCCCTCTAGCTCTTTAGGAACCTCTGTATGGGTAAGGTATATTTTATCTAGCGTAGCTATATACTCTATTTTAGCGAGTTTACTTTCTACACTCAGCTCATAGCGTTTAGCTTCTGCGTTATTAACAATATCGCTCATAATTAGTACTTAATATTTAATGACTTTAAGATAAAAGAAATCACCCAAGCAGGACCAATCAATAAAAATTGTAAATCTTTGAAGAAAGATGGCTTTTCTCCTTCTATCGCATGTCCTATAAATTGTCCAATCCAACCAACAGCAAAAATAATAACAGATGCTAACCAAAGTTGAATTGCAGACTGCTCTATAAAGTATACTCCCAATACACATAAAGCCGCAAAGACTAGCATACCGATACCTGTAGGAACAGATAGCCTGAAATAATATATCAAGACAAATATGAGCGCAAAATTTCCATAAGTTACCCAAGGTTGCACCGTTTCTGGAAAAAAACTTGCCATAACATAACTCGGAATAGACGACAATAGTCCATATACACTAAAAAATATAATGGGCACACAAAACCAATGAATTAGCTTATTTGTTTTGTTTTGATGACTTGTAGCGTAATCTTTTAACCATTGATGGATTGTCATATGCTTATTTATTTTGAAGGATCACTTACAGTTTGTATATCTAGTTTTCCTATATATACCATAAAGCCAAATCCAAAATTGATGTGACTAACCGCTTTTTGATAATCATTGGGAGTAAAATCTCTAAAAGATTCTAAACAAACTGTTGATGGAGAATAGCTATGTTGCGTTACCGTATAGCCAAACGTAATACTATATCCCATACGATCGCCTGCTCTTAAATAAAGGCTCATGTTTGGAGAAAAAAAGAATGACCCATCAGTTTTATAATCTAAGCCTTCTGACCTGCATGGATTTGAAGAGGTATACATTTGCTGGTAACCAGCTTGAATACCTATATCGTAGGCAAGTTTATCTGAGAAATAATTTAAATACCCTACTTCTCCAAACGCTCCAAAAAAATGAGATTTCGCATCTAAGTTTTCAGCTATTTTAAACTGGCTTATCTCTATAAGGGTGTGTTTAGCCCCAGCTCCAATGTAGAATTTAGGTATAATTTCATAGTCAATACTTAATCCCACATCTGTTATACCTCTGCTAACCTCTTTAAAAAAAGTATTTGACGTAACTTGAGGTAGTCTAAAATATGACTTAAGGGTTAGTTTAGAAGTTTCAACCTTTTCCTTTTCTTGAGCTGAAACAGTATATGATAAAGCTAGACATAAACATGCTACAATATATCTGTTACCTAAGATCAAATCTTTTCGTTATTTTTTGATTTTCTGTCACCATTTGGCAATAATATGTTCCTTTTGCTAATTCCCTAACATTAAACAACGCTGTATGAAGTCCTATATTGTTATTACCACTAAATACTTTTAGCACTGGAGTAAATTGTTTATCTAAAATAACTATTTCAACTTCTCCTTCCGTTCCTAGTTTATAGCTTACCTCAAAATCTGCTTCAGACCTACCAACTTGTAATGCTAAAATTTCGGCATAAGAATCGTTTACCTCTTTCTTTTTGACAGTTACCCATCTTACCCACATCACAAACAAGGAAATAAGATAAAATAAAACAGGTCCAACAACCAGTAAAATCAAAACCAAAAATCCCCATTGTGCTATATCTGCTGGCATAGATTAAAATTTAAGTCGGGCAAAACCAATATTCCCTGATAAAACTGGCTTTTCAGCCGAATTGAACGTAAATACAGATGTAATATCTTGTGTAGAAATTCCAACCTCATATCTTCCTCCAGGAGCATAAACAATTCCAAAAGGAATTCTATTTACGTAATTACCACCTAAGATAGCTCCTGAGGATAAACGTATAGGTCCTAAATTAACGGTTCCTCCAAAAGAGTAGATGGCATCTTCTAAACTACCTGGTATATCTTTATTGATTGGCTGTACTATATCAACTCCTACAGAAAAGTATTTTAGATTTAAACCAAAACCAATTCTAAAGTTTGATGGCAACGCAATCGTTCGTTCTTCATCGGTTTCTTCAATATTAATTAATGCACGAAGTACGCTATCAAAAGTAGCTGGTCCATCTACACTTGAAGCTGATGTATCGGCATAAAATCCGCCAACCTCGAACGTTTGTAACAATGGATCACCTAATGCTGTGAACGTGTTCTTTTTCCATGTTACACTTCCTATATCGTTTACAGCAACTCCTACAATCAACTTCTTTTTATAGCTCATCGTTGCTCCTAAATCAACTCCAAAACCTTGTCCGGCTGATTGTGGCAAAGCAAATTTAAATCCACCAGAAGTCAAAAATCCTCCCGAACTATTCAATGAAGGCGAATATGCTCCATAGGTACTTATCTCATCATTTTCATCTACAGATAATTCAAAAGTGGCTATTCCTTGGATGTATTTTACCGAAGCACCAGCAAATAGTTCAATATCTTTAATCCCTATAATTTTTCTACCGAAACCAAAAGCAAACTCACGGTACCAAGAAACCGACATGTTTGTTCCTTTGATTAAATCTGAAATTGATTTTGGGTCACTCGTAGTTCCTGCTAAAATATCGGTAGTCGTATCGTTTCTCAACGAATCGTAGTTATTAGGCGTATTTTGAACTTTAAAAGGCGTACTGCTTCCTTGTTGTATAATTAATGAATCAAAGTAAGGAGCTCCAAATCCATAGGTAAGTATTTCAGAAAAATCTTGTGAAAGCCCCATAGACATTTGGTATTTCCCTGTTACAGAAAAAGCAAATGTTCCTATTTTATTAACACTTATAGCACCTCCAAACAAACGGCTGTTTACATTCGCAGTAAATCCATCTTGAAGATCTGTAGCTAGTTCGCTGTAATCATTGTATTTAAACTCTGTACTTAACCCAAAACTTAAAGGAACAGTTCGAACATCTTTAATAATTGTATTATTAAACAATTTACTACTAGCCGTAATTCCCATTTCAGAAGTACCAATAGCTATTCGCTTGCTTCCCGTATCAATCCCTAACCCCAGGTTACCAACGTTAATTCCTAAGGCTTGATAATCGGTTGCAAATGTTGTGTATGCTCCTCTTCCTGCAAGGTTAAAGGTATACTCTCCTACTTGTCCGTAAGTAACAACAGATAAAAAGGCAATACAACCTACTAGTACTTGTTTTAGTTTATTCATCTCCAAATTTTTCAATTACTTGCTGAGTAACGCCAGTAGCAGAAAAACCTCCATCATGGAACAGGTTTTGCATGGTTACATATCTCGTATAATCAGAAAATAAAGACACGCAGTATTCTGCACATGCTTCTGCACTTGCATTTCCAAGTGGACTCATTTGCTCTGCATAATTGATAAATTCATTAAATCCTTTCACTCCACTACCTGCAGTTGTTACGGTTGGAGATTGAGAAATCGTATTAATTCTTACTTTTTTAGCAATTCCATAATGATAACCAAAACTTCTAGCGATTGACTCTAACAATGATTTTGCATCAGCCATATCTCCATAATCTGGGAAGATACGTTGAGCCGCAATATACGTTAAAGCTAATACTGATCCCCAATCGTTAATGGCATCTTTTTCTTTACAGATTTGCAATGTTTTATGAAAAGAAATAGCCGATACATCTAACGTTTGCTCATACCATTTGTGGTTTAAACCTGTGTAGTGTTTTCCTTTACGTACGTTTGGAGACATTCCGATCGAGTGAAGAACAAAATCTACTTTCCCTCCTAAAATCTCCATTGATTTTTCTACTAAGTTCTCTAAATCTTCGTTTGAAGTTGCATCAGCAGGAATTACCTGACTTCCAGTTTGCTCAGCCAATTTATTGATTTCTCCCATTCTCATTGCTACAGGTGCATTGGTTAAAACAAATGTTGCTCCTTCTGCGTGTGCAAGTTCAGCTACCTTCCAAGCAATGGATTGGTCGTTTAAAGCTCCAAAAATAATTCCTTTCTTTCCTTTTAAAATATTATTTGCCATGTACTGATTTCGTTTGATTTGAAGCCTAAATATAAGGATTCAATCCCATTTGTAAAGCAGTTCACGTAAGATTTTAAGGTTTAATACAAGTTCGTCCACATATTCGTTCGTAATGTTTAAATTTGTTCCTTCATGAAAAAGGGAATAAATATAGATGCTTTAAACATTGGTTTAATGTTTATATCACTCATGTTGGCAGTTGCCATACCTATTGAGTTACTGATTCTTTCCTACGCGTTTATTGGCCCTATGCACTACCTCACAGAAATTAACTGGTTAGAGAATAAGGGTTATTTCATTAAGGGTAAAAAATGGGCTTGGATTTTAGTTGCCCTAACAGCTGTTATGATTTCTGCTCCTACCGCCAAAGAATTAACCACACACGGTTACTTGAGTATAGAAACGTTTGATAAGGTTTTTTCTTTTATCCAAAGTAACTTCCCTACCTTTTTGTTTGTTGCGCTTTTATTTTCTTTGATCTTGGTTTTTTTCCATAAAACCAATCATATTTTAATAGGGATTTTTTTAGTTGGTGTGTTTATGTTTATCATTTACCAGCCAGACAAACCTTATCTTGTTAATGCTCCTAACTTTATTTACATTTTTGGTATATTTTTACCCACTGTTATTCATGTTTATCTTTTTACTGGTCTTTTTATGCTTTATGGGGCACTTAAAAGTAAAAGCACCTTAGGTGTTATCTCCTTTTTCATACTTGCTTTAATGCCCGTTATCATTTATAATATAGACATGACTAACCCTGCTTACACCGTATCTGAGTACTTTAACCGAGGATTACGAGACAGTAATTTCATGGGGTTAAATCAGTATTTTGCTAACTTTTTTGGGGTTAGTGGAAATGAGCTTATTACGCTTGATGGATATTCCAATACGATAAATGGAGTATCTTCTCAAACTCAGGTAGCAACTATCCATTGGCAAACACAAGTATTTATTGCTTTCGCTTACATTTATCATTACTTAAATTGGTTTTCGAAAACCACTGTAATAAAATGGCATAGAAATTTATCTCCGAAACGATTTTCGGTTATTGTAGTCGTTTATTTAATGGCTATTGGCCTATACATTTACAATTACAAAGTTGGATTTATTGCCATGTTCTTTTTAAGTTTTTTACACGTATTGCTTGAGTTTCCTTTAAATATTGTGTCCATTAAGGGTATAGGAGAAGAGTTGAGTAAAAGATTATCTCCAAAAAGCTCTTAGTTCATGGCAGACATTCAATACATTGATCGTTATTCGGGTAAGTTGCTCACAGAAGAAGTTCCTTCAGTTGGAGTAATGAATTTTATTTATGGTAATAATCCTTTAGGTAAACTTTCGTTAAACCTCTTGTTTAAAAGGAAGTTTTTATCCAGATGGGGAGGCATGTATATGGATAGCAAAAGCTCTAAAAGCAGAATTTCACCGTTTATTAAGCAGTTTAACGTTAACATGGATGAGTTTGAAATTCCTCTTGAGGGTTTCAATCACTTTAATGACTTCTTTTACAGGAAGATTAAACCTAATGCTCGTCCAATTAATGAGGGCATTGTTTCTCCCGCTGATGGCAGATTGTTAGCTTTTCAAGATATTAACGACACGCTAAAGTTTTATGTGAAAGGTACCGAGTTTGACTTATCTACTTTTTTAAAAGATGATGACCTCGCAAGTAAATATGGTGGTGGCTCCATGCTCGTTATTCGTTTAGCTCCTGTTGATTATCACCGTTTTCATTTTTGTGCTACAGGTATAGCTTCTAGAACTGTAGATATCAAAGGAGCTTATTACTCAGTATCACCTATTGCCTTAAAGAAGAATTTAGCGATATTTTTAGAGAATAAAAGAGCTTGTTGCAGCATTAAAACAGAGCATCATGGAGATATCATGCATGTTGATGTTGGTGCTACCATGACTGGAAGTATTATCCAAACGTACTCTCCTAATACGGTAGTTAACAAAGGAGACGAAAAAGGCTTTTTTGCTTTTGGAGGGTCTACGATTGTTTTATTATTTGAAAAAGATAAAGTCCAATTCTCCGAAGATTTATTAGCTAACACCGCTAAAGGTTATGAAACCTATGTAAAGATGGGGGATACGATTGGTGATTAACCCTTTTGATGGAAGTAAACAAACAAGATAATTAAACTGATTGAAGCACACATCTACAAACTTACTAGTAAGGGAAACAAGTGTTTACAACTAAATTTATCACGTTGTATGCTGTTATATTTATACAATTGTTATGCCTTATTTAAACAAATCAATAAAATAATGTACTTAAAAGAGTTTTATATAGATAATTTCAGAGGTTATCGAAAATTTAAAATAAAAACTGACAGCAATACAAATATATTAACTGGAGTTAATAATAGTGGAAAGACTACAATATTAGAAGCTATTTCACTGTGGAATGAAATTTTTAGTCATCTCATAATTAGAGCTAGAAAGAGGGATTCGAATTTAGGAATATGGTCTGGAGATTATAGATTTGGTAAAAAAGGGCAAAACTACATAGATTACAGACAAATTAATTCTGTTAGAAGCTTTGGTTACAGAGATATTTTTTACAATTTAAACAATAGAGCAACTATTAAATTGTCAGCCACGATTTATGTTAACGAATCTACACAAATAGAAATTAGCTTTATTATGAAAGAAGCTAATGGGAATAATTATAATGTTTATCTAGACAATCACGACAATTTTGATTTTAGGGCATTTAACACCATTTTTTAGAAACCTACCTGAATGTATTGGTTGTTATTTTTCAACACCTGTGGCAACTATATCTTCTTCGGAAGAATTTGCTATTACACCAAAAATAAAAGAGGGAATTAAAATTAGAGAATCCTCATTGTACTTTAGAAATAGACTTTTTAACCTTTCTAAAGGAGACGATTTCACAGAGTTTAAAACAACCCTTTCTCAAATTTTATATAATGAACCTAATTGTGTTGACTTTAACATAAACGGAGACAAATCAAAAGATATTTATATTACAATAGAACTTAACATTAAAAATAGTGGCTCAAGAAACATTTCATTATTAGGAAGTGGAACTATTCAAATAATAGAGATATTATTACACCTATTTGAATCAAAAAAAGAATTGAACATAATCTTGTTAGATGAGCCTGACAGTCATATTCACAGAGATATTCAAAAAAGATTATTACAGTTTTTAAAAATTAGTGAGGTTCAAGTATTTCTAACAACACATAATGAATCTTTAATTAGAAGTGCAAATCCAAATAATTTATTCTTTGTGGGTGATGAGGTTTCATCAAATTCATCAACAGTCATTGAACCAATTGGTAAAACAAAATTACCCCAAAGGAAAATAGGAATTGAATCTTCACACCATTCAAAAATAATTAATCAAATAGGGAGTGAAACTTCTTTAGATATTTTAAATGCACTTGAAGCTGATAAAATAATTTTTGTCGAAGGAGTAGATGATTCTGAATATATACAGAAACTTATTGAAGTTAAAAGAATAGATAAAGAATGTGTATTTTGGTCATTTGGAGGGCTAGATAATTTATTAAGTAAGATAAAGCATTATAAGGAGTTTTTTCAAAGTTTAGGTTCTAATCAATCTATTTGGGAAAAATGCTCAATAATAATAGATGCTGATTTTATGACTGATATTCAAAAAGAAAAACTTAAAAACAAACTAGAAAATAAACTTGGAATACGTGTTTTTATATGGAAATCTTATACTATTGAAGGAACAATACTAATAGACAATACCAAGCTTGAACAACTCATAACAACTGAGTGTACAAAACAATCTATTACAAAAACACAAATAGAAATTGCTGACAGCATCACATCGGCAATAAATGTTGTAAAAGTAGAAAAATTGAAATTATTAAATGAAGATGCTGAACTAGGAAGAAGAATAGCTGGTCAAATGGAGAGTCGAATTAAAAATTTAGATGAGAATTTAAATATATCACGCAGAGGAGTTTTTGATGATATTACACTTCCTAACCTTTTTAATCATTATCGAATTTTTTCAACGCAACAGTTAAATTCAAATAGAGTTTCTCACATATGTAATAAAGAAGATATTGAACAAATACTGAAATCTATTTATACTGAATTAGAGCTAGTTAAAAATCCTGAATTTATTAATTATTTTTCATCTATATTAAATACAGTTGATTTTAGCTCAATAAATAATGAATGGCAAGAATTGTTAGAGTTTATAGACGAGTAAAAATAACACATAACAATCTGTACAAATTATAACGAAATTAAGTAAATATAAAAGAGGTCTCTATTAAACTCAAAAGTTGATTCTTAAAAAGTTGCCTACTTTCCATACATAAACCTCTAAACCAACAAATGAAAAACCAAAAAAAAGATTTAATCATAGGGGGCATTTTTCTAATGCTAACAATCTTTTTTATTGTAATATCCATGACAAACAAGCCCTTTTTTGATTGGGTTTTTGAGCGGCATCATAACCAATGGAGTTGGTATTTAAGACCGTTGTTTTTACTCCCATATTGTTATTTCGCTTACAAAAAAAGCTTTACAGGTATGATGGTTTCCATATTTGCCTTGTTTACCAGTATGTTTTGGTTTCCTAAACCTGAAGTTGTAAATGAAAACGTCATTAATTTTTTAGCATTTGAGAAAGAATACCTCTATGGTGAGTGGAATTTGAGTAAACAACTCCTCACGTTAACAATTCCTATTTCATTTGTTGCTCTAGGATTAGCTTTTTGGAAACGAAGTTTAATAATGGGTATTGGTGTGGTTGTTCTTATGGCAACTGGTAAAATGGTTTGGAGTATTCAACTAGCAGGTGAATCAGGGAAATCAATAGTTATACCGGCAGTTATTGGTTTATTAATTTGTTGCGGTCTGATTTTCTATGGATTTAAACGATTAGAGAAGAATTAGCTATCTTGGAAAGGGTTATAAATTGTTTTTTAATAGAAGTTGTAACACCCTTATTTTTTTATTACCCAAGGAGGTTTTTAAAGCATAAACAATTAAGCATATCAACTACCAAACAAGTTTCTAAAAACCTCTTCTATTTTAGAAACTGTAATCAATTCAATATCAAAATCCGATTTTTTGATTCGTTTGTTCTATTTAGAAGTAACTTTTTTTTGAAGCAAAGTTTTTAACTTCATAAATGCGTAAATCAATGTATGAAAGTTACTACCTCACAATAAAATACCCGTTCATCGGCTCAAAGTCTTCTCCTAAATCTAAAATGTAATAGTACGTTCCCGCTGGT
>CATLPG010000062.1 GCA_950054195.1 uncultured Saccharospirillaceae bacterium
ACTATATATTTTTAAGGCATTTATGTCGTGATTTCCTTCTACAAATAGCAAAGAACGAACAGAATCTTTTGGATTAGGTAAAACTCCTAATGTTTCAATTATTTTGTTTAATGTCTCTTCGTTAAATTTTCCTGAATCTAAATCTTTTCCATAATTTACATTAACTCCTTGTTTATTTTTGTAGATATATGTTAATGAGTCGATTGGTATTTCTTTTACTAGATTGGAACTATGCGTTGTAAATAAAACTTGAATATTATCCTGCTCACTAAGTTCCTTTAATGAATTTATTAAAATTAATTGATGATTAGGATGCTGAGAAGTTTCAGGTTCTTCAATTGCATAAATAATACCTGGAGAATTATTTTCAAATTTCTTTTTCTCTGCTTGAGCCTGAAAAAAGGCAAGTAATACAAGCCTTTTTACGCCACTTCCTCTTTTGTTTAAAGGAATATCATTTTCATTTAGTAAAGTCAAATCGAAAATTTTGCCCCAAGTAGGTACTTTATTGAAATCAGACTTCATTTTTTCAGCAAGACTCTCATCTATTTCTTTTAATTTTTCTAAAGTCTGTTCAGCAACTTCAGTAGATTTTTCTTTTACTTCTTTCTCAATTTCTTCGAGCAAATGTTGAATTCTCGGTACAGCGAGAGATTCTTTTACTGCGTGTTTCATTGGGTCTTGTACATCTTTATCCTTGTCGTCAATGGTCTTGTCAACTTTGAATAAAGAGTATATAGGTAAAAAGGTTTTGAGTTTAGACCATAAGGTTTTTAGGTTGTTTTCAGAATCTAAACTACCGTCTACTTTAAGTTGAATAACTTGTTTTTCGCTTTCAACTGCATCTCTTATTGCTTTTCTTAAAGGTGGATTTTTAGTTTTTTTAACACCTTCTAAATTTGCTCCAACTTCATCAGCTAAGTTTTTAAGAGGTGTGTTTTTGAGACTAAGAATATTTATTAGTTTTTCGTGAGTGGGATGGTAAGCGATTAGGCTTGTCGCCTTCGAAATTGTCTTTCCAACTTTAAAGGTTTTCTTAATTTCAAGATGACCATTTTGATTTAAGATATTTTCTTCTTTCGGACTTGTTTCAACAGAGGAATCTAAAATTATTTTTTTTGGTATTTCATCAAATAAACAAGTTATTTCAATGTTAGAGTCTACACAATCTGTACTTAAATCCCCTTTATCAATATTATCATTAAAAAAGCAATCTAGAGCTTCTAGAATAGTTGATTTTCCAACATCATTTTTTCCAATTATGCAAGTAAGGTCATCAATTTTTATTTTAACTTCCTCCTTGTAACATCTAAAATTTTTTAATCGTAATTCTATTAGTCTCATAGTTTTTTTAGTGAATGCCAACATATGAATAAAAATCATAGCGTTCATCCATCAACTCTATGTGGAATAAAAACTATAGTGTTTACTCAAATTTCAGAAAATTGATTTAATGTAATTAATTCTCAAAACATAAATAAACAAAATCCCCTTCAGTTATTTATAAGTATTTTTACGTAATTGTATGTTAGCTATTGTTTTAACTCCTCACATCTGTAATTTCTCCACTTTTTAACGAAGAGTCTGCGAAGAGTTCGTAAACAGCGTTTGCTGCTTCTGCAGGGCTAGATAACAAGTTTTGCTCTTTCGATTCAATGAACTTGTCAATTAATTCAAATTGTTCTTTATTTCGTGAGCGTATTTCGGTTTGCATGTTGGTGTCTACAATCCCTGGGTAAATAGATAATATACGAACAGGGTAAGAGGCAGTTTCTTGTTCTTTCGCAACTACTTGCGTAAACATATCAACAGCTGCTTTAGAGGAACAATAGGTACTCCAACCGTAATACGGAGAAACAGCAGCACCACTAGAAATATTAATGATCTCTTTCTTAAGGTCTGCTTCTTCAAGTTTTTTAATAAAAATGGCAGTTAATGCCATTGGCACACTTAAGTTTAACCGAATAGCTGTGTCAATAGAGTCCACCGAGTTATTTTCTAATCGATCAACGGTTCCTAATGTTCCAGCATTGTTTATCAACACAATTTCTTGAGGGGATTCAGCTAATATCTTAGCTAAGGTTTTAGAAAACGTCTCTTCAGCTTCTTTTAAGTTTGTTAAATCACAGGTAATTTGGTTTTCTTCTGCTAGGATCTCGTTGGTTGATCGAGCAAAGCTCCATATGGTATATCCTTCAGCTTTAAACCTTAAGGCTAATCCGTTTCCTATTCCTTTGCTTCCTCCTGTAATTAATAAGTGTTTCATAGTCATAACTTCAAAGAGGGACTTTCTGTGATTATTTGATTAGTGTAACATGCCCTTCTTTTGTCTCAAAGAAGCCATCTACGTTACGATACCTAATGCGATAAACATACACATCTTGCTGTGCTTGGTTACCGTTTTGGTTGTTGCCGTCCCATCCTTCTTCTAATTTAGTAGAATTAAAAATAATATTCCCCCAACGGTTAAAAATAAATAATTCGTATTCGGTTACATCCTTAATTACAGGAATGAAAAAGTCATTTACTCCATCACCATTCGGACTAAAGGCATTCGGCACGTAAGCAGTAGTTGTAGGTTCTACATATACTGTTTTTGTTAGCGTAGTAACACAACCAAATTCATTTTGAATGTACTGTGTAATCGTTCGGTCACCCGATTCTACAAAGTTATACGTAGTATTTGGATCGTAAAGCGTATCTACACCATCCACTACGTAATATAAAAAGTTACCACCTCTAGAATAGTCTCTTAGCGTTACTTCTGGATGAAAAACAGTTACTTCTTCTGGCGTAACATCAAAGTTTGCTGTGGGTACTTCGTATACGGTTACAAAGTTTTCTTTTGTTAGTGTTAGGGTAGTAGCACAACCAGTATCAGAAACAATGGTTAGTGTTACATCATAAACTCCAGGAGTTTCGTAAGTATGCGTAGGGTGTTGCTCGGTTGACGTATTTCCATCTCCAAAATCCCAGAAATAATCTAATTTATCAAACGAATAACTTAAATCTGTGAAATTTACTGCTACGGGAGCACAACCTTCGGTTTCTCCTTCAAAATCAATCGACACTTCAGGATAAACGGTTACTTCAAATTCAACAAATTCTGCGCATCCTTCATCAACAATATTTAATGTAACTGTATGTATACCAACGGTGTTAAAAACAATGTTTTGTGGTTGTTCTACAGTAGAACTTGGCTGACTAGCACTGCTTCCAAAGGTCCATTGAAACGTAGCATTGCTACTGTATTTTCCTGTTAAATTAAAATCAAAACTGTTGTTAGTTATGCACTGAGGTATTCCAACGTCAACGTTTAGATCGAAATTACCTTTTAGCCTATACCATGCTGTTGCAGTATCTGAGCATCCCGAATCTGGGTTTGCAATTAAAGTAACTAAATAATCTCCACTCCCAGGAAAAGTAAATACAGGTGAAGCAGCTCTTGATGTGTCTGTATTACTACCTATTACTCCAAAGTCCCATGAGTATGAATTGGTATTCGTGCTTAAATTTTGAAAGTTAACAGTAAGGTCCTTGCAAATTATTTCATCCGTTAAGATAGCTGTTGGTTTTTCCAATATACTTATACTTTTCTGCTGAGTAACTACACATCCATTTTCTTCAACTGTAACCGTTATTGTTTTAACTCCAGCTGTAGCATATGAGATGTTTTTTGGAGCAATATCATTTGATGTTGTTTGAGATGCTCCTGACCCGAAGTTCCAGGTCACGTTTGCGTTTGGTGCAAAGTTTCCAATTACTTGAAAGTCATAATTTGATGAGCTCTTACATTGTTTTACGTTGGATAGAATATTGATATCAGCAAATAAAGCTTCTTTTATATGAAATGTTTTTATCAGCGTATCGGGGCACAGCTCTCCTTCATTTACAATTAATGTGATATCATACTTTCCCGTATCAGGGAAGGTGAATGTTGGGGAAAATGCGTTCGAGGTATCTGATAATGTGCCACTAACCCCAAAGTCCCATCTATAAGTTGAAGCATTTAAGCTAGTATTTGTAAGCGTTTGAGTTAATTGTTCACCACAAAAAGAAGCCTGATCAGCAAAATCTGCTTGAACCACTTTTGAGCAGTTTACAACGGAAAATTGGTAATCGATTCTATTCTCATTTATTAAAATGCCGTTTCGATATTCTTTTGCAACAAGACCAAATACATACACTCCCAGTTGGCTTGGAGTTCCAGTTAGTATTCCAGTTACGCTATCGATTTTAAAATTACTGCTAGCCGTAATTTGATTTGTATCACTAAATCCTTGTTCCCAAATGATATGAGTAGTTGGAGGAGTAGTTGGAGATGGGGTAGGATTAAATGAGCTTCCACCCGCAAGAGGAGCGGACAAGGCGTAGACTATGGAGTCATTATCTAGATCAGTGGCAGAATAATCAAAAACAAAAGGTTCGTTAATACAAAGAGCAGATGGTGGTTCTTTATCAAAACGTACAGAATTATTACAAACACTATTTCCTGGTATGTTAACAACATAACTGGTGCCTTGTGAGTCAGGGTTATATATATTGATAATATTTTGATCCCGACAACATCTTTGATAAACTATTGTGTAGCCTTCTGCGTTTGGAGGGAGTGTGAAGATTCCAGAATAGGTTGCTTTTTCCGTACATATTGATGTTGGAGGTTCTAAACAAGGATTATTTAGATTGATAGGAACTGATTCAATGCTACTGTTGAAAAAACTTATTTTGTCATGAAACTGAAAGGCTCCATTGTTTCTCTCAAAGATGGTGAATACGCTTTGTAAATCAAAAGATGATGCAGAACAGTTTCTGTATAACTTCAGTGTGATTCTGTAAGTATTTGGTGATATACATTCGTAATACATTTCACCTCCTTGTATGTGACTGCTTTTAAGCGAAGTGTAAATAATAATCAAAATAGCTGCTAGGGGTAGTTTTCGTTCCATTCTCTTTAGGTTTTATTAATTTTACGAGAATGTTTTTCAGAGAGATGAAAGAAAACAGAATGGTTATTTAAGGGCGCAGCTGCCGCTTTATGGGTGTGAAATTGAGGATTAACGGCAGCTTAATTTTTTGAAGCATATGAGAGTTTTTGAAATTTACAAATGGCATTTACAAAAAGGAGGTTGACTTATTTGATTAGTGTAACATGCCCTTCTTTTATCTCAAAGAAGCCATCTACGTTACGATACCTAATGCGATAAACATACACATCTTGCTGTGCTTGGTTACCGTTTTGGTTGTTGCCGTCCCATCCTTCTTCTAATTTAGTAGAATTAAAAATAATATTCCCCCAACGGTTAAAAATAAATAATTCGTATTCGGTTACATCCTTAATTACAGGAATGAAAAAGTCATTTACTCCATCACCATTCGGACTAAAGGCATTCGGCACGTAAGCAGTAGTTGTAGGTTCTACATATACTGTTTTTGTTAGCGTAGTAACACAACCAAATTCATTTTGAATGTACTGTGTAATCGTTCGGTCACCCGATTCTACAAAGTTATACGTAGTATTTGGATCGTAAAGCGTATCTACACCATCCACTACGTAATATAAAAAGTTACCACCTCTAGAATAGTCTCTTAGCGTTACTTCTGGATGAAAAACAGTTACTTCTTCTGGCGTAACATCAAAGTTTGCTGTGGGTACTTCGTATACGGTTACAAAGTTTTCTTTTGTTAGTGTTAGGGTAGTAGCACAACCAGTATCAGAAACAATGGTTAGTGTTACATCATAAACTCCAGGAGTTTCGTAAGTATGCGTAGGGTGTTGCTCGGTTGACGTATTTCCATCTCCAAAATCCCAGAAATAATCTAATTTATCAAACGAATAACTTAAATCTGTGAAATTTACTGCTACGGGAGCACAACCTTCGGTTTCTCCTTCAAAATCAATCGACACTTCAGGATAAACGGTTACTTCAAATTCAACAAATTCTGCGCATCCTTCATCAACAATATTTAATGTAACTGTATGTATACCAACGGTATTAAAAACAATGTTTTGTGGTTGTTCTACAGTAGAACTTGGCTGACTAGCACTGCTTCCAAACGACCATTTAAAGGTAGCGTTATCGCTGTATTTTCCTGTTAAATTGAAGTCAAAACTGTTGCCATTTAAGCATTGATGCGCATTCGTGTTAATTACTGGGTCAAAAGCTTCTTTTACTTTATACCATGCCGTAACCGTATCCGAACAATCTGATCCTGGATTAGCAATTAGCGTAATTAAATAATCTCCTGAAGTTGGGAATGTGAATACGGGCACCTGATCTGTAGAAACATCTGTAGTAGTTCCAGCTACTCCAAAATCCCATAAAAATGTAGAAGCATCAATGCTTGTATTTGGAAAGCTAACGGTTAGGCCGTTACAAATAATGGCATCCGTAAGTATGGCTTGAGGCTGAGCTAAAACAGTAACGGTTTTTGTTTCTGTAAAAGAACATCCATTCTCTTCAACCGTTAACGTGATTGTTTTCACTCCGTGAGAAGTGTAAGTAACACCATTCACAACTGGTTGATTCGATGTGGCAGGACTTGCTCCATTTCCAAAGTCCCAAGTGATAGTGGCTGCTGAAGAATGATCTCCAAAAGCTTCAAAGTCATAACTGGCGCTGTTTTTACATTGCTCCAAATCAGAAAGAATATTAAACCCTCCACTGATTGGTGCATATAAATGATACGTTTTAACCATAGTATCTGAACAAGGCCACCCCGGGTTTACAATAAGGGTAACATCATACGAACCCTCAGAAGGAAAGGTAAATGTAGGATTCGTTTGGTTTGAAGTATCAGCTAGTGTACCGCTCACACCAAAATCCCATTTGTAATGCGTAGCACCAAAACTACTGTTAGAAAATGTACGTGTTAATTGTCCGTCACAAAAAGAGTTTTGATCGTTAAAATTAGCCGAAACAACAGGAGCACAGTTAACAACAGTAAATTGATAGTCTCTTCTGTTTTCGTTAATTAATACGCCATTTCTATATTCCTTTACAAGAATACCAACAACATATAATCCCGGTTGTGTTGGTGTTCCTGAAATTACACCAGTCGTTGGGTTAATTGTAAATGCAGGATTCGCTGTTATTTGATTATTCGTGCTAAATCCTCCTTGCCAAGGCACATTTGTATAGGGAGGAGGTAGTGGGGTAGAAGGCTTAGGGTTAGCAACACCACCTCCATCCAAAGGTGTGTAAAACTCATATGTTAAAACGTCTCCATCAGGATCAATGGCTGAATGGTTGTATACAAATGGTTCGTTTGCACATAATGCTAATGGTGGATCTTGAGCAAAATAAGCAGAATTATTACAAGAAATATCTCCCGGAATATAGGTCATGTACGTATTCCCTTGATCACCTGGGTCTACAATGTTTAAAATACCACTGTTTCTACAACATCTTTGATGAACAATGTTGTATCCTTCTGGATTATTAGGTAACACAATGGTACGTGTGTAAACGGCAAGCTCAGTACAAATCGATGGAGGAGCAGTTAGGCAAGGATTATTTAAAACTACGGGTAGTTGAGTTGAACCAGGAAAAATTAACTCTTCAACACTATGCAAAACATTTACTCCATTGTCAATGCTATATATAGCAACACTAGCTTCATCATCAAAATCAATTCCTGCACAATCTCTATAAATTTTCAAGTAAATTTTATAGGTATTGGGACCAACACATTCGTAGTAGATTTCTCCTCCTACAAGATGGGTTCCTTGAGCAGTAAAAGAAAGGATAAAAATGAGTGTAATGGTATGGAGTAGCTTTTGTATCATATCTTGATTAAAAACAAGAATGATGCCAAAATTCACACTATTGTCAATTTGGATTTAAAATATTTTAAATCATCTACTTATAGTTAGTGGAGGATTTTGTAAAGCATTTCTTTAAGCAAGTCTCCATCAGTTGTTGAAATATTATTAACTCCTTTACTTTTTAGGTCATATTCACGAAGATAGCCGATGATTTTAATCAGTTTTTTTGGAGAGTAATTTCGAGCAGCCATTTTATACTCCTTCACAAAGAATGGATGCACTTTTAATTCACCTGCTAATACTTGATCGTTGTTTTTATTTTTAGAGAAATGAAGTTGTAATATTTTAGAAAAGTAATTGAACAAACTAGAAATAGTAACAACAAAAGGATTGTCTTTTGGGTTTTGCTCAAAATATTTAGCTATTCGGTTTGCTTTTAATATGTCTTTTTTAGCTAAAGCAGTTTGTAGTTCAAAAACATTAAAATCTTTACTAATTCCAATGTTTTTTTCAATGACCTCAGTAGTAATGGCTTCACCTTTAGGTAAAACAAGCTTTAGTTTTTGTAATTCGTTATGGATTTTATTTAAATCAGTTCCCAAAAATTCGGCAAGTAAACCTGCGTTCTTAGGATCAATGGTTAAACCTGAATTACCTACTTCTTTACTAATCCAATCTGGAATTTGATAATCTCTTAATTTTTGAGACTCAAACAAAAGAGCATTTTTAGCTATGGTTTTTGCAGCTGCTTTTCGCTTATCAAGTTTTTTGTATTTGTAATTTATAACTAGAAGAGTGGATGCTAAGGGTTGTTTTGCATAAGCTTCGATAGCTTCTATGTTTCGGATATGCTGTGCTTCTTTTACAATAACAACCTGATATTCGCTCATCATGGGAAACCGCTTAGCTACGGCAATTATCTCATCAACGGAAGTATCTTTTCCATAAAGTACCGTTTGATTGAAATCTTTTTCGTGCTCCTCTAGTACATGTTTAGAAATGTAATTCGTGATTTGATCGATGTAAAAAGGTTCGTCTCCCATCAAAAAATAGATCGGATGATACTTTTTTGCTCTTAAATCGCTTAATATTTGATTAAAATTTGCCAAATGGTTTGCTAATCTCTGGTCAAAGATAAAAATACGATCACAAATAATTCTTCATTCATAGATTAAACTTATTTTTGTGTATGCTTTCACGTTTATACATCACAAATTATGCGCTAATCGATAAAATCACAGTAGATTTTAATCGAGGAATGACAGTTGTTACTGGTGAAACTGGAGCAGGAAAGTCTATTATTCTTGGAGCCTTAGGTTTAACACTTGGTGAACGTGTGGATACTAGTGTACTTAGAAATAATGATGGGAAATGTGTGATCGAGTCAACATTTGATATTTCATCACTACATCTAAAACCTTTTTTTGAAAAGAATGAGTTAGATTTTGAAGAGGAAACGATCCTTCGAAGAGAAATTACCCCACAAGGTAAATCGAGAGCATTTATTAATGATACTCCTGTTTCGCTAAACGTATTGAGGGAGTTAAGTTCTTTACTGATTGATGTTCATTCACAACATCAAGTGTTGTTGCTTAATAATTCTGATTTTCAGATTAATGTACTAGATACTTTTGCTTCAAATGAAGAACTTTTAGTTAGTTACAAAGATAGCCTGAAGGTATACTCCAATATCAAAAAACAGTTAGAGGATTTAAAAGAACAAGAACAGCAATTAAAAAATGATCTTGACTATTATAAATTTCAACTCAATGAATTAGAAGCGATTCCTTTGGGTGATATTGATGAGGGAGAATTAGAAGAAGAGCTTCATTTATTAGCAAACGCTGAAGATATTAAGCAGGGACTGTCTGCTGTTTCTAGTTTAAGTGATGATGACCAAGGGATTGTTCAGCAATTAGCTTATGTTGAGCAAGTGCTAAATAAGCTCTCATCAAATAATAAAAGTATAGAAAACTTAGTTCAACGCATTGTTTCTTCGAAAATTGAAATTCAAGATATCATTGATGAAGCTGAAGGTATTAATGAGAATATATCTTTAGACCCTTCACGATTAGAAGAGTTAACAGATCAATATAATGCAATTCAAGCGTTACATAAAAAGCATTTTACGACTAGTTTATCAGAACTTATAGAGAAAAGAGATGAGATTAGCGAAAAAGTACAGTTGGGAGCTTCTTTTGATGAAGACATTGAACGTTTAACAAAACAATTAAGTAAACGGGAGACTGATTTAAAAAAGCAAGCAAACACATTATCTCAATCTAGAAAGGCGGTTAAAGCATCATTTGAATCAGAAATGATGGGTAGTTTAGCATATTTATCCATGCCGAAAGCCGTTTTTGAAGTTAAGATTAATTCTACTACTGCATTTAAGAAAAACGGGAGTGATGAAGTTTCGTTTGAGTTTAGTGCAAATAAAGGAATGCCAACTAAATCGCTTACTAAAACAGCTTCAGGAGGAGAATTGTCTCGTGTAATGCTGTGTTTAAAGCAACTAATGGCAAAACATAAGGCCTTGCCGACCATTATTTTTGATGAAATTGATACAGGTGTTTCTGGAGAGGTTGCGAATCAGATGGGAGAGGTAATGAAAAATATATCTAAAACAACGCAAGTTTTTGCCATTACTCATTTGCCACAAATAGCAGGAAAAGGGAATAACCATCTGTTTGTTTATAAAGAGGAAAAGCAAGGAGAAACATTCACTAATATAAAACATCTTGAAGGCGATGATCGCTTAAGTGAATTAGCGAAAATGCTTAGTGGTAGCGAAGTAACCGAGGCTGCACTTGAAAATGCTAAACAATTAATCAATTCGTAACTCCATTACATAATGGGGGAGTCCTATTTCTAAAAATTCTTCACTTATTATTTTATAGTCATTTCTTAAATAAAACTTGTGTGCAGTTTGTCTCGCATGACAATAGATCACAGTGAAATTGTTTTCTTTGGCAAATATTTTAGCAAAATCAAGTAGTTTTTTTTCCAATTCCTTGGCTTTGATAATTAGGGTGTACAAATACTTGCCTCATTTTAATCTTATTTCCTTGATTAACTAGTAACATTCCCCCGACCAGTAGGTTATTTATGAAAGCAGCAATGTGCAATTGATCTTTTTCTGCTTGTAATTCTTCTTTTGAAAAGAGAAGTCCTAAAGGTGTTCTTAAAACATCTTGTCTAAGCTTTATTAATTGCTTTTGTTCAGATGAATCAAAAGGAACAAGTTTAATTTTCACCATTACAGTAGTAGAATTACTAAGACTTGTCCTCAATGAAATCTTTTACCATATCTGCAATTTCCTTATAATTATGAATAATAATGGAATGTGATCCTCCCGGAATAACATCTGCGTCTTTTACATATTTGAAAGGAAATACACGATCTTTATCTCCATGGATGTGTAAATAGTTTTCATGAGTAAGTTCTCCTCTCCATCTAGGAAATTGATGGATAACCCATTTTTCAAAATGCCCATCAATTGAATTAATCATCGTTTTAATGTCTTCATTATAAATCGATTTCATTCGAGGGACAAAACGGCCACCAACTTGGAATCCTCTTGTGAAAAAGTTTTTAATTGCCCAATGAGGAATAGCTGGTATAAGTGCTTTAGAAGCCAGTTCTTGTTTCATGAAAGTGCTTAACTCGTCTCTGCTTTTAGCAGATGAAACCAAGATAACTCCCTCTGGTTCTAAAAACTTGGTCATTTCAATACATAGAATTCCTCCAAAAGAGGTTCCCATCAAGTAGAATGGAGTAGATGTATCTATTCTTTCAGATAAACGCTTTGCATAATCAGAAATACTTTCATTTTTTAGCGCTGGAATAAACTCAAGTACTTCAGTATCAAAGTTCTCTAGTTCTTTTCTAACACCTCTGTAAATCGTTTCGTTAGTTAGTAAGCCAGGAACTAAATATATTTTAGGTTTTTTATCCATTATAGTTTCATTATTAAATCAAAAAGAACACTTTTTAATATTTCAAAGCTCGATCAATATCTCTTTTAACATCTTTGGCTTTGAGTGATTCTCTTTTATCGTATAATTTCTTTCCTTTTCCTATGGCAATTTCAAGCTTAGCGTAGCCTTTGTCATTAATAAATAAATGTGTAGGAATAAGTGTAATACCTTTATCTTTTACTTTCTTCTCTATTTTATTTATTTCCGAACGATTGAGTAATAATTTACGCTCTCGAAGTGGTTCATGACTCGTATGACTAGCATGTGTGTATTCTCCGATGTACATGTTCTTAACAAAAAGTTCAGAATTGGTAATATAACAGTAAGCTTCTTTGATACTGGCTTTGTTTTGTCTGACAGCTTTAATCTCTGTGCCTTTTAGAACTAATCCACAGACATATTTATCCAGAATTTCATACTCGAAAAAAGCCTTTTTATTTTTTACTGATATTTTAGCTTGAAGTTTTACCATTTTTAAATTTAATTGTTTGGTAATGCATCAAAAGCCTTTCTCTTTTCATCAAACCATTGCTGCATTGCTTCTTGATCTTTCATAAGTGATTGCATGTTTTCCATGGCTTTTAGATGATCAACATCTTGTTTTTGAAACATTTCCACTCCATGTTTTTTGCTTAATTCGGCAATTTCATCGAACGTATATCCACTAAATATTTGGTCGCAAGCACCACCAAGTTCCTTACATGTCATCGATTTCATGATCTTTCTTTACTGTTTTCTTATAAATGAATATAGGAATCTTTAATAAAATTCAAGAATTATCTATACTTTAAGTTTACTAAAATATACTTTATGCTTCGAATAGGACACCGAGGGGCAATGGGGCACGCTCCTGAAAATACGTTAGTTTCTTTTCAAAAAGCTCTAGAACTTAAGGTTGATATGATTGAACTGGATGTACAATTGTGTAAAACAGGAGAGTTGGTAGTTATTCATGACTTAACAGTTGATAGAACAACTAATGGAATAGGATACGTTTCTGAATTAACATTAGAAGAACTTAAACATTTAGACGCTGGGGAAGGACAGTCAATTCCTTTGTTAGTTGAAGTATTAGATGTTATAGATAGAAAAGCGAAAGTAAATATTGAGTTAAAAGGTAAAGGAACTGCTGAAAAAGTAGGTCAACTGATATACGAATACATAAAAAACAACGGTTGGAGCCAAGATGATTTTATTGTTTCCTCTTTTGATCATCAAGAGTTAAAGCTATTTAAACAAGGTTATCCAAAAATTCCTGTAGGATTATTAATCTATCATTTGCCTTACGATTTAGCTCAACCAGCAGAGGATTTTAAAGCTCAGTATTTAAATGCAAGTTTAGCCTTTTATTCAAAAGAGTTAGTTGTAGATGCGCACGAAAGAGGAATTCAAGTACTTATTTATACTGTAAACGAGGAGAAAGATATTGAGCGTTGCAGAAAAGATGGTGTTGATGGTGTGTTCTCTAACTATCCAGACCGAGTATAGCAAGGAAAATTTTTGCTTTGGAAAGCCCAAAAAGGTATCTTTAAACTTTATCAGATTTCAATAAACATGGAAAATATTGCTCCTTATAAGCCACAAAATAAAATAAGAATTGTAACAGCAGCTTCGTTGTTTGATGGTCACGATGCGGCTATAAATATTATGCGAAGAATTATTCAGTCTACTGGATGTGAAGTTATTCACTTAGGGCATGACCGTAGTGTAGAAGAGATTGTAAATTGCGCGATTGAAGAAGATGTGCAAGCTATAGCTTTAACTTCTTACCAAGGAGGTCACATGGAGTATCTAAAATATATGTATGATCTTTTAAAAGAAAAAGGAGCAGAACATATAAAGATTTTCGCAGGAGGAGGAGGAACAATACTCCCTGAAGAAATAAAAGAATTACATGAGTATGGGATTTCTCGTGTATACCATCCAGATGATGGTAGATCGATGGGGTTACAGGGGATGATTAATGACTTAGTAGAAAAATCTGACTTTGCAGTTGGTGCTGAGTTGAATGGAGAAGTGAGTCACTTACAAGAAAAACATGTTCCATCCATTGCAAGATTAATTAGTGCTGCAGAGAACTTTCCGGAAAAAGCTGATAATGATCTCCAAAAGGTACACGAAATGGCAGCTAAAGCGACTACGCCTGTTTTGGGAATTACTGGTACTGGAGGAGCGGGGAAATCATCTTTAGTAGATGAATTAGTTCGAAGGTTTTTAATTGATTTTGAAGACAAAAATATAGCGATTGTTTCTGTTGATCCCTCAAAGCGTAAAACAGGAGGGGCCTTATTAGGTGACCGTATTCGTATGAATGCAATTAAGAACAACAGAGTATATATGCGTTCTTTGGCTACTCGACAAAGTAATTTAGCACTTAGCAAACATGTAGCAGAAGCATTAGATATATTAAAAGCAGCTAATTATGATTTAATTATACTAGAAACATCAGGAATTGGTCAGTCTGATACAGAAATTATGGATCACTCAGATGTTTCATTATATGTTATGACTCCAGAGTTTGGTGCTGCAACTCAGCTAGAAAAGATTGATATGCTTGATTTTGCCGATTTAGTAGCGATTAATAAATTCGATAAAAGAGGAGCGTTAGATGCTATACGTGATGTTAAAAAGCAGTATAAAAGAAATCATAACCTTTGGGACGCTGCGGACGAGTCTTTACCTGTATTCGGAACAATTGCTTCACAATTCAACGATCCAGGGATGAATCAACTATATAAAGCAGTTATGGATCAATTAGTAGAGAAGGCAGAAGCAACTCACCTAACATCTAATTTTGAGATAACAGATGAGATGAGTGAAAAGATCTATATCATTCCACCCTCAAGGTCAAGGTACTTATCGGAAATATCTGAAAATAACCGGTCTTATGATGAATGGGTTGAACAACAAGTTGAAGTTTCTCAAAAACTTTACGGTTTATACAAATCATTAAGTTTAACTCTAAAAAATAGTATTGAATTATCTGAAAATGATCTAGTTATTGATGGTTTAGATGTGATAGATGATAAAAAAGAATTATTTAACTTATTACTAGCTGAATTTAATGCAGTAAAAAAGGATTTAGATCCTCACAACTGGGAGAAAATCGTTCAATGGCAACAAGTTCAAAAAAAGTATACTGATCCAGTATTTACTTTTAAAGTTAGAGATAAGGACATCAGCATTGATACGCATACAAAATCATTATCTCACAGTGATATTCCAAAAGTAGCACTTCCTAAATATCAGGCTTGGGGCGATTTATTAAAATGGATGTTACAAGAAAATGTTCCTGGAGAATTTCCTTACACAGCAGGGTTATACCCATTCAAACGTACAGGAGAAGATCCAACAAGAATGTTTGCAGGCGAAG
>CATLPG010000063.1 GCA_950054195.1 uncultured Saccharospirillaceae bacterium
TCTCTTACAGTAGTTAAAAAACTAGAGTTACTTGCCAATTGCAATAAATCCTCACTTGCGAAACCTCCATCTTCTATGTAAGTAGTTAAGATTGTTCCATTAAGAATAAGTGAATCGATGTTTTGATCATCAATACTATCATTTAAAGCGGCCAACCAACTGCTATCTAGTAATAAGCTATCAGCAAGTCCATTGATGAAATTACTATCGGATCTTAAAATACTATCTACCCTGCTTGCAAAAATGCTATCTGCTAATAAACTGTCTCTTACAGTAGTTAAAAAACTAGAGTTACTTGCCAATTGCAATAAATCCTCACTTGCGAAACCTCCATCTTCTATATATGTTGTTAAAATGGTTCCATTAAGAATAAGTGAATCAATATTTTGATCATCAATGCTATCATTTAAAGCTGCCAACCAAGAACTATCTAATAATAAGCTATCTGAAACATTGATATAAATACTATCTAACAAAGTATTTGAGTTAACTATTTCATTTGTAATTGAATCAGTAAAATTTGAATCTAGTAATAAACTATCTCTAATGGTATTGTAAAAATTACCATTTGTGGCTAAGGACAATAAATCAACAGATCCAGGCAATCCATTTTCTATGTAAGTAGTAAGTAGCGTACCTGTTATTGTAAGTGAATCTATGTTTTGATCATCTCCTATGATGGTTGTTCCATCTAAAACTTTTATCCATTCACTAAGTGATGCTTCCCAATAATAAAACCCTGGAGAAACATCAAATGGAGCTGTTCCTGAGGAATTTGTATTAAATATCAATAAACTATTTGCTGGTGTTGTAACTGGTGCAGCTACATTTCTAGCAGTTAATGAAAGCCTTGGAATTAATAATCCTCGATCAGTGCTTTCTATCTCCAGCATAGACGAACTAGCAGCTGGACCAGCTGTATTTGCTATTTTAACTCCTTGAGCTAAAACATTATGAAATACTGTTACAACTATTAAGAATGAGAATAAAAGAATAATTTTTTTTATCATAGGGCTAATGGCTTTAATATATTTAAAGATCAGTTAACTTATACCTACGTTTATATTAAGCGTTTGGTTTTTAGGCTTAGGCACTAAAATCAACTTAAAAAACTTAAAAGCAGCTTGGATATCAAAAACAAGACACTACTTTTCAGTAGTATCTTGCTTATTTAGCATTAGTTTAATTTGTTCCATTTCAGCCTTAAGTGTATTGATATCTTCATCTTGTTGCGTATTATTTGCTTTTAGGGCTTCGTTTTCTCTTTTTAACGCTTCAATTTCTTCTTGTTGTTCCTTTAAAGCTTGGATGAGTATTGGTGTGAACTTTGGATAATTAACCGCTTTATAACCTGTTGATTCATTAGTAATTACTAACTCAGGATATACTTTTTCAACTTCCTGTGCAATTACACCGATTTGCAACCCATCCCCAAAGCCTTTTTCTTTAAACTCATCTTTCATGAAGTAAGAAACTCCTCGTAGCTTCATTAATTTATCTAATGCTCTATCAAGAGTTTTAATATCTCTTTTGTACCGTTCATCAGAAGAAGTGATAGTTCCACTTGCTAGGATGTTACCTACTACTTCTAGTTTTTCCGTAGGTGTTGAAGTTCCAACACCTATATTACGGTCATTATTAATAACCATTGCTATTGTATCATTAACCCCCATAGCAATACTTGATGTAGTTGTGGCATCATTATCATTGTTTAATAACAATAAACCATTTGGCTCTGGTAACCCTTCTACTGTTCTATTAAAAGCCGATCCTCCAACATTTATATTCCCTACGTATGAGGCTATGTTATTTCCATCTTGAAACATGGTAACAGCAGGATTCCAATTCTCATCAGTATTTGATGAGTCAGCTACTATTCTAATTCTAGCATCACCAGTATCTCTATTGATATGTAATGTTTGTGTTGGAATAGTAGTACCAATACCTACTCTAGGTTCTCCAAGCGGCCCTTCGCTTTTTACAACCATTAATGTATCTGTTCTTGCATGCTGTGTAAAAGCAACAACATTTCCAGTTGCTGCGTTGTTTTGATCCATGTCTAAAGCTATACTTGAATTAGATTGCAAAGCTAAGTGATTACCTCCTGGAGCATTATTATGAAAAATATTATTACCGCTAACTTTTATCGTATCATTAGCAAACATTCTAATATTTCCATTTACTGTTAGTCGATCATCTGATACAACTGTGCCAATACTAACATTTCCGTTCGTATAAATACTATCAAGAATACTTGTAGGGCTTGCGCCAGTATTTACGTTATACCAGTCTTGATCTTGTACTCTATTTAAAAGCGTATCAAAATCAATTTTCTGGATGTTTCCATCGGCTCTAGCGACTAAGATATTATCTACAAGATTGGTGTCATTAATTGTTCGGATTCGTGCTTCCCCGTTTACGTCTAGCAAATGAGTAGGGTTTAACACTGCTACACCAACATTTCCAGCACTATCAATCCTCACTCGTTCAATCGAAGTTCCTGAATTAGCAGTTGAAAAGGTTAACTCTCCATTTCCTGAAGAAAACGAAGCTCCTTTAACTTCTGCAATATTTTGGTCTAACGATTGAAATTCTACAACCGAACCATTGGGTAAAATTCCTGTATTATTAATTATAACTTTTGCTATATTTTGACTTCTCCCATTTATATGAAGTGCAGATTGAGGGTTATCAGTTCCTATCGCCAAATAACCATTAGTATCTATTGCTACTGTATCTCCTCTAGCTAATGCTTTTCGAGCATAAATATTCCCTGGAGTTAAACCAACAAGACTACCATCTACCCACTCGGAGCTATCAGCTAATCTTGATTGCAAAGTGTCAAAATCAATTTTTTGAATATTTCCATCTGCTCTGGCTACTAAGATATTATCGAATAGATTTGTATCGTTGATTACTCTAATACGGGTTTGTCCATTAACGTCTAATTTTTGAGTTGGAATTTGTGTTCCAATTCCAATGTTACCGGTGGAAACAATATTAGCTGAACCATCGATACCTGTACCATAAATAATATTTCCAATATTTAATTGATTGCTATCGTTTGCATTAGGGAAATCAATATTAGATCCAATAATGATATTTTGAATTCCATTAGTAAGATTATCTCCTGCTAGTGCCCCTAGTGCAATATTGTTATTTCCTTTCAGTAAGGATAGTAAAGCTTCATAACCAACACCAACATTATAATCAGAAGAATCGTTATTTCTTAAAGCTGCGTAACCTAAAGAGGTATTGTAACTTCCTGTTATATTGTCTTGTGAAGCTAAACTTCCTATTGCAGTGTTATCTTGTCCAGTAACGTTTTCTTCAGATGCTCTAGTACCTAATGCAGTATTGTAATCTCCAGTAGTGTTGTTTTCTAGTGTTAACATACCAAAACCAGTATTGTAAGATCCACTATCAGCCAATAACATACTGCTATAACCAATGGAAGTGTTACCTATACCTTGTGTATTAGAAAATAATGAACGATATCCTATGGCAATATTTCTTCCACCAGTGGTATTGATCGTCATGGCTCCATCCCCAATACCAACATTAAAATCACCAGTTGTATTATTTCCTAATGCCGCACCTACTGCTATATTTCTATTTCCCGTTGTATTACTGCCTAAAGCTGAACTACCAATGGCGACATTAAGTGTTCCAGTTGTATTGCTTCCGAATGCTTGGTATCCTACTACAGTGTTAGATGTTAAATCTCCTGCACCTCTACCTACTCGTATTGAGTTAATTCGTGCGTCTCCATTGGGACCTCTAGTTTCAAGTCTAAATGTAGGTGTTGCTATTCCGATACCAACGTTTCCATTGTTTCTGACTACAAAAACAGAATCTAAAGTACCATCGTTATCATTGGTAACATGTAGCCTGCTTATTGGTGTACTCTCATTTATACCTAAATAACCATTTGTATTGATTACAATAGTATCACCTCTAGCCAGTGCTTTTCTAGCATATATATTTCCTGGTGTTAAGCCTACTAAGCTACCATCAATCCACTCCGAGCTATCTTTAAGACTAGATATATCAACAGATACTACTTTACCATTTTCGTATATGTTAAGTACTGTATCTCCTGATAAAACAGCACTATCCACGTCACTATCAATACTATCAGCTAAAGCAGCTAACCATGCTGAATCAGTTAACAGGCTATCAGATGTTGAGCTATAAATACTATCAAAAAACTCACTATCAAAAATAATACTATCTCTAATGTTAGTGAATAAACTATCGAAAAACGTTTGATCTGACATTAAACTATCTCTTGTATACGAGAAGATCGAATCTTTAAAATAAATACTTGTAAGTAAGCTATCAATTATTCCATCTACGAACGTAGAATCTGATAACAACAAGCTATCTACTGAACTCACAAACGTGCTATCTCCTAATAAGCTGTCTCTAATGATTCTATAAAAAGTTGAGTCTGACGCTAAACCTATTAAATCTGTACTAGCACTATCTCCATTTTCTATAAATACACTTAAAATTGTTTGAGCGAGTGTAACACTATCAATGTTTTGGTCATCTGTATTGATACTATCTTGAATTGTTGATAGCCAAGCTGTATCCAAAAGTAAACTATCTGAAATAGTAATATAAAGACTATCTATGAACGTATCATTGTTAACGATAAGAGATTGAATAGAATCTGTAAAGTTTGAATCGAGGATTAAACTATCTCTTATGGTATTATAAAAATTTGCGTCAGATGCTAACGATAAAAGATCAATGGCTCCTGGTGTTCCATCTTCAATGTAAGTAGTCAATGTAGTTCCTGTTAATGTTAGTGAATCTATATTTTGGTCATCGGTGATAATGGTTGTACCGTCTAATACTCGAATCCACTCACTTAATGTAGCATCCCAGTAGTAAAATCCTGGTCTAACATCAAATGGAATAGCACCAGCTGTATTAGTATTAAAAACCAGTAAGCTATTATCTGGTGTTGTAACTGGAGCTGCTAAATTCCTGGCAGTTAATGAAAGCCTAGGTATTAATATACCTTTGTTGGTACTTTCCACTTCTAGCATAGCTGAGCTTTGAGGAGCACCAGGTATTGGAGAAATTTTAACTCCCTGAGCATAGGATTTATTACTTATTAAAAGTCCAAATAATACAAATGTTAGTAATGCTATTTTTTTCATACAGATTGCTTTATCAATTTGGTTAGATAGTTTGTTAACGAATATGTACGTTAATGGTTGCTGATTAGATTTCATGTTCTTAATTAGTCTTTTTTGTTTTCTAGCTTTATTAATCTTTCTTCAAGAAGAAGCAGTTTTTCTTTTAAGTCTTGATTTTGGTTACTGAGTTCTTCATTCTTTTTGTTCATTTCAATAAGGTGTAGATATAACTCCTCTATTTTCTCTAGATTTTTGATAGAAGTAGAAGAAACATCCACCTTATATTTCTGATTTATAACATCCAGCTTATTGATTGGTGTAACACCTGGAAGGTGTCTATTCTCTTTTATAAACTTTTCTGTCTCTTTTAGGGACTTAAATTTATATGTGGGGTTTATTTCTGATTTTTCTTCGAAATAATTTTCAAACACATAATCAGGATAAGTATTGGCTAAACTAAAAAAGGTATCTGCTTTAACATTACCTCCAACATTTAACTGTTCTGTAGCAGTTGTATTCCCTACTACAACAAAACCATTTGATCTTTGCCCATAAAGGTAATTACCTAAATAACTTCCTGCGTCATCATAACGAGCTATAAAAAAATTAGACCCTGAATTCGCTCCTCCTTCATTAACAGTTAAACCTATTATAGATCTAGCTAATCCTCCGGAATTAAGATTATAATGACCTGCACCAGAAGGCCCTGTTCCTATATTAGAGACGAAAGAACTTGCATCTGACTGGCCTGTCACCAGAGAGTTGCCTGAAACTGTTAATCTTTGGGAAGGTGTAGAAGTTCCAATACCAACATTACCATTAGAGTCAATACGCATTCTTTCCACAGTTTTAGTATCAAAGGTTATTTCTGCTTCTCCGTTTTCATTAACTCCAATGGTTGATCGTTCAGTTAGAGCAGTATTTCCTGAATAAGAAGCCAATAGCACACTATAATTATGATGACCTACTAAACTTACTTTTTTACCAGAAGACCCCTCCCCAACATAAGCATAAGTATCGCCTAAAGAATCTTTAAATTCGATAAAGCTTTGAAGTGCTGTATTTTCTTTAGCATATTGACTATTTTGAAGAACAATTGGGTTTATTTGATCAGAATGAACATGTAAAGTAGTTACTGGTGAAGCTGTTCCTATACCAACCCTAGGAGTCCCCAAAACTGTTCCTTGAATGACCATCAAAGTATCAGCCAAACTATCTTGAGTAAAGTATATTTTTTCATTATTTCCATCATTATTTCGATCAATATCAATAAAAACATCATCAAGAGACTCAATAATTAAATCGTTACCATCTAAATTAGAATGTCTTAATCTTCCTCCTGCCAAATTTACATGCCTATTAGGAGATAGTTTTATATTTCCATTGACCTCCAAATGTGCTGTTGGATTATTTGTATTTATGCCTACAAAACCTCTTGTCCAAATCGTATCATTTATACTGATTGCTTTACTATTATTGCTTGTCGTTAACCAATCTGCGTCTTCAATACTATCTCTGAATGAATTCACTAAACTATCATAAGGTAATTTTTGAATTACTCCACTTGCATTACTTGTTAAGATATTAGAAATATCAGTGGTGTCGGTTATTAATCGTATACGAGCTTCTCCATTAACATCCAACCTATGGGTTGGAGTATTTGAGTTAATACCAACATTACCTGTAGCTCCACTAACTGTTAATCGATTTGAAGCTCCACCACTAAACCCTCCTGTTGAAAGGTAAATGTCTTGATTTTGAGTTGCTAACCTCAACCCGTTTGCTACAGTTGACCCTGTTAACAAAACCAATTGATCGGCAGCATCTGGTGAAGAAAACAGATTTGGATGCAATCCAAAGTAACCATAGTCTGAATTTAATTGTCCACCTAAATACATAACAGAAGCAGCATTTGCACTATTATTTGTGTTAGTTATGCTTAATTGAGTTACTGTATCTGCATTCCTTTGAATAGTTAATAAGTCTTGAGGCGTATTGGTTCCTATACCTACATTACCTCCTTGACTAACTCTCATCCTTTCTGCTCCACTGGTGTAAACCACCATATTATCGGATCCTGCGTTAGCTATACCATTCACTTGAGAGGTATCTCCTAGAGCGGAGAATCTTAAAAAAGTAAAGGGAGTGTTTGTTTCTAGATGAGCTATTTGGTTAACTGCATTACCATAAACATGTAATAATTGATTGGGATTATCTGTTCCTATTCCAAAATTACCAGAAATAGAAGCAACAATAGTATCTCCATTAGCTAAAGCTTTTCTTGCATAAATATTGCCAGGAGTTAGTCCTACAGCAGCTCCATCCACCCATTCTGAACTATCATTAATTTTTGCTAATAGTGTATTATAAGGTATATTCATTATCACTCCGCTATCGTTTGCAATAAGTATTCCTCCTACATCATTTGTATCATTGATTGTTCTTATTCGAGTTTCGCCATTCACATCTAATCTATGAGTTGGATAGTTTATTCCAAGACCTACATCCCCTGTATTATTAACTCTAACTCTTTGGTTACCCTGACCATCAGCTAATATAATATTGTTGTTTACACTGGAATCTGCTCCACCTAAGGTTACAAATGCCCCTATTATAGTGTTATTTGAACCTCTAGTAAGTCCAAGTGAGGTGTTATACCCCATAATAGTATTGTTATCTCCATCTACAAGAGTTCTTCCTGCTGATCTACCAATAACTGTATTGCTATTACCAATTGTATTATTAACCAAAGCATTATACCCTATAGCTATATTATCGATACCAGAAATATTATTTCTAAGAGAAACATAGCCTATGGCAATATTTGCACTACCACTATCATTATATTGCATACTATATGATCCTAAGGAAACATTTGAGTTACCTTTTGTACTATTAGCTAATGCGGCTAATCCTAAAGCAACATTATTATTTCCTGTAATATTATCTGTCAAAGCATTAGCCCCTACTCCTACATTATTTTGTCCTGTTGTATTTGAAGATAGTGCTCCTCTTCCTACAGAAATATTATTTCTACCTGTAGTATTGTTGCTGAGTGAATTAAAACCTACACCAACATTATTATCTCCTGAAGTATTATTTTGAAGAGCTCCACTTCCTAAAGCTGTATTAGAAGTTATATCTCCTTCACCTTTTCCTACTCTCACTCCATTAAATGAAGCATCACTATTAGTTCCTTCAGTTTGCAGACTATAAACAGGTGTTCCTGTTCCGATTCCTAACCTCCCTGCGGTGTCAATGATTACAACATCTCCATTAGCTAAAGCCTTTCTTGCATAAATATTACCAGGGGTTAAACTTACTAAACTACCATCAACCCATTCAGAGCTATCTTTTAGGCTTGATACATCTATTGATATTACTTTTCCATCCTCATAAATATTAATTAACGTGTCTCCTGATAAGATTGCACTATCTACATCTGTATCAATGCTGTCTGCTAAAACAGCTAGCCAAGATGAGTCTGATAATAAACTATCAGCTATTAGGCTGTAGATACTATCTCTAAAAAGTTGATCTGAAAGAAGACTGTCTCGGTTAAATGAAAAAAGAGAATCTTTAAAGTAATTATTAGTTAGTAAACTATCTATAATGCCATCTATAAATGTAGAATCTGATAATAATAAACTATCAATAGAGTTAGTAAATTTGCTGTCACCTAGTAAGCTGTCTAGGATGGCTTGGTAAAAAGCTGAGTCAGTTGCTAACCCTATTAAGTCGGTACTAGCACTAGCACCATTTTCAATAAAAACACTTAAAATAGTTTGAGCCAAGATAATACTATCTATATTTTGGTCATCTGTATTAACACTGTCTTGAACAGCTGATAACCAAGCTGTATCTAACAGTAAACTATCTGAAATAGTGATATAAAGACTATCAATAAAAGTATTGTTGTTTACTATAATAGACTGTAATGAATCTGTAAAGTTTGAATCAAGAATTAAGCTATCTCTTATGGTGTTATAAAAATTGGCATCTGATGCTAACGATAACAGATCAATTGAAGCTGATGTTCCATCTTCAATGTAAGTTGTTAATAATGTACTATTAAGCGTGAGAGAATCTATATTTTGATCGTCAGCTACAATTGTTGTACCGTCAGTTACTCTAACCCATTCACTTAGTGCTGAGTTCCAATAATAAAATCCTGGTGATACATCAAAGGGAATGGTTCCTGCGGTATTTGTATTAAATACAAGTAAGCTATTATCTGGGGCTACAACTGGAGCTGCTACATTTCGAGCACTTAAACTCAATCTAGGAATCAATAAGCCTTTATTCGTGCTTTCTACCTCTAACATTGCTGAGCCTACAGGAGCTCCAGCAACTGGAGCTATTTTCACTCCTTGGGCTGATAGTTTAATAACAGAAAAGAAACTTAAAATTAATGTTGTAACTATTATTATTTTTCTCATTATTATGGGGGTATTAAATACTTTTCAATGATGAATTAACTATTTCCTCATTAAAAAAATCATCAATATTTTATGAAATGGTAATCATCTATTATTTATTCTTCTCTAGTTTACTTAGACGCTCTTCTAATAGAATTAGCTTTTCTTTTAATTCTTTATTCTCTTTGTTAACCTCTATTAAATGAAGGTAAAGTTCTTCGATTTTCTCTAAGTTATTAAGTGACGATTGTGTAAGGTTAAGCTGACCTTTTTCTTGAATTTCCTTAGCGGAAGGAATCCCAGGTAAATGGCCCTTTGCTTTAGTAAAGCTTTCTATCTCTTCCAATGTTTTAAAGTTGTAATCATTTTTTAGACTAGAGGTACCTTTATAGTATGTTTCAAAAACATAATCAGGTACAGTAAGTGTTGTAGCTCCAGAAATAAAGTTTCCACTTGCTCTGATGTTTCCAGCAACATCTAATTTTTCAGTTGGATTATCAAATCCAACACCTAAGTTACCTGTTCCATTTTGTATAATCATACGACTTGTACAATCAGTTGGTCCATCATCACACGTGATTCCATTATTATTTCGATCATAATATTCCCAAAATACTAATCCGTTTTGTGTTCCACTGTATTCTACCATGTTATAAATAGCCCAACTTCTGAAATTAGGCTCAGCAGCAGCAGAATTTCTTCCATCTACAAATAGTCCTCCTAATATACCCGTTACACTATTTATTTCTGACCCGATAAAACCTCCTTCAGCATGTAATTTATATCTAGGATTTGAAGTTCCTATACCAACATTTGTATTCGTATGTAAAAACAATTGGTTTCCGGCAGATCCATTGGTTCCAAAAGCTAAATGTCTACCTGCTAAACTATAAATTTCTGCCTCATTATTTGGTCCATCCCAAGATAAACGCCCATAATCCGATGCCTGCCCCCAATCCATAAATCCACCAGCATCAAAACTAAACCTATTATCTATTTGAAGTTTAGCAGTTGGATTAGCTGCTCCTGTTCCTATACCAACATTTCCACTTTGATTAATAGTAAAATATCTTCTCCATGCTGCTCCATCAAAGTGCTCTAACATATAGCCATTTGGGGAATTAGCATCAGCACTTCCTAAATGATAGATTTGCCAATCACGTCCACTGGAATTTCCTATATAAATTGAATTTGCTGCTCCATCTGTCCTCACCATACCAATCGGACCATTTTGTACCGTTAATTTTTGAGCTGGAGTTTGTGTTCCAATACCAACATTACCATTAGAATCAATACGCACTCTTTCAACAGTTTTAGTGTCAAACGTAATTTCAGCTTCTCCATTTTCGTTTATACCTACAGTTGAACGCTCACTTCCTGCCGTATTACTAGCATATGATGCTAACACAACACTATAATTATGATGACCCACTAATCCAATTTTTTTCCCTGAGGAGCCTTCTCCCACATATGCATAAACATCTCCTATAGAATCTCTAAACTCTATAAAACTCTGTAAAGCAGTATTTTCTTTTACATATTGACTATTCTGAAGAACTACTGGATTGATATTATTCGTGTTGATGTGTAACTTGGCTGCTGGTATAGTAGTTCCAATCCCTACATTTCCAGTATTTCCTTTTATTATCACATTAGGATTTAGCACACTAACACCTGCAGTAGTAGCTCCATCAAAGCCATAGAAACTAATTGAACCATAACCTGTTGAATCTGGATCCCCTTCACTTCCCCCAACTCGAATAGCTGAATAACCAATTGTGGCAGAGTTATTAGCAACAATCATATTATTAGTTACAGACATACTTGTATCCGACATTACATTATGCCCTAATACCGTTGCTCCTCCAGAAAACCCACCTCCGTAGTAAGAATAACCATTAATTTCAATATTTGTCCCTAAACAACAGCCAGGACCTACATCTAGTAAAGACGAAGGATTTGTATTACCAATTCCTACGAAACCACTATCAGTTACTGTCATCCGTTCCGTAGGATTTCCTGATCCTTCACTTGTATAGAATCCTATATTTCCTGCTCTTGTATTGGCCGCACCATTGTAAAACCCTATTCTAGAAGTCCAAGCCCTAGCTCCAGCCACTTGACTATAACTATCTATTGTTCCAGTGGACAAACCATTTGTGACATTAGCTCCTGATTGTTCTAATACTAGGGTTCCTCCTGATAAATTATCAGTACGCTCAATCACTAACCGTGCATTTCCATCGTTTTGGATCATATGAAAGGCATGTCTGGGATTATTTAAACCAAATCCAACAAATCCATTCGTATCTATTACTATGGTATCTCCTCGAGCTAATGCTTTTCTTGCGTAAATGTTTCCTGTTGCTAAACCAACTTGATTACCATCAACCCATTCAGCACTATCTATAGTTACAACACTATCTGTAGGATCTAATAATCTAATCCATTCATTATTTAATGTATCCCAATAGTAATACCCAGGAGTAACGACTGTACTGCCTGTTCCAGCGCTAGCTGTATTAAAAACTAACAAACTATTTGCTGGTGTTATAACAGGAGCAGAAACATTTGTTGCTGATAAAGATAATTGAGGGATTAATATCCCTTTAGTTGTAGCTGAAGCATCAAAGATGGCTGAAGCATCTGGTGTTCGATTAATATTTGCTTCATCTACTTTAATACCAGCTTGACCAAATGATTGATTGGTAATTAAGAATAGGTTAACAGTAACTAATAATATTAACCACAGTTTTTTTTGGTTTTTCATAGGGCAAATCTTTACAAACTTTTATTTATATTAAGCATATCTAGCTAAATAAGATTTAGTTTAGAATTAATCGATAACTATCTTATTTTACTGATTGCAAAGTTAATAGATTTTACATGAAATAAGATTTAATTTATTAACAAGCAGACCGTTAGTTAACATATGTTTAGTCTGGTGTTGAGTTTATAATTAGATGATTAGTCAATTAGCTGAATAGTTGATTAGAAAATTGGGTAATTAGTTGATTGGATGATTAGTTTACTAGGTGATTAGATTAATAGATTCGAAGAAAACTAAATCTATTGAACAAAATGAAAATCCTTTATTTCTGGAAGAAATCTTGGTGAAAGTTTACTAGATATAACTTTTCTTTTGCTCGTGTAATAGCTGTGTAAAGCCATCTCAAGTAGTTGGTATCGATCATTTCTTTCGTGAGATAACCTTGATCAATAAATACGGTGTCCCATTGACCACCTTGAGATTTATGACAGGTAACAGCATATGCAAATTTTACTTGTAATGCATTAAAATAGGGATCTTTTAAAATCATTTCAATTCGATCTTTTTTATATGGATAATCCTCTAAATAATCTTCTTCAATTGCGTAGTATAACTCTTTTAATTTAGCTCTAGGCAAACTTGTTTGTTCAATATCAATAGCCTCCATGAAAAGTTTTGTTTCAAAAGGCAATTCATCTGGATAATCAATTAATTTCACTAATGCTGTTGCAAATCTAAAACCGTAGATTTCTTCAATTCTCCGAATTGCTTTTATCTCTATTATATCTCCATTCGCTATAAAACCTGCCTTGGAATCTCCAGGAAGCCAAGCATAGTTGTTTTTTACAACCATCATTAAGTCTCCACCTTCAATTTCTTCTTCTTTAAATAAAACACGTGCTCTAATTTGCTGATTGAAAAGGTTTGCTCTTTTATTTGATCTACAAACAACGATTGCCCCTTCTAAATTTCTGCTGTAGGCATCTTCTAATTCTTCTTGTAATGTTTCTCCTGTTATTTTAAACACATCATTTCCGATGGAATCATTGAGTTTTGGAATCCCTTCTCCTCTTTTAATATCCTTACGAATAGAAGTTGCATTAAATAAAATTCCTGAATCTTCTTCTTGCCTAACCACCTCTTCAAGTTCGTAGGTAAACACATTAGTATAATATGCTTTGGTTAAAAACATTGGATCTAATGCTTTACTAACATCCTCATGTACTGGTGGTAATTGGGCTGTATCACCTACGAATATGATGTGACATTTTTCTCCATTGTAAACATAGCTCATTACATCTTCTAGCAATGATTTTCCATTAATACCTGCTTGGTTACCTATCATTGATGCTTCATCAATAATAAAAATGGTACGTTTAAATGTATTGTTTTTAAGAACAAATTGCATTCTACCAGACACTCTTCGTGTTGAATAAATCATTTTATGAATGGTAAATGCTCGTCTTTTAGAATACCCCGTAAGTACTTTTGCCGCTCTTCCCGTTGGAGCTAATAGCATGGAGGTATAATTCCATTTCCCAAGTGCTTTTACTAAAGCTGAAACCATGGTTGTTTTTCCTGTTCCAGCATACCCTTTTAGAACAAATGTTTTTTTACCAATATCATAACTTAAAAAATCATGAAGAACGTGAAGTAACTTTTCTTGATCGTTTGTTAACCGAAAGGGAACGTATGATTTGATATGTTCTTTAAATTGATTTAACTGCACTTGGATTTCGTCTTAAGTAGATTTAATAGTCTTTTGGGGAAAATTTTAAATTAATTTACATTCAATAACTCGAAGCTACCAATAAGTAATTTAAAAGATATAAACAGAAAAAAGTTTTTAACTTTCAAACACGTACTTAGGTGCTATGAAAAAAATTTTTAATTTTGTTTGAATTAGTTTAACTCGTAAATATTACCCCCACATATGGATGCATTTGAAAAATTTTGGTTTTTTGTAAAGCGTTTTTTCTTTCCAATAGTTTTAATGTTAACTGGTATTTGGTTAATTATCGTTGGTATTAGCCAACAAGCAAAGTCTAGTGTTGAAGTTGCATTGGGAGAAGATCCTTCTAACACACTTACGCAAACCACCTACTTTATGTACGGTGCAATTGCACTTTTAGTGGTAGGTATTATTTCTCTATATTTTATTTTACAAAAAAAATTACCCGCTACAATTGTTTTTGGACTAGCTGCAGTTGCTGCAATAGGAGTGTTTTTCTTGGGTAAATTTAATTGGAACTCAGTTGAAGAAAGAATTATTTACCTAGATCAAGTAGATAAGTCAAAGGAATTAGCAAAACTTGGGTTAGAGGACATTCAAAAACTACAAGAAGCACATAAAAAGAATTATGATGGCTATGCACCATCGTTTGATAGTTTAGTGAAATTTGCCAAAACTGATTCTATCAGTATTTTAACAAAAGCTGTTGATGATTTACCTAGTACTAAAATGACTATGGATCAAGCAAGACAGTTAGGTTATAAATTCCCAAAAGAAATTTGGACAGAAGAAGACGCTTTGAAATTAGGTTTAATTGTACGTGAGTACGATAAAGTTCCTGTTGCTGAACATTTATTTTC
>CATLPG010000064.1 GCA_950054195.1 uncultured Saccharospirillaceae bacterium
AAAAAACAAATAAAAAAAAAAAATACATATTTTCTAAAGATTTTTTTAAATTTAAAAGTAAATTTGATATTAAAGATTTTTTACTATCAAAAGACAAAGGTGAATGGTTTTATAAAGAAAATGAATGCAAGAACTAAAAAGATAATTCCAAAAGCTGCTCCAAAAAGCTGGGCTACTTCCTCTAAAAAGTCGTCTTGTTCATCACCAAAAAGTAATGCTAAAGAAAATCCAGCAATATCAATATTTTCAAATTCAACTTCTACCTCTTGTTTAATCTCAAGAGTTTTTTCAATTTCATCAATTGGTCCATGAGCAATAATATGTCCCTCATTTAAGATGGCGATATCATCACAAATTGAAGCCAGATCACTTAATTGGTGAGAAGAAATAAATATTGTGTGATCTTTTGAGAGATCTTTAATCACTTCTTTAATTTGAATAATCGCATTTGGATCAAGGCCAACTAATGGCTCATCTAAAACAAGAAGTTTTGGATTATGACAGATTGCTGCTGCAATCCCTACTTTTTGTTTATACCCCTTTGATAGCGCTCCAATTCTTTTTTTCATTTCAAGCTCTAAACCAACTAATTCAATCACCTTATCTACTGCTTGCTTTTTATTTGAAAGCTTATGAATTCCAGCTACGAACTCTAAATACTCTTTCACATACATTTCGTAGTATAAAGGGTTGTGTTCTGGCAAGTATCCTAACATTTCACGAACTTGTAAAGGGTCCTCTTGAACATCAACTCCATTTACTTTAACCGTTCCTGATGTTGGCTGAATAAAGCAGGTAATAATTTTCATCAACGTTGACTTCCCTGCTCCATTAGGACCTAAAAATCCTAGAATTTCTCCTTTGTTCACTTCAAAAGACACCTGATCAAGTGCCTTCTGAGTATCGTATAACTTGGTGATGTTTTGAATGGATATTGACATAATTTGAATTTACCCTTTTTTATTTAATTATTATAAATTCAACAAGAGAAACAAGCTCTTAATAATTTTGTTGATAGAATATCTTTTTCCTTTTTGATCGCCAATAAAATGATGTTTACATTTGCCTAACCAAAAAAACATCCATGACATCTATTCAAGATTTAGAAGCTTTAACAACACAGGTTAGAAGAGACATTGTACGTATGGTACATGCCAATAATTCTGGTCACCCAGGAGGATCATTAGGTTGCACAGAATTTTTTGTTGCTCTCTACAACAAAATTTTAAATCACAACCCTGATTTTAACATGGATGGTAACGGAGAAGACCTTTTCTTTTTATCAAATGGTCATATTTCGCCCGTTTGGTATAGTGTTTTGGCTCGGTCTGGATATTTTAACATTGAAGAGTTGGCAACATTCAGAAAGCTTGACTCTAGGTTGCAAGGACATCCAGCTACAGAAGAAGGACTACCTGGTATTCGTATTGCTAGTGGATCTTTAGGACAAGGATTATCTGCAGCTTGTGGAGCCGCTCAAACAAAAAAGTTAAATGGCGATGATTCTTTAATCTTTACATTGCATGGGGATGGCGAACTACAAGAAGGTCAAATATGGGAAGCTGCTATGTATGCGGCCGGACATAAAATTGATAACCTTATTGCTACTGTAGACTACAATGGAAGACAAATTGACGGTGATGTAGATGACGTGTTAACGTTGGGTGATTTAGAAGGTAAATGGAAAGCTTTTGGGTGGGAAGTTCTTATTGAAAATGAAGGAAACAACCTAAGCAAAGTGATAGATGTTTTAGAAAAAGCTAAATCCTTAACAGGGAAAGGCAAACCTATTATGATTCTTTTAAGAACTGAGATGGGGCATGGAGTTGACTTTATGATGGGAACTCATGCATGGCATGGTGTTGCTCCAAATGATGATCAATTAGCTGAAGCTCTTAATCAAAACCCTGAAACGATAGGAGATTATTAATCTTTTGTTAAGTTTACCCTTTTAACAACAATTTGGTATTAAACTTGTTTTACCTATACTGGCGGTAACATACCTACTATGATGCAAAAACTTGTTAGCATATTCACGTGTTTATTTTTAGTAACATTTTCTTTTAGTCAAGAGACAGAACCTACCACAACTCGTATTCTGTTTATTTTTGATGGTTCAAACAGTATGTTTGGCGAGTGGCAAAGCAATAGAAAAATAGAGGTTGCTAAAAAACTCATGACCGAGACTATGGAAGAACTAGAAGGCATTCCTAATCTTGAAGTTGCTTTACGAATGTATGGGCATCAAACGAAGATTCGTCCTGGTCAACAAGATTGTAGTGATACTAAGCTAGAGGTACCATTCGCTCCTAATAATTTCTCAAAAATAAAATCAAAAATACGTTCTCTTGAGCCAAAAGGAACTACACCTATAGCTCGATCATTACTTGAAGCAGGTGAAGATTTTCCTCCAAGAGAAAACACTAGAGACGTTATTATTCTAATTACTGATGGTATAGAAGCCTGCGATGAAGATCCATGTGCTGTTGCAAAAATGCTAAAAGAAAAAGGCATTGAACTTAGGCCTTATGTTATTGGTATTGCCATGGATACAGATGCCATGATGAATTTTAATTGTATTGGTAAAACCTATGATGCCATGACCGAAGAATCATTTAAAAGTGTGATGAAAGTTGTGATGTCGGAAGCACTAAACAATACCACTGCTCAAGTTTTACTTAATAATATCAAGGGACAACCAAAAGAGACAGATGTTCCTATGACTTTTTACGATCAGAAAACGGGAAAAATCATGTATACATTTATGCATACATTAGACGAGTTTAATAATCCTGACACCCTAACAATGAGTCCGCTTTATACCTACAAAATGGTTGTTCATACCACACCACAAGTAGAAATTAAAGACATTAAGTTAACACCAGGAGATCATACGGTTATTGAAGCAAACACTCCTCAAGGCAGGCTGGATATTAAATTCATGGGAGCTGGAGATCAGTTTACAGAAACAATGTGTGTTGTAAAAAAACGTGGAGAAAACACTACGCTTCATAATCAAAAGATGAACACAATGGATTATTACCTTGTTGGTGAATATGACATCGAAATATTAACCTACCCTCGAATTAAATTCGAAAAGGTTAAAATTGAACAAAGCAGAACTAAAAAAATTGAGATTCAACAGAATGGAAAGCTCAATCTAGTTTTACCATCGTTTGGGAAAGCCTCTTTGTTTGTTAATAGAAAAGGAATTAGAGAATGGGTTTGCAACCTAGACAAAGAAAAGCTAGATCATTACATCAATCTTCAACCGGGTGATTATACACTCGTTTATAGACCTGAACGAACGCGTTCATCTGCCTATACAATAGCAAAAGACTTTAGTATCTCTCAAAAAGAGACTGTGGTTATCTATTTGTAAACATTATTTAACATATCTGTATTTACTTTAGCCAAAATCTTTTGTATTTTGCCACCACAATTTCTACCTATATGCTTAAAATCAATTTTATTCAGTCTATACTGTTTATTTTTTTATTCTCACTTTCTTTTGGACAAGAATTTCCTACAATAAATACTAAAAACATTGAAATCGTTCGTGACGAATGGGGAGTGCCTCACATTTATGGTAAAACAGATGCTGAAGTAGCCTATGGTTTAGCTTGGGCAAATTGTGAGGACGCTTTTGAAGAAGTTCAGAAAATGTATTCGGTAAGCAAGCCAATTAATGGTAGAAACGAAGGAAAAAAAGGAGCTAAAACTGATTTTTTTATTCATTTTCTTCAAACAGATATGGTTATTGACGAGCATATTGGAGAATTGCCTGAGGAATATTTAAAATATCTTGATGGCTATGCCCAAGGGCTAAATAGTTATGCTAAAAAACATAAAAAAGGTGTAATTGTAAAAAAACTATTTCCTCTAAATTACAGAGATGTTCTAAGACTTTATATAGTTGCAACATGCAGCTTCACTAAAGTTCCTCAAGCATTAGGTTTAGCTTATGAAGGCAAATTATTTGAACATAAGTCTGGAATGGGATCAAACGGTATAGCGGTAAATAAAAATAAAACGGTAGATGGTAAAACCTATTTATTAGTAAATCCTCACATGCCAGTACATGGTCAGTTTTCGTTTTATGAAGCACAATTAAACAGTGAAGAAGGTTTAAACATACATGGAACAATGTTTATGGGAGGAACTTCTATATATATGGGGAGCACCAATAACCTAGGTTGGGCAATGACAACGAATCATTTTGACCAAGGAGACATTTACAAGCTTACCATGAATCCTGATAAAAAAAATCAATACCTATTTGACGGAGAATGGAAAAAACTTCGCGTCATGAAAAATAAACTAAAAGTTAAAGTTGGTCCTTTCGTGATTCCTGTTACTAAAAAAACATATTGGAGTGAGTTAGGTCCTGTAATTAAAGAAGACAAAGGAGATAATTACTATGCTGTACGTTACCCAGCTATTTTTGATATTAAAGCTGGTTACCAATGGTACAAAATGAACAAAGCTCAAAATTATAAAGAGTTTAGAGAAGCATTAGATTTAGTTTCTATCCCTATGTTTAACATTGTTTATGCAGATAAAAAAGGAAATATTTTTTATGTAAGTAACGGTAAGATCCCCGTTAGAGAAGATAGTTTAGTTGACAAAGCAGTAATTAAAGGAGATCAATCTAAAAATGTATGGAGTAAAATTCACACAATCGAAGAATTGCCTCATGCTGAAAATCCCTCCACAGGATATTTATTTAATACAAATAACACTCCTTTTCACTACACAAAAGAATTTGATATTGAACAAAAGAAAAACTCCCCAAGGTATATGGATACCTATCCTGGAAACAATAATAGAGCCACTCGATTTTTGGAACTAATTGAGAGTAAGGATAAGATAGACTTCGATTTCTTTCAAAAAATAAAATTTGATTCCAAAATCTCTAGAAACACATATTTAGTTAAGCAGCTTGATGTTTTGTTTAACATGAAACCTTCTGATCACCCTGAAATTGAAGAATTTTTAACTATTGTTCAATCTTGGGATTTTGAAGTGGATAGTAATGATGTTGCTGCAGCATTATTTATGGGAGTAATGAATGAAATATTTACTGACAAACACTACGGTGGTGAGCAATTTGCTTACGGATTTGATGCATCCAAAGAAGAGATCATTCAAGCAATTAAAAGTACTCAGTCATGGTTAATTAAAAATTATGGAACAATTAATGTTCCTATCAAAAAAGTATTTAAAGCTAAAAAGGGAGATAAAACGATGAGTCCTCCAGGTTTTGGAGATGCACTTTCTGCTAATTATGGCGAGAAAAAGGGAGACATTTATGAGTTAAGATACGGAGATGCATATATTCATTTTGTAAAATTCAATGAAAAAGGTGTTGAAGAATTAAGAACTGCTGTTCCTTTTGGAGCTTCTAATAATCCTGATAGTCCTCACTTTTTTGATCAAGCTGAACTGTTCAAAAAGCAAGAAACTAAGCAAATGACAATGAACAAAGAAGAAGTATATAAAAAGGCTAAGAAAATTTATCGCCCAGAATAACTCCTTATTGCTTTCTTTTTAACTCCTGAACGACTAGTTTTGTGTCAACAAAAATTAGTATTATGCCAAGGATATCAGAAAAGGCTATTCAAATGCCTCAATCACCTATTAGAAAGCTTGTTCCTTATGCTGATGCAGCTAAGGCCAGAGGCACTCATGTTTATCATTTAAATATTGGTCAACCAGACATTAAAACTCCTGAGCAGGTAATTAACAAAATGAGAAACCTTGATCGTGAGGTTATTGAGTATAGCCATTCTGCTGGTTATCCTTCTTACAGAAAAAAGCTAACGAATTACTATAATAATTTAGGTTTAAATATAACGGAAGACAACATTATGGTTACAACTGGTGGGTCAGAAGCATTATTATTTTTAATGCAGGTTTGTTTAAACCAAGGAGATGAAGTAATTATTCCAGAACCATTTTATGCCAATTACAATGGTTTTGCCACAAGTTCAGGAGTAAACGTAGTACCGGTTACTGCTACTATTGATGTAAATTTTGCTTTACCTCCAATCGAAGATTTTGAAAAATTAATTACAGAAAATACCAAAGCGATTATTATCTGTAATCCTGCTAACCCAACGGGGTATGTATATTCTCAAGAAGAGTTTGAAGTTTTGAAAAAGCTTGTTATTAAATACGATTTATTCTTATTTGCAGATGAGGTATATCGTGAATTTTGTTATTCTGGAAAAGCTTTATCAGTACTTAGCTTAGAAGGATTAGATGACAACGTAGTTATGATTGATTCAGTTTCTAAGAGATACAGCATGTGTGGAGCTCGTATTGGAGCTATCGTTACTAAAAACAAGGAAGTACTTGAAAACGCCTTAAAATTTGGTCAAGCAAGGTTAAGTCCACCTACTTTAGGTCAAATAGCAGGAGAAGCTGCACTAGAAACTCCACAAAATTATTTTGATGAAGTTAAAGAAGAGTATAAAGCAAGAAGAGACTACGTAGTGAATAGATTAGCTAGCATGGAAGGCGTTAAATGTCCAATGCCTAACGGTGCATTTTATGCTATTGCTGAATTACCAGTTGATAATGCTGAGGCATTTTGCCAATGGTTACTAGAAGAATTCTCGTATAAGGGTTCAACAGTTATGTTTGCTCCTGCAGCTGGTTTTTATTCTACAAAGGGTAAAGGGTTAAAAGAAGTTAGAATAGCTTATGTATTAAATATTTCTGACTTAACCAATGCGTTAGATTGCCTAGAAAAAGCTTTACCTCAATATCAGCAAGAAAAAATGATGGCAAAGAGTGATTTAAATAATTTTAATTAATTGATTAATAGTTTTTTATATAAAAAAATAAATTTTTATTAAAAAGTGGGCAACCCTTAGCAAACGGGGTACGTCTTCAATATAGTTTAGTAGTACTTTTACTATTCTCTTTTTTCTTTTTATTTGTGTGAATGGGCTTCAGGAATGAAGCCCATTTATGTTTTATTACTGTTGCTTTAAAAAGTTTATTTCAGTTAAGCTTTAGATTTACGATCTTTGTTTTAGATGAACAATGACGAAGTTTATATTTCTAGATGTCTCGAGCTAGCTCAAAAGGGATTAGGTTTAGTAGCCCCCAATCCTTTAGTTGGAAGCGTTATTGTTTACGATAATAAAATTATTGGAGAAGGCTATCATCATCAATACGGAAATGATCATGCAGAGGTTTGTGCTATTAAAAGTGTAAAAGATAAATCACTTTTAACGAAAAGTACTATCTATGTTAATCTTGAACCTTGTGCTCACTATGGAAAAACGCCTCCTTGTGCAGATCTAATCATTAAGCACAATATCCCTAAAGTAGTTATTGGCTGCATTGATACATTTTCAGAAGTTGCTGGCAAAGGCATAGAGCGATTAAAAAAACATGGTATTGAAGTTACAACGCTAGTTTTAGAGAAAGAATCAAGAAATTTAAACAAACGTTTTTTTACCTATCATGAAAAAAAGCGTCCGTACATTATATTGAAATGGGCTGAATCTCAAGATGGTTTTATGGCTCCCGAAGATTCGTTACATAACAAAAACAGATGGATAACTAATGAAGAAACAAAATCGCTCGTTCATTCATGGAGGAGTCAAGAAGATGCTATCATGGTTGGAAAAAACACTGTTTTAAAAGATAATCCATCCCTTACAGCAAGGGATTACTTTGGAAAAAATCCACTACGAATTATTTTAGGTTTTGATAAAACCTTTGAATCTAAAACATTACTAACTGATGGTATAAAAACAATTATTTTCAACTCATCCATTGAAAATACCGTTGAAAATATTGAATACATAAAAGAAACTAACCCATCAAGTATTCTTGATATCCTTTGGAAAAAAAAGGTACAGAGTTTATTTGTTGAAGGAGGTAAACACGTGTTAGAATCATTCATTCATGCTGGCTATTATGACGAAATACGTATATTAAAAGGAAATGTCTATTTAAAAAGTGGTATCCCTGCTCCTAAAGTGCCTACCAACATAAAATGGAGAACAACTAAATATTATAACGATAAACTTCTTATTGGTACAATAGATTCATGACCTTATTTTTAGCTATCATATTTCCAGTAGCCTCTATCCTACTCTTTAAGCTTTTCGGCACGTTTAAAGTAAACACAATGTTAGCAGTTATCATAAACTACACTATAGCATGCTTGCTTTGTTTATACCTATTTGATCAAGAAGTAAGTTATCAAAAGGTTTTGACTGCTCCATGGATAGTATATGCGCTTATTTGTGGCAGTGTTTTTATTCTCAACTTTTACATTATAGCAAAATCAACTCAAAAAAATGGTGTTGGTATTACTACGCTATCCAATAAGATGAGCTTAATAATTCCTGTTTCTCTTGGTATTATTTTATTAAGCGAAGCACTTAACATTTTCAAAGGAATTGGATTAATATTAGCTCTTCTAGGCATTATTCTCGTTACTAATAAGCAAAATAAATCATTTAAAAAACTTTGGTTATTATTGGTTGTTTTTATCCTAACTGGAGCTATGGAGTTTATCTTAAGCTACGTTCAAGATACATTCTTTTCAAGTGGCTCTGGGTTTGAACTATTTACCGCTACAACATTTGCCGCTTCTTTTCTTTTTGGACTTATTCCTTTAGTCTTGAAGATAAAGCAACTTTCTTTTATGACAATTCTAGGAGGAATAAGCTTAGGCTTTACCAACGGATTAGGTGTTTATTATTTATTTAAAGCTTTACAAAACTCTACTGATAATGGTTTGACACTTTCAATCATAAATATTGGTGGTTTATTGATCGCTTCAATTGTTGGTTCTATTCTTTTTAAAGAAAGGCTCTCTTGGGTTAATAGTATTGGTATTGCTCTATGTGTACTCTCTATTTATATTTTTCAAACATTGTAAATGGATTATACGTATCAAACCATAGCATCAAAATCAAACGGAGAGTATAAAGAAAAAGGAAGCAAATTTATTGCTTACGCCTTTCCAGTCCTAAGTGAAAAAGACGTAAAAGAAAAGCTCAATCAAATAAAAGAAGAACATCCAAGCAGCAGGCATGTTTGTTATGGCTATAGGCTTGGAGTCAACACGAATGAAAGATACCGTGTAAATGATGATGGGGAACCTTCTGGATCGGCAGGACAGCCCATTTACGGACAAATACTTTCATATGAACTAACGAATGTTTTGGTGGCAGTTGTTAGGTATTTTGGAGGAACAAAGCTTGGTGTTGGCGGACTAATTAAAGCTTATAAGGAAGCTGCCAAATTAGCTATAGACTCAAATAAAATAGTCCAAAAAGAACTAACTAAAATCGTTTCGGTTAACTTTCCTTATGAAGCTACAACAGCATTGAATATTTTATTCAACAAATATAACTTGGGTAAATCCAATGAAACATTTGAGCAATCTTGCTCTTGTGATATTGAAATTCCTCTTTCTGTTGTTGATGAAGTAATTAACCAACTGGAAAACCATCCGTTAATTGAAATAATAAACCAATAACCGATTTGCACTTGTGGATTGATTTTTTTTCGCCTAAATTGTATTAAGTGAATAACACATTCCTTTCCTATGAAAAATTTATTATTGCTTATACTTATACTTCCAGTTTGTGCGATATCACAAGAATGGAGGACATTACTAAAATCCCCTAATGCAAATTTTAATGATGTTAGTGCTTCGTTTTATGAACATTATGAAGAAAACAAAAACAACCGTTCTTATGGAGAAAAACATTTTAAACGATTAGAATATTTTCTTAGACCAAGAACATTTCCTTCTGGTGAAATAAAACCTTATAAAGCAATGGCTGGAGAGGCAAGACAAGCAACTAGTGCTATTCGCTCATATTCCAATGCTAATTGGTTTCCAAAAGGAATCAAAAACTGGAACTATACTGGAGGTGGAAACCCTGGAAATGGCCGAATAAACTCTATTGCAGTGCATCCCACCAACCCACAAATAATCTATGTTGCTACTGCTGGTGGAGGAATCTGGAAAACAACAGATGGAGGAAATTTATGGATACCTTTAACTGATACTCTTTCATACATCGAAACTTCTGATATTTTAATTAACCCTAATAGTCCTAATGAAATACTCTTTGCTGATGGAGATAACGATCAGCCAAACCTTGGTCCTTCTACAGGAATTTACAAATCATCAGATAATGGAAATACATGGACTCAAACCTTAACTTTTCCAGTGCCAAACGTAAAGTTTGGCTCAATGATATTTTCTCCAACTAATAGCGATGTTATTTTAGCTGCAACTGACAAAGCTATTTATCTTTCAACTGATGGAGGAGACAATTGGAACGTTCAATCTATTCAAGCAATGTATAATATTCGTTTTCATCCAACCAACGATAACGTTGTTTATGGTTACAGTGGTCAATGTCTTTATAAATCAATCGATCAAGGAAATAGTTGGACTATACTAAGATGCTTTACTGGTGCTACTAGAGTTGAAATTGAAACTCATCCGTTTCTCCCTGAATATGTTTACGCTTTGGTTTCTGCATCTGATAATAGCTTCGGAGGATTGTATTTATCCAAAAATGGAGGCTCAAGCTTCGAAGAAATGAGCTCAGCTCCAAATATTTTGGGACATAATACTGATGGTTCATCTTTTGGAGGACAAGGTTATTATGATCTAGCCTTATCAATTAACCCTTCCAACCCTGCTGATCTAACCATTGGCGGAGTGAATATTTGGAAATCGACAGATACAGGAAAAACATGGACAAACATAAACGATTGGTTCATTTTTAACACTCCTGCAAACACCTACACACATGCTGATATTCATTATTTAAACTATTATGGAAGTAAATTATATTGTGGTAGCGATGGAGGTATCTTTTCCTCAAATGATGATGGAAATACATGGGAAAATATTTCAGCAGATATAAACATCACTGAACTCTATGATTTTTCTTTACAACTTTCTGATGATATTCTTTCTTTTGGAGCTCAAGACAATGGTTGTTTCTCAAATTACAATGATTGGAATGCAGTTTCTGGAGGAGATGGTTTTGCCACAAAAGTAGATGAGTCTAATCCAAATCACATTATATCTTCTTCTCAATATGGAAGCTTTAGAAAATCATTTGATAACGGATTGAATAGTAGTTCAATTTTAGGTTATTCAATTACCAATGAATATGGCGATTGGTTTACTCCTTTTGAAGCCACCAAAAACTTAGATACGCTATGGGCTGGTTATGAAAGAATTTGGTTTTCCTCCACTAGTGGTATTACATGGCAACCTTTAGGAACACAAATTTTAGCCCAATATGGTATAAATAAAATGGCTGTAGCTAAATCAAACAACACACGTATTTACGCTTCAGACTATAATAAACTTTACAAAATTGATGCTAATTACGCTACACATACAATAACTCAAACTGATATAACATCTGGTTTACCTTTTGCCTTTATAAATGCTATTGCAGTTCACCCAGCTGATGAAAACCATTTATGGATCACTCTTTCGGGGACTACTGATGGTGAAAAAATATACGAAAGCACAGATGCGGGTATTACTTGGACTAATATATCTGGAATGCTTCCAAACGTTTCTGCAAATTGTGTCGCTTATAGTATTCAGAACAATGGGCTGTACATTGGCATGGATGCTGGAATCTATTATAAAGATGATCAAAATACTACCTGGCAAGCCTACAATGACAAACTTCCAAATGTTGTAATTACTAAAATTATCGTAGATGAAACAAATGATCTCGTTTATGCTGGATCTTATGGTAGAGGAATATGGGTTAGTAATGGTTTTTATAACAGTAGTTCTCCTGTTGGGATTAATGAGACAAATATATTATCAGAAATTAAGTTATTCCCGAATCCTTCTAACGGGTTAATTAATATATACTCTGATAAAGCATTAGACAAAATTGAGATCTACTCAACAGATGGTCGATCAATAAACACAATACAACCTATTCATAAACTTAATAAAACCATAAATTTAAGCTCTTTTTCAAAAGGAAATTACTTTATTCGAATATCTACTGTAGATGGTAAAAACACAACTAAAAAAGTTATTCTAAACTAACTGTAAGCTTATTAATAAGTATTCGATTAACTGTATAAACACTTTATTCAATGAAAAACATTTTAATAACGATTATCACCTTAATATTAACCACATCATTTTTTACTCAACCGAAATCTGTAAATGTAAATAAAGATGGATATGGAGCGAATGGTTACGATTTAGTTTCTTACTTTGATGGCACTCCTACAGAAGGATCAGAGGAATTAACAGTAACACATGAAGGTGTTAAGTATAAGTTTAGCAACAAAAAGAATTACAATAAATTCCAGGAAGATCCCGAAAAATATCTACCAGAATACGGTGGCTGGTGTGCTTATGCTATCGGCAAATCAGATGATGAAGTTAAAGTTAACCCAGAAGCATATATCATTGAAGATGGTAAATTATATCTTTTCTACAAAAATATATTCATCAACACTAAAAAGAAATGGAATAAGAATGAAGAAGAGCTTCATAAAAATGCCGATGAAAATTGGTCTAATAGAAAGTAATTTCTGTCTAAATAAATAACTTTAATAGCTGTCTTTAAAAGATGGCTATTATTTTTTGATAGAATCATGAAAGTAGCTTTTAGTGAAATATATCGTTATTTAAAACTACCTCCTAATCATCGTTTTCCTATGGAAAAATATGATTTGTTACCTAAGCAACTTTTACACCAAGGGATTCTTGATACTGACGATTTTTTTGAGCCCTCTCCTTTAACCATTGAGCAAGTCGCAAGAACACACACGAAGGATTATATCAATAAACTTCTTGAAGGTACATTAACAAGAAAGGAAATAAGAAACATGGGCTTTCCTTTTCATGAGTCTTTGGTAAAAAGAGGATTTGTTATCTCTGGTGGCACACTAGCATGTGCTAGGTATGCATTAAAAAACAATAGTGTAGGACTAAATATAGCTGGTGGCACCCATCACTCTTATGCCGATCGTGGTGAAGGTTTTTGCTTACTGAATGATTTTGCCATTACTGCCAATGAACTATTATACCATAAGGAGGTAAAACAAATATTAATTATTGATTTAGATGTTCATCAAGGAAATGGTACAGCTAAAATTTTTGAAAATAACAAAAACGTATTCACTTTTAGTGTTCATGGCGAGCATAATTATCCATTGAGAAAAGAAAAATCCGACCTTGATATTGGTGTTAAAGATGGAATAACCGATGATGAATATCTATCCATCATTAAACACCAAGTACCATCCTTAATTAAGGAAGTAAATCCCGATTTAGTTTTATACTTGAGCGGTGTTGATATACTTAAAACAGATAAGTTAGGAAGGTTAGGTTTAACCAAAGAAGGCTGTAGAGAAAGAGATAGAATTGTCTTTGAACATTGTAAAAACAATCACCTACCTGTTGCAGTTAGCATGGGAGGTGGTTACTCCGAAAAGATTGGAGACATTATTGACGCACATGCCAATACCTTTATTGAAGCAAAGAATTATTGGGGATGAGCAATTGAAACATCCCCAAACATCCTTTTATTAGCTAAACAATCCGCCAACTTTCCCAATCATTCCTCCTAAACCCTCGCTCTTACCTCCTACTAAACTCAATAACGAAGATACATCTAGACTCCCCCCAAGTTTATTACCTATCAATGCAGTAACCTTACTTAAAATCATATCTGCAATTCCTGAAGATTTTTCTTCTCCTATACCTAATTTAGATGAAAACTGACCAATTAAAGAATTAGCTAAACCTCCTAGCATATCATTCCCTTTAGCATCATTATCATTCGAAGAAAATAGATTTAATAACCCGTCAACACCAGCACCACCAGCTGATTCTTTTGTAATGGTATCAGAAATAGTTTCGCCAGTAATACTAAAAACGCCATCAGTTTGTGTTTTGTCTAAACCAAACTTACTTTTTATTGTATCTCCTATTTCTCCTTTAACTGTATCTAAAATTGAATCTAACATATTATAATTTTTTTTGAATATAACTGTTCAATACAGATTATCGTTTTACTTAAACTTCTTTAAGAATTCATTAACACTAAAAACACTTATTCAAAAAAACCCTACACTTATACATTTACACATATAATTGAATCCAAACCTTCTTTTATTTGTTTTAGAGATAGCTAAAGCAATGAAAATTTACCATTATTTAATTCTTCCAACACTGATCCTTGTAGGATGCACAAAGCAAAAAATTGAAACCTATGAGCATTCTTCTGACAAAAAGGGGCTAGGCTGTATCTACTCAACAAATCATGTTAAAATTTATGGTGACACCTCAGTAGATCAAACAAAACTATATTTTACCAAAGTCAAATTTACCCCATATTGTTCATTTAATGATTTTTTGACAGATTCCTTATTTACTGGTAAAAAAGCATTGTTAGATATCACTAGTAATCCTATCACCTTTGAGTTTGGAACAAACATATCAAAAGCTTATCAAAACAATCAAGTAACATTTGGTGGGCACTACACCATTACCTCATGGGTTCATAAAACGGATTCTATCGGAGGAGTTATCATTGATCATTTGGATGGCAAAATTTACAATCTACCACCAGCTTCATTAGGTTATCGCTATCAAACGGATAGTCGAATGCTTTTAGTTAATGAACCAACAGATGTGGAAGGTTTTTACTATGAAAACTCCTACCACCAGCCACAAATATGGCTTTGGAACGAAAAAGAAAAGAAGTTTAAGAAAGCTGGTAGTAATCAAGATAAAAGCAACCCTTTTTAACGAATACTATCTCGTGCTAGTAATTTGTTAAAAAACTGTTCAAAGAAAAAAAATAGAATACTTGGTAGCCTTTGGTATTCAGCTACTTTT
>CATLPG010000065.1 GCA_950054195.1 uncultured Saccharospirillaceae bacterium
AAGCCAAAGTTGAAAGCGTTAATTGATGATAAGAGCTTTTCATAGATTCCTGTTATAAAAGCGATAGTTCCACCAGATACACCAGGAACGACATCTGCAGCTCCCATCGCCATTCCTTTAAGCAAGACTAGTAAATAATTCATAGGTATAAATTAAGAATTCGAAGATACTATTTACCTCAAACATCAACAATAATTATTTGCAACACACCTAAAAGGCTAATAATTCCTAAATTTATACTATGATTATCGATCAGCAAACGAGAAAGGAACTTGAATTTGATACCATTTGTGAGCAACTTAGCTTGCATTGCAAAAGTCAAAAAGCAAAGGAAAATGCGCAGCACCTTTCTGTTTTCAAATCATTAGAGCTAGTTAGAAAAGAGCATGCTATTCTAAAAGAGATAGCTGATGTTTATGAATTAGGAGTTAATCAAATACCTCACCCTAAAAGTGATGATATAGATAGAGCTTTACATCTTTTACGCATCGAAAATGGCGTATTAACGTTAGATGAACTTTTAAAAGTTTACCAGTTATGTATTGGTACAAAACAACTGATTGATTATGCACAAAGAAATAAGAGTGAATATCCCAATATTTATGAGGCTTGCAGTCATATTTATTCTGTAAATGATATTATCAGCTTAATTCATGAAATACTGGACGACAAAGGGTTCATAAAAGATGACGCAAGTCCAAGATTAAAGCAGGTTAGAGCTCAAATTACCTCATTAGAAATCGAGATCAACAAAAACTTTAATCGTGTACTGCGGAAGTACAAGAAAGATGAAATAATTGGAGATATAGAAGAGACGGTTCTTGAGGATAAACGTTTGCTATCCGTTTTATCTCAACATAAACGAAGAGTAGCTGGTAAAGTCATTGGAGCAAGTGCTCGTTCCACTTATACCTATATTGAGCCTCAAGAAAATATTGAGCTTAACAAAAGATTGTATCAATCTATCTTGGATGAGAAGAATGAAATATTTGCAATATTAGCTGATATTACCGATAAGTTACGCTCTAGAGAAAATGATCTAAAGGCATTTCAACGTTTACTTGTTCGTTTTGATTTGTACCATGCAAAAGTATTGTTTGGCAGGTCTTATCAAGGAGTACTTCCTAGAGTAACAGATAGGGCAAGTTCGTATTGGCAAGATGCGAAGCATCCATTACTTTTTCTTAAAAATGAAGAGCTGGGTATTAAAACAATAGGGCAAACGATAGAACTAAGTGAGGAAAAAAGATTTTTAGTTATTTCAGGTCCAAACGCTGGAGGAAAATCAATCACACTTAAAACAGTAGGACTGTTACAAGTAATGTTTCAAAGTGGTTTGTTTGTGCCTTGTGATGATGTAAGTATGTGTGGGTGGTACAATCAAATACTATCTGATATAGGTGATAATCAATCCATCGAAAATCAGTTAAGCACATATAGCTACCGACTTGGAAGAATGAAATTCTTTTTAGATCAATCAAATGAGCAAACGCTATTATTACTTGATGAGTTTGGTAGCGGTTCTGATCCTGAGTTAGGAGGTGCCTTGGCTGAAGTTTTCTACGAAGAATTGTATGAAAAACATTGTTTTGCTGTTATTACAACACATTATACTAATATTAAAATACTCACAGCTCAAAAGGAGGAAGCATTAAATGCGTGTATGTTGTTTGACAATAAAGAGCTCAAACCTTTATACCAATTATCTATTGGACAGCCAGGATCTTCATTTACCTTTGAGGTGGCCAAAATCAATGGAATTGATGAATCTTACATCGCAAAAGCGAAAGAAAAAGTATCGGAGCAAAAGTTAAAGATTGATGAACTAACGGTTTCACTTCAGAAAGAAAAATCAAAGTTTAAAAAAGTTAACACCTCTCAGTTTAAAGCAAGCGAAAAAGCCAAAAGAGCAATCAAAGAGTATGAAAATAAACTGGACCGATTGCAAGAAAAAGCCGAACAACAAAGGAAGTATTTTGAACAACAAAACAAATTTGTAAACGCTGGAAAAAAAGTGTTTGATCTCATTAAAAAGCACAAGCACCATAAAACAAATAAGCTATTGTACGAAGCAGCTAAAAAGTTTATAGCCATAGAGAAAAACAAAGTGTTAAAGGCAGAGAAACCTGTTGTGTTTAATAAAAAATTGAAACAACCTGAATTGCCAGGTAAAAAGGTTACAAAACCAGTAGCTGAAGAGATTCAAAAGAAAAAAGAGTCAGTTGCCAAGATAGAGGAGATTCCTATGATAGAAGTAGGAGCTAAGGTGCGCGTTAAAAACCATAAAGATTTAGGTATTGTAAAAGAGGTAACGAAAAAGAAAGTATCTGTATTTATGGGGAATTTTGTACTGGAGGTTCCTAAAGAGGATGTCGAGTCAGTCTAGTAAGGGAATGTCAAACCTAGCTTGGACTTTTTTGTCTATCAGCTTAATTAGTTGAGAGGGAGTATACGTTCTCCAATCAATAGTATCAATGTCTCCTCCATAAATAAGATAATTATCAAGGCCAGCTGCTGTAAATTCATCTAATACATGATCATGGAAGTTTGTTAATACGATCCAACCGTCTTCTAATTCATCAAACCATTCTTCATAGTAGCAATCGTCAGAACTATGAAAGTTAAGCACATTTTCACCAATTAAAATAAACTTGTCAATGCCTTCCTGCATCAGATCTTCAATAACATCTAGTTTTAATGTCATGATATCATTATCTATGCAGTCGTTCCACTCACCAATCATTTCAATGATAGCAGCCCCTTTATTATAGTCTGCATATAGGATTTTAATGAAAAGGTTTTGAGATCCAAAGTCATCCCATTGGGGGTGAATGAGGAAGTTGTATATGCGATTGGTAAACTCAAACTCACTATACTCTCTTTCAAAAAAGGGAGAGCGGTAATCTTCTGAAGCAATATAAAGATTACGCCAAGCGAAATATGGTTCTATTGTGTGCATTTTTAGTTTTGTTCAGTACTATATGTACTATATTAAAAATATGCAAAAATGATGAATTTATTGTGTGAAAAGGGAAGGAAGTTTTACTGTTCTTTAATATGAAATGAATAGCTAGCTTCAATGAATTTTAAAACTCAAAATCAAGGTTGAACTTTTCTTTCAAATACATTAAATCAGGATTTGTTTTCACAAGCTCTTTAAATTTATCTCTATCTGTGTATAAATGAACTTCCTTTTTCATTTGTTTCACCACTGTTTGAATTTCGATAGAGTAATTGTTTAAACGTTCTCTTAAAAATTCGAGTAAGATTGGTTTTTCTTTTTGAACAGTTTCTTCTTGTACTTTATTGTTTACAAAAACTTCAATCAGGTAATTTTCTTTTAATACTGGTTTTTTCTGAGTCAAGGAAGCATGATAGCTTTTTTTGTTTTCAGATTTGGCAATTTCAGCTTGTTCGTTCCATAAAACCATCAATTCCTCTTCGGTAAATGGAGTTTTAGCGGTATTTAAAGCTGTGTTTTGCTCTTCTTCTTTCGCCTTTAAGGTTTCTTTGATGCTAATCCCTCCAGTATTAAGCTTTTTTCCAAGTTTGCCTATGGATACTTTTGGTGCGGCTTTAACGAGTGCTGGGCTTTTTTTCGGTGGAGGAGGTGTTGAAGTAGCAACCGGTTTTGGTTTAGGTGGTAGCTTTGCTATGGGCAATTCTTTTTTTACCTCTTTCCCCCAAGGTAAAGGCATGATTAACTCATCGAGGAGACACTCAATTTTTTTTTTGCTCACTTGGCGAGAGTGAGCACAACTGAATTAATGTAAATTCAACGAGCAGTCTTGGATTTTTACTTGTTTTGTAAGTTGTGTCAGCTTTTGTGATAACGTTCAGTCCGTTTACTAGCAAGGGAAGAGGAGAAGCTTGAGCTTGCTCTTTATACTTCTCTTTGATATTATCTCCAACTTCTAATAATTGAACCGTTACTTGATCCTTGCAAACCATTAAATTCCTAAAATGACTACCTAAACCAGTAACGAAGTGATGTCCGTCAAATCCGTTGGATAAAATCTCATCAAATACTAGTAACGCTTGGGAAATGTCACCAGCATTGATAAAATCAGTAAGCTTAAAATAATAGTTATAATCTAATACGTTAAGGTTATCAATAACCCCATCATAAGTGATGTTACGATTCGTAAAACTTACTACTTGGTCAAAAATTGATAAAGCATCTCTTAAAGCTCCATCTGCTTTTTCGGCAATGATGTGCAATCCATCCAATTCGTAAGGAATGTTTTGATCTTTGGCTATTTTCTCTAAGTGTTCTACCATATCTGGTATCTGAATACGATTAAAATCATAAATCTGACACCTAGATAAAATGGTAGGAATAATCTTATGTTTTTCTGTAGTGGCTAAAACAAAAATTGCATGAGGTGGTGGCTCTTCTAACGTTTTAAGAAATGCATTAAAAGCAGCCTGAGATAACATATGAACCTCATCAATGATGTATACCTTATATTTTCCTACTTGTGGAGGAATACGTACTTGATCAGTTAAGTTTCTAATGTCTTCTACTGAGTTGTTAGATGCAGCATCCAGCTCGAAGATATTGAAAGAGAAATCTTCATCTTCTGCTGCTGCACTTTCATTGATTTTTTTAGCGAAAATTCGAGCACAACTTGTTTTCCCAACACCTCTTGGTCCGCAGAACAAGTAAGCTTGTGCCAATTGGTTGGTTGCAATGGCGTTTTCTAATGTTGAGGTAATAGATTTTTGACCAACAACACTGTCAAATGTTCCGGGACGATATTTTCTTGCTGATACAATGAAATCGCTCATGAGTACAAAAGTAATACAAATATTAGCTAGATAAAACTAAGCAGGTAAATATCCTTCTTTTTTTATTTGAATAATGCGTTCGTCAAAAGAAAAATCAATCTTTTTTGTATCCTCACCAAGATTAAACTGCTTTTTTATGGCTTCTCCATGTGAAATAGGATGCTTTAGCTTTACATTGTAATGAACAGATTTAGACCACAACAATGATTTTAATGCAGTTTTGGATTTGTCCCACATTTGCATTTCAACGGTGGCATTTTTATCTCCCCATTCAATTAAATGAGATTGGATAATTACTTCTTCGTTAAGAAGAGCAGGAGCTAAATAAGCTATCTGATTTTGAAATACAACCCAGCTTTCGCCAGTTTTCATAGCATGCTGATAGATATTAAAACCAAAGGTTTCTCTCAAATGATCTTCTCTTGCGTTCATGAAGTAATCAATATATCTTCCATTGTTTAAATGATTAAATGGATCACAGTCATGAAAACGTATTCTAAGTGTGCTCTTGCCTTTTTTTTGAGTCATTAGTGGTAGCGTTAAACATTGATTTATACAAAAGATACTCTGGAATATTTGAAAAATTATCCTTTGTAAAAAATCAATATTTTAATTTGTTTATACATCAAATTACTCAAAATTTCATGTTAAAACAAACGAATCTCATTAACGCAGTAGCATAAAATGACCTTTCATTGATACGGCTTCAGCACTACCCAATATCTTATAGGTAATTGTATAAGTGTACACTCCTATAGGAGAAGGTAAGTTATTAAATGTACCATCCCAACCATTATTATCAACATCGTTGGTATAGAATATTTCTTGTCCCCATCGATTAAAAATTCTAAAAGCATAGGCATTCAAAGGAATAAAACTACCTATAACTGGCTTATAGTATGAGTTGAAATCATCCTTGTTAGGCGTAAAGGCAGTCGGACAGAAAATTAAAAAGTCTTCTTCATAAACATAAATGTTACCAGTTAATGTGTCTGAACAATAGTTATTAAAAGCAATAATTGTAATCTCTTGGGCGCCACTATCGCTAAAAATAACTGTAGGATCTTCATTGTAATAAGTAGCTGTGTCAATAATAAACTGATAAGCATTATAGTCAATAGAGGAATTAATTAATTGAATATCTTCTTCTAAAGTTAGGTCGTATAGAGGATCAGTCACAAAACTAGCTGTAGGCTTCTTTGTTATATGAATATTTTCAATTAGATCACTTGTGTCACTACAACCGTGATTAGAAGTTACAATAAGCGAAACTTCATAATCGCCTGATGTGGATAAGCAAATGTTAGGTAGTACATTTGTATCAGTCTCAACATCATCAACAAGCCATTTATAGTCACTAATAACAGAAGGTAAACTAACAGTAGATTCGTTAACAACATCTAAGCATTCCTCTTCACATACAGTATCATTAGTTACAGAAAATAATGCTTGCGGAGTTGGTCTAGATATGATAATAGTTGAATCAATACTATTACCGCATACATCGTTAGCTACATTCCATCTAACGGTAAAGCTAGATGTTACATTAGGGAATTGAATTTCTACATTACTTAGTTGATTAGCTGTTACACCACTAGGATAAGTCCAGTAAGAAGTATCACCAACACCAACAGTTGTTCCATCTGCTAACACATTAATAGTAGAAGTTCCTTCGCACAAGGACAAAGTATCTTCAGATATAATACGAGCATCTGGAATACCTCTTACATCAATAATTACTGTGTCTCTCACGGTATCACAAGGGGAACTAATAACCATTAACTCAATTTCAGCAATTCCTACATCGTTTAGTGTAACAGGACTATTAATTTGATTAGCGTTTTGAACACTTACTAAACTAGAGTTTAAAGATGTCCATGTATACGATGCACCTACTGGTGTATATGAACCATTTAAATTAAGAGATCCTATACTTTCACAAACAATGGTGTCATTACCTGCATCAGCAGTAGCAGTATCAGCAACTGTTATTACAATTGTGTCGACATCATGTGGGCAGAAATCGTTATATACAGACCAAGAGTATGTATAAGTACCAGGATTCAAGCCCAAAACATCATATTCAAATTGATCAGGAGCACCCAGTGTATCAGTTCCATTTATCCAATACGCTTGATCATTTGCTGTTAATGTACTATCTGCAATTAAAAGGATCGTTTCATTAACACAGTAAAAAAGAGTATCAGTAGGAATTGAAGCTTCTGGTTCTTCAACCAAGTTGATTACGATAGTATCAGTTACTGTATCACAACTACCATTTACAACAGTACATACCAGTTCGATAGGAGTAGGATCACTAAAACCGCTAACAGTGGTACTTAAAGTATTTGTGCTTGAGAAAGTAACGGATGAAATACCTACTTGAGACCACTCAATTGAACTGTAAGTTAATGGAGTAATTGTAGCATTGATAGTCAATGATGGCTCCGATACACATAATGTTGTGTCTGGAGGTAAAGTAATCGTTACCGATGTGTCAACTATAACTGTTAGTGTTGATGTATCACTTGGGCAGTTAGAGTTGCTCACAATCCAATCGAAAGTATAGATACCAGTACTCAATTGATTAATAGCTGTGGATATTGAGTCTTCATTAGTGAAAGTTGCTGGTCCTACCCAATAGCCACTATCATAATAAGCTATTGGACTTGCATTCAAAAACATAGAATCCGAGTGACAGAAACCAATGGAGTCAATAGGTAAGCTACTCACAGGCGCTGGAAGAATAGTTAAGTTAATTGTATCCTTAAGAGAATCACAACTATTACTATATACAGATAATTCAACTTGAGCTAAACCAGAGTCGCTCCAAGAAATAACGGTATTTATATCTGTGGGATCAGAGAATGTTACACCATTATTACCAACACTTCTCCATAAAATATAAGCAGAACTTACATCTCCATAGTTAGCTCCTAAAGCGGAAGCACTAATGGAATTATTCGATTGACAAAGGCTGGTATCATTTCCTGCCGAGCCAAAAACATTACTATCAATGATTAATACTAAGGTGTCAATATCAAACGAACATCCAGGGATTGACACTTCCCATTCAAGTAAGTAAGTTGTATTAGCAGCATACCCTTGAACATAAGTATCAGTTGAATCATCATCTGTGAACGATAATGTAGAAGTTGTTTCTCTCCAAACTCCATCTTCTCCAGCATTTATAGGTACACCCGTTGATACAGCTAAAGAGTCCATGCTAAAGCATCCGTAAATGGTATCTGCCACAATAACTGATGTTGGAGCTCCAGTAACTGTGAGAGCTACAGTATCTCTTACAGAATCACAAACTCCATTAGTAGCCGCTAATTCAAAAGTATAATCACCTTGAGTTAATGATCGAATAGTTGTACTTGTAGAAAATATATTATCAAATGTACATGACGGGCCACTTAATTGTCTCCACTGGGAGGTAGCTAAAGTAGGAGTGATGCTTCCCATTAACTGAGCAGTGTCAGCAAGGTTAATACAAACTGATTGATTAGTGCCTGCATTAACAGTAGGTAAGGAATCAACAGTAATCATCAAAGTATCTGAAGTTAAAATATTACAAGCTGGTGTCGCTACATTCCAAATAATATAATTGACATCTTGCAAATTGCTTACATATGTATTTGTTTTGTTAGGCTCGTTAATAGTTGTACCAGAAGAATTAGCGGTATCAACTGTTCAATAACCAATACTCGGTGTTGAAGCAGGTATAGCATTAACTAATAAACTATCGGTGTAACATACAACAGTATCATTCATTGCACTAGCAGGAGCTGAACCTTTTGTTAAACGAACATTCAACGTATCCATACCTGAACAACTCATACGGTCAATATTAATATAATAAGTTAATGTAGAGTCTAATCCATTGATTGAAGGGGTTGTGATATTCGGTTGAGGTATATTGTTTGCCGATAAATAATTGGAAGGAGACCAAGAGTATGAGTATCCATTTACGGCTGTAATATGGTCTAATAGAGCTGTATTAGGTGTACAGATAGTATCCTCATAAACATTACCTCTTAATGGTATATGTAAGTCTATTTGATCACTATTACATAAACAAGGGTTAAATGTAGAGTCAATAACCATAATAATATTACAACCTTCTCCAGGTCCAACCGAAAGTGTGTCTAGTAAGGTGTAGCTACTAAATGAAGGTATTGTGACATTTAAAATTTTAGTATCTAGTAACGTATCAGCTAAAGAGTATACATTGTTTCCATCAATGTCATTGAAGTAAGAGATGTAGAAATCGTAAGCACTATCTATATTACTGTTTACATTATATAAATCAACAGCTAAATGAAGTTCTTCTCCATTTGCAGTTAATTCACTGTATGAACCATTATCACCAACAATTGAAAGTGTACTTTTTGTTGTTAAGGCGTCAATCTCTTTTTGACCAGTAGCATTTTGAATAGGACAGCTATCTCCATTACAGGTAGCAATACCCGGTTCGGTAGTAAAAAGATAAATTGTACTTGCGTCACAAGACAATGAATCAGCAATACCATAAACATCAAATTGAAATATAGCAGTATCACCCATCGGCATTACATCTAATCCAATAACTACATTCTGATAGATGTTTTCATTATAAATTCTACCTACTGTAGGTGCAATATTACTTTGAGGAGTGTAATTACCAGCATACCTGATACCTTTTGGTAATTGAATATGTACAGAGTCGGTAGTTGCTGTTGGCGCACCACCATTGTTAACAACCATAACCTTCATAAAGGTACTATCCTCACATGGTTTAATATTCTCCATGTCAACAATGATTTCTGTTCCATAATCAGGTATAGCAGACTCAATGTATAATGCATTGGTAGGAAACCCTGAACGTTCAAATGGGGTGTAACAACTAGCAGAAAGTCCCTTAATTCTATTAGATATCTTTTGCCCAGAAGTATATTCAGGGCAAGAGGTTATTACCCTAAATCGTATTTTAAAGGTGCTACTATCTTTTTTATCTGATGATGAAAGACCTTTATTTATTATAGCATTTAAATCTGATTGGCTCCAATAAATTAAATTTACCGAAGAATCTGGATCAGCAAAAGGTGAAAACCCAGTATTAATAGGATAAGCTATTTCGGCACTACCAGGCACATAATTCATACCATCAACTAAAAATACTTCGTATAGCATTTCTATAGCATTACCCGATCCTTTATTTTCAATAGTAGCTTCGTAGGTAACTTCTTGACATAAATCACTGGTATCTTCAAGACTGGTTAGTGTTAATTTTATTGAAGGACTAAGTGGTATGGCAGTTAATGAGTAAGTTTCCACCTCACAAGGGTAGTTAGCTATACTCGTTGGGTAGGCATCACAATCCCAACCAAAGCCAAAAACAAGGCTGTCGGGAGCACAACTATTAATTCTAGCTGTTACTTCTAAGTCTAAGTCAGATTTAGCATTAAATGTTCCTAATTGATAAAACCCATTAACGGTAGACAGTGTGTTTCCAGTAGATTTATTTTTAATGCTTATAATCTCTAAAGAGGAAGGATATAATTCTTTCATCCAAAATAAATTGGCATCACTATTATTTGCTTGGTTATTTATTTTTAAATCCCACGTAACGATAGAATCTTTACGATACTGTGTTTGACTAGGAAATGATTGAAAGAAGAAGTTGGGTCTTTCATAATATAATAAATCATAAGAGTGAATATCATCATTAACATTAACATTTTCTGAACCAGCTAATTGATCTGCTTTCTTTATTACCGAATTAATATACCAAATAGTGTCTAATCCCTCAGCTGTATTACAAGTAGGTCTAAATTGAAACCTAAAGTGCGATCTAGATCCATCATCACTGGGGTATAGTGTGTTTAGAGGGCTCAATGTGTTGTCATAAAGTCCATTATAAGGGAATGTGTACCTCCATTTACCAGTGGCGGTATTAAATGTTTTAGTAGCATTTAACTGCCTCCATCCAGAGTTTAAGAAGTTATTAGGAGAGGCACTGTAAGCAGTCCTATAATAAATAGAGCTACCAACATTATTTACAACGGTATATTCTTGGTTACTTTCAACAACTATTGTGTCAACCTTTAAGAAATGTCTATACTCAAAAGGGAAGAAATTTCCACCTCTATCATTATTACAACAAGGACCAATTTGCAACCATAGATCTTGATATAACCATTGGTTGTTGCAACTATGAAAGTCATAGTAATTGTTAGCACGATTATAAATAGAGAACCCTAATAACGTCATTTGAGCTTCTTGTTCATTACATTCTGTTTCAACAGTAGGAGTTGGTCCTGAATTATTGGAGCCGAAGAATCGTCCAAAATAATTAAGCTCTTTAACTAAGTTTCCAATATTATGATTAACTCTTAATCGGTTTTTAAGTATAATTTTATTATTTGAAGGATTAAATCCATTAGGTATACCTGGAATACTTGCAATTTCTATCTCAATCAAATGCTTTTCAGAATTACCACTTACCACAGAATAGTAATTTGAATTAATAGCACCACCAAATTTTTGAGTAGTAAATGGAAAGCTTAATTTTTGAAAAATAATAGAATCACACCCTAGAAACTCCAAACTTGTATCGCTCACCTCTAATTCTAGGTAAATATAATTTAGGTTGGAAAAATAATAGTTTTCGGCTGTAGCTTGTGCAAAGATTGTGTCTCCATAAATTACTCTATCGGTTCTAACCTTTGATAAACCAGCAGGAGTCCAAGCGGCATCAGGTGTACCATCATCGTTGTTATCTGGTAAACCTAAGTTTTGACGGTAAACGCATAAATCAGTAAATGTTATGTCAGAGGGACAGATCGTGCAATTGAATTCAATTTTAGACTCAGCAAGCCCCATGCCTATATTACAAACATTACACGATGGATTAGGTCTGTAATAAACGCTTAAAGTAACTGTTCCTGTATTAGAACTACCGCAATCTGCACAACTTTTTGATATTAGGTCAATGTATATACTAGACTTATCTTGATAAAAAGGAACGAAATTACTTCCTGAGGCAGTTGGTCCAGGAAAAAATGCTTTTACAATTCCATTAGCAGGATCGCTTACCACACGTGATGCTTGCCGAATACTTCCATCAATTTGAACTGCATATACTCCATTGCCTGTTGTAGGACTAAATTCGGCACATAATGGAAGTTCAAAAACCATCATAATTGAGTCTTCAAACAGCTGTAAATGCATTTGATCTTGAACAGGATATTCTTGATTATTAACAAGAAAAGAAGCAGAAAATGATGTGTTACCAGAGACTGTTGTAATGTTACACTCTTCATTTCCTCCAATGATCAGTTTATCAGCAGTAATGCTATGTCTATAATAACGGGCATTATTACCTTCTTCATTTTTTCTTGAGAAATTATATTCAATACCACATTGATTCTCCCACCAAGCTTGGAAAAATAACCCTCCAACGTATCTTCTTGCTGTTTTATGAATATTAGTGTCACACCCTTTGCGATAAATAAACTCAAACGTTAGTGTGTCGCCAGCATCTAGCTCTGGATAAACATAATCAATATAAGAAACGGGTCTAGCTCCATTAGGGTTTACCTCATTTAAAAATGCATAGTTAGCATTAAAATTAATAGCATCAATTTGATTATGATCGAAAACGTCAACAGAAGGGTTTTGTGAATGATATATATTAAACTCACTCGTGTCAATAAATCCTCTATTACCATTTTGTGCATGATATTGTCTAAGATTAAACTTTACATTGTGAGCTGTTCCAACACCATCGTTCCAAAGTTTGAATGTTCTGATTTCTTCACCACCAGGACCAAAACAATTGTTTCTTACACTGCTATGAGAATAAGAAATGTTTGGGTTAAGGTCTGCAAAAACAATGTTTGTGTTATTAACTCCTCTTTGACACGTATCTGAAGAGCATCCCCAATAAACTTCTACAAATGATTCTACATCATTACAACTCTGAATAACTACTTTTTCACATAATGTAATCGTTTCTCCAATATCCAATCCTCCTGATAGGAAAGAGCTATCCATTAAAAAGGTTACCAAATCACCTGTTTGGTTAAATGTAACAGGATTCCCAGACTCTGTGAGTTCAAGTATATTTAAGGAAGAACCCAATAAATTTTGAAAAGTAAACTCGAATACTTTAGTATTTCCATTATTTATAATAGTGTAACACCTTTCAACGGTATCACCGATATTTGCAAATTTTGCTTGATTTGTAATCGTGGAGAAATCTAAATTAGGTTCAAAAAAGGATAAAGAATTTGTATTTACCGATTGATTCCAAGAAAGCGCATTAGCCATAAAGCTAAAGTTTATTTGAGGGGAAATGCTTCCACCTAAATCAAAGGATCTACGAAGATCACAGCCCGCTTCTAGAACGATGAAAAGATCAAAAATGGAATCTTCTTCAATATCAGGATAATTAAAGGCATAAGTATTGCCTGTTTGAGTACCCAAAGAAATACTATTAGAAGGAATAGAATAGTGATTAAGATAAGAAACGCCATTAGGTAAAGTAATGTTTGCAACTGTGTTACTTGTTGTACCGTCAAATGGATTTCTTACTTGAATATGTAAGGTATCTGAATTTTGACAGAGTGATAGATTTTCGGGGTTTTCTACATCTATTATTAAATACGTTTGCTGAGAATAGCTATAAACAAAAGAAAACAATAATGTAATTACTGTAAAAAGAGTCTTCATCTTTCAAAAATTTGTTGTTAGGGCCTTTAAGGTTGTTGAGTAGACGATACACATATGTTAAAGTTGCCTTTTTTTTTTGAAAAAAAATAATTTCTCATGTTAAATTTAAATTATTGTATTTCAACCGCTAAAAAATGCATTTCACATAAAATTAACCCTTTTTTACACTAAAGAGTTTTAAACTTTTTTAACTTTACATTTGTTAATTTTTAAGGTCATAGATGTGTCCTAACTTAAAGCCTATGAAAACTCTATATATATTTCTGCTAAGTTGCTTTTCAGCGTTTGTTATTCATGCGCAAAACTTGTCAATAGATTCCATTTCACTTCATACCCAAGAGGCTACTTTATGTGATGCTGATACTATTTATATTTACTTTAGAACATCTGTCAATTTTACACCAGTAGGAGGTGCTCGTGTAATGGTGAATTTCCCTTCAAACTATTCCCCTCAAGGAAATGGGTTGTTGAATTTATTTCCAGTAGCTGGTCCGTTTTTTCCTATAGCTCCTAACTTTTTAAGTGGTAATAGTTATACATATCCTTTTGGTACGTTAGGTCCTAATGAGTCATATGTAATGAAAGTTCCTTTTGTTGCTTCTTGTGGAGCTCAGAGCGCATCTTTATCAGTTAATTTATTAAATGGAGTTAATACGCCATTGTTGTTTTCTAATGTGCCAACACCATTTTTGAGTTTATTTAACCCTCAACTAAAGTTAACAGGAAATCAAAATACCTCACTTTTAAATGAAGCAACTTATGTTAATGGAGATCCAATATATTTAGATTCTATAAACCCAGGTTTACCTTTTGTTAGGAGGTTCACAGTTGATTTACAAACTGTTTACGGAGGTGTTAAAAACCTAATGATAAAGGTTGATGCTTCTAATTTTAATGTATTAGGTGTGTCCAATGGTGCTACTATATCTAGCTCTGGAGGTTTTACAACTTATTTATTCGATACAGCAGATATGGGAGGTGAGCTGAATGCCTCTAACAATACATTTACTTTTGAAGATACTATTATAGCAAAT
>CATLPG010000066.1 GCA_950054195.1 uncultured Saccharospirillaceae bacterium
TGACTTCTTTTGTTGAGGCAACTGTAGATTGTGGATCAGGGATAGGGTGTAGCTCAATAACTCCAGCAAGTGTATTTCCTTACGGAAAAATTATCCAGCCAAAAGGAGAACTAGCCATGGTTGATGAGCGATCGGGGTATATTGATGGTACCGGAACTGAAGTAGTAGCAGGTCAATATCAACCTTGTCAAACCAATTTTAGAGAAATAACAATTAAAAACATTTCAACGGATTCTGATACCTTATTAGGTTCAATTTTTGATTTTATACTAAACATAGATTTTGGAGAAGTGCCTAATGGAATTACATCGAGTGCAATTTCTTTTGATTCTGTTTTGGTAGATGGTCAAAACTTACCATTAAATCCAGTTTCAAAGATTGTAGACTTAACAGGATATGTTGGTAATGGATTAAGAGATTTAGATCTTGATGGAGAAAGGGATGATATTTTGGCAGGAGACTCTTTAATAATAAAAATTTATTTTAATACACCATTAAATACATTCGTAGGCTGTGAAGCTTATGATATAGCCAACAATATTCAAGATCAATTTTTACCTGTAAACAATAATGTTCAGTTTAAGCCATCTTATGCTACATATTGTAAGAATGAGCAATTAATATTTAATGATGCAGGGGCTGAAAGAGCCTTCCATTTTAGAATTTCAAAGCATCCATCTGACTTTGATTACCCTATTACTCATTTGAGAGATGGGGAAACATTACCTGTTACTGTTACAGAATGGAACAGTATCGGAAACTTTGATAGATCAAAGATTCTAGTTGAAAGAACATTCGTTGTACCAAAAGGACTTTATCTTGTCTCAAGTTCGGATTCATGGGCTGGTGTTGGAGGAGGATTTTACACAGTAAATACTTTACCAGGTGTTGAAACAGATACAATTGTTTTTCTTACTACAAGGTTTCCTTCAGGAAATAAAACGACATTATCCTTTGATTTGATTTTAGATTGTGACTCTGTTGCTTATGAGTGCTCTAGAATATCAACATTAACAAACCCTTTACATAGAACCCTTCAATTTACAAGTAGAGCTTTGGTTTATGATGACTTAGGAAATCTATGTGGTAGTTATGACAATATGTGTAGACAGGGACCAGGGGTATCATGGAACTGTGATACAATTATTTCGGACGTTGAATTTGTTGAATTTGGGGCAGAGCGTGCTACTTTTGGATGGACAGACACTACAATGACTACTCGTGTTACTAGAGATTCAGCAGGTGTTGTGTTAAATCAAGCCTATAATTATGATAGCATTCGTTTTTTCTCGAAAATAGCTGTTCTGGATACAGCCTCTGTGTTTTATCACAGGATTCGATATTGGCATCCGTTTGGAATGGATAATTTAGGACCTGGGAATGGTTTTGATCCTTTACAACAGATGAGTAATATAGGAAAGGTTTCTATTACAGATGTTAGTTCTGGAATTACAGGAGAGTTTATGATTAATAATTTCTCTAGCGTGGTTAAAAATCATGCTATAGGAACTGGTATATCAACTTATATGATTGATTTAAGAGATTATATTGATAGTATGCGTTTATTACCAGGGGTAAGTCCGAATTTTATATATGGAGGAGAGGAAGGTAGTCCATTTATGGAAGCAGATACTGTTGAAGTTGAAATGTTTTTCTCTTCAAATGGTTCGCAAAGAGAGTTTGTTTTTAATTCTAGAGCTAGTTATATTAGAGATATTAATGAATCTTCTGACTCTTGTTCTCAAAATAATGGTGGTTTCCAGGATTTTGGAGATTTCTTTATTAGACAATATGAGATAGATTTAAGGTCAAGAATATTAGGAGCCGATGGATATTGCAGTGACTTTTTTGTTGAGGTGGGGAACTCTCCTGTTGGAGCAACATTTAATTCTAATAATTTTGGAAATGCTGAGTACAAGCCTACTGGTGTTATAGATCAGTACGTTATATCGTGGAGCCCTGGTGATTTAATATTGATTGAAGATTCTACATTGTTTACAAATTTCAATTTCTGGCCAAGTCAAGGTGGTTTTGATACATTAATTCCTCCAAGTGCTTATTATGTTAGTCCAACAAGAGATACAATGATTATTTATGCTGATCAATTACCTGATCGTTTAGATGGCTTCTCTAAAGGACGAAAAGGTTTTGGAATTCTATTTAGAGGAGGATGTAACTTAAATGATGCATCATCAATAAAAATAGAAGCTTATGGTAGGGATTATGTAATGGGGCATAATGCTCCTTCAATTGTAAATCCTTTTGAAACGAATACCTTAAGCTTTTCTGGAACAAGCTTTGATGTAGAAGTTGTACCGTTGAACCCAGAGGGAAATATTTCAACAGATTCGGTTTGTTGGGATGTTATTGTGAGAAATCCAGATAGTGAGAGTATTTATAATGCCTTTTTCTCAATGAAGTCATTAGCAGGTACAGCAGCTCCAATTTTAAATGTTGATGAAATAAGTAGTGGTTCAGTATCACAAACATTGTCTTCGTTTAATAATCCAAATTATGGTATTGGTCAATACATTTATTTAGATACTATTTTCGGAATGCAAGAGTATATCTTTAAAATTTGTGCAAGTAATCCCTGTAAGCCTGATAGTATAGAGTTAGTTGTTGGTTATAATTGTCAAGGTGCTCCAAACCCTACTACATTGCAATATGGTAACCCCGCTTACAGTTGCTTTGATAACTATAAAAGAGATACATTAACACAGTTAATACCTGTGCCAATTATTGAGCAAAGGACGGTGAGCTTTCCTTCGAGTTCGGTAGATTTTTGTGATACATTAACTTATACTTTTAATGTTACTAATTCTGGGTTAGTCTCGGCTCATGATTTAATTGGAGTATTGAATCAAGTAGGGACAGGATCCGTGTTAGATTTTGTGCCTGGTTCATCAACTATTGAATGGATGAATTTTAATCCAGGAGTACAGTATCCGTTAGCTGATCCAACGCTTAATGGAAATGGTGATTTTGTTTGGAATTTTGGTAATCAATTGTTGGGAGGTGATTCAATAGCTGATGTGAGTCAAACACAGTATAACACATTTAATTTAACCTTTAAGTTTACTTTAGGTTGTCCAATTACTATTGATGACCAGTTTTTATTTGAATTATTCTATGAATACGATGATGGAATATGCAATGATTCTGTTTCTAACTTAGCGTTACCACCTTTGGTTATTAATGGAATTCCACTAGCTGTATCAAATGACTTTGATATTAATTTCGAACTTTCTACAGCTCAAATATGTGATTCGGCAAGTGTTACTGTTAAGTTAGAGCATTCAAATGGATTTAGTAACCTTGGAAATGAGGTTATTGTGCTTGAGGTTGATTCTAATTTCCGAATGCTAGAAGAGGTGAAAAACTTTACAGGAGATATTTCTTTGTTGTCAGATACAGCAGCTTCTGTTTATTTTTCAAATGATAAAATTGTTTATGAGTGGCAAATAGATACGAGTAGTGTTGGGGATTCACTTATGTTTGATGTTGTTGTATACCCTAAGAATTTTGATAGTATTTTATGTGTAGACTCTTTAGAGGTATTTGCTATCATAGCTGAGAAATACGAATTATTATGTAGTATAGATTCTACTCAAACATGTCCTTCATACTTGGGTATTGATACGGCTTCTGATAAAATAGAGATAACTAAATTAGATTTAATAGTGTTTGGTAATTCTTACAGTACATCAGGTTGTGATTCATCATTGACTTATGATTTTAGTATTTACAATGGAGGACTGGATACTATACAACCAGGGACAAGAATTATATTTGATATTGTTACTGATGTAAATTGTAATGGGGTGTTAGATGCTGGAGATAGTGCACTATTAACAGATTCTATAATATTTAGTTCTCAAATTGCTCCTATGGATTCCATCCCTGTTACTGACTCCATTCCATTTACATTTAATATAAATGATACTTGTGACAAGTTTATTGTGTTAAGCACTACTGAAAATTGTATTTGTAGTATTGGAAATATTACATTTTCTAATGATAATTATGAGCAGTATAACTTAGAGTTAATAGCTAGTCAAACGTATGTTTCATCCTGTGATTCATTGATAGATTATTCTCTTCAAGTATATAATGCATCATCACTTGTTGTGGATTCTGGAACATCATTTACGTATAGTATATATAACGATGCTAATTGTAATGGAATGTATGATAGCTTAATATTATACGATACGATCGTTATTGATACTGTTTTAATGCCGTTTGATACGATCGATATTACTCAAACTAATCCAATAATAATATCGCTTGAGGATACTTGTGGAATTATGTTTGTTATTGACTCTATTCCAAACTGTTTCTATTTAACTACTCAAAATATGGTTCAGAATTTGGTTACTTATGATACCTGCGTGGATAGTACAGCTGATACAACTATTAATCCAATTGATACTACTATATATGATTCAATTAAAGTGTATGAGTTTTTCAGTCCGAATGGTGATGGTATAAATGATACTTGGATCATTGCAGGTTTGGAACAATACCCTGACTGTGAGATTAAAATCTATAACCGTTATGGAACATTAGTATATACTGATATTCTTATTCAAAATCCATGGGATGGTACTCCAAATGTAAATGTTCAGGTTGGTGGACGTAATGTGTTGCCTTCGGGGGTGTATTATTATATTGTTGATTTAAATGATGATGATAATACTATTCTCAATGGGTATGTTGTGTTAAGTGCCGATTAGAAAAATAACTTTACATTAGATGTTTAATATTAACATTTAGTGATGAACAAGCAAGAAAAAGTAGAATTTGTTATTGATACACTGGAGCAAATATATCCTGTGGTTCCAATACCATTAGATCATACTGATGAATATACATTGTTAATAGCTGTGCTTTTATCTGCACAATGCACAGACGAACGAGTTAATAAGATTACCCCTTTACTTTTTGAAAGGGCGGATAATCCTTTTGATATGGTAAAGTTATCAGTTGATGAGATTCGTGAAATCATTAAACCTTGTGGGTTATCTCCCAGAAAGTCAAAAGCAATATATAATCTATCTCAAATCTTGATCGATAAATATGGAGGTGAGGTTCCAGCTAATATGGAGTTATTGGAAGAATTACCTGGGGTTGGACATAAAACAGCTTCGGTAGTTATGAGCCAAGCATTTGGGGAACCTGCTTTTCCTGTAGATACTCATATTCACCGATTGATTTATCGCTGGGGCTTATCTAATGGAAAAAACGTAGAACAAACAGAAAAAGACTGTAAGCGTTTATTCCCTAAAGAAATTTGGAATAAGTTACACTTGCAAATAATTTTTTATGGTAGGGAATACTCTCCGGCCAGAGGATGGGATTTGTCTAGGGATATTATCACATCTACTATTGGGAGAAAATCTGTGTTAAAATAAGTTTTTTAATCAATCTCCAACAAAATAGGGCAGTGATCCGAATGAACAGCTTCACTTAAAATAGCGGCTCTTTTTAAACGATCCTCCATAGGAGCACTTGCCATGTGGTAATCGATACGCCATCCCAAGTTTTTCTTTCTTGCTCCAAACCGGTAGGTCCACCAAGTGTATTGATCTGGTTTGTCATTATAATATCTAAACGTATCAATAAAACCAGAGTTAATAAATTGTGTTACCCATTCACGTTCTTCGGGTAAAAAACCAGAGCTATTTTTGTTAGATACAGGGTTATGTATATCAATAGGTTTATGACAGATGTTATAATCTCCAGAAATAATAAGATTTGGGAAATCTTTTTTCAATTCATCAATATAGGATTGAAAGTCAGCTAAAAACTCCATCTTGAACTCTTGGCGAATTTCTCCGCTACTACCAGAAGGAAAATAAGCACTAATAATACTAAAATCTTCAAAATCTGCTCGGATTATTCTTCCTTCAGCATCATATTTTTCAATACCACAGCCGTATTCAATATGCTTTGGCATTTGCTTTGTTAGTATAGCTACACCACTATATCCTTTTTTTACAGCAGAATGCGTGTAAGTTTTATACCCTAGCGATTCAAATAAATCACTATCAATTTGTTCTGATTGAGCTTTTGTTTCTTGTAGACATACAATATCGGGATCAACAGCTGTTAACCATTTTACCCAATCTTTATTTAAGGCAGCTCGTATGCCGTTTACATTGTATGATATAATTTTCATTTATAATTTACTTGTTCTCTTATTTATTTTTGTAAAATAAAAAAAGTAGAAGAATTCATTTTATCCTTTATCTAACTAAAACCAATTATTGATTCCTACATTTCGGAAAGGCCAAGGAATAGAGGCTAAAATGAGGATCAAAGCAATGAAATAATAAACAAAAGTGACTTTATGTTTTTTGTAAGGAACTGAAAGTTTCTTCATTTTAATTCTACCAATGGTAATCAAGGCAATGGCTATTAACATGCCAATGAGATGTTCTACCGCAAAAAAGCGGTAGTATTTATTTCCCAGATTACCAAAATCAACCCAATCACTCATAGGATAAAGAATTAACCCTGTTAATAGTTGAATATGCGAACTAATAAAGGCAAATAAATTAAGTCTGTTATCAGCCGAGGTATATTCTTTTTTCTTAAGCCATTTGTTCAATGAACTAAAAACAACAAGAACTAATAAGATTAATATAATGTATCTGTTTGCACTGTGTAGATGTCGTAAGCCTGTGTACATATCAATAGTTTATGGGTTAAAAGTAACAAAAGTTTCAAGGATTATTGTTTAGTAATAGCTAAATTCTCATCTTTATAATGATAACAAGCATGCTATGAAACCTAAAAAAGCGAACGAGACTTGTGCAATTGCTACGCATCTAGTATTGCCAAATGATACCAACTTCCATAATACTTTATTTGGAGGAAAACTAATGGCTTGGATAGATATTATAGCATCTATTTCAGCAAGAAGACACTGTAATAGAGAGGTTGTAACAGCTTCCATTAATCACATTTCTTTTGATAAGCCTATTAAAATGGGTGATACAGTAACCTTAGAAGCAAAAGTTTCTAGGGCTTTTACCTCTTCGATGGAGATTTTTGTAGATGTTTATGTAGAAGATTTTTCAGGAGATCGTGTAAAAGCAAACGAAGCTATTACTACATTTGTTGCTATAGATCAGCGAGGTAGAACTATAGAGGTTCCACAAGTAGAACCCGAAACTGAGGAGGAAAAGACACGTTTTGAAGGAGCTTTGCGTAGAAAACAATTAAGTCTTATTTTAGCAAAAAAAATGGAACCAAATGATGCTTCTGAATTAAAAGCATTGTTTCTTGGTAAATAAAAAAGCTCAAATGAAAGCATCAACCTGTTGGAAATTTTTTGAAGAGGCTATTCGTGATTATCATGTAACTGATGATGTTGATGCAACCCTCAATAACCCTTACAAAGGAATAGAAGGTTTATTATACCAAAAAAACTGGATTGATACCGTTCAGTGGCATTTAGAGGATATTGTTAGAGATCCAGAAATTGACCCTAAAAAGGGTATTGAAATTAAGCGTAGAATTGATGCTTCAAATCAACTGCGTACTGATCTTGTAGAAAAAATAGATGATTGGTTTTTAGATTTTTTTGGTAATAAAAATGACTTTTCCTCTGGAAAATTGAATACCGAAAGTCCAGCTTGGGTAGTGGATCGCTTAAGCATCTTAGCGCTTAAGATTTATCATATGAATGAGCAGGTTCAAAGAGATGATGTTGATGAAAAACATAATCAAACATGTACGCGTAAGTTGAATGTGTTATTGGAACAAAAAGAAGATTTGTCACTAGCATTTGATCAGTTAATAGAAGACATTTTAAGTGGTAAAAAATACATGAAAGTATATCGCCAAATGAAAATGTACAATGACGAACAGCTTAATCCTGTATTGTATAACAAGAATTCTTAAATGAAAACGATCTTAGTTTATCGATTTTCTGCTATGGGAGATGTAGCATTGGTAGCTCCAGTTATAAAATCAGTATTACATCAACACCCAAATACACGTTTAGTATTCGCTACGCGTAGTTTTTTTCTTTCTTTTTTTAATGATCATGAACGCTTAATTAAAGTTGGTGTTGATCTCAAGCAGTATAAGGGTGCGCTTGGAATAAGAAAACTGTTTTTAGAGCTTAAAAAGGAACATAAACCAGACCTAGTTATCGATTTACATGATGTGTTACGTACACAAATATTAAATACGTTTTTTAAGTCTTCAGGTATTCCAGTTTATAAGATAGACAAGGGCCGAAAAGAGAAAAAGGAAATGATTGCTTCGAAAAACACAAGCAAACCATTAAAAACTAGTGTTGAACGATATCTTGATACATTTGAAAAAGCGGGCTTTTCAACAGAATTAATTAAAGGTCCTTGGATTTCACCCAAAGATGATATAAGCGATTTTTTAAGTTTCCATAATTTATTCTTAAAAGAAAATAAATGGGTTGGGATAGCTCCATTTGCTAAACATGAAACTAAAATTTGGGGACTTAGTAAAATTGAAGAGTTAATTGTTTTTTTACTAGAAGCTAATTATAAAATCTTTTTGTTTGGAGGAGGGGATGGTGAACTTTTAAAGTTAAATTATTTAGCAGATAAATATGAAATTATTAATGCTTCAAAAGAACTATCCTTTAAACAAGAAATGACTTTAATGCAGCAATTAGATGTTATGGTTACGATGGATTCATCTAATATGCATACGGCTTCATTATTAGGTGTTAATGTCGTTTCTATTTGGGGAAGTACACATCCAAGTTTAGGTTTTCCTCCGATAGGTAATGAAAATAATATAATTATAACTTCCGAGCGTTTAGATTGTCAGCCTTGTTCGGTTTTTGGAAATAAACCATGTAGTAGAGGAGATCATGCGTGTATGAAATTAATAGAACCTTTATTTGTTTTTAAAAGAATAAATAGCCAAATATCAAATTGATTTATTCTTAACATACTTTATAGTTAGTTTTTTGATAGATAATATTATACTTGTTGCTTCTGTATAATATTTTAAAATGAAAACGGATTACTTTCTCTTTATTACGGCTTTAATCTTAACAATTTCAGGTAGGTCTCAAGTGGCATGTAGTGAATTGTTTATCTCTCATTACCACGAAAATCAAGGAAATAATTTTATAGGCTTATACAACCCTACAAGTGATTCTATTGATTTATCTAATTACACCATTAAAATTATACCTGATACTGCTACAGTTTTAGATTCAATAGTATCTCTAAATGGAAATAAGATAGGGCCCTACGCAACCTTCATTGTTACGGATGACTATGCAACAGGAGCAGAAGCAAACATAGCCGATTTAGTGGTCCCAAATTTAGATTTTGGAGGATACGATGCTATCGAGTTATATAAAAATTTAACTATGATTGATGTAGTTGGAGTAATAGGCGACTCAAATGACTTATGGAGGGGAGAATATTATATTCAAAGAGATTCTAATATTACAAAAGGAAATACAGCATATGATGTTAATGAATGGTATGAGTATCAATTAGGAGATTTTTCTGAAAACAATAAACACCTGCATCATTCTTCTTGTGAGCCAGTAGAAAATACTGACACGTCAGCACCTTGTTCAGAATTATTCTTTTCTGAGTATGCAATAACTTTTGAAGATGGAGAATACGATATAGAAGAAGCATACGTACTAGAAATTTTTAATCCAACGAATAATAGTATTGACCTAACAAATTATAGTATTAAAATATTTGAAGATGGAAGTACAACACCAACCATTGTTGCATCTTTGGGTAGTAACAGTTTAGGTTCATACAGTACTTACATAGTTGCTGATAATGAATTAAGTTCTTTTGAGGCAGACTATCTTGATGCTAATATTTATTTTGGTGGAAACGATGCGATTGGATTATACAATCCAAACGGAGATTTAGTTGATTTAATAGGTGTTATTGGACAAGACCCAGGTAATGATGGATGGGTAAGTTCAAATGGAATTTCAACAAATAATAGATTAATAAGAAGACGTTTTGTTAATAAAGGAAGTGTAAACACAAGTTCATTTGATGCTGCTGTTGAATGGTTAAGCTACTTTGGAGATTTCGAAGACCATTGGAATGCTAGTTTAGGAAACCACCAAAGTGATTGTGGAGGAAATAATGAACCATTTTCCAATTGTAACAGCTTGTTTTTCTCAGAATATATAGAAAATGGAGGAGATAAATTAATCGAAATTTATAACCCATCTATTTATTCCGCTAACTTACAGTATTACTATGTAGTTACGTATAACAATGGAAGTTCAACACCATCTGACACAATTAGTCTTTCTGGTTTATTACAACAAGATAGCACATTTGTTATTGCTGGAACGTTTTCATCCAATGCTTTAAAATCAAAAGCAGATATAGTAACAGACTTATTTTTTAACGGAGATGATGCACTAGTTTTATATGCTTCTGATTATTATGCAGGAAGTAACACACCATGGGATATTATTGATGTTATTGGTAGGGTAGGTGAAGATCCAGGAACAGCTTGGTCAAACAATGGAGTTTCAACAGAAGATCAAACAATCAGAAGAAAACTAAACGTTAGAACAGGTATTTATGATGCAGGTTTACCATTCGATCCTTCAGAAGAATGGATTTCTGTAAACGGTACAGATAGCACAAATATAGATGGTCATTTATGTATTTGTGTAGTTGAAGATACTGTGGTTACAACAAATGATTGCGATCATGTATTTATCTCTGAATATGTAGAAGGAAGTGGAAGTAACAAAGCTTTGGAAATCTATAATCCTACAGATGATACAATAAATCTAACATCAGTAGATATTGAGATATATTCTAATGGAGCTTATTTGCCAACTGTTGTTGATCTTAGTGGAGATTTATTACCTTATTCAACTTATGTCGTAGCCCACCCAAGTTCTGATGCTGCATTATTGGCAAAAGCTGATACTACTAATAATCAATTATTCTTTAATGGTGATGATTATATTGAACTAGAGTATCAAGGAGGGACAGTAGACTTAATAGGAGAAGATGGTTCTTCAAATGCGCAGGTTTGGTCAAATAACGGAGTTTCTACTCAAGACCAAACATTAAGAAGAATTTATAATGGACCAAAGGCTGATGGAGAATATGCTGATTATTTGCCTGATGAGTTCTGGGAATCAGCAGCAATAGATGATTTTTCTGATTTAGGTGTATTTAATGGGATTTGTTCTCAAACTCAGATTCAACCTTGTACTGAATTATTCATTTCTCATTATCACAGGAATCAGGGAAATAATTTCATTGGTTTGTATAATCCAACTTCAAGCAATATCGATCTTTCTAATTATACTATTGAAATTTATGCGAATGCAACGCCTGGATCACCTTCAGATGTTATAAACCTAGGTGGCATAATCAATGGGTACGCAACTTACATTGTAACGGATGATTTCGCTACTGGTGCTGAAGCTAATATAGCAGATACCATTGTTGCCAATTTAGATTTCTTTGGAACAGACGCAATCGTATTAAGTAAATCAAATAATCTTCTTGATATAGTAGGAGAGGTAGGAAATACAAATCTTCCTGCCGAGATCTATATTCAAAGAAAATCAAGTGTTGCAAAAGGTTCAATTGTTTATGATTCTTCTGAATGGAGAGCATATGACTTATTTGATTTTCAGTCAAATTATTTGCATTTTTCAGATTGTGAAGAACAAGACCTAGATGGTTGTGACGAATTGTTTTTCTCAGAATACGTAGAGAATGGATTAAAGAAAGGGATAGAAATTTATAACCCAACACAAGATGATATTGCATTGGATAATTATATAGTATCGTTCTATGTTAACGGAACATCTTCAGCTTCTAGTACTGCTACTTTTACAAACCAAGATACTGTTCCAGCAGGAGGAACATTTGTAATATCCAATGGAGATGCTGTAATGGCTAACTATGATGATTTTGGTTTCAATGACTACTTCGTTAATGGAAATGATGCAATTGCTCTGTTCAAAGGAACCGATACAATCGATATTTTTGGAGTTATTGGTCAAGATCCAGGTACTGAATGGACTGGAGGAGGCATTGGAACATCAGATGTAACTATAAGAAGAAAACTTAGTGTAACAAAAGGAACTTCAACAAATCCAAGTACATTCGATCCATCAGTAGAATGGGACTTATTCCCAACGGGTGAATTAACAGGTTTAGGAGAGCATCAAAGTCAATGTGGACAATCATTTGCAGTAGGAGATATTGCAGATACAGTGTATGCAACTATTTGTAATGGTGATTTTTATTCATTAGGAGATGGAAATTATTTCACAACAGGTGAGTTTAAAGATACTATTAGTACTCCTAGAGGAGATAGTTTGGTTACTCTGTATCTAACAGTATTACCAACTAATTATTCGATTGATGATACTATTTGTAGTACAGATAGTTTGTATTTTGGAGGACAATATATTACTACATCAGGGGTATATACTGATTCTTTATTGAATTACTTAAATTGTGATAGTGTAGTTGAATTAACATTAACTGTGGAGTTTTGCTGTGATACAGTTTTTGACAATACTACAGCAACTATTTGCCAAAATGATAGTGTACTAATTGGGAGTTCATATTATTCTTCAGCTGGTACCTTTACCCAGTATCTAACAACTAATAACGGTTGCGATAGTGTGTTAACAGTAACAATTACTCAACTAACAGGGAATACTAATCAAACAAGCATATTTGATACAGTTTGTGCTAATGTTAATTACTTATTTGGAGGAAATGTTTTAACTAGTTCGGGAGTTTATTATGATACGCTCCAAAACAACCAAGGATGTGATAGTGTTATTGAGCTTACATTAGCGGTAATACAACCACCAGGTGTAATAGCAAACAGCGATTTTGATACAATTTTTACTGGAGGAACAGTAACGTTTAATACAAATGGTTCAGATGCTTCGTATTTCTTTTGGACATTTGGAGATGGTGCAACGTCAACTGTTCAAACGGTATCCCATACTTACCCTAACTCAGGAGATTATGAAGTTATTCTAGAAGGAAAAGATTTTGCAGAAATCTGTACAGTATATGATACCCTAAACATCCATGTAAGAAGTAGTATTGGAGTAGAAGAGTTATTAAACAATAGTGGAGTAAAAGTATATCCAAATCCCACTGTAGATCTTTTAACTGTTTCAAGTGATAATGGTAAAATTATTACACTTCAGTTACTAGATTTTAAAGGAGCTATTATTTTTGACCGTTCAAATTTGAATACCTACCAAACCAATTTATCACTTATTAATTTTGAAAATGGTGTATACCAATTGAAAATTGTTGGGGATGGAATAAATAAAATAGAAAGAATTATTTTATCGAAATAAGTTATATAAATCAATAGTTTTTTTATTAGTGCGGATCATTGTGGTCCGCATTTTTTATTTGTTCCCTAATGTCTACTATTTCATTTTAGTAGTATTTGTAAGCTATATAGATGTATTATGTTACTAAACTTCATACTTTGTTAACATCTGACTATTGATAATTAAATAAATGTGCCCTATTTTCGTCATTGCGAAATTATATTCAAACCATAGTATGAAGTACTTTACTTTTTTAAAACCTTTAATTGTTGTTTTAATTTTCACATTAACAATAGCAGTTAGTTACTCCCAAACACCATGTAGCGGCTTGTTTTTCTCAGAGTATGTTGAGAGTGGATCTACAAAAGCATTAGAGATTTACAATGCCTCAGCTAGTCCAATTTCTTTAAGTGATTATGAGATTCATATATTCTCTAATGGGAATACAACAGCTAGTGCTACAATTGAGCTTGGAAATAAAACATTGTTATCCGATAGTGCATTTGTAGTTTCAGATTTAAGTCCTGGGCCTGTTGTAAGTGCTGTAGCTGATACTACCACTGGAAGTATGTCATATACAGGTAACGATGCTATTTTGTTGGTAAATGTAACACTAGGAGATACGATTGATATTATAGGTGTCATTGGTCAAGATCCAGGAACAGCATGGTCTGGAGGAGGCCTTTCAACGGAAGATATTGTATTAAAAAGAAAGTTTACTATTCAATTTGGCGTAATTTCAAACCCAACAACTTTTGACCCGTCAGTAGAGTGGGTAGCAGGTGATTCTATTGATGATTACGTAAATTTAGGAATTCATAGTAGTTCATGTAATGTTCAAACAACCAATTGTAATGAATTGTTTTTTTCAGAATATATAGAAGAGGGGGCAAATAAAGCATTAGAGATATATAATCCAACAAATGCTCCAATAACTATGTCTGACTACGAGGTGCATAGATTTACAAATGGAAGTAGCGTAGCTAATGGAACGGTAGCTTTTAATGGAAAGCAAGTTGGAGCAGGTCAAACATATATAGTAGCATCATCTATAGCAGGTGCTACGTTAATTGGTTTATCTGATACGATTTCTCCTGAAATT
>CATLPG010000067.1 GCA_950054195.1 uncultured Saccharospirillaceae bacterium
ATAAGTAAGGTAAAACCTCTTAGGTGATCTATTCGTTCCGCTCCCTCTACTTTTAAGCTATTCTTTTTATCTTCTTTTTCAATAGGTAAATTCACTTTCGTGTTCTTCACTTTTTTACCTAGCCAAAACATACACAAAGGCACAACAAGAAGCAGCAAAACAGAGGCAACAATGTTCATACTCGAAAACACCGTTTCACTCATTAATATCTCCGAAGGCAAATCATTATCAGCAATCAACTGACGAACTCCTCCTTGATCAGCAGCCTTTATTGGAGCAGAACCCGACAAACCTCCATGCCACACCATCAATCCCGAATAACCTGCTGCTCCAATCAACCCATAATTAATTTTCAGGTGTTTCTTTTGGGCATAATCAGCTACTTTTCTAGCAAAAACAGCTCCAAAAATTAACCCCAATCCCCAATTAAACAAACTTACCATCATGGTTAAAAGCGTAACCAAAAAAGCAGCTTTAGCAGTGGTATTGCAATACTTCACAAACGATTGAATAAACCTGTCAACAATCGGACTTAATGCCAACACATAACCTAACACCAACATCAGCATCATTTGAACCATAAAAGGCAATTGCCAACTTCTTGTCCAGGTGTCACCAACTAAATCCTTACCCCATAACCCATTTTCCCAAAAGGTAAATAATTCGGCTAGCGATGTTTCAGTAAAAAAGTACGCCAAACAAAATGTAAGAACGGTTAGCAACAAAGCAATAGACAATGGAGATGGCAATAACCACTTAATTCTATATACAATTTGCTCCAAGTACTTCACGGTTAATTTCTTACTTTTATAAATATCCGTTTACTATAATAATGGAAAAAATCATACAAATTAATTTCCCTCTTGAGAGGGATTAAGGGTGTGTAAAAACATTTACCCCATGATTTTTTCTTTAAAAAAACGGAATAATTAATTTATCATACCATGAAGTTACTTATATTCCTAATAACAATAATAAGTCCGTTCGTACAGGCATTAGCAACCACTTTTTTAGTAGGTTCAACCCGAACATACACTTCACCCAACCAATTATACATCGCAAATGTGGTAAACGATGGGGATACCATCCTTATTGATGCCGAAACCTATAGCGGAACTGCTTCGTTAGCTATTTGGAACCAAAACAACCTTTACATAAAAGGAGTTGGACCAGGAAAACCTCACCTGAAAGCAAACGGACAACAAATAGCGGGAAAAGGAATTTGGGTGATCCAAGGAAACAACAACACCATTGAAAATATTGAGTTTTCAGAAGCTTCCGTTCCAGATATGAATGGAGCAGGTATTCGATTCGAAGGGGAAAACATCACCATTACAAACTGTTACTTCCACGACAATGAAAATGGCATATTAACCAACAACACCTATAATGGTAAACTGATCATTGAACATTGCGAATTTGGATTTAACGGTTACGGTGATGGTTTTACTCATAATTTATATGTTGGTCATACCGATTCACTTATTTTTCAATACAACTATTCACATCACTGCAACGTAGGACATACCATAAAATCACGAGCAGATTATAATTACATTGCTTACAACCGTTTTTCTGATGAGACCACGGGAAATTCTAGCCGATTGATTGACATTCCAAATGGCGGATTATCTTTTGTAATAGGGAATATCCTTATGCAAGGTCCATCCGCCTTAAATAATAACATGCTCGGTTACGGATTAGAAGGATTAACCAACACAGCTCCTCATGAATTGTATACCATAAACAACACCTTTGTAAACAAACGAACAGCTTCCTGCAAATTTGTAGACATTAAATCGGGTACTACGCTTGCAAATGTATCTAACAATATTTTTACCGGAATAGGAACAGTGATTACCGGTACAACAACTACCTATTTAACCAATTATGTAAACACCGATATTAGTCAGCTTAACTTTGGAAACGAACTAGCCTACGATTATCACCTAACAGGTAATTCCCCTGTAATTGATTCTGGAAGTACTTTAGGGTCAGCTCATGGAATTTCATTAACGCCAACAAAAGAGTATGCTCATTCAGCCAACTATACAACCAAAAACATCCAAGGAACCATTGATATTGGAGCATACGAATTTCAAAACTCTACATTGGTACAAGTAGGAACTAATACTGAAGAACTATCCGTTTACCCAAACCCATCAAACGGAATTTTTAACATAAAAAGCTCAACAGCTTACGGTAAATACCAAGTATACGGTGTGACAGGAAAACTAATCCTCGAAGGAAACGTAACCAACAACCAAATTAACCTCACTGAAATAACTAAAAATAGTTACCAACTCATTTTAATTGGTAAAAACAAAACAGCTACCTTGAGGTTGGTGAAAAATTGATGGGGCAGCTGAAACAATTATTTTAAGTAGTACTCGTTAAAATCAAAACAAACCTTTTGAACAAATTACTCCTCCTTCTTTTTTGCACCTTATTCGCATCAAATATTACTGCTCAAAAAGATACAAACGAAGTTTTTTATGACCATTTTGGAAATGAACTAATCTTGTTCTCTGACTCAACTTATATACACAATTGGAGATTCGATCTTATGTACAGTTGGAGTACTGGCAAGATTAATTATAATAACGACACGATGATTCTAGCCGTAGACACCATTTATGATACAGTTAAAATGGAAAAATGTTTTCAAAATTGTTCGTCTTGCAGTTGTATTAATATCGATTCTTTGGTTTTATCTATTGACCTTAAACCGAATAGAATTTCATTAGAGGAATATGATTTATATAGCTCACTTACTTCGGCTCAATTAAATCATCGCCAACCAAATAAATTATATAGAAAGAAAAATAAACTTATCATAGTTCTTCCAAACGGTAAACTTTTTAAAACCAAACAAAAACCGCTATGGTCTAGAAGAAAACATAAACCTCATTATTATCTTATAGAACCTTGAAAATCCCATTTATATACCTCATTCTCTTAAGCTTTTTTATTTCTTGCAAAGGAGATCAACCAGCATCTGTAAAAGAAAATCTAGCTGATGAATACGCTGTGATCAATCAAACGATGGCACAACTGGGCAATAAACTTCGTAAAATAAGAAGTGGATACTATAAGCCTCTTTGTGCTCCTTTCAATACCGATTGGGATTATTTTAATAAAGAGTATAACCAAAAAGAGCGTGGAATTATTATTGATCGCTTATTAAATAAAGAAGTTGATACTTCTAACGTTTGTTGGACAGCTATTGAAATTGAGATAATCAATGATTCTCTACATGAACTCGACACGCTTAAACCCACTTTATTAGATATTACAAAACTCAACATTCCAAAAAACATCATATTAATCACTCGATCAGATTCTTTGTATAGTACCAAATGGAAAAGTCAAGGAATTTCATATTCTAGGGTACTTATTGACTCTACAAATAAAACCGCTTACTACCAATATAGCTATTCAAATGGTGGATTATATGGAGAAGGTTTTGAAATCTTCTGCAAATTTAAAAATGGGGCATGGGCGATTGTGGAGACAAGACAGCTGTGGATTTCTTAAGAAACCACCCTCAAATCCCTCACATTTAACTGCAAGGTAGTAGAACCGTTCCAGGTATTTTCTTCTAATACGTAAACCATTTCAAAAGTGGCTCCATGCATGAGTGAGTCATAAAAATCACCCTGACCAAAAGCAATGCAGCTAAAGGCTAGACTTGGATTTTCTTCTTGGTATGCGTGAAATTTTAAGTGTGTTTCTCCAACAACTTTTACCCATTTGGCTTTTAAATTTCTGGTTACAAAAACAGGCGTCATGTTTTGTGGTCCGAATGGAGCAAACTGCTTCAATACACGATAAAACTTAGGTAAACCAGCTTGTGGTTTTTTCGCGATGCTACTTAAATCAATCTCAGCATCAATTTTAATTTCTGGAACCAGTAATTCTGGTGGAATGGTTTGTGAAACTACCTCATCAAATTTTGCTCTAAAAGCATCAATGTTTTCAATAGGCATGGTTAGTCCTGCTGCGTATTTATGTCCGCCAAATTGCGTTAGCAAATCGCTACAGGCATCAATGGCTTCATATACATCAAACCCACTAACCGATCGAGCAGAACCTGCTGCTTTCCCATTGCTTTTGGTTAAAATAATGGTTGGTTTGTAATATGTTTCTATAATTCGAGAAGCCACAATACCTATTACCCCTTTGTGCCAATGAGGTTGATATAATACCGTACTTTTTGCATTTAAATAGACTTCGTTTTCAGCAATCATTTCTAATGCTTCTTCGGTAATGCTTCTATCTAAATCTTTACGATCTTGGTTTTCTCTTTCAATAAAAAGCCCTATCTCTTTAGCATCTGTTTGATCGCCAGAAACCAACAGTTTCACCGCATTCATTCCACTTTTCATTCGTCCGGCTGCATTAATACGCGGACCAACAGTAAATACTAATCCAGTGATATTCAATTCACGATCTTTACTAGCAGAAAGTTCCAACAACTCTTTAATTCCTTGTCTTGGGTTAGCATTTATCAGTTTTAAACCAAAATAAGCCAACACGCGATTTTCGCCTGTAATGGGAACGATATCACTCGCAATACTTATGGCTAGCAAATCAAAATAAGGTTTTAACTCATCAAACGGAATGCCTCGTGTTTGAGCAATCGCTTGAACCAACTTAAACCCTACCCCACAACCACAAAGCTCCTTGTAAGGGTATGCGCAATCTTCTCTTTTAGGGTCTAGTACAGCTACTGCTTGAGGTAATTCATCTCCCGGACGGTGGTGATCACAAATAATAAAATCGATGCCTTTTTCGGTTGCATAAGCAACTTTATCTAGTGCTTTAATTCCACAGTCTAAAGCGATAATTAATTGAAAGTTATTTTCAGAAGCATAATCTACTCCTTGAAAAGAAACACCGTATCCTTCGGTATAACGATCGGGAATGTAGTATTCCACCTCATTGTGAATGGTTTTTAAAAAACTATACATTAAAGACACAGCGGTTGTTCCATCGACATCATAATCCCCATAAACAAGGATTTTTTGATTGTTAGCAAGGGCTTCCTCTACCCGATCAACTGCTGCTTGCATGTCTTGCATCATGAATGGATCATGCAATTGATCTAGGGATGGTCTAAAAAATGTTTTCGCTTTTTCGAAGCTATCAACCCCTCTTTGGTGAAGCAACTGAGAAATAAATGGACTAACCCCCAATTCTTCTGAAAGTTTATCAATAGAGTCGTTGCTTTCGTTCGATAAGACTGTCCATCTTTTTTCTTCTTGCTTGCTTTGTATCATGAATGTAAAAATATGAAAGAATCCTGCATTATTTACACCTTAATCATTATTTGAAATTGAAAAAAATTATTGAGGCACATCAACAGGAAACATAAACGTTTCTCCAAAACCAACGGTGTATAGCCAATTTCCATAAATCGTATGTTCTACGCATACCGCTACGAAAGAGCGTGATTTTCTATAGGTAAGTGCAAACAAAATCCCTCCAATAAACGTAAAACTTAGTACTACCAGACTCCTAAACCAGATATGAGCAAAAGAAAACAAAAGCGCATTTAATAAGATAAACCCCCACTTGCTTTGTACAAGCTTTTCATATCGTTTAAAGAAAAACGTTCGGTAAATAAATTCCTGAGGCAGTACCGAAAATACAATATACACTCCCATAAAAATTAGCCAAATCTTCCAATTGTTTTGGACTACATTAAATACATCTTCTCGCTCAAAATAGTACTTAAATAAAAACGATCCAGCAGAAATAATAATAAACCTCAACATGATCGATTTCCAATCAACTCCTCGATCTTTAAAAAGACTTTTAAAAGGTATTTTCTCCTTTTTAATCGAAATCCACAGCAAGTAAATCACCCCAACAATACCTATTCCTAATTTGATGTAAGGTGACATGGGTAACAAAAAAGAAGCCGGTATTCCTACAAACAAGAGGAACATCTCGATATATAATCGCATGGGGATTCGTTAAATATGTTGTAAATTTAAGTAAATAAAGTCCATCAAATGAAAATTGAACAACTCTATACAAAATGTTTAGCTCAAGGAGCATATTATATCGAAAGTAATGGTGAAGCTGCTATTATTGATCCTTTAAGAGAGGTTAATCAGTATATTCAATTAGCAAAAGAGTCTGGAGCTACCATCAAGTATATTTTTGAAACGCATTTTCATGCAGATTTTGTTAGCGGACACGTCACATTAGCAAAAGAAACAGGGGCAACTATTGTTTACGGACCAAATGCTAAAACTTCGTTTGATGCGCATATCGCTACCGATTGTGAAGAGTTTAAAGTTGGTGATTTAACCATTCGAGTAATCCATACGCCTGGGCATACACTAGAAAGTTCATGTTATTTATTAATCGATAAAGAAGGGAATGAGCAGGCTATTTTTACAGGGGACACTTTATTTTTAGGAGATGTTGGACGACCAGATTTAGCTCAAAAAGGTGACTTAACACAAGAAGACTTAGCAGGTATGCTTTTCGACAGCCTAAGAAACAAAATCATGCCTCTTTCGGATGATTTAACGGTTTATCCAGGGCATGGTGCTGGTAGTGCTTGCGGTAAAAACATGAGTAAAGAAACCGTAGGTAATTTAGGTGACCAAAAGAAAACGAACTATGCCTTAAGAGCAGACATGACCAAAGAGGAATTTATTACTGAATTAACCGATGGCTTAACACCTCCTCCCGCCTATTTCCCTTTAAATGTTCAATTGAATAAAAATGGATATGAAGATATTTCGCAGGTAATTTCTAAAGGGAAAAAAGCACTTTCTTTAGCTGATTTTAAAGAAAAAAGAGCCCAAGAAGGTGTGCTTGTATTAGATGTTCGTCATCAAAAAGATTTTTCTTTAGGACATGTACCTGATAGTATTTTTATAGGCTTAGATGGATCGTTTGCCCCTTGGGTTGGTGCCATTATTAAAGATATTAACACACCTGTTTTACTTGTAACACCTCAAGGAAGAGAAGAAGAAACCATTATTCGTTTAGCCCGTGTAGGGTTTGACAACGTAATTGGTTATTTAGATGGAGGTATACAAACTTGGGTAGACGGTGGTGAATTAACTGCGATTGTTGGTTTTGTAACAGCTAATGAACTAGCTAAAAGTGAAAAACCGCTCATTTTTGACGTTCGAAAAGATGGTGAGTTTAATGCTTCACATATTGATGGTGCCATTCATGTACCTCTTAGTAAGCTTGAAGAAAATATAGATAAATTTCCAGAGACAGACCTTAACTATGTGCACTGTGCAGGTGGTTACCGATCAGTAATTGCGATTTCTATTTTAAAGAAACACGGTATTCACTCATCGGTGGATGTATTAGGGGGCTACGGTAAAATCAAAAACGAAGATTTTGCCTTTGCTGAAGGAGCTTGTTCGATGGGAGGGTAATTTATTTTACCTCTTCGTCCAAATTCGGGTATTTAAGTCTAGAATATCAATAAGTTCTAGGCAACTATCAATTTCTTCAAAAATGCGATCTACGTGAGCCAAATCAAACGTTTGTTTCATATTAGGTTCAAACAAATTATAGTAACTAGTGATAGCAATAAATACATGGTTATCTCGAAAGCTTAATGCTACCGAACTGTTCCATTTTTCTTTAATCAATAAGATTTGCTCCATCATTTTTGGAGTAAGGATATACCTAGCTTCTGCTTGATCGTTACTGTAGGTATTAAAAATCTTTTCAAACGTTGGATTCTCCAAACTAACTTTGCTTTTCCCCGCAAACAGCTTTTCAAAAAAGCCATCTCCTCCTTCTACTACTCGGGTAAGTCCATTAAAATGCTTGTTAAAATCTGCCATTAAAAACACCCCCTTAAAGATTGTTCGGTACTTGGTTTGTGTTCTTCCTTTGGAGTCTGTTGTTGTGTATCGTTCTTCAGCATGAATTTCAGAAAACTTATACGCGGTTTTTCCTCTTACTCCTTGAAATAAATCTTCTCCATTATAACGATCGGCATAGGTTTTAAATAACCTACTGTGGTGAAAAAGATCTCTTGATAAGTAGTTTTTACTCTGGTGGGTTAGGTCTTTATAGTTTGATTTTATAGCTGGATATAATACCTGTTCCTTAAACCTGTTTTTAACTTTTTTATTTACAAAATGGTTAATGATTAATACTGCTATAAGCGCAACAACCCACGCAACCCCGGTTATAACAAGTTCACGTGCATGAAATCCTGCTAAAAAAAGTCCAACACCTGCTAAAAGTATAGCTAAAACCACCAACCACCCTACCCGCTTGATTTTATTAGCTTTTACTCGCTCAACCTCTAACGCTCTTAGAAGCTCCTCAACATGATGCTGTTGGTTTTCATTCATTAGCTACTAACTGTTAAATAAGCTTTTAACGTTTGGATTGGCTCTTTCAATCTCTGGAATTTCGAAATAAGAAGCTTCTTTCAGTCCCATCATCCCTGCCATAATGTTTGATGGAAATGATTCTATTCCATTATTGTACTCGAGTACAGCTGCATTAAATGCTCTTCGAGATGCAGCCAATTGAGATTCTACTTCGTTAAGTGTGCCCTGTAATTGTAAAAAATTCGTGTTCGATTTTAAATCGGGGTAATTCTCAAAACTTACTTGTACTCCTTGTAGCTTTTTTGTTAGCTGATTTTCTAAGTTTACACGTTCGGTATACGATAAATCAGACGTACTAATAATTTGAGAACGTAACTTTACAATTTCTGATAATGTTCCTCTTTCATGATCCATGTATTGCTTTACCGTTTCCACCATGTTCGGGATTAAATCATGACGTTTTTTTAACATCACATCAATGGTACCAAAGGCGTTTTCAATCGCATTTTTTTTACGAATTAATCCGTTATACATTCCTACAATGATTAAAATAATAACGAGGAGAACTCCTCCTGTAATTAATAGTGCTTGCATGTTCTTCTTTTAGATTATATCTCAAATAAAACAAAATGTAACCACTTTATCACTATAAATGTTTAAGTTTAGGTGTTAAGTAACCCCTATGTTAGATAAACTAAAACAAAGAAGTAACGGTATTTGTGAGTTGTGTGGCTCTAATGAAAACCTTGCTGTTTACCATGTTCCTCCTGTTACAGAAAAAAGCATGGATCAATCTATTATTGCGTGTAGTACATGTATAAATCAAATTGAAAACCCTGATGAAACTGACCCAAACCACTGGAGGTGTTTAAACGACTCGATGTGGAGTGAGCAAGATGCAGTAAAAGTTGTTGCTTGGCGAATGCTTAATAGATTAAAAGGTGAAGGCTGGCCCCAAGATTTGCTAGATATGATGTATTTAGAGGATGAAGTTTTAGGCTGGGCAAAAGCAGGAAATCCAGACACACAAGAAAAGCATGTAGATGTTAATGGAGTAGAACTACTGGCAGGCGACAATGTGGTTTTAGTGAAAGATTTAAAAGTAAAAGGATCGAGCATGGTTGCCAAACAAGGAACTGCCGTTCGAAGAATTTCCTTAGATCCGGAAAATCCAGAGTACATTGAAGGAAAAGTAGACGGACAAAAAATTGTGATTGTTACGAAGTATGTGAAGAAGACGAAGTAATAAATCATGAAACAACTACAAGATATAACGTTGTACTATCCTAATCAGGGTGAGGAGGCTAAAAGGTTTACTTCAAAACAAAATATAATTTCTGATTTATATGTCCATTTTTTAGATGGTTATAAACCTCCAAAAACTTCTAGAATCTCTATTATACTTTCTCATTCTGATGATATAAAAGGTTATGCAGGTAGTATTTTAACAGTTAATGCAAAATTTGATGAAAGTTTTTTCTGGAATCAATCTGATCGAGACCAAAACAAAATTATTCTTGATACGATCCATAGAGTTACTGCTTTGTGCGCAAAAGAATTTAATTGGGATTTGAGAATTTTCGAAAACGCTTACAATAGAGTTGTTGAAGCCAATTTTACATTTAAAATTGAGTTGCCAGCAAAGTTGTCGAGAAACAGAAAATATAAAGCATCAATCTTAGTCGAGAAAAACGAAAAAGCAGCATTAATTTTTGCGTTATTTTTCAATAATCAAAATGAGCTGATCAAAAAAGTTGAACTTCTAAACACTTTTAATTGGTCGGGTTTCTACAAACAACTAGTGAAAAAATATAAGTGGTTTGATAACTCTTCTTTTGGTTTATCAATTCATAAAGATCAATTAATTATTAAAGCAGACTTAGATGAAGAAAAGCAAGTAGTTTTAATTAACCCAATAGGTAACACTAAAGAAGAAATTGAAGGAACATTAAGACAAATAATCTTTAACGATTTTAATTCGGAAAAAGAAAAAATCAATTGGATGAATAGCTAGAATAACCTCAACTGATTATTCTCTGGTGTTTTGGTGTATTTTGAAAAGTCATATTCAAACGTTGGTTTGTTGGCAAAATATCTGAGCTTAGCTAGTTGAACCATATCTGATATGTTTTTAGCAATATTTCCTTCTCCTCTCATTCGCGTTCCGTAACGCGAATCATTTAGTTTACCTCCATGGCATTCTTTGATTTGATTGAGGATTTTATTTGCTCTATCTGGATAGCTTTGATGCATCCAGTTTTCAAAAATTTCGCCAATGGCTCCATTTAATCTTACCAACGTATGAGCAAAACTAATAGCTCCATGTTGAGATGCTGCTTGAGCAAGCTCCAAGATTTCGTGACTATTAATTGAAGGAATAATAGGTCCCATCATCGCAGTAACGGGTATTCCATTTTCACTTAACGTTTTAATTGTTTTTAGTTTTTGATTGACAGACGCTGTCCGAGGCTCTAATAGTCTTCGTGTTTCTTCTTTTAAAGAGGTTAAACTTATCACTACACGAACTAAGTTTTGATCTGCTAATTGTTTTAATAGATCTAAATCTCGCAAGATCAAACTGTTTTTAGTAATCAACCCCACAGGGTGCTTGTATTTTAAAAAGACCTTGAGTGTTTCTCTTGTTATTTTAAGTTTTCGTTCAATGGGTTGGTAGCAATCGGTATTTCCAGATAGCACGATGGGATGTGCTTTCCAAGATTTACTGGATAGCTTTTGTTCTAGCAGTTCTGACGCATTCCTTTTCACTAAAATAACTTGTTCAAAATCTTTACCTGCACTGTACCCCCAATATTCATGAGAGTTTCTAGCAAAACAATAAATGCATCCGTGTTCACACCCTTGGTAAGGATTCATAGAGTAATCTGGAACATCCGGACTTTTTACATGGTTTACAATGGTTTTAGGGTAAACATCAATAAATTTTGTTTTCCGCTTTTCGAATCGTTCTTCTTCGTCTTGGATATCATCAAACCATTCGCCATCCTCCTGTTTAGAGAACCTATTGGTAGGATTTATTTGGGCACCTCTGCCCTTTTCGAATGATTTTTCTTGCGACATGTACTTGGGTAGTATTTGAATAAAAAATAGTATCAAAAGCAATCCATGTCAAGCGAAATTACATGAAACATATTTTTATTTTACTAGCTCATTCATTTGCAGTCGGTTTTGATTTTGTTATGTAACAAATGTTACATATATATGAAAGCAAAGTGTTTATATTAGACTGTATTTTAACAAAATAAATCAGATCGTAATGAAAAAGAACATGGGGTCTATTGATAAAATTATTCGTTTAGTTATAGCCATTATTATTGGTGTGTTGTACTTCACGGAAACAGTTTCAGGAGCATTAGGCATCGTACTTTTAGTACTCGCTGGGATATTTGTGCTAACAAGTTTTGTTAGTTTTTGTCCGCTTTATGCTCCTTTTGGAATAAATACGTGTTCGGTTAAGGAGAAGGATTAGTTAAAAGTCATATCTTAAAGGCTTTTAATATAATTCCTAAATTTCAGCATTTTCAATCCTGAAACTGACATAAAAATCACTCCAAAAACGCAACCAAATAAACTTAACATTTGTGGTGTAGTTTTTTACTGCCTAATTGATGAAATAAAATTGAGATAATAAAAACTATTATTCCAATTGTAAATGGTATCAATAAACTCCGCCACGTTTTTTTAATCTCTTCTTTTGTCATTTCGTTCATTGACAATATTAGCTCTATTTACTTAATCAGCCTCAACGCAAACGGATACTCATACCGTTCTCCTTCGTTGGCTTTAATTGCTGCAATAATAGCAAATATGATACTCAATAAACCGCAAGCTGTAATGATGATAAACCCAATAAAAATAATACTCGTTATAAATCCAATAACAACTCCTATCATCATTGTGATTTGAAAATTGAGAGACTCTTTTCCATGATAATCTACAAACTCAGATTCATCTTTTTTAACCAACCACATAATTAGTGGACCTACAATCACCCCTATAGGAATAACCAACCCAGTTAAAGCAAGTAAATGGCATAGCATGCCCCATGTTTTTTCTTCTTCTCTCATTGTTGTTCTCTTAGTGCTTACTAAATAAAACTAAACTACTATGTTCACAATCTTCTTAGGTACAACGATAACCTTTTTAGGTGCTTTGCCTTCCAAATACTTTGCTGATTGCTCTGCTGCTAATACTTCTTTTTCGATATCCTCTTTACTTAGGTTTGTTGGCAGTTCAATTTTAAACCTCATTTTACCATTAAAAGAAACAGGGTACTCAAAAGCATCTTCCTCTAAAAAGCTTGGGTTAAATACTGGCCAAGTAGCTTTAGAGATACTCTCTGTGTTTCCTAATTTTTGCCATAATTCTTCAGCTAAATGTGGTGCATAAGGCGAAAGAATAATTAATAAATCACTCAATACTGCCTTGTTGTTACACTTTTGATCGGTTAACTCATTTACAGCAATCATCATACCACTTACTACGGTATTAAACGAATAACGCTCAATATCATCGGTTGCTTTTTTAATAAGCGTATGCAGTGTTTTTAATGATTTTTTGTTTGGCTCACCTGTTGATACAGCAAATGTTTCTCCCTCATGGAATAAACGCCAAAGTTTTCTTAAAAAGTTACTTACTCCGTTAATCCCTTTGGTATCCCATGGTTTTGCTTGCTCCAACGGACCTAAAAACATTTCGTAACAACGTAGCGTATCTGCTCCATACTTTTCTACTAGCTCGTCTGGCGTTTGTACATTGTACTTGGATTTAGACATTTTTTCAATTTCTGATGATGAAATAAGAAATGATCCATCCTCTTCAGCTAAAACATAACATTCTTCATCCTTAAGAAAAGAAAATGAAGCATTTCTTGAAAGAATATCTAAATCAACTTTTTCACCATCAACAGCATTAATATCAATCCTAAAAGAACTCTGAAAAGTTCCATATAAACCTTCCTCAATAGAACCATTTACTGCATGTGGATTTAATCTCTTAAAGTCACTATATATTCTCGAATATATCTTTTTGTATAGTTCTGGATATAGTTTTGGAAAGTCTTTCAGTTCAAAATCAATATTCTTTGAAAGAATTAGTTTATACTTATTGTTGTAATTGTAAGGTATCTCATTTATATCTGCAATGAACTTTGGAATCAAATTATAAATCTTAATAAAATTTGATACACCCAAAATCATCCCTTGGTTAATCATTTTTTTGAAAGGTTCATTAAACGAAATGTATCCTTTATCAAAAAGGAACTTACACCAAAAACGCGAGTAAAGTAAATGTCCTGTAGCATGCTCCGCACCACCAATATATAAATCTACTTGCCCCCAATAATCTGCTTTTTCTTTAGAAACAAACTCGTTCTCGTTGTTTGGATCCATGTAACGTAAGTAATACCAGGAAGATCCTGCCCAACCTGGCATGGTGTTGTACTCCATACGGTCGCCATCAAAAGCTAAGGGTTCACCTGTTTTAGTTTTCCAATCTTCGTTATTTGCTCGTGCCAATGGTGGTTCTCCATCTTCGGTAGGCAAATATTTATCTACTGGCGGTAACACAATTGGTAATTCATCATCTTGAAATGCATAAGGCACATCATCTTTGTAATAAATAGGAAATGGTTCTCCCCAGTAACGTTGTCTGGAGAAGATAGCATCTCTTAATCTAAATTGCGTTTTACCTTTTCCAACACCTTTGTCTTGGATGGCTTTGATTGCTTCTCCAATGGCTTTTTTGGGAGATAATCCGTTAAGAAAATCAGAGTTTATTAATTCTCCAGCTTTTCCATCGTAAGCACCCTCGCTTATATCTTCGTCTTTAAAAATGTTTATGATATCTATTCCAAAATGCCTTGCAAAACTCCAATCTCTTTGGTCTCCTGCTGGAACTGCCATTACAGCCCCCGTTCCATAGCTAGCCAATACATAATCACCAATCCAAACCGCTACTTTTTCTCCCGTAAATGGATGGATGGCGTATCCTCCAGTAAACTGTCCGCTTACTTCTTTTACGTTTGCCTGTCTGTCTCGTTCGCTCTTCGCT
>CATLPG010000068.1 GCA_950054195.1 uncultured Saccharospirillaceae bacterium
ATCTAGCATTATTGGTATTGGATTAAATATCAATCAACAACATTTTGAGGGAATAAATCATGCCACCTCATTAGCTATCGAAACAAGAAAAAGTCACCTTTTAAAAGATGTTTTATGGAAAATTCTTAATCAACTAAAACTTCAACTTACGTTATTAGAAGCCAATCAATATGAAGCAATTAAAACCTATTACTTAAAGCATTTATTTGGTAAAAACGATCGCTTTTTATTCAGAGAGCAGAATAATGACCAGGTTTTAGAAGGACAGATTGTTGATGTAAAATCTCATGGAGAATTGATTGTTAAACAAGAAGCGAACATTAAAGGTTATGTCTTTAAAGAGATTGAGTTTAAAATTTGATTTATGATGTTGATCAGCTTAAGCTTAAATAAAGGTTTCATTGCTCTTATTGTCTATTCCACAATAGTCTTAATTCTAACTGTACATGCTATTTTTCAAAAGAAAAAAGTTTCTGGCACAGAGTTATACATTTATTCTATCACAATCATCATTTTATTTATTGGTTGGCTGATATACAATAAGAAGTTGCAACATGCTTTAAAATTAACTGCAGATATAAAAAAAGAGTATGAGCTAGTGGACTATTACAGTTTTGAGGATTGTAAGCTAATATTAAACGATAACTTTACTTATGAAATAGTGAGTTCAAAAGATGGTATTCTTAGAACGGGAGAATGGAGTTTTACAGGTGAACATAAAGTAGAAATTATATTAATTGACAATAATATTTTAGGAGTAGGTAGATTTCGATTTAAATAAAAGACTGGTTCTTTTCACAAAAGTTACTTACCTTAAACTTTAATAATTTGCTCCAATGGCACATCCAAACTTAACTGCATTTTTAACCTCTTCCAATGAAATTGATAAGCAAACAATTGCTTCACTTATTGAGCGTTGTACTGTTAAAAAGGTTAAGAAAGATGAGTTTTTATTAAGAGAGAATGAAAACTGTAAGTATTCCTTTTTTGTTGAAGACGGGTTGTTAAGAGAATATTCCATAGATAAAAAGGGGAAAGAGCATATACTATCTTTCGCTCCAGAAGGTTGGATTGTTACGGATAGAGAAAGTGTTTACTTTAATCAACCATCAGCAAACTATATTCAAGCATTGGAAAATAGTACAGTAATCCTACTTGACGAACAGTTTTTTGCTTCACTGGCCAAAAAGGTTCCTCGCTTTGTTGATATAAATAATCGCTTGCTCCATAATCACATCCGACATTTAAAAAAGAGAATTAAGCTCTTACTTAGTGCAGCTGCTGAAGATCGTTATCTAGCTTTTATAAACATGTACCCAGCTATTGTAAACAGAGTGCCACAAACGATGATTGCTTCGTATTTAGGAATTACACCTGAAAGTCTTAGTAGAATTCGTAAAGAATTAGTTAACAAGAAGTTTAATTCTTGATTTCTTAACATAGATCAATGCGTATCTTTATTTTCTAATCTAATTTTAAGTAATTAATTATTAATACTTAAAACAACAGAAATATGAAATGGAAAATTGATAGCACGCATTCTGAAGTCGCATTTAAAGTGAAACATATGATGATTTCAACCGTTACTGGTCATTTTGAAGACTTTGATGCAACAATCACTACTGATAATGATGGTTTTAACCCTGCATCAGTTGAATTTACTGCTAAAATAGATTCAATAAACACTAAAAATAAAGACAGAGATGGACATTTGAAATCAGATGATTTCTTCAATGCAGAAAAATACCCTGAGCTTAAATTTGTATCAACAAGTTTTGATGGTGAAAAGCTTGTAGGTGATTTAACCATTAGAGATGTTACAAAATCTGTAACCTTAGATGTAGATTTAAATGGTATCGCTGTAGATCCTTATGGACAAACAAAGGCAGGTTTTGAAATGTCGGGACAAATTAATCGTAAAGACTTTAACCTAACTTGGAATGCAGTAACAGAGGCAGGAAATATCGTAGTATCGGATAAAGTAAAGCTTGTTATTGATGCTCAATTTGTAAAAGAAGCTTAAAAATGCTTATAACCTGTGTGTTAAAGCGCTCAAAAAAAAACGGTTTAGAAAATTCTAAACCGTTTTTTTTATAAACTATTTTAAGTAAACAAATCGTTCTAGTCGTTTTAGCTCCTTATCATCAACGTATTTCCCTATCTCTTTTCGGAACTGCTCTATATTCTTGTAAGGTCTGTACTCTTCAAATTCATGTGCCATTTTATCTCCTACTCCTGGTAAAGCTTTAATATCTTCCTCTGAAGCCGTATTCAATTCAACTGGTACAAAAACATAGTATAAATAACGGTCAACTTCTTCTTCGTCTACATATTTACCTATTTCTTTCTTGAACTGTTTTATGCTTGTGTATGGTCTGTATTCTTCAAATTCATGCGCCATCTTATCTCCTACTCGTGGGATCTTTTTAAAATCTTCTTCAGGTGTTGTGTTCAGGTTAAGAGGCACAAACACTTTTTTATAAGTTGCTTCTCTATTTTCCTCACTGATTAAAGCCTCTAACTCATTAATTGACACAAATGGTCGGTTTTCAATAATTTTCTTGATTGTTTCTGGGTAAATGCCGGCTTTCATCAACTCTTCTTGAGTAGCAAGATTTGCGTTTAAAACAACCAAACTTTCAGCAGTATTTTCTGTTTTAGCAGTTTCCGTTGTTGTAGTTTCTTTCTTTTCTTCTTTGGTTTCTTGTGTTTTTTCATTAGAAGTTCCGCAAGAAACAAGCAATGCTGTACTTAATACTGTAATAGCGATTTTTTTCATAGGTTTTGTTTTGTAAGTTTTAAATAAGCGTAGCCGATCAGAGCCATTGCCAATAAACTCAAAGGAGCTAGTGAAGGCAAAGCACCTGATAAACTCTCTAAAAATAAGTCAAAAGTTTTAGCTGTAGGCTTCATCTCTACCTCAAACTGATAGTTTTCTTTTAGATGAAGAAACGTTCCATATACTCCTACACCTATCAATAGAACTAAACTGCTTTTAAATATAGTGAAGATGATACGCTTTTTATAGAAAAATAAGATAACCGTACATATAAAAGCTACGTTAATAGTAATTATAGGCAACAACTGGAGAGCTCCTTCATAATGATCTAGCAAAACTAGCTCTAAAACAGTACCTATCATCATAAAAAGAAGAGCTACTAAAGTTATTTGCTTTGGGGTGTATTTACCTTCTTTCACTTTTAAAACCGTTCATCTGCTTAAAAGTAACCAATAAACTTTAGTTGAAATAATTTGTTTAAAAGTATTCCAAACAAAAAAGAGGTCATTTAACTGACCTCAACGCTTTTATTAATTAACTACCGATAATGCTTTATCATAGTTTGCATGATCTCCAGAATAGAAGATAATATATTCTCCATCATGTATTTGATCTTCATAGGATTGAATTTCCTCCTCTTTAAGCCCTAATGCAGAGAGTGCTGCACCAACTCCACCAGCAAGCACACCTACTTCTAGACCTGCTAACGCACCAACAAGGGCACCTGCTCCATATAAAAATCCGAATCCTGGAATTGCAAAAACTCCAACTCCTGTTAATACGCCTGTAATAGTACCAACACTCACTCCAGAAATAATACTTGCTTTAGCAAACGAATCGTGTGATTGTTCTACTTGAAATTCTTCTTCTGATTTATCTGACTTTCCTATTAATGTAAGATCTTCTCTATTAAATCCATTTTCTAATAAATCTTCTACTGCTTCTATAGCGTGCTTGTGATTTTTATAGGATTTTAAATATAATCCTTGATGTTTTGTTTTAGTTTCCATAGCTTATTTTATTTAGTTAAAGTAGGCTTGAACCTCAGCTTTTATGTTTTCCCACTGAGCTTTATCACCCTGAATACTTTTAATAATTTCTTTAATTTTTGATGATCCAAAACCACTTGCTTCTTTCCACCCTATTTTTGGTGGTAACGATAATGCTCCATTAGTTACATGTGCATTTAACACAGTTGGTTTCTTTTCGTTTTTCATTGAGTTTATCATATGATAAACGTCTTCACTTTTATCTAATTCAAAACCTTTACCTCCACATAAATCTGCATAGGAGTGAAAATCTATGTTTTTCATTTTTAATGCTTCAAAGTTTGGAGCAAGACCTGCTTCTTCCATTTCAATTTTCACAAAACCCAATTCTTGGTTATTTAAAACAATAATTTTAATGGGTAAACCATATTCAACAGCTGTAGATAAATCATGTAGTGACATGTTGAAAGATCCATCGCCAACCAGTGCCCAAACTTCTCTTTCTGGATATAATAATTGAGCTCCAATAGCTACTGGTAAACCTACTGCCATTGATCCGTGATTAAATGAACCTATCAATCTTCGGTCATTATTAAAGTTCATGAAATTTGTACTCCAAATGGTTGATGTACCTGTATCGGCAACAAAAATGGCATCATCTGATGCTATTTCACTTAACGCTTTGGCTATAATTTCTGGATGAATGGGCGACATATCCCTTGAAGGATCAGCTAACTCATTATTCTTCTTTTTCCAATTATTAAATTCTTTTTCTTGAGCATCAAGAAAGTCACTAGTTTCTTTTTCTTCAATTAATGGGTTTAAAAGCGTTAAAACAGATTTAATGTCTCCATGAATTCCAACATCAACAGGAATTCTATTCCCTATATTTTCAGGTTGAATGTCAACCTGTACAATTTTCGTATTATTTGGAAGAAAATCAGTGTATGGAAAATCAGTTCCTAGCATAATTAACACTTCTGAATCCATTACTGTATCGTATCCTGATTTATTACCAATCAATCCTGTTAAACCCACTACTTGATCGGTCTCATGATCAAAAATATCAGAAGATCGAACAGTATGTGTAATTGGTGCTTTAATTTTCCTAGCTAAATCCAATACTTCGTCTTTAGCTTCACGACACCCAGCTCCTGCTAAAATTCCAATTTTCTCTCTGTTATTTAAAAGAAATGCTAGCTCAGTTATTTCCTCCATTGGAGGAACAATTGATGAAGTTGATCGATGTATTTTATGAACGTATGATTGATTTGCTGCTGGCATTTCTGCTATATCTGCTGGCAGCTCAATTCTACATACAGCTTTATTATTAATTGCTATTTTCAATGCTCTCAAAATTACTCTTGGAGCTTCTTCAGGAGAACGAATAACCGCTTGATAATCGCAAATATCGTCAAACACTTTTGTTAAATTAACTTCCTGATGATATGCTGTACCTATAAATTCAATAGGTACTTGACCAGTAATTGCCAGTACGGGAGACCTCTCTTTTTTTGCATTATATAATCCATTAACCAAGTGTAAAGCACCTGGGCCTACTGTACTAGCACAAACCCCCAACTCTCCTAAAGCACCTTGAGCAAATGCAGCAAAAGAAGCATTTCCTTCATGCTTAACTTTTACCCATTTCACTTGTTCTTGATCGGCTATAGCATCAATAAGAGGATTTAAGGCATCTCCAGCGATACCGAATATATTTTTAACTCCTTCATCGGAGAGTATTTGTAATAATTGTTCTGAAACGTTCATATCTGTTGTTTGATTTTCAAACTTTGTAGTTCAAAAATCAATCCACAGAATGAATCCCCTTAAACAGTGACTAAAAAATTGTTTAGATGGATGTTTTTACTCAAATTGAGGATTATTCTACTCAATTATTTGCAAAGCAACTTTTTCATGAGCACTCAAAGCATACTTCAACTCCTTCTCTTTGATGGGGAAATAACTTTCAACCCCTTTAGACTCAATAGCACGGGCTATATTTGGATGAACGTAGTAAGTTTTACAAACACTTCGTGTGTTACCTAAGTCTTGGGATACTTTGTCGAGTACAATATTTTGCAACTTTTTTCTTGGAGCATGTTTCTTTTCCTCAATAGCTTCTGGATAGTACTCAATAGCTAATTTACAGGCAGTCCAAGTTCTAAAATCTTTACTGGAATAGTCTTCGCCCATGTATTTATGAATAAATTCATTTACATCTTCACTATCTATGGTGTGTTTTTTTCGTTTCTTATCGGTATATCTAAATAATTCGTACCCTGGTTGCTCTGCACTTTTCTTTACATACTCTACTAGCTCTTCGTTATCGATCGTTACTTCTCTTTCAATTGATTTTTTGCCTTTAAAGTGTAAGATTAATTCATCATCTTGGATATCTAGGTGCTTTCTTCTGAGGTTTGTTAAACCATACGTATTATTTCTATTGAGGTATTGTTTATTTCCAATTCGGATACCATATTCATCTAATAACAATATAATTAATGATAACACTTTATTTTTTCGCCATCCTCTGCGAGACAAAAACTCATAGGCTTTTTTTCTCATTTGAGGCAATTTTCGAGCAAAGCCCTGCATTTTATCAAACTTTTCTTGTTGACGTTGCTCCATAAACAACGGATGATAAATGTATTGTTTTCGCCCTTTTAAATCTCTTCCTATTGCTTGAATATGTGTTTGTTCGTTGCGACTAATTTTTACATTTTCCCACATGGGTGGAATAACTAATCCTTTGATTCTTTTAATAACTTTTTTATCTCTAATAAGATCATTATCTATCGACAGGTATTGAAAACCATTGCCATGTCGTTTACGACAAATAGTTAAAAAGTTATCCTTCGTTTGTATTAGTGCTTGGCTTCTCATTAGCATGTACTAAAGTAAGGAGTGTGCCAAAGGAAGGAATGGCAATTATTAGTATAGTATTTCCTCTTCTGTTTTCGTCTTTTCCTTAGGTTTTAAAGCTAATTTGAGTGTACTTCTACCTGTTTTAAATAGCCAATACCCTGTAGTTAGTGTAAAAGCTAAAATAAATAGGCTCACATAAGCTCCACCATATACAATTGAAGCTCCTGTAACCCAAAAACTATATAATAAAAGAATTATTCCTAATACTAATCGAATAATGCCATTAAGAACATTTGCTACGTTCTTATTCTTTTTTTCTTCAAGTAAGAGGACAAATTTATCGTCAACAGCACTAATTGTTTGGGTTATTTCTTCTTTAGAATAGCCCAGCTCTCTGAGTTCGTTTTTAATTTCTCCATAATCAGTCCCTTGTTGACGCTTTTTAACGTAATAATTGATGTCAATCATGAGGTAAATATAAAGAGAGTTTTTATTAAAATGTTTACTCGATAATTTTCATAGGTTTTGGGTGTGGAAATAAGACCGGCTCATTAATTTTTGGTTGATAAATTATATCCAATGCTTCTTTTTGCTTCAACTCATGGATTGAATCTAACTCGAAATAACTTTTACCAAATTTTGATTGAGCCGTAGTATTTTTAAGCTGGTTAACCACTCCATAAACGCTATCAATTATTTCATAATAGGTTAATACGGGAATTTTATTATCTATTTGAATATGTATTACAGAGCTTCTTGACATTAAGTCAAACTTACCTATGAGTTTAGTTATTTCTAAATATTTACTCCATAACTCTAAATTCTTTTTAGCTGATAAATTAGTAGGGTTGTCTTTAAGTTGTTGCTTTATAAGCTTTAAATTACTTAAGCATACTCGTTCATTTACAATATATCTTGATGGGTAATTATTCAGTTGGAGTGGGTTCACATAAAAATTTAGTAATTCTTGTTTTAAATACTTAAAGTCTGAATTCTGATTATTTTCAACCATCATATCTCCATGGCTATTAACTAAAACTTTAAAAATTTGTCGTTCCCAAACACAAAAAATCACTGGAGAAGTTGAATTTTCAATAAAACTCACTTGACAATACTTATTACCCTCTCCAAAAAGATTTATCCATTTTACTTTATCTCTAGTAAAATTTAGGGATAAATCCTCATACAATCTGTTAAGGCTAACCATTGTTGTTGAGCTATCGAAAAAGAAATTGAATTGGACTTCCTTGTCGGTTGAGTCTGTTATTTTCTTTACTACTGGCAGTAAACGTTTTATTCCAAAAGACTTTCCTGTTTCACCACCTAGATAACGCTGATAAAGTCCTATCAAGTTGGTTGAGTCTACCGTATAGTAAATAGAATCATTAAACTCTACCGTTGAATCGTTTAGGATAAGTAAATCAATGTAAGTTATATTCGTATCTGGAACAAAATTATAGCCGTTATTTAGCTTAATCAGCTTTATCTTACTTTTAGCCTGAGTAAGTAGCTTTTCCGAATAATTTAATTCTTCGTTTACTTCTTGTTTACAAGATACAAGAACAGCTACTGCTAAAAACAGGTTTACAATTACATTTTTCATACACTCAATGTAATTATAAAGTATGGGACCTCAATATTTAATTATTGAGCGTAGCGATTGGTAGATAAACGTTTAGCGATTAAGAATAGCTTCGCAATAGTTTTCCCAACTGAACTCTTTGGTTTTTTCAGCTATGTTTTCTCTATCAATTGGATGATTGATGAATTTCTCCATTTGCTCTGCCATGTCTTGGATATCGTTAGGCTTTGCTAAATAACCATTTACTCCTGGTTCAATGGTTTCTGGAAAGTGACCAACATTGGTAGCAATTACAGGCAATTTGAAGTTGTAATTTAAAGACTCTACTCCACTTGGTGTAGCGGTTAAGTAAAAAAGTAAACCGCAATCACTTACTTGGAAGTATTTGTGAACGTCTTCGTTTGCTACAAATTCGTTCTTTAGCATTACTTTGTCGTGCAGGTTATATTCATCGAGCTTTTCCAGCGGACGATAATTCTTTTCATCGTCCTCTTTTTTCATGAAGGCTGCTTTTGCCACTGCAAACAAAGCATTTTTAACTTTCGTTGAGAATTTCTTGTTATCTAACGTATTCCAAAATGATTCCCCACAAATAATTAACGAAACATCATCCCTTTTATCTGATAGTACTTTAAAGGCATCAATTACATTGTGTAATCCTTTGTATTTACGGATAAAACCAAAGTATAAGAATACATATTTTCTTAATCCATGTTCTTTTTTGAATGCCTCTACATCAAAATCGGGATTTGGCTGAAATAAATCATAGACTGGGTGATAAAGCTTAATGGAGTATTGCTTTCCTTTTACAATTTCTCTTTTGCCATCATACGTAAGCTCTAAGTTAGCCTTAGGAAACAAAGCTTCTAACTCTTCTTGTGTTTTTAGCGCATGTACAATAAAGTTATCGGCATGTTTAAGCCCCATTTTAGTGAACTTTGCATCGATTTTACTGTTTTCTTTAGGCACAACAAAATGAAGATCAAACAAACATTCGATGCCTTGCTTTTTCACTCGCTTGGCTATTTTACCAAGAGGTAATCCTTGCTGCGCATTGTACCATTGAAAGATGACTACCTCAGGATTAATTTCGATAATCGCCTGAGCTGTTTTTTTCCAAGTAGATGGCTTATTATAGTTTGTGATATACTGAATTTTGATATCCGTTCCTTCCAAAAAATCCAATTTAGAAGATTTATCCACGAACTCTCGAGGAACAATAGCTGGATATTGCTGTGTCCACGAGACAATGTGTACCTCAACATCATCCATCTTATCAAAAGCTTTCGCCAATGAGGTGTTGTAATTTGATATTCCTCCTTTAAATTTTGGTCCGGGACCAAAACAAACCACCTTTCTTTTATCCATGTACTATACCTCTTTGCAGTGTTTTTCGTACACTCTTCTCATCCCCTCTTTGATTGATATTTTAGGCTCCCATCCTAAGGTTTCTTTTACATAATCCATGTTACAGTACCTTGCGTGAACCCCTACTGGCTTATCTAATAAACACTTGATATCTGGTTTGTACCCTGCAAAATCCGTAAATACATCAATAATCTCTAAGAAAGAAGTTAATTTTCCAGAACCAATATTGATGGCAGTACCATCTGTAATTTTATCCATCGCTAATAAGCTTACATCAATTACATCTTCGATATGAACAAAATCTCTTCCTTGTTTTCCTGTTCCCCAAACTTCAAATGGATTTTCTTTTAAGGCTGCTCTTCTAGCAATTGCAGGAATTGGGTATGTTAAGTTTTGGTCTTCTCCATATCCAGAAAACGGACGAATACACGTAATGGAAACACCATAATGCTTAGCTGTAATTTGTGCTAGAAATTCACCTGTTAATTTAGACCAACCATATGTCATATCTGGTTGTCCCATTTTCTTAAAGTTAATATCCGATTCTTTAAGCGCTACTGCATCAGTATCCGTTTGTAAATCTACTGGATAAGCAGCACTTGAACTTGGATAAAGTACTCTTTCTGGTTTGTGACGAGAAATCCAATAGAAAAATTCAGCATCAATCGATAAATCCAATGCTACTTGAATTGGGTCACCATCAATCATAGCTCTACCTCCAACGATAGCTGCAAAATGAAATACATCATGAAATTGATCAACTGGTATTCCTAATTGATCTTTAAAATAATGTGGTGTATTATTTAAATGAAAAAGTGTATTTCTAAAATCATCTTTTATAAAAATTAAACGTCCACCTTCACCGTAAGTGGCAACGTTTCCACTATCTGATACTTTGATTTCGTTTAACCATTTATCTGGGTGTTCCCCTACTGATAAATTATCAATAAATACGATTCTATTGTTTGGATCTTTAGCTAAACGCCATACCATGTTTCTCCCTACAAATCCACATCCCCCAGAAATTAATACGTTTTTCACAATAAATGATTTTTTTAAACAAGTCCGAATTTAACAATTTAAACTATTTTTGCCTTACGAATCAAGAGTTTTTATGTTATCTATCTGCATTCCGATATACAATTTTGAAGTTACTCCATTAGTAACTGAATTAGAAAAGCAGATGCAGTTACTTAAGGAGCCTATTGAGTTAATTTTAATTGACGATTGTTCTAAGCCTGAATTCAAGGAAAAAAACAAAAATATTTGTAAGCATTTTACCTACATAGAGTTAACTAAAAACATTGGGCGTTCATCCATTAGAAACTTATTTCTAAAGTATGCTAGTAATGATTTTTTACTTTTTTTAGATTGTGATTCGTTGGTAGCTTCTCCTGATTTTTTAACCTCTTACTTAAGCTACATTAAACAAGGCAACAATGTTATCTGTGGAGGTAGGATTTATCCGAATGAAAAACCTGCAAAGGCTTATCGATTAAGATGGAAGTATGGTAAATACAGAGAATCTCAACCTTCCACTGTAAGGGGAATAAGACCATATCAATCATTTTTGACTAATAATTTTGTTGTTAAAAAGAAGGTTTTATCGGACATTAAATTTGATGAATCTTTAAAAGACTATGGTCATGAAGACACCTTGTTTGGTTTTGAGTTAAAAAAACAAAACATACCTATTGCACACATTGATAACCCTATATTAAATGGAGATTTAGAGTTAAATACTGATTTTATTCTAAATACTGAAAAAGGAATAAAAAACCTGGTGAAAATTACTTACAAACTAGCTAGCAATAGTGAATTCATTAATGATGTTCGCTTGCTTCGCACCTATGATCGATTAAAATTTATTAGACCTATTATTCGACTTTCCTTCTTTCTTACAAATAGGTTAATGGAAAAGGTATTAATAGCAGGTTATGCAAACTTAACTCTGTTTAGCTTTTACAAACTAGGTTTATTGGATAAGGAAATAAGAAGTGATACCAACTAAATACTTCCTGTAAGCTTTTACTAAACTGAGACGTTATTCTACATTTTGATTAATAAATTGACATGCAGAGTATAACCAAAGATTATTATCAAATAAAAACCAAACACTTAAGTTGACTCAATCAATGGCATGACTTTTTCAATCTAATATATTGAGTTGTTTAAATAAAGAAGTTAAGACAACCACAAAATAAATTATTAATTAAAAAAATTTAGTCATGGTAAGGTTAATCATCGCATTGTTAATTATTGCACTAATAGCTGGGGCACTCGGTTTTGGTGGAATAGCAGGAGCAGCTACAGGTGTAGCACAAATTGTATTTTGGATATTTCTAGTAGGTTTAGTACTTGCTGTATTTAGGCATTTAGCTAGTACGCCAAAGTAATTAGAGTGTACATTTGATATTTAGAGGTCAAGAAATAAAAGTTTCTTGGCCTTTATTGATTTATAGCTATTAATACTTACTCACCCCTAACACTGATACATCATATATAAGTGTTGATTGCATAGGGATTTTATTTAAATCGCCTGCTAATCCGTGAGCCAAATAAGATGGTATAATTAATTTAGCTTTATCACCAACCCTCATATAGGAAACACCTTCGTGCAGGCCCGACTCTACATTATCTTTATCAACAATGAATGGTACTGGTCCTGTTTCATCTGTTGAATAGCATACTGTACCATCAAGTAAGGTAATTTTAAAATCAATCATCACTTCGTCTCCCGAGTTTACCTCTTCTCCACTACCCTCTTTATATATTAAATAGTTTAAACCTGTCCCAGAGGTTTGAACCTCCCATTGGTTTCTTTCTATGTAGTTTTCGATGAGCTTATATTCTTTTTTTACCCATGCTTTATTCATTTCGGAAGACTCTTTTGAAGTAGGCATATTCAATTCCTTTTCTTTAGGTTTTTCTTCCTCACAAGAAAAAAGAGCTACGAGTAAGATAATATGTAGAAAATACTTAAACATACTTTTTCATAAACGGAACAATGTGTGTTTTTATTTTTTGAAGAGTTTCTTCAACTGAAACCTCTGTTTTTCCTCCAGCAGCATTGATGTGTCCGCCTCCACTAAAATGTTCTCCTGCAAATTCATTTACGGGAATATCTCCTTTTGAGCGGAACGATATTTTAACAATATGATCATCTTCCTTAACAAAAGCTGCTGCTTTAATTCCTTGAATAGACAAGGCATAGTTCACAAATCCTTCTGTGTAACCTTTCAACGTGTTATGAGATAGCATCTCCTCTTTTGTTAAATGAATCATTGCAAAAGCAATATCAGTAAATATTTCTAGCTTTTCATTAAGTGTATACCCCAATAACCTTAATCGATCAGGAGTGTTAACATCATAAACAAGTTCATGAACATTTGTATGATCTAAACCTAAATCAATCAATTTAGCTGCTATTTGATGCGTTTTACTACTGGTTGATGCAAATCTAAATGATCCTGAGTCGGTCATGATGCCCGTATAAATACATTCGGCTATATACTCATCTATTAAGTGAACATCTTTATTTGCTTCAATAAACTCAAATACTAATTCTGCGGTAGAGCATGCTTTTGTATCAGAAAAAGTAAATGTTGCATAATCTTTTGGCTCTTGGTGATGATCAATCATGATTTTAGTAGCCGGACTATTTACCAAATACTTTTCCATTTGGGGTCCTACTCTACCTTGGTCGTTAAAATCAAGCGTAAAAATGATATTGGCATGATAGATGGTGTCAATTACCTCTGAACGATGTTTATCGAAAGTTAAAATATTATCCGCATCTTTCATCCACCCTAAAAAGGAAGGGAACTGATCTGGTAAAATTACTTTAGAAGGAATATTTTTTTTTGCTAAGTAATGATGTAGTGCTAGACTTGATCCTACAGCGTCACCATCAGGGTTTTTATGACTTACAATAACAATATTCGCGTCATTTGTTAATAGTTTTTGAATACTTTCTAATGATTGTGGATCAAATATATTATTCATTGGGTTTTTATCTTTTACCAGTCGTCTTCTTCTTTTTCTTTCTCTTCTTTCTTCTCTTCTGTATCCTCTTTTTCTTTATTTTCTTCCTCTAGATTGTCTTCTAGATTTTTTAGATTTTTTAGATTTTTTAACTTTTCTATTACCTTTTTTAGTCTGTCTAGATTTTTTAGATTTTTTAGTCTGTCCAGATTGTTTATTATGTTCATTAATAAAGTTGTGAAATGCTTCAGTTGTTCTATCTCCAGTATAATGTTTATGTAATTTACCATTTTTATATAGTATAAGTGTTGGAA
>CATLPG010000069.1 GCA_950054195.1 uncultured Saccharospirillaceae bacterium
GGAAACACGATGGTTTAATGGGGTTATTGGTAGTAATAACTTTTATTTTGAATTTTTATTTTCCATCTGCAATTTCAGCCTTTTCGTATTACCTTTTGGACTAATCTTTAAAATTCGATGGAAAAATAAATCATAGTATAAAAGACCATAATGTTTTAGTCATAAAAAGAGGTTCTAGATCAATCAATGCTTTATTCACCGCTTTCAACTCCCCAAACAAAACCAAAAGGTACTAACTATGTAGCCAATCAACTAATCAACAAGTTAACTAGCCATCCAGTCTACTAATCAACTAATTTAGCTTGCAAATACCTAGAAGTCAAATTTTCTCCATCATGGCTCCAACCTGGTGGGTAAAACAAGTATTTTAACTTATCAGAAAAACGAGGAGCTCTTTTTACATCTTTCCAAAGGCTTATGTATTCATGTGATGCAATATAAAACACATTATGGGAATCAATATTCGCAGTTATGCCATACACAACTGGTTCTTCTTTTAATTCGGGTTGGAATGTTCCAAATAAACGATCCCAAATGATAAAAATTCCTGCATGATTTTTATCTAAGTATCTTACATTACTAGCGTGGTGAACACGATGATGAGAAGGTGTATTCATTATGTATTCTAAAACACCTAGTTTACCAACTAGTTTTGTATGTGGAAAAAATTGGTAAACTAAATTAATACCAATCATAATCATTACTGCAATTGGATGAAAACCAATAAGTGGTAAAATCATCCAAAAAGTATACTTGTAAATGACCTCTCCCCAACTTTGCCTTAAAGCTACTGCTAAATTATATTGCTGTGAAGAATGATGATTCACGTGAGCTGCCCATAAAATTCTCACTTGGTGACTTAAGCGGTGATGCCAATAAAAAACAAAATCATCTGCAAACAATAATAAAATCCACGTCCACCAAGTTGTCATAGGTAACTCAAACAAACGAAACTCATAGAGATAGAGCATAACAGTAAATGCCAGTAGCTTCATTCCTACTCCAATTACTAATGAGCCTACCCCCATACCAATAGATGCTAAGGAGTCTTTCCACTGATGAATGACCATTCCCTCTTTTTTGGCGAAATAATGCTCAAGAAATAGCGAGAGAATAAATACTGGAACAGCATAAACTGTTACATCTGTTTGCACTTTTTATTATTTTTTATCTTGACTTGCTTGTTTTGTTCTTTCAAACTCACCATAAAGGTACTGTGAAAACTGCTGATGCTGTTCGTAACCGAAGAATTTAATTACTGATAAAAAAGGTTCTGTTTGCATAAAACCCTTGTAAATAGCTAAACGATTTTGATTCTCATCCATAATTATATAAGATGGATAAGATAATTGACCATCTAATAAAGCAGCTGCAAAATAATGATAGGTTCCTCTCCTACTCTTTTTATCAGGCTTAGGTTGAGAATTATAAAACTTTTGTCCTCTGTAAGTAATCGTATCATAACTTTCCGCATCAAATTTAACAGCCAAGTAGTTTTCGTTCATAAACTTAATTACATTGGGATCTGTAAATGTACTCGCATCCATTTTTTTACACCACCCACACCAATCAGTGTAAGCATCAATAAATATTTTCTTTGTATTTCCTTTTTTATTGGATAAATCTAATGCTTCTTGCATGCTTATCCAGTTAATTTTTTCTTGACTAACTGCTCCTAACGAAGCAATCAACACGCCTACTAATAGTAATATTTTATTCATTCTTTTAATTTTAAGCATGATTAGATGCTTTTTTTCTTATAATCATTGTTGTATAACAGCAGTAGAGCATTAACTCCCTTAAATCAATATCTCTAAGATCTTCTAGTTCCAAAACTACTGTGTAAGACAATCTTTGGAACAACCCAGAACTCTTTTTTATTGTAAACAATAACTTCTCGTTTTGATTATATACTTCAAAACTTCTAAGCATACGCTTAGGTTTAACTAAAAAAGAGTGTGTTTTATTGTCTTTAACATACAATATAATAGCTTGTCCTTTCCATTTAAAAATAACATCTCCCACATCTTTTCCGTCATGGATAATATCAAACTTTCTTCCCCATGCATTTTGAGGTTTAAATTGAATATCAATTCCATTAAAATTGGATTCGGCTCTAAAACCTCTTTGGAAATGAACCTTTAATTCTGGCTCATTATCCTTATACAGTATAAAATCTGGGCGATTAGAAAAGCATTTAACCTCGTACATTTTTACAGGTTTTCCTCTAAAAATTTAGTCATCTTATTAAATAAGTGCATACGTGTAGTTCCACCATATATCCCATGGTTTTTGTTTGGATAATAGAACATTTCGAATTCTTTATTCGCCTTTACTAAAGCGTTAATCATTTCCATAGAGTTTTGAGGATGTACGTTATCATCTCCTCCTCCATGTACTAACAAATATTTTCCTTTTAACTTGCTTACATGATTAATTGGAGAGTTTTTATCATAGCTTTCTCCATTTTCTTGTGGTGTACGCATGAAACGCTCAGTATATACATTATCATAATACCTCCAGTTCGTTACAGGTGCAACTGCAATACCTGCTTTAAAATAGTCTGCTCCTTTAGTCATACACAGTGAAGCCATATACCCTCCATAGCTCCACCCTTGGATTCCAATTCTAGAAGCATCAACATATGGTAAACCTCCTAAATATTTTGCTGTTTCAATCTGATCCATGGTTTCATACTTACCAAGCTGTAAATAAGTTACATGTTTAAAATCTCTTCCTCTGTAACCTGTTCCTCTACCATCTACGCACACTACAATGTAGCCTTTTTGAGCAAGCAATTGATGCCACATTAAATTTCTACCACCCCAAGAGTCATTAACTAAGTTTATTCCTGGTCCGTTATAGCAAGTCATTAAAACTGGATACTTTTTAGAAGCATCAAAATTAGGAGGAAGTATTTTCCATCCATTCAATTTAATCCCTTCTGATGTTGTAAATGAAAAGAACTCTTTTGGTTGAAACCCATATTCTTTTGTTTTTTCAACTAAAGCTTTGTTATCCTTCAACACTTTAACTAATGAGCCATCATTTTTGTGTAAGGTTATATAATATGGTGTATTTGCATCTGAATGGTAATTGATATAATAATCAAATGTTGTGCTGTAAGTAGCTTCGTTAAACCCTTTTTTTGTTGATAGCTTCTTTTTATTCTTTCCATCTAAATCTATACTATAAAGTTGCCTTTGGGTTGGACCATCTTCAGCAGAAATAAAGTAAATTTTCTTTCTTTTTTCATCTACTCCAAGTAACTCTGTTACCTCCCACTCTCCTTTTGTTAATTGATCTCCCTTGTCTCCATTTTCAGAGATTAAATAGATGTGATTATACCCACTCTTTTCACTTGTCCATAAAAATGATCCGTTTTCCAAAAAGGTTAGGTTGTCGTGAATGTCAATGTATGTTTTCGACTTTTCAATGTAAATGACTTTTCCTATTAGTTTCGTTTGCTTAGGATCTTTCGGGTTACAGTTTACCTTATAAAGGTCTAATTGGTTTTGTAAACGATTTAATTGAGTAATAAATAAAACTTCTGGATTTTTAGACCATTTCATTCTTGGAATATAAATATCTGTCTCTCCTGATAAAATCACATCGTTTGATGTTAAACTATTTACATTAAATACATGTACACTTACAATCGAATTATCTTCTCCTGCTTTTGGGTACTTAAACTTGTAATGATCTGGGTACAAATCGTTGTAATAGGTGATTTGAAACTCCTTTACTTTACTTTCATCAAACTTATAATACGCTATTCTTCGACCATTAGGACTCCAATGAAAACCTTTGTGGAAACTAAACTCCTCTTCATACACCCAATCAACTGCACCATTTATGATTTGATTCATTTTACCATCAACAGTAACTTGATGTTCTACATTTGTTTCAAGGTTTTTCATGAATAAATTGTTATTCCTAACAAAGGCTACCATCAAACCATTTGGAGAAAACTCTGCTAAACGTTGTTTCCCTTTCGAATTATCTGTTAAAGGAGTTGTTTTTTTTGTGTTTAAGTCATAAATATAGTAGAATGACTTTGACGAGTGTCTGTAAATGGATTCTTGACTAGTAGCTAATAACAGTTTGCTTTCATCAGCACTAAAGGTATAATCATCGATAGATAAACTCTTTCCATTCTCATCTTTTAATTCACTCGACTTGACTAATGCTCCTAATTTCTCATAAGAAGTGTAAGTATATTTATTTACAACCATCTCTCCATTTTCAAAATCTAACGAAGTAAAATGCTTCCCATCTTTCATGGAGCGGACTCCTGAAACATATTCTGTTGGAAATTCATTCGAATACCAAATGACCTGGTTAGTTAATGTTTTGGCATCAGTTTGCTCTTGCTTAGTAGTTGTAGTAACTTCTTTTTGAGAAAAACATGAAACAAAAAATACTGTAGATAATAGTACAGACAGCGATCGAAATCTAATACTCATAGTGGTTGTAATTATTTATAAGCTTTAAATATACCATATTTAGAAAAATTTAGTGAGAGATTTTGATGAGCGGTACTAATCTTCGTTAAGATTTTATTTATATTTGTTCTAAATAAGAGATGAACCTCAGTAAACAAGTCATAGGAAAAAGATTAAAGATTACCTCCATTACCAATGAAGAGGTAACTACTCGACTGAGTGAACTTGGCATGTTTGAAGGAGCAATTATTAAAAAACTGAATCAAGCACCATTTTCTGGACCTACGTTAATTCAATACAATGAATTTAAGCTTGCACTAAGATTTGACGAAGCATCTCAAATTTCTACAGAGATCTATGAATAAAAAAGTTGTCCTTGTAGGAAATCAAAATGTTGGAAAAACGTCTTTGTTTAATCTTCTTAGTGGAGCTAATCAAAAAACGGGAAACTATCCTGGAGTAACTGTATCAAAAAAAAGCGGATCATTTAAAATCGATCATCTAAGCATTGAGTTAATTGATTTACCTGGCATAGCAAACCTTAACCCAACATCATTAGATGAAGAGTTAGTTCTAAATTATTTACTTACTGAAGACTTATCAGATGCTTTGGTTTTGTTTGTAGCAAGTGCTATCGATTTAAAAAACAGTTTATACTTATTTAGTCAAGTTAAAGATTTAGGTTTTTCTACTGCTTTAGCTATCAATTTTGAGGATCAAGCAGTAAAAAAAGGTATTAAAATAGATACTGAAAAATTAAGTGAAAATTTAAAATGCCCAGTCATTCTTTTTTCTGCTAGAAAAAATAGTGGAATAAAGAAAATTCATGAGCTTATAAAACAAGATATACCTGTTAAAAAGCTACCTGTAAATTACACAAAATCCGAAGATCAGTGGGAGAACTATCAATCGTTTATTAAGGAACTTAATGAAACCAATGATAAAAAGCTAAAACGACAAGAGGCCATTTTAAGACATCAAGCAATTGAGAAGTGGTTAAAAAATGCTGTTACCATCAGTAAATCAGATGCGACAGATATTACATCAAGTTTAGACAAACTATTTTTACATCCATTTTTTGGTTACGTCATTTTTGCCACAATTTTATTACTTATTTTCCAAAGTGTTTTTTGGATTGCATCATTCCCTATGGACTGGATTGATTTGGGAATGGGAAACTTAATTGAAATGTCTAGAGAAGCACTTCCTAAAGGTATGTTGTCAGACTTAATTAGTGATGGTCTGTTAACCGGTATCGCTGGAGTTGTTATTTTCATTCCTCAAATAGCTATTTTATTTTTCTTTTTTGGACTTCTTGAAGAAACTGGTTACATGTCGAGAGCTGTTTTTTTAATGGATAAGGTCATGGAAAAAGTTGGAATGAATGGCAAAAGTGTTGTGCCTTTAATTTCAAGTTTTGCTTGTGCGGTTCCTTCTATTATGGCTACCCGAACGATTGCCAATCAAAAGGAACGACTTATTACCATATTAGTAGCTCCTTTAATTACGTGTAGTGCAAGAATACCTGTTTATACTGTGATTATCTATGTAATCATTCCTGAAGAATCGTTTTTAGGATTTGGTCTTCAAGGACTAATGTTATTTGCCATGTACCTTTTAGGTGTTATAACTACATTTATCGCTGCATGGGTATTCAAAAAGATTATAAAAACGAAGTATAAAAAATTCTTCATCATTCCCATGCCTGATTATTTGGTGCCAAATTTTAAAAACATTGGTTATAATGTTTGGAATAACACAAAGAGTTTCGTTTTAAATGCAGGTAAAATTATTGTAGCAGTTACAATTATTATATTTTTATTACAATCATATGGTAATCAACGCTATCAGCAAGCAGAGCAAATTGTACTTACTGATAACTCTATTCCTGATGAGCAAAAAGAACGAGCTATCAATAAGATAAAATCCGAAAACTCGTATTTGGCTGCTATTGGACAAACCATAGAACCTGTTATTCGTCCCTTGGGTTATGACTGGAAAATGGGAATAGGTGTTTTGGCCTCTATAGCTGCTAGAGAAGTATTTGTTGGTACTATGCTAGTTGTTTATGGTTCAGAAGAAGATCTGGAAGATGAAAAGTATATTTCACAAATATTTGCTAAGCAAACTCATGCTCGAACAGGTAAAAAAGCCTATAATTTTGCTACAGGGCTGTCCTTATTGCTATTTTATGCCTTTTCATTGCAATGTATGAGTACGATTGCCGTTACATATAAAGAGACACAGTCCTTAAAATGGACAGCTATCCAATTTATTTATATGACTGGGCTAGCTTACATTGCTGCTCTAATAGCTTATCAACTACTAAAGTAATATGCAAGAAATAATCGTTATATCATTAGCAATTTTAAGTTTAACATACCTAGTATATCGAACAGTTAAAGCTTTTAATCCTAAAAAAAATAGTGGATGCCACTCTAACTGTGGGTGTGTTAGCAATGAAGTTAAGAATCACCCTAGCTAACCAATCATTATTAATTTAGTTTGTCTATAATTTGTTTTTTAACTGTATCAGCAAAAATACCTACTCCAACTGTATCATATACTTTCTTATGTTCTGTTTTTAAATATTGATCTATAAATGTTTTTGTGCTATCTAATCGTTTAAAAACAGCTTTTCCTACTGCTAAAACAGTGTCTTTGTTAGCTGTTCTACCGTAAGGTAATATTTTAGTAACATTGTAACTAATAATATTGGTACTTGCCAGTTTTATTAAAATTTCTTTATTTCCACTTCCAATATCACGTATATCATATATTTTATAATGCTTTTTATTTTTTTTAATAATTAAGTCGTTTAACTGTTTAGTTTGTATTTCAACATTTTTATCATTTAATTTTAAATGATTATCACCTAACAAAGCTTCCAATAAATAGGTGTGACTTGTATCTGGAACTTTAGCAAAATACCTATATTCTCCTTTTTCAGTTTTATAATAATTATCAACGATAGAAATAACAGCTAGCGAATTATCTAAATGCTCTTTTATTAATTTATTTTCTAATGAAAAGAAAGGAGAGCCTTTACTTAAAATATTTTTTTCTTCTAATATTTCCATCCACGTTCTAATCTGATTATTTATAGTATCTAAGAAAAAAGTCATACTTACGGTATCATATTTTCTGTAATGCTCAGCCTCTAAATACTCATAAATAAAGCTTCTTGAAGATAAGTTTCTTTCACAAATTACGTTACAACTTATTAAAGGATCATCTTCAAGATCATGAGTAATAGCCTCAAAATCCAAAACTTTCAATATTTTACTATCTAATATTTTTAATTGCTTACCTGCACCAGTTTCTTGACTTGGTAGCTTATAGTTAAACTTTTTATCATGTCTATTTTGTATAGTAATTTTTTCTATTTCTGGTGATAATACTCTTAGGTTTCCATTACTATCAATACTTATATGTTTATCTTTAATTAAGCGTACAACAAAGTCCTTGTTTTGTATCGTCATTCCTCCTTTACTAGAATATGAATAAATACCCCCATTATCCTCAATAATATACCTAGAAGGAATATTAGTATACATAGTAAATGAGTCCCCGAATTTTTGAGTAATTTTCTCACAAAGATTTTTTTTACTTAAAACCTTGTCATTTTTCTCCTCCGATTGACAAGAGAATAGAGCTATTAATGTTAGCAAATTGATTAATTTTAGTTTCATTTTTTTATTTTTTTATGTGAATATTTAAGCAACACTGTTGCTGTTCTAGTCAAATGACTAGAAAATTTAATTGAATTTTAAAAAGTAAGGCTAGTTACTTTTGAGTTATTATTTCTAGCTCTTCGATAGGCTCATCGTCTTTACCAACTCCCATGTATCGTTGTTCGGGAGTATCTCCAAAAGCTATATCACAATTTTTATCATAAAAGGAACAATCTAATAAAGCATCAAAAAGTTTCCAATAACAGTAGTAATCTACTTCATCTTCCTTATTAACCGCATAAGACCCCAAAATCACTCCACTGGTAACATTTCCATCATATGTTTTATCTACGGATACTGGCTCATTATGTGAGGCAGAGATATTATTTCTATAATCCCTTTTATGAACTACTAGATTACTTCTACTTGTAGGGATTTTAGTCTTGTAAAACAGTTCTTTTCCAAAAAATCCTCCTACTACAACGTCATCATGCCCAATGATTGACAGTAAATGAATAGTGGTATCCATTTCTTCATATGATTTATATCTTCCGCTTCTAAACCCGCCTGTACCTGGCTGACAAACCATTAAAGCACTTGGTTTAGGTATTTTAAACTCTTTATACTTTAAGGCTAAGTTTGCACTTACAACGCCCCCATACGAATGTCCCACTAATGCAACATGCTCCAAATTTGGCTGAACTCTTGATGAATCTTTTTCTAGCCAAGCAAAACTATTTAAAATTGATTGTAATGCATGATCCGTAAATGAACTAGGTAAAGTAGTATAACTTGTATGTTGGTACCTAGGAAAAATAACAATATTTCCTCTTTTAACTAAATGTGCTATCCAAGCACCATAACATGCTGGGTTATAAGCTCCATAACCATGGTTAAATATAACTACATCTGCCTTTTGAGGTTTTGGTGATAACGGTTGAAAAACCCAAGCATCTTGTGCTGTTTTTGTACCTTCTACCAAATCAAAAGAAACTTCCGCGTGTTTATATTCGCTAGTATCAGGCAATACGGGCTTTATTTCTTGACTTTTGACTAATAAAGGCAAGGAAATAATTGATAGTATTTTTAGTAATTCCAACTTCATTACTGCTCAAACTTAAATCGAGAAGAATTGTTACATTCTTCCCGTTAAATGAATGTTATAAGTTTTCTATTGTTTTGTTTTTAGGATACTTTACTTCATATCTAATGACATGAGATTTAACATCTTTCGACTTTAATTTATAATCCCAAGTTAATTTTCCTGTTTCGTCATCCAGTTTAGCGCCTGATTTATCCAATAATTTCACTTCAATATCTTCTATTTTAGAAATTGGAACTTGATCTTCAACAATTATTTTAATGTCTTGTCCTTTATTATTTTTAATCATCACTTGCATGCCTAACTCTGTCGTATTTTTGCCTCCTAAGAAAGACTTTTTACAGTAATCCTTAATTTTTGTTCGTTTAGCAACAACACGCTCATCTTTTCCCATCAATATACTTAACGTATCAGTTGTTTGAGATGGATCAATAAATGTATTTCCAACAAACTTTCCATCTAAGAAAATATTTGCCTCCGCTGGCAATAAATCAAACTCTTCCCAATCTTCAATATCTGCTAATAAATAAACATTTTTATCAAATTTTGGTGCGGTATAGTACACGTATTCTGCTTTCATTATAAACTCATCTAAATCTACAATTGCTTTTCCATTATTCCCTTTGATGTTGTAAGGCAATGAAATTGAATACTCCATGTTGGTCATATTATCTGTCATGGTAGTAAAATTAGCCAGTGTTTGAAGCTCATCTTCTTGCATGTATGAACTATTTGACATTGCTCCTCCATATGCGTTAGACATACTTCTTCTACTATCATAGGTTACCCTTGTTTGATATCCTTTCTTTTGGTAAGTGTTAGAAAAGTAAAGCACCCAAGGGTGCACTACTGGAATCTGACCATAATTCATTGGCGAACCTGTTGATAAATTAAGCTTTACATTATCCCAATTAGCCCCTGTATTTTGAGAAATTGATGCTTTTAGAAACACATTAACATCTTCTTTTACACCATCAGACTTAACTTCATAAAAAGGAGTCCACCCTACTCCATTAACAACATAGTCTAAAGTTAAATTAGCTGTTTTAGCCTCTTTAGAGATAATTGATATAACCATCACTCCCATCGTATTTCGAAAACCAATAGCAGTTAACTCTTTATTTAACTCATTTTTTTCTTTAGTTAGTTCATTTACTTTTTCTTGATCTTCGTAAATCAAACTATCCAAAAGATTAAGTTCTTTTCTATAAAACTTAGCTAAAGCCATCAAATCATCTACAATTAACCCTTCTTGGCTACTTCTTACATCTTTGTTATGCAAGATTAAGTTCTTTTCGTTTCTATAATTTGTAATAGTTGAATTAATAAAAGTTATTTGTTTGTCTAACTTTTCTATAGTTTTCCTGATATCCTTTTGTTCTTTGGGTAAAAAACCCTCATCGACTGTTTGAGTTTTAAACTCCTTAGAAACAACGATTATATCATTAGCTCCATATATTTGGATTGTTTGAGGGTTAATACTATACTCCAAATTAACAAAGGTTAGTAAGTTCTCCCCTTTCTCTAGATTTACCTTGGCTGATCGTTGGACTTGAGCTCCTGATACAAACACAGTTGCTTGATCTACTTTAGAAATCACTTCTTTGGCTTGAGACCAAAAAGAAAGTGATATAAGTCCTATGGTTAAAAATTGTTTTTTCATCTATAATTGCTTTTCTCGAATCTAAATTAAATTTCTCTCTGAAAGTTATCAAGTATGAATGAGTTAAACTAATTTATCATTGAGTTAACGTGAGTTTTCTTTTAGTCAATTTGCTTTTCATTATCTTTAATTGTTAAAAAAAGAGTCTATTCAAGGATAACATTCTATAAAATAAATTTAAATGAACAAAGAGAAAAAACCACTTATATTAGTTACGAACGATGATGGAATAACAGCTCCAGGAATAAAAGCTTTAGTTGAAGTTGCAAGAACCATGGGTGAAGTTGTAATAGTTGCTCCTGATAGTCCGCAAAGCGGTATGGGACATGCAATTACTGTAAATGCCCCTCTTCGTTTAAATGAGGGTGAGTACTTTGATGGATTGGTAAACTATTCTACATCTGGAACGCCTGTAGATTGCGTTAAAATAGCCATTGACCAAGTTATGCATCAACGTCCAGACCTAATTGTATCTGGAATAAATCATGGTTCGAATGCCTCTACTAATGTTATTTATTCTGGAACAATGTCTGCTGCTGTAGAAGGAGCAGTTGAAAACATCCCTTCTATTGGTTTTTCATTAATGGATCATGATTACGATGCTGATTTTGAACCTAGCAAACCATTTGTAAAAAAAATCATTGAGCAGGCCTTAAGTAATGATTTCCCTGATCACACCTGCTTAAATGTGAATATTCCAAAAGCATCAGAAGAGCAAATTAAAGGCATTCAGGTGTGTTCTCAAGCAACTGCTTTTTGGGAAAATGGCTTTGATAAACGCACTGACCCATTAGGAAAACCTTATTATTGGTTGAGCGGGTACTTTAAAAATCATGATGGCAGACCAAATACTGATTTAGTGGCTTTAGAGAATAAGTACGTTGCTGTAGTTCCTATTCACTTTGATATGACTGCATATCAGCATATGGAAAGTATTAAAGAGTGGAAGTTATAAGAGAGTTTTAGCTCGCAAAATAAGCCAATCCTCCTCCTAAAATAATCAAGGACAGTTTAAGAAAATTGAATTTGTGGCTTTGGTCCGATTCAAAAAGGATCGTTGTAGATATGTGAAGGAACATTCCTAATACTATCGCCAGTATGATATCAAAAAATGCTGTGAAATCAATCAAATAATCTTTAAAAACGGTTCCAAGAAAAGTACCTAGAGGAGCCATTAAAGCGAATACAAACAACCAAATAAAAGCTTTAGATAGTTTTAGTTTTGATTTGACAAACATACTCATCAAAGCTATTGATATAGGAAGCTTATGTAGAAGTATTCCTAAAAGCAGAGAATGATCAGAGTGGTCATGATGTCCCCCTCCATGTGTATGTAAGTCGTGACTAATTTCTCTAACTAAAGGGATTCCCTCTAAAAGCGAGTGAATACATAAGCTTATCATTATCACTATCGGAAAAGATTTAGAAACATGATTGTGCACGTGAATATGTCCGTGTTCAATGCCTTGTGAAAAAAACTCTAAAAATAGTTGAATTAAGAAACCAACTAATACAAATACACCTACCTTTTTTACTGAAGATTCATAAACTTCTGGAATAATGTGCATAACAGAGATTGCTAATAAAAAAGCACCACTAAAAGCCAAAATATACTTTAAGCCATTTGCTAAATTATTTTTTAAAGCAGTAACAATTCCACCTCCTATTAGAACGACAGCAATAAGTGATATGTAAGTTAGTGCTTCCATTAGTTTTGAGCGATCAAAATTAATCTTTTTGAACGTTCTTTATCATAAGGCTCTAGAGAATATGAACCAAAAATATGATTAATAGTTAAATCAGCTTCAGAAAATAATTCTTTCAGTTCATCTAAGGTAATTGCTTGCACCCGTTCTTGAAAACGATACTCTTTATCAGTTTTAAAGCATATATCTTTTACGATAAAACCATCTTCTACCTTTCTTTTTAAATGAAAATTTACTCCATCCACTTCTTTTTCTTCTTCAGCAACCAAATTATGAATAACCTGATCACTATTAAGGAAATCTAGCACAAACGTTCCGCCTTTTTTAAGAGTCTTCTTAACAGAATGTAGCATTTTTAAGTTATCCCTTTGATTATCGAAATAACCAAAACTGGTGAACATATTAAACACATAATCATAAGCATTTTGTTGATATACCTCTCTCATATCATGCACAGCAAAGCTTAATCCTTCAACTTCATGTTTTTTAGCTTCTTCAATACTATTTTCTGATAAATCGACTCCCGTTACTTCATACCCTTTTTTATTTAGAAAAAGAGAATGTCTTCCAGCTCCACAAGCTAAGTCAAGCATTTTAGCATCAGGCTTAGGATTTAAAAATGAGATTAAATTATCAATAAAGTACTCAGCTTCTTTAAAATCCCTTTTTTTGTATAAAACGTGGTAGTACATACTATCAAACCACTCTGCAAACCACTCTTTTTTAGTTGACTCCAAATCTCCTTATTTTAATACTGATGTTTTGTTAAGCAATAGACGAAAAACAATGAAACTCATTACACCAATGATCCCCCACAATTGCACTCCCGACCAGTCTTTAAATATTAATTTACCAATAAAAAACAAAATAGAATAAGTCATCACAACGCCAAAAATCCAGCAAAGTATTAAAAAGAAAACATGTTTTTTATCTTTTGATTGATCAGTATAAGCTCCCCACCAACCATCTGGCTTAATTTTATTATAAAAAGAACTAAGAACTTTATTGTCGGTTGGTTTAGTTAGGAAAGTTACTGTAATCCATATAACTGTAGTAAATAAAGTAGTAACTAATAAAACACCCTCATTTTGCTCAAAACTATTAATTCCTTCTACAACATCATATGCTGGTGATATTAAATATTTAGCAATACAATACCCTATTATTGGAGCTA
>CATLPG010000070.1 GCA_950054195.1 uncultured Saccharospirillaceae bacterium
ATGTTCGTGAATGGTATGAGGAGATTATTCAAGAAATGAAGCAAAATGATTTAGTTGAAGCTGGTCACTTACAGCGTGTAGAACAAGTGATGGAAGAATTAAACTTTTTGCATAATACATTGCTAACTAGCCTAAATGATAAAAAGTATCAAGAGTATTTTTCTAAAGCATATCCATTTATTGAGGAGCTAAGAAAGAAAAGTGATAGCGAATCATCAGATATAGAAATTTGTTTAACTGCTATGTTTGGAAAGCTAATGCTTCGTATGCAACAACGTGAAGTTAGTAAGCAAACAGAAGATGCACTCAAAGAGTTTGCTAAAGTTTTAGCGTACCTATCGAAGCAGTATAAAGATTTTAGATCTGGAAATTTGAAGTTTCAGATAAATAATTAACTCTTCACTTCCTCCTTACCATCAGCGTGTTTTGCAAATCTCCCTTTTGATCGATCATGCACAGGACCATATGTTGACCATGGCCAACCTCCAAATTGTGTTTTTTGATAGTCTTCAAATGCTTGCTGAATTTCTTGTCTTGAGTTCATTACAAATGGGCCATGTTGAACCACTGGCTCGTTAATAGGTTTACCCTGAAGTACTAAAATACTCGCAGACTCGTCAATAGCTTCTAGTTTAAGAATATGATCACTTTCAACATCTACGGCATGATAGTAGTCAATATTTGAGCCATTTAAGCCTAGTTTTTTTCCTTCATAGAAATAAAGCGAACGATTTAATCCTGCTGATGCTGCAGGTAAATAAAATGTTCCTCCTTTTTCAATTTTGATGTTCCAAACAGCTACTTCATTGTTGTTGTCAGCTGCCCATGAATTTGGAGGAGGGGTAGTGGGAGCATGCTCCCCTAAAACACCAGTGATAACCTCTACATAAGCTTTATTACCATTTTCATCATCTTGAATAAACTTTGGGATTCCTTCATTCCATAACATTTTAAAATGCGGTTCTACCATTTTGCTTTTCTTGGGTAAATTCAGCCAAATTTGGAATAGTTCGAGGTTATTTGGTTTATCCTTATTGATAAGCGGAAACATTTCAGCATGTTGTATTCCTTTTCCTGCTGTCATCCACTGTACATCGCCATCTCCATATCTTCCAGCTGCACCTAGTGAATCACTATGATCAACCATTCCTTTTCTAACTACTGTTATCGTTTCGAAACCTCGGTGAGGGTGTCCAGGAAAACCAGGAACCTGTTTACCATGATACATTCTCCAACCATCTTTAATATGAAAATCACTACCAATGTTTCTCCCTTTTAAAAGATTAACATCTGGTCCCATATTTTCATTTCCTTCTGGAAAAAAATCCTCGTGATGAACACAAAATAAAAATGGATCGAGTGTTTCCCATTGAAAACCTAATGCTCTAACTCTTTTGATAGTTTTCTTCTCTTTATCTTCGTTCATTGCAGATAACCCTTTAGCTGCAACTACACTTCCTAGTGTTACTAATGCTGATTTTTTCAAAAATGATCGTCTTTTATTTTCCATAATCATGTCAAATTAAATGGATTCCTTAATTGAATTTACAAACAAAATTTGTTATAAACAAATGTTTGAGATTTTGATATAATCAAATGAATATGATTAATTACTCATAGGCTTTATTATTTTTGTTAAAAAGATACCCAATGGAAAATACCATCCTAAACAATCGTCAAATTGAACAAAAAATTGATAGAATGGCTTATCAAATTTTAGAGGATAATATGGATGAGAGTGAAATAGTATTTATAGGCATTGCTAATAGAGGAGTAGAGGTTGCTAAAAAATTAAAAGATGCTTTTGAAGAAATTTCTAGCATTCCTGTAAAGTTGATACCGTTGAAAATTGATAAAACCAATACACAAGAAATTTTTTCTAAACAATATGATTTATCCTTGAAAGGGAAAGAAATCGTTATTTTAATTGACGATGTATTAAATACAGGAGAAACACTCATGTGTGCGGCATATATTATTCTTAAAGCTGGCGTGAAAAAATTACGAACTGCTGTTTTGGTAGACCGTAGACATCGAAAATTTCCAATTAAAGCTGATTTTGCAGGTTTAACCCTTTCAACAACGCTCGAAGACCACATTGAGGTAGAAAGTAAAGACGGTCAGTTAATCGCCTATTTACAATAATGTTTTGTTATTTTTTTAATCCTTATTTATCATAAATGAAGCAACGCGTTGTTTTTCTAGATTTGGCTCGCTTATTTGCTTTATTTATGATGCTGCAAGGTCATACTATTTATGATACGTTGGCTGATGAATATAGAAATGTTGAATATCCAGTTTATGCTATTTGGCGATTTATGAGAGGATTTACAGCTCCTATTTTTCTGTTTGTTGCTGGAGCAGTGTTAGTTTTTTTGCTTGAAAAAACATCAAGACCAACGAGTAGATTAAAAAAAGGACTTAAAAGAGCTGTCATATTATTGATATTAGGCTATTGGCTTAATTCGTCTAGTTTTTTTAATGAGATTTTCACTAATTTTTCCTTCGAACGAGGAACGTTTTTATTTCGAGTAGATGTATTGCACTTAATAGGTGTAGGGCTTTTGATTATCTTAGGAAGTTTTTTTCTTTTAAGGAAAATCCAATTACCCAAATGGATAGGGTATTTCCTGTTGTTTTTATTTGTTGGAGGGTTAACGACTGTTTTTTCTGATAATAATTACGAAAACACTCATTTACTTTTTATTACTCAATATATGAACAACAATAATGGGTCTTTATTTCCTGTTTTTCCTTGGTTGAGCTACATGTTAGCAGGAGCTGCCTTTGGTTCTTGGATAGGAAATAAAAAGGATGATTCTGTGAAAAGTATCCAAACGAGTTCAGTTATTATTGGACTAAGTATAAGTTGTTATGTGTTGAGTCATTTTCTAAATATTTTATATGGCAATAATGAGTTTTGGAATCACTACCTACCATTGGTCTTTTATCGGTTGAGTTATGTCGTTTTTATTATGGGTTTATTTTCCTTGTTAGGTCAAAAAATAAAAAGGTTACCTTATTTCCTTATGCATTTTTCGAAAAATACGTTGTGGATTTATGTTGTTCACTTACTTGTTTTAGGCTGGTTAAAAGAGTATAGAAGATCTTTTGATCCATTAGAATCTATAGGTTTAGCTTTTGGTATGATTATTTCGATGTATTTTGTAAGTTTTCTTATAGAGAAGGCGACTAAACACTCTAAAATCCTTTCTTCATTATTAAAATAACTTATAACATAGTATTTTTTATTTTGTTGCACCTAAATGGTATATCTCAGGTTGTAACTGCTGATGTGTATTCTCAAAAAATGAAAAAAACTATTCCAGTTTTAATTATCAAGGCTCCATCTATTGATACAATTAAAAATGTAGTGTATCTGCTTCATGGTTATGGCGGGGCACCAGAAAGCTGGCTTGATTTTAAACGATTGCTTCTAAAGACATCTAAACAACATAATGTGCTGTTTGTAGCACCTGATGGAGGAAACAATAGTTATTACTTAGATGCTAAAACAAATAGTCAGGTTCAATATGAAACTTTCATAGTTAAAGAATTGCCTATCCATATTGATACCAGCTACTTTCTTGCAAAGAATTTTAAAAAAGTAATTATAGGTCATAGCATGGGAGGATATGGGGCATTTCGATTAGCTCTAATTTATAAAAGCTATAATTTTGCAGGAGCAATAAGCGGTGTAATGGATTTAACCGCATCAAGTAATAAAGAAGAAATTATTAACCTATTGGTTGAAGATACTGTAAATGGGCTAGACGTTCTCGATAAAAATAGTGTAATGCACTATGTTAGCTCACAGTCAAAGGATACTACTTATTATGAATTTATTTGTGGACGAAGGGATTATTTAGCCGAGGGAAATAAGGAGTTAGCAAAATTATTTAAAGAAAAAAAATTTAACTTTCGTTATACACAAACTCGATTTGGTCGTCATACTTACCGATATTTTAAAAAGCAATTTCCAAAACTATTGGAAGCTTTCATTACTAGATAATCACTATAGAATGGTATTTAGATTATGATGCTTGTCCTTAAGCTAGAATATCATCGTCAGAATAAGTGTTTCTGTTATTTAAAAACTTATTTACTTTAGGCTGGATAAACCATACACCAATAAATGAGAACCATAGCAAGAAGAATTCCCCGATATAATCAGAAAACTCAGCTCTTCTTTGTAATTCCACAGACTTGATTGTTTTAGCTGTAAAATACATAATGTATATGATACAAAAAATGCTAAAGAAATGTAAAGGAATAACCAGTAACATAAAAATACCAACCATTGAAAAATCAGGAACACCTTCAGCTGAAACAGCACTTAAAATAGAGGTTAAAAACATTGAAATAGCTAGTATGTATATAAATGGTATAGCCATAAAAATTTTAAACCTATTTACCTTCATGATCATTCCGCTGGGTAATTTATTTTGTAAACCAATGGTTAGTGAGTAGTACCAGCCAAACAGTAATCCCATAAACAAAAAGCTTATAAAAGGGATGTAATAAAAAAAGCCAATAAATTCTTGCGGGTTTGGTTGAACAGTATAAATCATTTTCGAAAATATGTAAACCATAAATCCAATGTGAACAGCCAATGGAAGAACAAAGGTCAGAACGAAAATTTGCCAGTGCTTAGCCCTTAAGAATAAATTTATCATAACCTTTATTTAGCTATTCCAACCGCTCTTTTCTCACGAATGACGGTTACACGAACTTGACCAGGATAAGTCATATCTGTTTGAATTTTTTGAGAAATTTCAAAAGCTAACTCATCTGCACGCTTATCAGAAACCTTTTCACTTTCAACCATAACACGTAACTCTCTGCCAGCTTGAATAGCATAAGCTTTACTAACACCGTCATAATCTAAAGCAATATTTTCAAGGTCTTTTATACGTTGAATGTAAGCCTCAACAATTTCTCTACGAGCACCAGGGCGTGCTCCTGAAACAGCATCACAAACTTGTACAATAGGAGAGATGAGCGTAGTCATTTCTATCTCATCATGGTGAGCACCAATTGCATTACACACCTCTGGTTTCTCTCCATATTTCTCAGCCCATTTCATACCTAAGATTGCGTGTGGCAATTCTGGCTCATCCTCAGGGACTTTTCCTATATCGTGTAATAATCCAGCTCTTTTAGCCAGCTTAACATTTAATCCAAGCTCAGCAGCCATTGTAGCACAAAGGTTAGCGACTTCTCTCGAGTGTTGTAATAGGTTTTGACCATAAGATGAACGGTACTTCATTCGACCTACAAGCTTTATTAACTCTGGGTGTAATCCATGAATACCGAGATCAATGCAGGTCTTTTTTCCTGTTTCAATAATTTCTTCATTAAGCGACTTCTTTGTTTTAGAAACAACCTCTTCAATTCTCGCAGGATGAATTCTACCATCAGAAACCAATTGATGCAGAGATAATCTTGCAATTTCTCTTCGGATAGGATCAAAACAAGATAAGATGATAGCTTCTGGAGTATCATCTACAATAATTTCAACACCAGTAGCAGCCTCTAAAGCACGAATATTTCTTCCTTCTCTACCAATAATCTTACCTTTTACATCATCGCTAGGTATATTAAATACAGAAACAGAATTTTCAATTGCTTTTTCAGTGGCAACACGCTGAATAGATTGAATAACTATTTTCTTTGCTTCATTGTTAGCCGTTAATTTTGCATCTTCTGTGATTTCTTTGATGTAAGCCATTGCATTTGTTTTAGCTTCATCCTTAAGAGCTTCAACTAATTGTGCTTTTGCATCATCTTTAGAGTACCCAGATATTTTTTCCAGTTCATTTACTTGCTTATCATGCAAACGTTCAAGATCTTCTTTTTTCTTTTCAATAAGCTCTAATTGTCTATCAAGGTTTTCTTTGATTCTATTAGCTTCCTTTTCTTTTTTTGAAAGATTTTCAAGTTTTTGAGAAACTGATTTTTCCTTGTTTTTTATTCGATCTTCTGTAGATTGAATTTTACGGTTTTTTTCATTGACCGTTTCTTCATGCTTTTCTTTTAAGCTTAAAAACTTCTCTTTAGCTTGTAAGATTTTTTCTTTTTTGATTGCTTCAGCCTTTATTTCAGCTTCTTTTACAATTGAGTTGCCTTGTCTTCGTAGTAAGATGTAGGTGATAACCACACCTAAAATCAAACCAGCAATTGAACCAATTAAATATTCCATTTACTGTTAGTAATTAAAAATTAAACACTAAACAGTTCTAAAATGATATTGAAATTATACGATAGAATCTAATAAGTTTCTGATTTCATCTAGCTTTTTTTTGTCTTGCTCGGATAAATCAGCAGCCTTTGAGTTTTCTATTCTGGTAGCAAACTCTAGTGCTGTCATTGCTAGTAAATCTTGAGGATCGTTAATCTTATAGCGGTCGGTAAGTTTATTAATGTTCGACTGAATTTTTTGTTCAGACAATTTAACTGTTTGCTCTTCATTTTCAGAAACAGTTAAAGGGTACGTGCGACCAGCTATTGTTATGTTAACTTTTTTACTCAATGCTTATTTAAATATCTAAAAGTGATAAACACTCATCTATTTCGTTAATCATTTTTTCAAGTTCTTTTTTAGAAACAACAACTTCATTGGTTGGTTGAGTTGGTGTTTCTGAAGAACTTTGAACTGTTTTTAACTTATTATTCTCAACAGTTAAATTTTGTAATGATTGTTCTACCTTGGATAACTTTTCCTCTGATTCATTTAATTTTTCTTTAAGTGAAATAATTTCTTCACTCAAAGAGGCATTTTTTTGCTTCTGTTGATTGTTCATATCAACTAGAAGATTCACTTTTTCAGAGATGTATGTTATATGATTAGAAAGCTCACTCATTATCAAACGTAACTGTTCGGAATTAAAGATAGTACCATTAATTTACATGTCAAAACATAAACAATAATTCTTTTATCTTTAACTGTGAATCAATCTAAAATCATTTATGCATACGTATAGAAATAGAGTAGGAGTATTAATTGCTTTTTGCTGTTTTTTTACTGGACTTTTTTCTCAAGTTAAACCAAAAAATGCCGACTTTGGTCCGCCACTTAAAATTCCTTTGGTTTTAGCTGGTAATTTTTGTGAGCTACGACCAAATCATTTTCATACAGGATTAGATATTAAAACTCAAGGTAGACAAGGATTAGCTGTTACCTCAATAGCAGATGGTTTTGTATCGCGTATAGCATACTCACATTACGGTTATGGATTGGTTTTATATATAGACCATCCAAATGGCTACACAAGTGTTTATGCGCATTTACGGAGTACAAACGAAACTATAGCTAAAAAGATCAAAGAGATTCAGTATAAAGAAAAATCTGAGACGTTTAATGTGTATTTAGATTCAACTGATTTATTAGTTAAAAAGGGCGAAGTGATAGGGTTAAGTGGTTCTTCAGGAAGTTCTTATGCACCTCATTTACACTTTGAGATTAGACAAACAAAAACGGAGTATGCTGTAAATCCATTGCTTTTTGATTTTGACATAAAAGATACACGTAAGCCTGATATTAAAGGAGTTAAAGTTTACCCGTTGGATGATAGCTCGAGTGTTTACGGTAAACAAGAGGCTGTTTATGTTCCAGTGAGAAATGGGACTGTTACAAAATCAATTAGTGCAAATGGAAAAATCGGCTTAGGGATTCATGCTACAGACCGGTTAAATGCTGCGGGTAATGTTTGTGGGGTATACAGTATTGACTTATTTGCTAATAAAGATAAAATCTATCATCACAACATGGAGTTGATGGATTTTGATAAAAATAGGTACATCAATCACCATAAAGATTACGTAGAGTATACTTTTAACAAAAGAAATATTCATAAAAACTTTATTAAAGGGAATAACCAATTACCTATCTATGATTCTTTAAAAAACAATGGTATTCTTCGAATAAATAAAGGAGATGTAATAGATGTATCCTATATAATAAAAGATGTGTATGAAAATACCAGTCGTTTAAAATTTAAGATTATAGGAGTTGAGGGAAAACCTAAAGAGCATGAAAGTTGCAGTCATGAATTATTATGGGATAAGCCTAATGCGTTTGATACAACTGACTTTGGTTTTTTGATGGCTCCTTTGACTTTATATGATGATCAATGTTTAAGATATAAAAAATCGAATGCTTCAGGATTCTTGTCAGATGTCCATCTTATTAATTCTTACCGAATTCCTGTTCAAAAATATTTTACGATTAAAATTAAACCTACAGTTCAATTAAGTGATGAATTTAACAATAAGCTACTCATAGTGTTTCAGGATAAGAAAGGAAGATTACAAGCTAGAGGTGGTGAATTCTTGGAAGGATACGTCCATACAAAAGTGCGTGAGTATGGACCATATGGTTTGATGATAGATACTATTGCTCCTTACTGTAATTGGGTAACAAATATTAATTCATTAAAAGGATTAAACAAGAATTCGAAAATTCAGTGGAAAATTGGTGATAATCTATCTGGACTTAATACCTATAATGTGTACATTGATGACAAATGGGTACTTGCAGTTTACAACAGAAAAAGAAACACATTAACCTTTGATTTAAGTGATACTGATATTAAACCAGGTACTTACAACCTTACTTTGCGTCTTAGTGACGAAAGACAAAATAAGTATGAAGAGGTCGTTAAGCTTACGATATTAGATTAGTTCTTTTTTGATCTACGTTTAATACTCCACTGAAATTCATATTCAGAAACAACATCACCTTGTTGGTCTACTCCTTTGGAAGTTGTTACAATTACTTGAGGTTCATTAGTTTCAATTGCTTTAGCTACAGCATCATCAATTGCTTTGGCATCGTTACATGTAAAAGTAATTTTCCCAACAGCTTTTTTATGAAAAGAACCTTTATGATTGATAATTAACATAGCAAAGCTTTCTTTTCCTTCCATTGTTTTTTTTGCTAAAAGTGCTCCTGTAGATAATTCGGCAGCCATTGATTGCACAGCAAAGTACATGGATTTAAAGGGATTTGTATTTATCCATTTATACTTAACCAACGCTTCAGCTGATTGGTCGTCAACTTTAGTTAAACGTACACCAGTCCAGTATGCTGCTGGAACTTTAAAAAAAGTAAGCTTTCTAAAACTTTTAGGAGTAATTTTTGGCATTTCACAAATAATTAAGTTGAATAAACGTTTAATTTTTCATGAAGATAATTAAAGTAATCATATTGATACTTGGTGTTGTAGCTTTTTTGAGTTGTTCTTCAGCTAAACACACTCGAAAGTGCAATGGAAAGAAAGGAGTTAAAGTTCGTATGGGAACTTTATAATTTGTTTACAACAAATAAAAGTTTTTGTCACATTTATTTACTAATTTTATGGTGTAATTATAAATCAAAAAATTAAATTATTATGTCAGTATTAGTAGGTAAAAAAGCGCCTTCGTTTACAGCACCAGCGTTACTTAACGGAAATAACATAGAGCCAGAGTTTTCTTTAGATCAATATTTAGGAAATAGCTATGTTGGGTTTTTATTTTACCCAAAGGATTTTACTTTTGTTTGTCCTTCTGAGTTGCATGCTTTTCAAGCTAAATTAGCTGATTTTGAAGCTAAGGGAGCGAAAGTTGTTGCTTGTTCAACAGATACAGAGGAAAGTCACTGGGGATGGTCTCAAGTAGAAAAGTCTAACGGTGGTATTAAAGGAGTTAAATATCCAATCGTAGCTGATACAAACAAAACAATTAGCGATGCTTATGGTGTATTAGTTGGAGAGTACGATTATAGCTCTGAAGGTGAGTTAGTAGCTACAGGACCAATGATTGCTTACAGAGGACTTTTCTTAATTGATAAAGAAGGAGTTGTACGTCATCAAATTGTTAACGATTTACCATTAGGTAGAAACGTTGATGAAGCATTAAGAATGGTTGATGCCTTAAAATTTGTTGAAGAGAATGGTGAAGTTTGTCCAGCTAACTGGAGTGAAGGAGAAAAAGGAATGACTGCTTCATTTGAAGGTGTAGCTGACTATTTAGCAGCAAACTAATAACAAACTTTTATTAAGTTAATTATCCTCCTCAATTTGAGGGGGATTTTTTTTGCCTTTAACATTTACATAAACAGCGGGGACATATTTATTTGTTAAGCTCCAAGAAGTTCCTTCGTTAACATATGTATTACCATTTATTTTTTCTCTAAAAACTCCAAGTTTTGAACTTTTTTTACTTCCTTCATTTATAGGTCGAAAGCTAATAAAAAAGCCTTGCTCAGGTATTTTAATTTCCCAGTTCAAGATTGAGATTTCATGCCAACTCATGTTACCATGAGGCATCATCAAAATGGGCTCATCATTAATTTTTTTACCAGGAAAACCGTTCGAACTGTTTTTATAAATGTTTATTTCAAGTGCTTCCCCACTAAAACTGTATAAAAAAAAGTTGATATTTTCAATTAAACCGCTTAATGTGTCGCAATTTAGCAGTTTAACAGCTACCTCTTTGTTTAAGTCAATTCCTTCAGAAGTATTTATTTTGTGACGATCTCCAATTTTTAAGTTCTCTAAATCTTTGATTTTTTCAAGGATTATTTCAGTAAAAATCTCTCTTAATTTAAGCTTTATTAGGCTAGTATCTTTAAATAAAAGATAGGGCATCTTTTTTGAACTGTATCCTTTTGCTTCAAACAAAAATTCATCAGTCATAGAAATACTATCTGTATAAAAAGCAAACGAACCATTTACATCAGCGACCCATTTTTTACCTTTTGATAGATTTGTGACTGTAGCAAACGGAATAGCACGGTCTGTTCCTATATCAATAATGAATTTCCTCGATTTTTCTTGGGAGAAAGATAGTAGTGGGATAAAACAGATAAGTAAGACAATATGTTTTATTACATTATTCATTAAATACTAGTATACTCCTCCCAAAGGAAATCCATTAATTCTTGAATATATTCTTTAGAGAAATCAAACTTTATGCCAGCAGCTTCGTATACTTCAGGTATTGTTTTGGTATAGCCTAAACTCAATGCAGCTTCGTATTGATCAAGTGCTTTTTCTTTGTTTTGTTTGAAGTTTCTCCAAACAGCAATTGCACCTAATTGGGCGAATCCATATTCAATGTAGTAAAAAGGCACTTCGAAAACGTGTAATTGCTTTTGCCAAGAAGTTTCTTTAAATGCTTCATAACCTTTCCAATCTACTAAGCCAGTACTAAAATCGCTTAATATTGATAGCCAAGCATTTTTTCTTTCTTCTTTCGAATGATTAGGGTTTTCATATACCCAGTGCTGAAATTTATCAATCGTGGATACCCATGGTAATACACTAAAAATGTCTTCAATATGTTCTCTTTTGGCTCTTTTTAAGTCATCTTCATTAGTATAAAATTCATCCCAATAATCCATGGAAATAAGCTCCATGCTCATAGATGCTAACTCTGCAACCTCGCTAGGAAAACTTTTATCACTTACGTAAGGAAGATCTTTTGTTAACACAGAATGAATTGCATGTCCACCTTCGTGAACCATTGTGATTAAATCTCTTTGAGAACCTACAGCATTCATAAAGATAAAAGGGTAACCAGATTCATACAGCGGATAATTATATCCACCAGGAGCTTTCCCTTTCTTTGAAGCTAAATCCAAATGTCCTTTTTCTTTCATTGTTTTGATGCATTCTCCAAAAAATGGACGGATTTCAGTGAAAATGTTAATTGTCTTATCAACTAATTCATCACTTGTGTTGAAAGGACTAAGTTGTTCTCTTCCTTCAACATCAACAGCAAGGTCGTACGGCTTAAGTGTATCATAGCCTAATTTTTCTTTTCTTTCAGCAATTATTTTCTGAGATAGAGGCATAAGTACTTCTTTCACTGCTTCATGAAATTTAAAACAGTGTTCAGGAGTATAGTCGAAACGCCCCATAGATTTAAATTTATAGTCTCTGTAGTTCTCAAAACCTGCATTTTTAGCAATTTTTGTTCTAAGATCAATAAGTTCGGTATATAGGTTGTTTAATGCATCAACATCTTGAGATCGTCTTTCTCCAATGAGTTCATACACTTCTTTACGAATTTCTCTGTTTGTATTCTGTAGTAATTTAGAAGCTTGCTGAAGTGTTAACTCTTCTCCATTATAGGTGATTGTTTGTTTACCAGCTATGGCTCCTTGTTCTTGGGATTTTTCAGAGTCTTTCGCTTGTAAAGGAATATTCTCTTCTCTGAAAATTTCTAACTGATTTTTTACGCTTCTTATATAGTTTTTAAATCGTTCTTGATCAAGTTGACCTAAAGCTTCAGAAGCAATTAGTTTCTTGTTGAAATCATTATCATAAGGAGCAATTTTTGGTTGAATTTCTGTAACGAAATAAGAATATGCCTGACTTAGATCTTTATTTGTCGTGTCTATGGTCATTTTTATGTATCTCCAAGCTAAATTTTCCTCTAAAGCAGATTCCAATTTATTTACTTCCTTCATCCAAAGAAGTAATTCATCTTTTGTTCCAACTTCTTGCTGTTTAAGGTCTTCAAAAATAGGGGAGATATCATCCCAAGTATTCACTTTTATGCTCATTGTGTTCAATATTCAATTATCTAGGAGACTAAATCTATTTTCCTAGAATCTAGGTTCAACTAATACTATGAAAATACAAGAAAACATCCAAAAAATCTTACTTTAAGTTTAAGAACTCTATTTGTTTTTGAATTAACTATTGTTAGTTTTAGCTATGCGAATGACCAACATATTAGTTTTTTTACTCTTCATATTTAATGTAAGTATATTACACAGTCAATTAAATGGTGTGCAGTTAAGAAAGGGAACACTAATTATTAGTGATCAAAAGACTGATATATCTTACACATTTAATCTAAATAAAATACATGTTTCAAAGAAACCTCCAAGGGTTAAAGAGAAGCTTGGGAGTTACACGATAAAAGAAAGAAAAGGAAAGTTGCTTAGGAGTATTGATATAAAGCAACTAAACAATGAGGTTCATATAAAATCAAATCAGGGGAGTATATTTATAAGAGTTGATAAAAATTTTGATAATAAACGATTAATTACAGTAATAGCTAATGATTTTAAACAAGTAACTATTCCAATTCTTCGAGAAAAAGATGAAAAAATAAGAGGGGGAGGTATTCAGTTTTCTGAATATGGTAGTCAGGAAAGAGAGTTTGTTCATATTTCTCAAGAAAATGGCATAGGTAGAGGAGGAGGAAGTATTTCTAAATGGAGTAAATTGTTAGGTGTTAGAGGGGAAGCTTCTGCAACGTATTGCCCGGTTGGTTTTTACGAAACAAATTTAGGAAGATGGTTTGAGGTTTTAGGAAATCAACTACACCTCTTGGCTATTGATGCTGATACTTACAACTTTTCGCTTTTTGGTGACACCAATCAACTTGTTTTAGGTTTTGAAGAATC
>CATLPG010000071.1 GCA_950054195.1 uncultured Saccharospirillaceae bacterium
TAAGGATCCTCTAATATGCGACTAAAAACCAGTTTGTAAGTGCAATCGTCAATCCATTTTACCTTGTACTCAATTTTCGTTTTAATTTTTTCAGTGTATTCTATTTGTAGGTCGTTGGTTCGCTCAACAATCGTGTTTCCCATGTTTTTACCGATAACTTTAAAGTTTCCAATTTTCATGTCTTCACATGATGTTTGCCCCACAATTGAACCAGATGCAATAAGTAATAGTAAGAAAAGAGTCAGTTTCATATAAAGTGTTTTCATATGGTATTAATCTAATGTTTCAACCTTGTTTTTATCATTTATTCTATCAAACCAAGTAGCAATGTTTTTATAGTTGGTCATTAATAAATAGCCCACTACCATGTTAATCGTTGAAATTAACCAATCAAAGTAAGAAGTGTCGAATGTTGTGGTTTGTTCGAATACAGGAGCGTTTGTTTGTACATTCTCTTTAAATGAGTAGTAGCAGTTGTACATAAACTCAGGGAGGTTTTCAATAATTAATAACCCTCCGATAATTATCAACGCAAAAGAAATTAATTTTTGAGAATTGAGGTTTCCAAGGATGATGGTGTCATCATCAAAACCTCTGTCAAGCTTAAAAAGATTAATTATTAACGTTGGATTAGCAAGCAGGAAGTAGTAAATCAATGCAACAACTCCAGTGAGCAGAACCAACGAAGTTATAACCCACAGCTCTGTAACTTGAATTAAATAATAAATATAAGTTGGAAATGCATTGAATAGAATAGACATCAAGCTGTAAATTCCAAATAACTTAATAATTACCTTAAAAAAGTCTCTTTTACTCATGGGGTGCTTTCTTTGTTGTAAAACTACAAATCTCAACTTGTCTTGGAGGTATTATTGCTCTATAAATCGATCCTCAGGATATAAGCGATTTAGCCTGTCCCATGTTCTGGTTTCTATTTTTTTCAAATCAGATTTCGCTATTTGTAAATTTCTTTGATGAATATCCATTATGAAATCATGATCAGAGTTTTGACCTATTAATTCGTTGAGGTGTTTGATGTTTTTTTGAGTTAGCGTTTTCGCTTTGTCAAGCGCTCCTTCGTTATAAAAATCAAAGGCAATTGCTTGAATTTTCCAATGCTGAATGCGTGGATTTTCACTAAATGGATCTTCTGTTATGTAAAACATTTTAAATGTTGAGTTTTTTAAAACGTAATTAAACGAAGCAAAGATGAGTAGTGTCGATAATAGAAGAAAGCGGAAGCGTTTTATCAGTTTATAACGAACCGCAAGAAGAATCACAACTAATAAAAAGCTAATTCCAAACGTTCCAATAAAAGTAGCTCCTGGCCAACTTAAAAATTTAAAGGTGATAAAAAATGAAACAAATAGCATTGCAATGCTTGATAAAACGTACACAAATTTTTTATCATTCTTAACTATTGAAATTCGAATGATGTTGGCTAAGATTAAAAAGGGGGAGTACACCAACAAAATATTTCCACCAGGAAAATGACTCATCTTAAAGATGATGGCGATGATAATAATGATCGTGTAAGCTATGAGCATGCTAGAAATTTAAATATGTTGTAAAATAACCATTTAAACTCGATTTACCATGGGGTATAATCGTGGAGTGTAATATTTCCGTTGGATGAAACATCAACTATTCTATCAAAGGGATATTTAAAATTAAATTTTGAGAGGTCTATTTCTTTGAGAATTTTCTTCATTATTTTTTTACATCTTCTGTTTGTTTTCAAATCCTCGAGGTAAAAGTCAAGTCCATCAGATAGCTTTGCTTTGTAATCCTTTTGAATTTTAACTTTTTTAAGTTTACCCTTTTTACTGTATATGATATGATATTCCATATTGCAGTATTCATTTTTGATTTTGGAAGGCTCAAATTTGGACAAAATGAAATTATCGATAGAGTCAATAATCGAATCGAAATATTGTTTTTTTGAATAAAATCTTAATACTTTTTTCGAAGGTTTTATGGGCTCTAATATAGAAAGGAACATAAAACCATCTTTTGAGTATACTTTCCCGCTCTCCAGTTTAGATGTAAAAACGTTGTAATGACTATCCAGTTTAAACGCTTCTTCCAAAATACCAATATTATTTTCTACCACGTTTAAAAATGGGGTGTTTGTAGCTTGTCCACGTAAGCAGGTATAATATTTGGTGAAGTATACGGTATCCAACCGAAATTGAAAAGAAACACCTGAGCAATCAAAGAAAAATCTTCTCCATTCTGGAATAAGAGAATCTGTTGGGATTTCTAATTGTCCACTCGCTATTATTTTGTTAGCCACTTTGGTGCTTGTTAAAGTGTCGAATTCAATTTTTTCAAAAATGTATTTATATCTTCTTTTACTTTCTTCTTCATCTCGATATTCAGTAATATCATTAGTCAATATGGCTTTGTAATTGATGTTATCTTCACTTATAAAATCAATTGTTTGTCCGTTTAAATAAATCCGCCAGTGATTTTTATGAAGAGAGTTCGTAAGGATCGGTAAGTCTAAATAAATGCTATCTTTTTGTTCCCACGTAATAGTTGGTGACATTTTATCAAAGTCAATCTTGGTTTTTTGCAGCTGAGCGGTTAATTTGAAAGAAAATAAAAGGGAAATTATAAATAGTATTCGCATCATAATGAAAGGATGCGTGCTCTGTATATTTTGCATAAATTATTTCGTAAAACTTGGCAACATTACCAGTTTGGTGCAGATAGCTATTAACTTAAACTTATGGAAAATATTTGCTTTGGATTTTTGCTTCTACTATTTTTCGTTTTCTAGATGATCACTATTTCAGGGCGTTGGACTCTAAGATTAGCAAAGCCAGTAAAAATCCTTTCTATTTGATAAAACCAAAATATACCGAATACTTTTAACGTGAGGTATAAAGAAACTATCTAACCACCTCAACCTTATACGTACTGTTATTTACCTGTAAAAAGTAAGCCCCATTAGGTAGCTGGCTAACATCAATGGTATTTACGTATTGTAAGTCATTATTATTATACGTTGCTTCATAAACAACTTCTCCTAATAAATTAACTAATCGTAGTGTTAGTGATTGTTCTTTGTTAAAGTTTACATCAACAGTTAGCTGGTCGCTAGCAGGGTTTGGATATACTTTTACTTTAGTAATGTCATAGTTGTTCTCCCCAACCGAAGCTGCGTTCGTATCACATTCCCATCGTAAAATAAACCCATCAAGTTCTAAAAATTGATCTGAGTGAAAATGTATGGTAGCACTACCTGAATTTGCCTGAATGTTTGATGGAGGTATAACATCGTTACAATAGGTGCCTATTAAGGGCGCTTGTGTTGATGTACCATCATAAAGTCGAATTCTGTCGTAAATACATGGTTGTCCTTGTTCTCCCATTTCAATATCAAATTGTAAGAAGTTTAACGTAAGCGTTTGTGAATTTGTAGGAGAAATTGTTACAAACGTTTCTTGATTGTTTGAGTACGGGTTATTGGTGCCTCCATCGTCAATAACGATTCCTATGCAATCAGTACGGGTTTGGTTGGTTGTGTTAGCAATTAATACATCAGGAGAACAGCTATCTACAAAAATAGTTTTTGAAATAGTATCGTTTCCATTTCCATTGATAGCAATAAGTTCCACTGTATAGGTGCCTGGATTGCTATAGCTAATCGTTGGATTAGTGGCGCTTGATGCTGATGGTGTAGCTCCTGTCATCGTCCATGTATATGAAGCTGCATTAATACTGTTATTATTTAAGTTAACCGATTCATTTGGACATACAGTTGTTTTAGATGGATCAAAATCAGCTAGTGGATTTGGATTAGAGTAACAATCCCAAGAAATTTCAAAACCCTCTAATTCTAAGCCTGGATCGGTATGGAAATAAATCGTAATTGCTCCTCCTGAAGAATTAATAGAGGCTGGAGGAGGATTAGAGTTACAATACTTTCCAATTAGTGGAGCGGCAGTAGAGTTACCATCATAAACAGATAAATAATCAAAACCACAGCTAGGTCCGTTTTCTTCAATGTCAAAGAAATCAAACGTTAAAATTACACTGCTTGCCCCAGATGGAGCTATTGTTACATAGCTGTCTTGGTTTGGAGCATATATTCCATTCTTTCCACCATTATCGATTAATGTGCCACTGCACTCAGTAATGGTAGGATATGTTCCACCAGCAGGCAAAATAATTGGACAACTTATACTTGAATCAATAGTAATGTAATCTGTTTTTACAATAGTATCTTTTCCGCATGCACCTCCATCAACAATTAGGGTTACATCAAACGTTCCATAAGTTGTGTAGTTATGTGTAGGTGAAAGATCAGTGCTAGTTGTTCCATCTCCAAAATCCCATAAGTAGGTGTTTCCGTTTTGAGATTGATTGGTGAAAGAAATAGCTGAAGGTAATCGACAACCAACTGTGTCTTCGGCTGAAAAATCAGCTAACGCAAATGGAATGTATGCATCACCAACACCAACAGCATACCAAGCATTGGTTACAGCTTCTACTTCTGGAGAACACGAACCAAATAAATCAATGGCTGATTTTATACCATAAAAACGAGCATCTTCATATGTGCTTGTTGGTGTTAAATAAACTGTTAGGTTTCTAAAAGCAATTTGAGAAGCTTTTAGCATGCCCAAAGAGTCAACGCTGTAGGCATTGCTTAAGTCATTTGTGCCCGTTCCACCGTTGCAAAGTAAGTAAAACCAAAAATTTTGAACACCACTATTGGTATGTACACCTCCATTATCAGCGGGAGAAGTATGCCAAAAATCACCAAAGTAAGTATCTGGATCATTCTTGTCGTTCGGGTTACTCATTGATCTGAAAAAATTGTTTGGATTAGAAGAAATTTCATCTCCCATTAACCAATTTGCTAATGACGGACGAGACCAAAAATCAATAGAAATCCCAAAAATATCGGCAAACGATTCGTTGAGTGCTCCCGATTCATCTTGGTATACTAAGTTAGCCGATTGCTGAATTAATCCATGAGTAATTTCATGACCTGCAATTGCCATGGTTGTTAAAGGAGAATAACCAGAAGCTGCATCTCCGTCTCCATAAGTCATTCGTTGTCCGTCCCAAAAAGCATTGGTGAAATCTTGCCCATAGTGAACGTAACTTCTTAGTGTAAAACCGTTCCCATCAATAGAGTTTCTGTTGTGCACAGTAAAGAAGTAATCGTAAGTCATTTCAGCTCCCCAATGAGCATCGGTGGCGTATTCATCTAGATTAGCATTGGCATTGTTCCAAAAATTATCAGCATCTAAAAAGTCTACAGGGTTGTTATGATCAAGTGCTTGGTTAAGATCAAACGTTTGAATTCCGTTTCCTCTACCAGCTTCCCTTAATCTGTAACTATTTGCACTAACAGAGTCGGTTGTAATAGTTCTTAAGCCACTATACCCAGTTTGAGCTTGACCTACAACATCATCTGTATGTAGCAGATTTGTTGTTTTTAATACCTTTCCTGATTGGGCATCAATATAAACATAGTTTCTACTTAGCGGAACGTTTGCATAAATGTTTAACCTGTAAGTGAGTTTTAATTGATTTTTATCGTTTATGTAAACAAATTTTTCCTTTGGGAGGTTAGTAGCATGTAAATCGTTTTCTTCTGCTTTAATAAGCATTTCATCGTTCGGATTTTGCCACTTGTAAATATCTGCACCAATATGTGCTTTGGCTATTTTAAGCGCTTTTTTAAAACCAAGTACTGGTTGAGAGGCATTAACAGTTGGATTTTTTAAGTTTCCATTGGCAGAAACTATTTTACCGTTTTTATGATGGATAATAAACATCGAATGTTCTAATTCGTGTCCATTAATTGTTTGTACATAACGATCATGGGTAATACCTAATTCATCCGTAGTAGATGAGATTTGATTTAGGTTTATCGCTTCTTTTGCGAAAGAGTTAAGGTAGTTTGTTAATGCTTCTTTTGAAACGTTAGCGTCCTTTTTAAACTCCATGTATGTTGGAATACTGGTTTTGTTTTTTTGTTTAATAAAGGAAAGGCTTGATGGAATATTGGTGCTCTTCTGAGCTATGGTAGAGCTTGCTAGTATAAGAAGGGAAAAAATTAAAAGGTGTACTTTACTCATAAAAATTGTTTTACAATTTAACATACGGACACAAAGGCACAAGGTTGGCTTCTTCTGAGATTAATTATTAAAAGGTACGAAAAAGTTATGAATGGTTAGTCGCTCTATGTTTACGAACATCAAATAAGGTAATAATGGCTAAGGAACCATAAACCATGATAGACATTTTTTCGTAATCGCTAAATGCGTTAAACAGGCCATGAGAGTAAAAGGTAATTAGCCCCAATAAAGCCCCATAAATAACAATTTTATTTTTTACGATTTTTTCTTCAATAAGAAGCTTTATTCCTCTAGCGAATGAATAGATAATAAGGAGAATAAACAGAAGTAAACCTACAAAGCCTTCTTCTGACAGGAGTGTTAAGTACTCAGAGTGTGAATTGCCTCGATCTCCACTATTCACGCTAATCATGGTTGTAAATTCATTACTTTGAAATTTTGCGTATTGAAACTGATAGGTTCCAGCTCCCCAGCCTAAAATTGGTTTTTCTTCGAACATACGATAGGCACATACCCATCGGTTTACCCGTTCCAAATTAGAGGCATTTGATTTTAAATCAGTAACTGAGCTTAAATGGGTTTCTGCACTATCAGCTTTACGTTGTGCATTACCAGATCGAATGTTTTGATAAATAGTACCGAATTGTATTACAAACGCTACAATTAAGATTGCAGCAGCAGAAAAATAAATTTTTGGCTTTATTTTGAATTTGGTTAAAACATAAATTCCTAAAGCCACAAAAACACTAATCCAAGCAGCTCTTGAATAGGATAAGAACTCTGCAAAAAGGAGAATAACAGTGAATAAGGTTATAGGAATCCATCGGAAAGAAAATTTTCCGTTTTTCCATTGTTCAAAAATAAAAACGAGAAAGTACGGAACTAAAAAAGCAAGGCAGGCACCATACAGTGTATGATCTTCATAAAAAGGATCGCTCATTTCAAAAGAGTCTTCTTGGGCGAAGTTATATGCTGCATGATTGTTTATGGCGTAAATAATAGGAATTAAGGCTCCAACTGCTGTTAAAATAAAAAGTGAATGTCCTTTAGACCTATGCTGAAATACATGATAAAAAAGGAAATAAAAACCAAAGATAAATGATGTTTTAAGTATGGCTCTTTTTAATGAAACTTCTGGGATAGTACTGTAAACGCACGTAATCCATAACCAAAGAATATCAAGCAGTAAGATGATCGTAATCGGGTGTTTTAATAAGTCTTTGTCATATTTGAGTCCGGCAAAAAGTTTAATGCCAGTGAGTAATAGAATTAATCCTAGCAATCCTTCTGCGGGTAAACTAAGGGCTAATCCGCCACTAATGCCAGTCAAATTAATGGATAAAGGAGCAGCTATAATGATTGCATAGCAAATATACTTTGGATAAAAGTAAGCCAGAAATATTGTTGCTAATCCAGCTATTGAAATAAAGCCAATGGTAGGATAACTAGCAGATGAAACACCAACATACCCTAGTAAAATAAGAATTAAGCTAACTATTACTGCTAGAAATCCATCGCTATGAATGAACTTAGTCATTAAATTAGCTTTCTTTTAGGTACTTGATTTGGTGTCTAAGTAAAATAAATATTAGCGTGAGGATAAAAGCTGTTAAGCAAAAGCCAACAAGGTTTATTGATAGTTTAGGAGATGACTTTTTATAAACAGGTTTTGCTTTAGATACTTTGTAAATTTTTGCAGAAGGCAATTTTAATTTATTTCTTGCTAAGTCTAAACGCTCACGGTAGTAATTGATTCTACTTTGTAAAAAGTAGTATTCATTAATTAGTTGCTCAATCTTTTTTGTTTGGTAATTAGCACCAATGGATTTTATAGCAGCATCACCAGGAAAAATATGCGTGTTTTTTTGTCTCTCATCCATAAACATTTGTCGGTTTTTGAATAAAGGATTTTTACTATTTGCGCTATTTCCAGTGTTGCTATAAGCAAAAAGAGTATCTAGTATAGCATTTGTGCGTTTATTTTTAGCATCTAATTCACTTTGAAAGTGATCTACGATATGTTGTACGTTTGATTGGTAAATTTTTGTTCGCTCCACATCAATTAATTCAATTAATGCATTTACAATGTTTGCTGATAATTCAGGATCTTTTGTAGTTGCCATAATTTCTATGGAAGAATACCTTGTACGGTTAAAGGTAATATCTCCATCATATTCTTTATATACATCATATTGCCACTTTGGATCTGTAGTATCTGCTTCGTAATAATCAATCAAGTTAAAGTGTTTTATAATTTGATCTTTTACTCTTGCTGATTGAAAAAGCTGAATGAGTTGATCGGCATCATCTTCATCACCAAATGCAGGATTGTCAATTATTCGATCATATGAATTGGTATTAACTGCATATACAACCCCTGTGGAGGTGTGTTTTTTAGGGGTTAAAAAAGTAACTGTTATGCCAGCAATTACGGCTAAGATAAAAGTGACTAAAAACAACCTTCTTTTTTGGTAAACAACCTTCAATAGGTTAATGCTTGTCTCTTGGTTAGAATCAATCATGAGTTTACTGAATGTTTAAAATTTGCTCTTTTAATTTTTCAAGTTCATCTTTCATTTGAACAACAAGCTTTTGAATTTCTTGATGATTAGCTTTAGAACCTAGCGTATTTACTTCTCTGCCTATTTCTTGACCGATAAAACCTAGTTTTTTTCCTTGTTTTTCTTCGTTTTCAATGACATCTAAAAAGTGTTCGCAGTGGGCTTTTAGCCTTACTTTTTCTTCTGTGATATCTAGCTTTTCAATGTAATAAATTAATTCCTGTTCAAAGCGGTTGTCATCTTTTTGAGCATTCGTAATGTGTTGCTCTAGATTTTTATTAATTCGAGCTTTAACGGTCTCTATTCGTTCTTCCTCAAAAGGAATTACTGCATCTAGCAAGGTAAGTATTCGAGCAATTCTAAAAGTTAGTTCCTTGTGTAAGGATTCTCCCTCGGTTTTTCTAAAATCGACAAATTTTTCAATGGCTTCATCGATTAGCACCAAAATCATTTGCCATTCGTTTTCATCTAGATCTTCTCTCACTTGAGAGAGTGTATCGGGCATTTTTATAGCTAAACTTAAAAGCTTGTCGTTTGATTGGATATCCAATTCGTGAGCAATAACTTTTAAATCATGGTAATATGAAAATACTACTGATTTATTTATTTTTTGAGCTTTATCGGTCTCTGGAATTTCAACAAATAACGAAAAATCAACTTTTCCTCTTTGGATAGATTTGCTCAAATACGAACGTAATTCAAGCTCTTTTTCCCTATAAAAAGAAGGGATACGGAGGTTTAAATCCAAGTGTTTACTGTTGAGAGACTTAATCTCTATGTTGATTGTTTTGTTTTTGTATGATCCTACGGCTTTACCAAAGCCAGTCATGGATTGAAGCATAACTCTAAAGAATGGTTTGCTAAAGGTAAAAAAAAAGTAGAGAGTGCCTAGTTACATTATGATTAAGTGTGTGAAAAAAGATGATTAGTTTGTGGATGGGGTGGTTGTTTGATTCTGTTTATCTACCAAAATCTTTTTTTCAAGTTCGCTAAAAAGAATTTCGTATACTTCGCTTTGAGCAAAAAGAATGTCTTTTCTTAAATTGATTATTTCGGTTATACAATGAATTAAAGGCACATTTTTAAATCTTGCTTCTTCCCATTTAATTGCTTCACCATCGTAGGCTATATACTCTGATTTAGTAAGTCTGTAATATATTTGTTCAATTTTATATTGGTATCGATATTTTATACTGTTCATTTTGTTTTTCAGTGAATCTATGTTAGATAATTGTTCCTTATTTAAGCTTATGCTATCAGTTGTATATTCAATTACGGTAGAAATAATTTTATCTCTGTAATCTTTCAATAATACCCTAATTTTATGCGCTCTGTTTTTATAGGTCTTACTTTTAAGATCTTCTAAAAAGAATTTGTTTGATTGATCGTAATGCAAGGGATTGTTGATTTCACTAAAAGCTCTAGAAGATAAAACATGACCTGATATTTCTCTATAAAATCGAATGCTGTCGTTGTTGTTGTTTTTCAACAGAAGATTCATATCGTCTATTAATTCATTTTCCACTTCATCTCCATAATGCTTTATTTGGAACATTGAAGGCTCGTAATCATAAACACGATATCTTAGAGCTGAATCAACTTTCATAAGAGTAACCAGTATGAACTGTTTGTTTATATAGTCTTGATTTTGGGAGCATTCATAGAAGCTTTGCTCCAAAGATCGAATGAGTGTTTTTTTAATTTGTTCTTCATTCGCTTTTTCTTGACAGGAAATAAAGAATAGAGGGATAAGGAAAAAGATAAATCTGTGCATGTTTTTAACTGTTTATATAAATATAGTTAATACGTAACCAGTAAATTACTTTTTAGTCCTCCCCACCAAATAAACTCCAACAAAAATAAGGAGGGTAGCTGCCATTTTTTCGAAAGTAATACCAGTGGCGGTATCTTGGTTGTAAGCAATAATTATTCCTATAATCATTGCAAACACAGGTTGCAAATAGATGTAAGCAGATAAGGCTGTGGGAGGGAGGATGCTTAATCCATGAACGCTAAGTAAGTAGGTGAAAAAAAGTAGAGAGTGCCTAGTTACATTATGGTTAAGTGTTTGAAAAAAGGTGATTAGTTTGTGGATGGGGTTACGCCACTTTATTTTCATATTGAAAAGATAACATGACTCAAGTCTAATCAGCATCAGATTACCAAAACTTGCTTAGAAGTAAAAGTAAAAAGATAAGAATTATAGGATGAAATTCTATTACCAACCATAATCATAAACATTTTTGTCTTCTGTTAAGTTAATATCGATTATCCCGGCCTTTTCGGAAAAAATGACTTTTCTAGATGAAAAAGTAGATTCATCATCAAGTTGAACCCAAAAATAAATTTCGTACAATTCTTTATGTAGGAGCTTACACCTAACTTGAATATTTGAGCCAATGCTGAAATGATTTAAGTCGTTGCAACCTGAGGCTTTATATGCCCAGTTTTTGACATCCTTAATATAAAAAGGGACTTTTTGAACACAAGACTTAATATTTATTCTAGTAAAAAAGATAGTGTCTTCTACTTTTTCCCAGTATCCCCCAAATACCAGCGAGTCATTTGCCTCAAATTTATAGAGCTCTTGATCTAATTCATTCGTATTACTATAACTCAACTTGGGATTAGATTTATGATCAAAAAGTTTTCTTTCATACAAACAAGAATAAAAGAAAAATAGGGAAAGAACATAAAGAGATTTAGTTCTTATAGTCTTCGGTTTCATTAACGGCTTTTTTAATATCTTCATATCTTTTTTTATAATGGCTTCCCTCAGGGTATTTATTAGGATTTGGCATGCCTCCCTTTTCTATGCCTTCAATTAATTGAGGACTAAATTGATTCTTGTTTTCTTCGAAGTTTAACCCTTCTTTATGAATATGAACTTGATTTTGAGCATCAGGATCCCCTTGAATATGTTTTAAAACATGGGTTTCGCTCTCATGAAAATATGTGTTTAAACTTTCTTTTAATAAGTTAATATTATAGCTAGTTTTGGCTAGTTCATCTTTGTTTTGAAGCACTAAATAAAGATCTTCACCTTTCTCAACTTTACACTCGATTTCGGTTAAACTCAGACCTGTCTTGTCAAAATAAAGCTCAAACTGCTTTTTTTGTCTAACTAACTCTGAAGACTGTGTTTTTTTTGTGTTGTATTTTTTGTTATAAGCATCAACTTTAGATTTGTGGATTAGTATCTTTTGATACTCTCCGAGTGTGAAATTAATGTCAACAGTTCTGCCATTCCATGTGTTTTTTGCGTCTAATTCTTCTGGAGTAACCGTAGAATAATATATTTCAATATGGCTTTTTTTAGGGTCACTAAATTTAGATTGAACTTTAGTAAGAATTTCGCTATTACTAATAGCCTCTTGAGCGCAATCACCAAATTCAATAAAAGATTTGGTATAAATCAATTTTTCAAGCCCTTCTAATTCAATTGCATCTATTACTCTGTTTTCACTAAAGGCATAAGGACTATTCCATACAAAATCAGCGTGCAGGGGATCAATAGAAAGAGCAAAAACAACTAAGTCAGTATTAATATTTTCAGCAGTTAACTTGGGGTCAATTTTTCTAATCTTTTTTGTTTTTGTATCAAAAACTGTATTAAAATAAGTTTCTTCGGCTTTCTTAGTATGTACTTCTTCAAACTTTCCATTAGAGAGTGTAATATATGGAGTTTTATCCTCAAGTGTTTGAAATCCTTTAGGTGTATAATCTTTTGTGAACGATACACTATCGGAGTAAAACAATTGTTGCATTCCAATGGGCATTTCTCTGTATCCTAATGTATAGAGTTGAGCCAGTTGACTTTCTAAGGCAATATAATCTTCGGATTCTTTGTTTATCTCTTCTTGGTTTAATACTAACTGCTCCAATGTTTGGGCTTTTAAGAGCATGGCGTTTAAATTTTTTGGGTCGTACTTTAGAGCAGTATTTGCACATGATAAAGCAAAATCAGTGTTGATTTTATCAAACCTGTGCTCATAGCTTTTGGCTAGATAAACCAAACACAAAGCTATTTCTTGTTTTTGAGTTAATGGAATCATGGAGATACCATTTTTTATAGCAACTTTCGTAGTATGTGTTAAAACTTCTATCGTACCGTTTCCTAAAAAGGACTTCGAGGCTAGTTCAACATTGTATGTTGTGCCTTGCTGATCCTCATGTTGAATAAAAATATGTCCAGGAGCATTACATAGCCTTGCATTAGAATTTAGCCTATTCGAAAATATTTTAAATAAAGAGGCTTGAGCGAAACAATTCCCTTTACCATTATTAAATAAGCCTATGGTTTGAGAGTTTGTCCAATTCATTGTAGCTAAAGGGTCTTCATCTGGATATTCAAAAGGTAAAGTCACAATTTCTTCTTGTGTGTTAGGAAGAAGAAACGTGTTCGTATCTGTCATAAAGGTAAAAATTGCCCAGTTGGATAGCACATCGTTATAATAGGTTTCTAATGTTTCTTTTGATTCATAAAACGTAGATTT
>CATLPG010000072.1 GCA_950054195.1 uncultured Saccharospirillaceae bacterium
AGAAAGGAGATAGGCTTTAAAACGATTCAAACTATCGGTTATTATGATGCTAAAGATGAACCTTCTTTTTTATATTTAGGCACTAGATTTCAGTTTTTTAATAAAAAAGATTTAAGTTTTACTTTAAAGCCAAAGAGTCAGGAAGTACAAGACTTTATACACACACCTTTTGATATTTTAATCGACTTAAGTGAAAATAACAGCATTCCGTTAAATTACATTCAAGCAAAATCTGTAGCTTCGTTTAAGGTAGGTAGATATAAGGAAGGAGCAGAGAAGTTTTATGACTTTATGGTCAATCTTCCAGAGAATGCTTCTGTAAAGGAATATATAGATCAAATAAATTACTATTTAAATTATATTAATAATCATGGATAAACTATTAGGATTAGGGGTTGCATTGATTACTCCGTTTAAAGCAGATCAATCAGTTGATTATGATGGACTAAAAAAATTAGTTGAACACCAAATTATTGGTGGAACAAACTATTTAGTTGTACAAGGAACAACTGGGGAGTCAGCTACTTTAACAAAGTCAGAGAAACAAGAAATATTAGATTTTGTTATTAAAGTAAACGATGGAAGATTACCAATTGTTTTTGGGTTAGGAGGGAATAATACCTTAGCAATGATTGATCAATATAAGTCATTTGATTTATCAAAAGTAGATGCTGTTTTGTCAGCAAGCCCTTATTATAATAAACCTAGTCAAGAAGGGATTTATCAGCATTACAAGTATTTAGCTGAGCGTATAACTCATCCAATTATCTTATATAACGTTCCTGGAAGAACAGGAAGTAATATGCAACCTGCAACTACTTTAAGGTTAGCAAAAGATTTTTCAAATATCGTAGCAATTAAAGAGGCTAGTGGAGATATGGGACAAGTGATGAACATCGTTAAGGATAAGCCTTCAGACTTTTTAGTTCTTTCTGGAGATGATCCATTAACCTTACCAATGATTTCTGTGGGGGTAGAGGGATTAATATCAGTTGTGGCTAATGCATACCCTAAACAAACGTCTTTGTTGGTTAACGAGGCCTTAAAAGGCAATTATGAGGAATCTAAAAAGTATCATTACCAATTATTAGAGCTAATCGACTATTTATTTGCTGATGGAAACCCTGGAGGAGTGAAAGAAGCACTTAAAGCCATCAATATTTGTGATAATCATGTAAGATTACCTTTGGTTCCAGTAAATGATGAGGTAAAGAAGAATATTAACAGAATAGTAAAAGAAATTAATTAAAACTTAATTTTAAAACCTTCTTTTTTAAGAGTTTCTTAAAAAAATATAGGAAATGCTTTGGAGAAAAAAAACAACCTTCTATATTTGCATTCCCGATTGATTCAGTAGCTCAGCTGGTAGAGCACATCCCTTTTAAGGATGGGGTCCTGGGTTCGAACCCCAGCTGAATCACTCAAACAAAAAAGCCTCTCAAATCGAGAGGCTTTTTTGTTATGAAATTTTTTTTAAGGTTAATTATTCCTTTAAATCATAAACACCTTCAATAAATTCCTCTTTAATCACTGGTGTTTGGTTCTTAATCTTTAGAAATGTACCGTCAGCATAAGCTCTAGCACCAAAACCACAAGCCGAACTACTTGAAGATTGCTCGATACGTATTTCTTTTTCTCCTTGTATTAGTTGGAACATACAATAGTTGTCTGAATAGTCGCTTTTTGATCGGTATTGAAAAGTGGAATCATTGATGCGGTAAGCTTTTCCAGAAGCAGTAGCAAAGTGATAGGTTGGTCCACATGTTTTTTCTAAGGAAAACTCCAAAGTATCTTTATGTTTTTCCTTGATAATTAAATATCCTCCATTATAGCCAATTTCGATTTGAGGATTTTCATCGGTAAACCACATGTCATTTATAAAATAATGTTCCTCTACATACGATCCCTCGATAGCTTCATTCGTTAATCTAGAGAGCTTTTCATTTTTATAGCTAAGTAAATCCTTGAAATTTCCTTTTGAAACCGTTAAATAAGCGTCAAAATGCTTTTTACCAGCAATCCATTTACCTTTTAGAGTGTCTTTTTCGTCCATCTGTAAATAAAAACTTCCTGTGTTTTCTTTTTTGAAGTATTCATCTAGCTGTAAAACACGTTTGCCTAAACTATTCCCTTCAAGTGTTAAGGAGTTTGTTTTTCCTTTATAATTATATTTTCCTTGAAGTGAGTGTTCAGTATCTTGTTCAGTTCTCCATAGTTCCATTTCAATCGGATACTTTCCAATTTTCCCTTTTAACCAAACATGTGATTGACTAAAGGCTGAAGCACTATAGGCTATTAATAAGAGTAGAGGAAGGAAGTTTTTCATAATATATTGTTTAATTAAAAATCATCAAGCTCAGCATTCTTTTCGTAACGCTTTTTGTAATCGTTAAGACTCAAAGATGCTGTTAGTACAAAAGTAGGCCCCAAGGGTTTTCTAAAATTATATACTTGTACTTCGTTTAGGTTACTTGTTTCAAACCTTCTGCGTGTATCTAAAACATTCTGTGCTTGAAAATTTAATGATAGCTTACGATTAAAGAAACTTTTGCTTATTGATGCATCAACCCCAAAATTATCTGATTCTTCACCTAAAGCTGTAACTGTTTTACTATTATAATTACTCATCACTTGAACTTTCCACTCCTTAGGAAGGTTAAACGTATTTCTAAAACGAATACCGTAGTTAAACGAAGATCGTGTAGATGTTAAGTTTTCAATGGTAGTTTTTACCTGATAGTGATAGAAATTACCTCCTAAATTAGTAGTCCAAAAGTCTGTTAACTCATAAGTGATTGTACTTTCTAGTCCATTAGATAAAAAGTTACCTGTATTTTGTGGAATAGTCATAATAATATTAGTGTCGTAGTACTGAGGTACTCGCTGTATTAAATTTGTAAGGTATCTCGTGTAAATGTCTAAAGTGAAATTCCCTTTTTTATTGAACTTATTGATGTAACTAGCCTCAGCCGATTGTACAAACTCAGGTAATAAGTTAGGATTACCTTGACGAACTGAATAAATACTTTGAAAAGTTATAAAAGGTTCAAAGAAGTAGGAGCGAGGACGTTCGATTCTTCTTGATATAGAGGCGAGTAACTCTTCTTTATCATTTAATTTATACGAAAAGTGGGCTGAAGGAAATAAATCAAACCGGTTAATTTCTTGTTCATTTGGACCAACTGTTTGATTTGATGTACTAATATTTCTGTATGTGTATTCTCCTCTTAAACCAAATTGATAACCAAAGTCTTTCCATTTACCTTTTAATAAAAAATATCCTCCATGAACATTTCTGCTGTAGGCAACATCTGTGGAAAAGTTTGGTAATAAGACTTCGCTTTGAGAGGCTGAGTCAAAAGTAAAATTCTCTCTGTCATCTGCACTTTTTCCAAATTGTATTTGTACACCTGTTTCTAATGTAAATAGCTTGTTTAAAGGCTTTACGTAATCAATATTAAACCTTAAGATGCTCGATGGACCAAACTCAGTTCCAGAATTACCTCCAAAAGGATCATTTTCATCTCTATAAAATCGAGCATAGGTATATTCATCTACTCTTCTCATGTTATAGATGCCTAAAAAAGTTAAATAATGCTTATTGTTAGTGTCTAACTGTAATCTATAATTAATTGAGTTAGACAAGTTGGGGATAGTAATGTCTGAATATTCTTCGTTTCGATAACTGTTAATCAACTCTCCATTAACTTCTTCTCTAAAGTATGATGTTCCGGTTGGTAGAAGTAATCTTCTTCCAGCCGTACTTGACACAGTTAATGTTTGTTTGTCGGTTGGTTTGTACTGCCATTCTCCACTAACTTGAACATTTTGTGTTCCCCAATTATGGACACCATTTTCAGAGATGAAAGTAGTTGTTGAGTCGGTAGTTGATGTACGTTCTTCGTTTCTAACGCTGTATCTATTTCGGTAATTTACGTTTCCATTGATGTTAAATGAATGTTTTTTGGTTTTGTAATTCAAATTAACATCACCACCATAACGGTTAAAATTCCCAACATTTAGGTTTGCTAGAAAACTTATACCTTGTATACTACTTTTTTTTGTGATTATATTGATGATACCAGCAGAACCTTCTGCTTGATCTCTAGCGGATGGATTTGTAACAATCTCAATGTCTTTTATGGTTGAAGCCGGAATTGATCGTAATGCATCAGTTGCATCCATGGCAGACGGAACACCATTAATTAATAAAGTAAAACCTGAAGCACCCCTCAAGAGAATATTTCCTTCAACATCAGTTTGTATAGAAGGTACATTTTCTAATATTTCTACAGCTGTTTGACCAGCTACGGTGTTCATGTCTTCTACATTAACTACTTTTTTATCTATTTCATAGGTTACTGTTGGAATATCTGTTTTAACTACTACTTCTTTTAAATTTAGATTATTTTGGAGCGAAATAACTCCTAAGTCAATGGTGGAATTACTTTTGTTTAGATCAATATTTTTGATTGTTTTTGTTTTATACCCAACGAATGAAAATTCAAGTGTATATGTTCCAAAAGGAATATTTTTAATATTTATCTTTCCATCAAAATCAGTTACTCCTCCAGTTACCAGATTGTTGCTATCTGAAGTGTATAGACTGGCTGTTACATATTCCATAGAGGTTTTTGATACAGAGTCTTTCGTTATAGCCTTAATAGTTCCTTGTTTTTGGGCATAAATAGCAGTTGAAAAAGTTATTAGAAATAATAAAGCAATTTTTTTTGTCATTGAATAAGTATAAAGCGTTTGTGTATAATCGTTTGTTTCTTTAGCTGTAACGACAAAATGTAGCTACCAGCATTTAAATCTTGTGTGTTAATCGATCTAATCGTTTGTCCTGTTTTTATTGTAGTTCCATTTAAAGCAGTAATGGAATAGTTGACAGGGTGGTTCGTTTCTCTCGTAATATTGATAATATCTTTCGCTGGATTGGGGAAAATTTCAATTGTTTCTTCATTGGTTTGATCCTCAATAGCTGTTGAATTACATTGAATAGGGGCAAAGTATTTCCAAATAGTGTCGTTAAACGTTGATGAAACCAAAGCATTTCCAGTTCCAGGATCATTTCCCATTCGTACCATCACTAAGTTTTGACTAGGAACTACATTTAAAATCTGACCATTTTTACCTAAAGCAGAAAACATGTCGCTTGGTCCATGAGGCGATAGCGGACCAGGAAATACAAGCTGTGACTGAGGAAACATAAAACTATTTTTTCCATTTAACCACCACAAATAACCATAAGATAAATTGAGGTTTTGTGAGGTGTTAACCATTTCATTGTAGTAGTTTGTATCTGATAATACAGGCGTTCCATTCCAAGTTCCCTTATTTTGAATGAGTAAACCAAAACGAGCCATCATTCTAGGTTTACTAAAAAACACATGGTTATAACCACCGCTAACAATATAGCTTCCAGAGATACCAGTAGCAGCATAAAGTTTTTGAAAAACATACACATTAATATCTGTTCCTGTGGCTGCTTCTATCACATCAGTAAGTAAGGTGTAAGGTGCATTATGGTATGCCCATCTTGTTCCTGCATCAGCTAAGTATTGTAAGCAGGTGTCATCTGTACAGTCAACATTTCCGTTGCCATCATCTAAACCTGTAGTCATGGAGAGTTGGTTTTTAATGGTAATCAAATTTTCTTTTGATGAAGGAGCTGAAGTCCATCCAGTATCTAAGTAATCAGAAGTTAAATCATTAATCTCTAGGTCACCATCTTGTTGAGCTAAACCAACTAAGAAAGAAGTCATTGTTTTTCCTGCTGAAGCCCAATACCAAACACTATCTTCTGTAAATTGATCAAAATATTCCTCGATAACAATTTTCCCATCTTTTAAAACGATAAAAGCTTTTGTGTCGTTTTGATCTAAAATAGTTCTAAGGGTGGGCCATTCATTTTCGCACCAACCTAAACTAGACATGGAAACCGTATCCCAAGTACTACCAGAAATAGGAGGGAAGTAGGTGGTTTGAGCGAGTATGTTAAACGATAGAAATAAGATTAGGGTTGAATAGATAGTTTTCATGAGGAAGAAGTTTGTTTTTTGACTCTTTACAGTCAAAAAGGTTTAAATTACATTGTGAAAATTACTTTAATTTGTTGATAGTGAGCAATGCAAGGAGGCTATACCCGTTTTACATCATATCCAACCAAGTCAATAGGTCTTTCTCCTTGATAAGTTGAGCCTGCATTTTCTGTGTAATAACATGAGAATATAAGTCCCCGAATACCAAAATTCAACATTCTAAATAAGGTGCCAACTCCACCGTTACCCATATTTCCAGCGTTTTGCATTTTGTTTACAAGCCAACGAATAACAAATGTGGGCATGAAAGATAAAATAGTCATGAGTAAATTAAGATCTTTAATATCTCCTTTTGGAGCGTATTGTACCAGATCATCAATGTGTTCGATACCTCCAAACTCACTAAAAGAGGGGAATTGACCGTTTTTTGGTAATAAAACGTCTCCCATTCGGTTAAATGCCTTTAATGCTCTATTGCTAAAATATGCTGATTTCATAGTTGTAATGTAACAATGATTTAATGTAAGAATGAATTAATTAAAATTATAAGCACATTGATTCATTGGTTTATTGTTTAATTAAGCTGTTCATTTAGTTTTTCTGATAATGCCATAATGGTAAACGAAGGGTTGATACCTGGTGCATTTGGGAAAATACTAGAGTCTGCAACATAAATATTATCGTAGCCATGTAGTTTAAAATCTGGAGCCACAACTGATTTTTTCTCATCTACACCCATCACACAACCGCCCATCAAGTGTAACCCGAAATAAAAAGGCGAGGCAATTATTTCCTTTGCGCCACTAGTGGTTAATATATTATCAATGACTTTTAAACCTTTGTCCCTACGTTCTTCGTCTTGCTTAGTAAGTGGTTTGTCTACAACTAATTTTCCTTTTTTAGTAACCTTTATTTCTCCTATGTTTTCATCTCTAATGGCAACTTCCATACAGTTGTAATAAGGATATTTTTTCATTGCGTTTTGATGATCTTTTCCCGAAAAACCAAAGAGCATAGCTGTTGAAATAGGTGGGGCATATACATTTTCAAGCTTAAAACCTTGTGCTCTAAAGTTATCATCATGTGAAGCTGCCGTTTGAAAATATCCCTTATGTGCTAAAACGGGTTCTTCTTGTAGTCCAAAAGACATAAACTGTGGGTGAGAACTAAAATATTTTCCTAACGCTGGAAATTTATCTTTAAATCCAGATTTGTATAACAATTCAGTTGTCCCGAATGCTCCACCAGCTAAAATGAGATTTTTGGCTTTAAATATTTCTTGCTTTCCATTGCTGGCTGCATAAACAACCGTATGATCTCCTTTGTGCTCAATTTTTTCTACATAAGTATTTGCTTGGATTTTTAATCCATAATCTTTTATTCCTTTTTGAATGTAAGTAGCTAAAGTGCTTTGTTTAGAGTCTCTTTGGCAACCTCCAAGGCATCCAATACAGTCGTTTCCTTGCTCTCTACCACAATCGTTTTGCCCTCTTGTTAAATATTTCCAACCATAACCCAACTTATCGCAAGTTTCGGTAAATATTTTAGCGTTACCGTTACGTTCTTCTGGTTTAAAGGTGTACAGATCAATAAGCTCTTCTACTTTTTCGTAGTAAGGAGTCATTTCTTCCTTATTGAAATAATCAACACCTGAATCTGCTTTCCAGTCGTTCCAAGCAATATCATCGAAGCGATCTAGTAAGCATTGGTTTACAATTGAGGTCCCCCCAACAACTTTTGCTCGTAAAAAAGCCATTTTTGCTGTTTTGTTAAACTCGATACCGCCTCCCCAATACAATTGTGCAGAAGATTTTGCCTCGGTTTTAGGAAAAGTATCCTTTGTTAAATGTTCTCCAGCCTCTAAGATCAAACAATCAGCACCATTTTTAGCAAGATAGTAACCAATCGGAGCTCCACCCGGACCAGATCCAATTATTAAATATTCTATCATATTAATCAATCTTATTTTTATTACCGAAACTATCCATTTTTAGAGCCTTAGGTAAAAAGGCTAACCATTTTTTAGGATTTGAATAATACGCATCAATTACTGAAGTCATTAAATTGTATTTCTCTTCTGTATGACGATACCAATGCGGTTCAATGGTTTTGTTTTGACCGCTAGAAATCAAAGATTTAATATTAGTGAACGAATGTAATCCTTCAACACCTTTGCTTCTTCCAATTCCACTGTTTTTGATCCCTCCAAATGGAAGTGCTGGGTTACCTTCGGTAAGCATGTGGTTATTGATAGAAACATTACCAGTTACCAATTTGCTTGCTACTCTTTTTGCTCTGTTTAAGTCTTTGCTCCATACACTTGCACTTAATCCATAAATAGAATCATTTGCTTTTTCAATAGCTTCTTCTTCATTTTTGAATTTCATGATCGCTAAAACTGGACCGAATGTTTCCTCGTTTCCTAAAAGCATATCATGTGTAACATTTTCGATAAGTGTAGCAGGGAAGAACATGCTTCCTTCTTTACGTTTACCACCTGTTAATATAGTTGCTCCTTTGCTAACAGCATCTTTAATTTGTTCTTCAATTTTTAGGATTTGAGCTTCCGAAGTCATGTAACCAACTTCTACATGTCCATTTTGAGAACTTTCAATAGTTGTTAATTTATTTGTTTTATCAACGAGTTCTTTTACAAATTCTGAATAGATCGTTTCTTGAACATATAAACGCTCAATCGAAGTACACGACTGGCCAGTATTTGTAAATGCTCCCCAAATGATTCCATGAACTGTTTTATTGATGTTTACATCGTCAAAAACAAGTGCAGGATCTTTTCCTCCAAGTTCCAGTTCAACTGGAATAAGTTGTTCAGCTGCTTGCTTCATGATTTCTTTTCCACCTCTAACACTTCCAGTGAAATGAATTTTATCTGGACGTTTTTCAATGATTTTTTGTCCGGTTACTTTAGTACCATAAAGCACTTGAATTGCGTTTGCCATGAAACCAGATTCTTTGATGATTTGCTCATATAATCCTTTTAGGGGAGTTAACTCAGATGGTTTAAAAATGATAGCATTACCAGCTAAGAACGCCATGATTGCAGGAGTAAAACATTGAACTAATGGATAATTCCATGGGGCAATGATAAATACAGTTCCTAATGGTTGGTATTCTACCCACGATTTTTTCCCCATGAGCATTAAAGGTGTATGCTTTTTCTGAGCTTTCAGCATTTTAGGAGCTGCTTTTCTGAAATAATTGATACCATTTAATACCTCAAAAATCTCGGTGCTAAGTGCGTCAAATTTAGTTTTTCCAGTTTCTTGAATCAACCGCTCCATGATTGATTCTTTGTTTTTTAAGATGTAAGCAGCAAGTTTATCTACTTCCTTTACGCGTTGCTCAACGGTTAAAGAAGCAATTTTTTTTTGAACTTCAGCACCTTGTTTAAATGCTTGGTTTATTTGATCCTCTGAGGATTCTTGAATAGAATATAATTTCTCTTTGTTTTTGGGGTTGATTACCTCAATCTCTTGAATATCTATCATTTTTAGTCGTAGTTTAATTAAAAATAATCAATTCTGCTTTGTAAGTAAAATAAAGAGTGAATTATTGCTGTTTACAACAGATAAAATGAATACATCTCAGTTTAAGAAAGGCCGATTGATGTTTAAGAAGGATACTTTAAGGAAATATAGACTTAATTGCAAGGTTTACCATATACAGTATTAAATAGTTGTAAATCATCGATATTTGTTTTTTCTAAAAAGCTTTTTTTTAGCATATTTTCTTCTGCAGAAGATAATCTACAGTTATAATATAAATCAATATATTTTGAAGAGTAGTTTCCTTCTTTTTCAATGATAAATACTAACATTGAATATTTGGTTGAATTCAAAATGAAAAATTGAGATTCGGATATTAAATCATTTATATAGCCAAAACTCTTTCTATCAGTGATAACTCCATTTGCTATTAGTGTAACGCTTTCAATATTTCCATTATCATAATACGTGTAGGCTTTTCCTGAGAAGACAGCACCGTTATTGTAATATTTTAAATTCTTAAAGACTAAATTTTCAAAAAAAACTTTTTCTCTTGAACAATTAAAGCCTCCTATCAATAAGATCATAAAGAGAAAGAAGCTATTATGTTTAATTAGTTTAGTGATCATTTCATTATAGGAGTATTAAAGTAATCTTACCTCCCAATCTGAAAACGCTTTCTTTTGGTTAGCTTCTTATTGATTTCAAAAAATGTTTTATCAATGGATACATAATTTGCCCGAGAAGTAGCAGGACGCTGAGCAGGTGACTCAATAATTTTTCCTTCTGGATCAATAAGTACATAATGAGGAATGCTCGTTACTTCATATGTTTCGAGTAAGTTAACATCGCCACCATAATAAAGCATGTGCCATTTATTATTTGGATTGGAAGCTATGTAATTATCGAATGTTTGTTTTTTACTGTCAATATTGATACTTACAAACTCTATGTGTTTTCCGTATTCTTCTTCAAAACGTTTGAATAGAGCCATTTCTGCCATAGCATCATTGCTCCAAGTAGCCCAAAAATTGATATAAACATATTTTCCTTTAAAATCAGAAAGCTTTACTTGTTTGTTGTTTTGATTAGGTAATGAAAAGTCGTAGGCTACACTTCCTTTGTCTGTTTTTGTTAATTGATATTTAACCTGTTTAGCAGCTTCTTTGATTTCATCAGAACTACCTCTACTAATTACGCTATCTAAAATAGCTCTAGCCCCTTTTTTATATAATCGCTCATCGTGATAGAGTTCGAAAATATTACTAACAATAACTAGCTCTCGAACACTTTTTCTTTTACAATAAAAATCTTGTCGCAATGTAGTGTCTAATTTTGTGTAGTTTCCAGAAGAAGCAGCGTCAAGTAAGGCATATTCATGATTTTTATCTAATGTGGATAATGTTTTATCGTAAAACTTATTGAAATACGTCATAAATGCTTGATCCCTCAATTGAACTGGGTGATTATGTATATAAGTTTGGTAATTATATAACCTATTAATTTGCTGATCATCAGAAAGAGCTATTAGATCGAAATTACCAATACTATATTTTACATAGTTTTGAAGCAAAATTTTATCAATACCTCCAAAGGTTTCACTTGCTTTTTTCTTAAGTGTATCCAATGATTTTTTAAATTGTGGTGTACCAATACTGTTCTTATTCTTGTATAGAAACTCATCAATCATGATATCACAATCAATAATTTGTCTGTTTATATCAGAACTCACTAGTGTATCAAAGAGAATATCTACTTCGTTTCGTGTCATTTTATAAACACCATCAACTGAAACAGGAGAAAAATAAATGTTATAAGACGTATTGGGATCAACGTATATGTTTCCGACTAAGTCCTCAATTTGAATCACATATTGCTCGGCAGTGGTATTGGATGTGTTAAAAGAAAATTGTTGTTTTTCGTTTACTTCTGTGGTAGCAATAACTTCATACCCATAGGTAATATAATCTGTGTATTGAATGAGGTTTACCGTTTTACCTACAAATGATTTATGAGTTGTAGCAGTGATGGTTGATGACCATAAACTGGAACCAATACAGATAAAACATAGTATTTGAAAGATACTCCTCATTTCTTTTTCTTATAAAGACACTCCATCAGGCAAAAACTGTGAAGCATCTCCTTTGTTAATGATTATATCACGAACAATTGAAGAGTTTATTGCCGACAATTCGGGGCTGGTGATTAAAAACACTGTTTCTATGCTATTGTTTAACGATCTATTAACTTGACTAATAGAAGTTTCGAATGTGAAATCAGCTGAATTACGTAATCCCCTTAGCATAAACTGTGCACCAATTTTTTTACAATAGTCAATCGTTAGCCCCTCATATGAAGCAACTGTTACTTGTGGGTAATCAGCAAAAGTGTTTTCAATGAATTTTATACGTTCTTCTAGCGTGTATAAATACTTTTTTGCTGCGTTTGTTCCTATAGCAATAACTATCTCATCAAATAATTCAAGCCCTCTAATAACTAGAGCTTCGTGACCTTTAGTGATGGGATCAAATGATCCAGGGAAAATAGCTTTTTTCATAAGGGAATAATTTCTTTCAGTCTAAAAATAGAATAATATACTGGAATCAAAAAAAATCTTAAAAAACATTGAATTATTCCTAATCTCGAACATAAACTCTTACATTTGGCGAGTATTTTAAATAAAAAATCACATGAATAAAGGTTTATTAGCATTAAATGGAGTATTAGGGGTAGCTGTTATCATTTTGTTTTATTTGCATTTCAGTGGAAAAGAGCAAGGATCAACCACACCAAATGGAGAAACTAATGATAAAGCAACAGTTATTAATTCGGCTGATTCATTAAACCAGTACTTGGCTCTAGACTCGAACATTACTGCAAAACCTATTAAAATTGCTTATGTTGATAGTGATTCTCTTGATAAAAACCTGAAAATGCTGGATGATGTTGAAGCAGAAATCAAGAAAAAAGAAGGGGAGTTACAAGGAAAAATAAAAAATAAACAAGCTCAGCTTGAAAATAGAATGAAATCTAAATTTCAATCTTACGAAAAAAAAAGAAATGAATTTTCAATAAAAGCTCCAACCTTAACCGATGCTCAATTAAAAACAGCTCAGCAAGAAATCATGGAGTTAGAACAACAATTGGCTGGAATGGATCAAAATTTACAACGTGAGATGATGACTTATCAAGCTCAACTAGAGGAGGAGTATATTGTTCTTAAAGGAAAGAAAATGGCAGATTACTATGGGAAAGTTCAAGAGTATTGCCAAAGTATAGCGAACAGATTAGGATTTGACTTTATCTTAATTTACCAAAAAGGTGGAGCTATTTTACACGCAAATAATACGTTTGATATCTCAAAGTATGTGATCAATGCGATCAATAAAGAATATGATGCTAAAAAAGTAGCTAAATAAGATGCTCATAGCTAACCAAAAACTTCGAGAAAATATTGCTGAATATGTTCTTTATATGTGGCAGGTAGAGAATATTATTCGTAGCCTAAATTTTGATATTAACTTGATTAACCTCCATGTGATAGAAGCAATGACGTCTAATGAGGATGCTAGG
>CATLPG010000073.1 GCA_950054195.1 uncultured Saccharospirillaceae bacterium
TTTGAAACATAGCATTCCATTCACTAGGTGAACTGGATTCTTCAAGTGCACTAAACCTTCTTAATTCTAGAATTATTTCTAGAGGATTTATATTTATTGGACACGCTTCTACACAAGCATTACATGATGTACAAGCCCAAATTTCTTCCTCTGAAATATAATCACCTAACAATGCTTTACCATCAACATAATCAGCACCATTTTTTCTTTTTCCCTCTCCATATTCTACCAACCTGTCTCTAGTATCCATCATTATTTTACGAGGAGACAATAACTTTCCTGTTTGGTTAGCAGGGCATTCAGATGTACATCTACCGCACTCGGTACAAGTGTAGGCATTCAACAAGTTAACCCAAGTAAGATCATTTACATCTTTTGCCCCAAACGCTTGAGGTGTTGCATTTTCATTAACTTGAGAAGCTGCGTATGGATCAGCATTAGGATCAAACATTAACTTAACTTCGTTCATTACAGCTTCCATGTTGGTAAATTTCCCCTTTGGCTTAAGGTTAGCATAAAACACATTAGGAAATGCAAGTAAAATATGGAAATGCTTAGAAAAAGGCAAGTAATTAAGGAATGTTAATACCATAATGATGTGTCCCCACCACCCTACTCTTTCTAATATGTGTAAGGTTGATGTCTCCATCCCTCCGAATACAGCTGGACCTACCCAAGATGAAATGGCAAAATTGTATGATCCTGAAGTACCTTCCATAAAATGACTAGCGCCTCTATTAAAAAGTGCTTCATCCGTACCATTCATTGTGAAAATGAACATTACCAATAAAAACTCCATGTATAAAATGATATTACCGTCTAACTTAGGCCACCCATTCATTTCGTTCATCGTAAAACGTGGGATTTTCAATAAATTTCTTCTAGCTAGAAAAGCAAATGTAGCCACTAAAGCTAATAAAGAAAGTATTTCAATTGTACTAATAGCTATGGTATATAAACTCTTCCAAAAGCTAGGTTCAATAGTATAGAAAAAACGATGTTTTCCAGAAAAACCATCAACAATAATTTCTATTAATTCTATTTGAGTTATAACAAATGCTACGTAAATGAATAAGTGTAAGATAGCTGGAATAGGGCGTTTAAACATTTTCTTTTGTCCTAGAGCCACCAATGTCATTAATTTAAAACGTTCACCTTTATTGTCGTTTCTATCAATATCTCTTCCTAGTTTGATGTTTGAAATAATCTTTTTAACATTTAGTGAAAACCAAACAACACCTCCTAAAAAAAGAATTGCAAAAAGTATACTACTTATCATAAATTTTAATTTAATAGTTTGAATTTCGTAAAAAAGGGATAATTCTTAAAAGAAATGAAAGATTGATGAAATGAACAGCTCTTATTTAGAACCATTCTTAATTTTCATCTAACATTTTCTTTAATTTTTTCTCATCAGTCGCATCCAACTTAATTCCTTTATCTTTTCTGCCGAAAATAGCAATTTGAAGATATCTATTAGGATGCTCTTTGATATTATTTATCAATCGCTCAGTTTCCTGAATCATTGCGTTTAAATTCCTATTTAAAGTATCTGTGTAGATAAGTTGATGCAATGTACCATCTCCATTATTGATTTCATCCATCATCGTTGAAACTTGTGCTAAAGCATCTTTTGCTTGGGCTACAGTTCCCGTGATATCTGTATTTTTAAGCGTGTCGGATAAATCAGTGAAATTAGCAATGAGTTTAGTAACCTTTTCATTACTCTGCTTAAGGTTACCAGTAATACTCTCAATGTTTTTCATTGTTTTTGTTATGTAAACCTTGTTTTCTAATACTAATTCATCAATATCAGCAACAGCTGTATTTACAGTACTTAAAGTAGTTTTTAAAGAATTCATAATACGTTTCAATTCCTCTCCTTCTTTACCTAAAGCTCCTTCAATTCCTCCAACAACTTTTTCAACTCTAATTAAAATATTTTGCACTTTTGCCTCTACTGGTTCAATCCTAGCCTGAATGATATCTGCAGCTCCGTATTGTACTTGCGGAGGAATCGTATCATATTGCTTTAGAAATGGTCCTTTTGATGGCACTGCTTTACCAGAACTCAACGTATCTTGTCCTATTATTAAATCGATATAACTGGTTCCTAATAGATCAGATCCTAACTTAGCTTTAGAATTTGCAGGGATTTTTAATTCGGAATTAGATATATTCATCTCCACCATTATGTCTTGCTGATCTTCACTTAAAAAAATACTTTTAACAACTCCCATTTGAACACCAGATACTTTGATTAATGAACCTGGCATCAAGTTTTGTGCATTGTTATATTTAGAATAAAATATTCTATTATTATTGAAGAAATTAACTCCCTTTAAAAAATCAATACCAAAAACTAGTAGCGCAACTGCAGAAACTACTGTTATACCTATAATTAATTCCTTTTTTCCTTTCACTCAATTTAATTTAATCAGAGGCTAAATTTATAGCTTTTTTTAGACTTATCCGCTCTCCATCCAAATAAGCAATCACAAAAGCATCTGAATACCCCTTCTTTTTAACTTCTTCTTTGATCTTTTTAATTTCAGAATAACTTGAAGTATTTCCATAAAAATACCTATAATAGGCGTCAACTTTTTTCTTTTCAACACCTTCTAGCCCTTTAAAATTATAAGGAGCAACATCAACTTCATTTCTAGACGATGCTATTTGTACTTTAAATTGTACCCCACTATTCTCAGGTACTTCAATATTATTTTCTTTGATTACATCAGCAACCTCATCTCTTTGAGATTTATATGTTTTAAAAGCGTTATAAATAGATTGAGCCATTTTTTGTTGATTTTCACCTTTAATCAAAAATTCATTATCAGTCGTATTGGTTAAAAAACCTGACTCAATTAATACACTAGGCATGGTTGTTTTAAACAACACCACAAATCCAGCTTGCTTAACACCTCTATCTTTCCTACCTATTTTTTTGAATTCTTTTTGAATATCATTGGCAAATAAAATACTTTGATTCAAAAACACACTCAGTTGCATAGTTCTAGCAATAAGCATATCGGGAGTTAATTCTTCATATTTTTTTGTGTTGTCTTCAAAGCTAATTACCGAGTTTTCCCGATTAGCGATTTGCTTTTGAGCTTCAGTTTTATGTAATCCTAGAACATAAGTTTCAGCACCATATGCACTGGCTTTAGCATTTGCATTTGCATGTATACAAATAAATAAATCAGCTTTATTTTTATTTGCAATATTTGCTCTTTCATCCAACTCAACAAAAACATCTGATTTACGAGTATAAACTACTTTAACATCTTTGTGGTTGTCTTCAATAAGCTTTCCTAGCTTTAAAGCTATTCCTAAGGCAATAGTTTTTTCCTTACTTCCCTTTCCTGAGCATCCTGGATCCTTACCTCCATGACCGGCATCAATTACTACTACTTTACACCCATCACCTTGTGCAAAAGAGAAATTTATTCCTGTTAACACAAGAAACAGAGTTAATACTCGTTTAAGACTATGTTTTTTATATAAACTCATAAAATTTGCCAAATCCATTGATTTTAGCTTAGTTTTGTACCTCTTTTTATTCATACGATTGAACAAAAGTAATATTATATTATCCAGTAAAATATTTGATCGTTTCATAATTATTAGCGTTTTGATGTTAATAATGTGTCAATCTCTTAGTCAAGCTCCTGTAGCAAACGACACGATTGACTCTACTGTAACCATTCCAACTGATTCATTCATTGATGAAAAAATTGATTATGATGCCGAAGATTCTATTCGTTTTGATGTAGTAAATCAAAAAGTGTGCCTTTATGGTAAAGCTTTTATTAAATATGGAGATATAGAGCTCAGAGCAGGTTTTATTTCTTTCGATTTTGCAACTAAAACAGTTCAAGCTAGGCCAATAAATGACTCCTTAGGAAATCCTTCTCAATTGCCAACATTTAATGACAAGGGACAAGAGTTTAGAGCTGATCTAATGGATTATAATTTTGATACAAAAAAAGGGTTGGTTGTTGGTAGTAAAACAAAACAAGATGAAGGTTATCTTCATGGCGATACAGTAAAAAGTCAAGGAAATAATGAATACCACATGAAAAACGGTAAGTATACTACTTGTGAACTCGATCATCCTCATTTTTATTTTCAAATATCTAAAGCGATCGTAAAACCAAATGACAAAATAATTGCGAAATACATTAATCTTAAAGTAAACGATGTTCCAACACCACTTTGGCTTCCTTTAGGCTATTTTCCAAATAAGCAAAGGAAAGGTCATGGAATTGTAATACCTACTTATGATAACTCTGAGCGTTATGGTTTTGGCTTAAGAGAAGGTGGATATTATATTCCATTTCTTAATAAAGATGGTGAAGGAATAGCCGACTTACAAATACTTGGAAGTATTTACCTTGGAGGTAGCTTTGGTTTAAGAACAGTAAGTAGATACAAGCAAATCTATAAATATGGAGGAGATCTTGCTCTTTCTTATCAACGATTTTCGGATGGATATAAAGAGCTTGAAAACCTAAACAGGTCAACTAATTACGAAGTAAGATGGAATCATAGGCAAGATCCTAAAGCAAGACCTAATAGTAGTTTTTCGGCAAACGTAAATTTTATCTCTAGGAATAGTTACCGTCAAAGCTTTAATATCAATGAGGCTGATTTTTTAACAAATACGACTACTTCTGGTATTCAATATAGACGAACAATTCCTAATACACCCTTTTCTTTTTCTGTAAATGCTGGACAAAATTATAATACGTCCTCTGGCTTAATGAATATTACACTACCTGATTTTAGTTGGAACATGAACAGGATAAGCCCTCTTTCTTTTCTAACGAACAAGCCAAGGAAAAGCAGTATCATAAAAAGCTTAGCTAAAACTTATTTAACTTGGAATGCAAAATTCACAAATCAACTTACCACGTATGATTCACTTTTAACCTTTGATAATGCAGAAAATCTATTAAATCAAATGCGTAATGGTGCTCAGCATACTATAACAACAGGAGCTTCATTTAAATTATTAAAGAAAAAGATAACCTTTAATCCGAGTTTAAACTTAACAGAGCGTTGGTATTTTCAAACACTAGAAAAAAGATTTGATAATACCATAGGAGAAGTTGTTTCGGACACTATGAGGCAATTTTGGAATGATTGGGATCGAGCTATGACTTATCGTTTAGGGGCGAACTTCACAACTAAGCTTTATGGATATTATGGTTTTGCTAAATTTCTTCAATCTTATCGGAAATCAATTTTCAGACATACATTTACACCTTCTGTAAACTTTTCATATAATCCTAGTTTTGACACGCGTAAATATGGGTTTTATGGGGCAAATGGTACTGCTGGGTCGTATTCTCCGCTAGATTTAGGTTTTTTTGGACCACCTTCCCCTAGTGAGTCAGGAAGCATATCTGTAAATCTTCAAAACAAGTTAGACATGAAGATGAATGCTAAAACCGATACTGGTTTAGTCGAAAAAAAGTATTCCATCATTGATCAGTTTAATGTTAGTTCAGGTTACGATTTTTTTAGAGATTCTATACGGTTCTCAAATATTAATTTAAGGGCAACTACAACGTTGTTTAAGACTTTTACTTTAAATGCTAACGCTTCACTTGACCCTTATTATTATGACAGTCTTGGAGGAACTATCGTTAAGTTTGATAAATCCCTATATAGTCAAACAGGAAAAATTGGAAGACTAACATCGGCAGACTTATCCTTCAGTTTTAATTTAAATGGAGATAAATTTAAAAAGAAAGTGGATGAGGCTAGAGAACAAAACCAAAATAACGAAAGAGACTTAGATATTATTCAAAATAATGCAAATGAGTTTGTTGATTTTGATATCCCTTGGAATATTTCAAGTACCTACACAATTAGAAGAACCAAGCGCTACTTTTTAAAATATAACCCTTTAACTGATCTAACAGAATTAATAGATTCAGCAACAATTAATCAATACATCTCGGTTAATGGGGATGTGAGTTTAACTAAAAACTGGAGGATTGGTGTTTCTACAGGCTATGATTTCTCTCAAAAACAACTAAGCTTTACTTCTATTGACATCTACAGAAACCTTCATTGCTGGGAAATGCGTTTTAATTGGATTCCATTTGGTCAGGCTCAGAGTTACAACTTCCAAATTAACGTGAAAGCTAGCGTGTTAAAAGACCTAAAACTTACAAGAAGAAGGGCTTGGTTTGATAATCAAATACAGTAATTAACGGTGGATTGGTAATAAAGATATTGTTAAGAACATATCCTCACCATAATAAAGCTTTATATTTAGTGTTATTAATTACATACCATTCTGATTAAATCAGATAGACTGAAACATTATGAGAAAATCGATACTTTTTTTATTTATAGCTAGTGTTTTTTATAGCTGCCAAACTTCAGCACAAGGGTATTATACCTCAAAAAACAAAAGAGCCATAAAACTTTTTGAAAAAGCTTTACAAGCTGATAGAGATATTGGAATTGTTCAAGGCTCTTTAAACGACAAAGCCTATTATGCTCAAAAAGCAGTTGATAAAGATCCTAACTTTGTTGAAGCTTATTTAGTTTTATCTGATGCTCAAATGCAATTAGGGAAGCTTACCGAAGCAATTGATTCTAGAAAAAAGGCATTAAGCATTAATCCAAATTATTCAAAAGTGGAATATTTTATTTTGGCTGATATGCAAATGAAAGCTAATCAATACCAAGATGGAGCAAAAACAGCCACCACCTTTTTAGGATTTAAAGGAACTAATGATCGTCAGCGTGCGCAAGCTAGCTTGTTTATACAAAATGCTGCCTTTATACAAGAAGCACTTAAAAATCCTGTTGATTTTAATCCAGTAAATCTTGGAAATAATATTAATAGCTCTCAATCTGAGTATCATCCAACAATCATGGGAGATGAAAATACAATTATTTATACGCGAACAATTAAGGATGACCGTGTAATGGGGATGAGAAAAGAACACGAAGACTTGTACGTTAGTGTTCGGTCCACTGATGGAGAATGGCAAGTTAGTCAATCTGTAAGTGATAAAATCAACACAATATTAAATGAGGGTTCATCGACTATTTCTGCTGATGGAAATTATTTGATATTTACTTCTTGTGCTGGCTATGATGGTTATGGCCCGGATCGTAATGGTAAAGGAAGTTGTGATTTGTTTTATTGTAAAAAGATTGGGAAAAGATGGTCTCGTCCTAGAAACTTAGGTGCTCCAGTTAATACAAATTTCTGGGAATCTCAGCCCTGTTTTTCAGCAGATGGTAGAACACTATATTTTATTCAAAATAGAACAAGAAATACAGGAGATAGAAACAATCAAGATATTTATGTTACTACCCTAACCAATGAAGGATATTGGAGTAAGCCTACTCCCCTACCTTCAACAATTAACACACCTTTTGCTGAACAAACCATCTTTGCTCACCCCGATGGTCAAACCATTTATTTTGCTTCGAATGGTCATCCAGGGATGGGCGGATTAGATTTATTTTTATCACGGAAAAATGAAAAAGGGGAATGGTCTACACCAGTTAACTTAGGCTACCCTATCAACACTTCAGAAGATGAAGATGGTATTATTGTTTCTCCCAATGGAAAACGAGCTTATTTTGCTTCTACGCGTGAAGGAGGTTTTGGACAATCAGATATATACTATTTTGATTTACCAGAAAATGTGCGTCCTGTATTAACGACTTACATGAAAGGAATTGTTTTTGATGCTGAAACAAAAGCACCTTTGGAGGCTCAGTTCGAATTAATTGATTTATCAAATGGGGAAACAGTGATTAGTAACATATCGAACGATATGACAGGAGAATTTTTAGTAAATATTCCAACAAACAAAGAGTTAGCTTTAAACGTATCAAAGCCGGGATATTTCTTCTATTCTAAAAATTACACATTTAATGAAAAACAAAAACAGGAAGACAAACCGTTTTTAATTGATGTTCCGCTTGAAAAAATAGAGGTTAGCGATAAAGGTTTTGTTTTGGAAAATGTATTTTTTGATGTAGCAAAGTATAATTTGAGGCCAGCTTCTAAGGTGGAACTTGACAAGTTATACAGCCTTTTGGTTAGAAATAAAACAATAAAAGTTGAGTTAGGTGGACATACCGATAGCGATGGTGATGATGCTAAAAATCAAATTTTATCTGAAAATAGAGCAAAAGCTGTTGTAGAATATTTAATAGAAAAAGGCATTGATAAAGACAGGTTAACGTACAAAGGATACGGAGAAACTCAGCCTGTTGTGCCTAATGATAGCCCTGGGAATAAAGCTAAAAACAGAAGAACAGAAGTTAAAATTATTGGTAAATAACACCTTTTTGTTAGCCTCTTAAGGTTACCAATAAATGAATAAGGCATTATTGAATCATTTCTTGTATTTTTGTATTAACAAACAAAGTTTATGGCAAAAGATAACACCTCCTGTTCATTTTGTGGGAGAGAAAGAGAGGAAACGGATATTTTAATAGCGGGAATTTCAGGTCACATTTGTAATTTCTGTATTAACCAAGCAACAGATATTGTTAAGCAAGAAATTAAAGTAGCTCCAGCGGTTAATGCAGAGGAATCATTCAAACTTCTAAAGCCAAAAGATATCATGTCTCATTTAAATGAATATGTTATCGGGCAAGATGATGCTAAAAAAATACTTAGCGTTGCTGTTTATAATCACTACAAAAGATTAAGTTACCCTACTAATGATGACGTTGAACTAGAGAAATCTAACATTCTTTTAGTTGGACGAACAGGTACTGGTAAAACTTTATTAGCCAAAACAATTGCTAAGATGCTTAATGTACCTTTTTGTGTAGCAGACGCCACTGTATTTACTCAAGCTGGTTATGTAGGAGAAGATGTTGAGAGTATTTTATCTAGGTTACTACAAGCAGCTAATTATGATGTAGAGGCTGCTGAAAAAGGTATTGTTTTTATTGATGAAATAGACAAAATTTCTCGTAAAGGGGATAATCCATCAATAACTAGAGATGTAACTTCAGAAGGTACACAACAAGCTCTACTTAAATTATTAGAGGGTAGCGAAGTTCAGGTGCCACCAGAAGGAGGAAGAAAACACCCAGAAGCAAAGATGGTGACTATTAACACCAAGAATATTTTATTTGTAGCTGGAGGAGCTTTTGATGGTATTGAGCGTTTAATAGAAAGTAGAATCAAAACACAACCGCTTGGTTTTGGAGCTAGTAAGAACTACATTGATGAAGATAATTTACTAGAACATATTGGTCCACAAGATGTAAAAAAGTTTGGTCTAATCCCTGAGCTTATCGGACGTTTTCCTGTAATTACTCACTTAAATCCACTAGATGCAGCAGCACTTAGGAGAATTTTAACAGAACCTAAAAATGCTTTAGTTAAACAATACATTCGCATGTTCGAAATTGATGGTGTTAAACTAACATTCGACAAGTCTGGATTGGATTTTATAGTAGATAAAGCAAATGAATATAAACTAGGTGCTAGAGGTTTACGTTCAATTTGTGAAGCTATACTTACAGATGCCATGTTCGAAATACCGTCTTCAGAAGATGTAAAAGAACTTAAAGTTGACGAAGAATACGCTGAAAATAAGTTTGGTAAATCCAAGTTGAGTAAATTAAAAGTGGCTTAAGTTTATGAATAATAAACTATCTATAAAAGAGCTTTCTGATGATGATAAACCAAGAGAAAAATTACTTTTAAAAGGTAGAAGTTCCCTCTCTGATGCTGAGTTACTGGCTATTCTTATTGGGTCTGGTTCTAGAGAAGAATCGGCTATTGCGCTTTGTCAACGTATATTAAACGGAACAAAAAACAATTTAAATCAGTTAGCTAAGCTGTCAGTCAAAGAATTGATGGTTTACAAAGAGATTGGAGAAGCGAAAGCTATTAGTATTGTTGCTGCTTTAGAGTTAGGTCGAAGAAGAAAATCTTCAGATAAAATAGATCAAATAGCCATTCAGTCTAGTAGCCAAGCCTATGAAGAGCTTCGTTCTGTTTTAGAAGATTTACCTCACGAAGAGTTTTGGGTAGTTCTTCTTAATAGAGCAAATAAAGTAATCACTAAACAGTTGTTAGGTAGAGGCGGTATTTCAAGCACTTCAGCTGATATTCGAATTATATTAAAGTTAGCACTGGACCATTTAGCAACTGGGGTCATTTTAGCTCACAATCATCCCTCAGGAAACTTGAACCCAAGTTTGGCAGATAAACAATTAACGAATAAAGTAAAAGAGGCTTCCCTCCTATTAGATATTCAAGTATTAGACCATTTAATTATTGGGAATAATGAATATTTGAGTTTTATGGATGAGGGATTGATTTAAGTGCATTTCACCATCAATAAATTGTATTTCGCAGGATTACTAGAAAAAGTAGAATGTTTAAAGCAATAAATTTTTTAGTTTAAACCTTTACTTATGCCAATTATATGTTTAAATACCTCTTACTAATAATTGTTTTTCTATTTTCTTTAAAAAGTCATTCCCAACAAAACTTCTTATATTCTAGTCAATTATTTGATAATTCATCATCAATATTAGCTGGTCCAAAATCAATTTATAATATATTCTCTCGTACCGATTTTCAATCAAATAGTACTATTGGATTAGCAGGCCAATATCCGTTGTCATATAACCGAAGCTACACTACGGGGGGATTAATTGCCCAAAGGTTTGGACAAGAATCTACTCAATATTACGCGAGTATTTTAGCATCTATGGATATTAATTCTATTTTCCAATCAAATTTTTTACACTACATAAAAATATGTATTGGAACAAATTACACCTTTGATTTTGATAAGAAACAATCTTTAGGGGCAAATATTCTTTTAGAAAGAAAAAATAATTTTTTTTTACATGCTAGTATACCCAATTTAATCCAAATTGGTGAATTAACTAATAAAAATTACTATTTAACCGGATGGGGAACACTTGAACTTAGTAGTATTCTTAGAGGTTCTTTAGGAGTAACATTAAAGAAAACTAAGTATAATAATAATTGGTTTTTAGACTATTTTATGCAGTTAGAGTTTTATGAAAGATATAGTTTAATTGGTGGTAGAGTAAATTTTGATGCAAACTATATTGGGGTTGTTTATAATGTCATACCCAAGCTTCAAATTGGTTATTCTATGAATTATAAAAATTATGGACGATCTTATTATACTGAACTTTCCCATCAACTAAATATTAGCTATTTAATACCTAAGCCAATTGGATGTTATGCTGCTAGAAAGTTCTAACCATAACTATATATAATCAATTAAAAGCGTAGCTTCTTTTTTCATTATCTTTGCAGTAATGAATCAATACGGAAAAGTAGCATATTATACATTAGGATGTAAATTGAATTTCTCAGAAACTTCAACAATTGCTCGCCAATTGAGTGATGCTGGTTATGCCAAGGTTGACTTTGATGATACGCCAAATATTTATGTTATTAATACCTGTTCCGTTACTGAGAATGCTGATAAAAAGTGTAAAGATCTGGTAAAAAAAGCTCTTCGAGTAAACCCAGAAGCATTTATAACTATTATTGGTTGCTATGCACAACTCAAACCCGATGAAATTGCCAGTATTCCTGGTGTTGATTTAGTATTAGGTGCGAATGAGAAGTTTAATATAATTGAGCATCTTGATGATCTTGCCAAAAAGGAACATGCTCACATTGAAAACGAGCCTATAAAAGAAACAAAAGAGTTTGTTCCTGGGTTTTCATACGGAGACCGTACGCGAACCTTTATGAAGGTACAAGATGGGTGTGATTATTTTTGTTCTTTCTGTACCATTCCTTTAGCTAGAGGTACTAGTAGGAGTAGCTCTGTTGAAAATACAGTTAAAGTAGCCGAGAAAATAGCAAAAACTGGCGTTCGGGAAATTGTATTAACAGGTGTGAATATTGGTGATTTTGGAAAGGGACACAATGAAAATTTCTTTGATTTAGTTAAAGCTCTTGATCAAGTGGACGGAATTGATCGTTTTCGCATATCATCCATTGAGCCAAATTTATTAAGTGATGAAATCATTCAATTTGTAGCAAAGTCAAACAAATTTGTTCCTCATTTTCATATTCCATTACAAAGTGGATCTGATAAAATGTTAAAAGCTATGCGCAGAAGGTATGACACCACACTGTACCGTAACCGTATTGCTTTAATTAATGAAATTATGCCCAACTGTTGCATAGGAGTTGATGTTATTACGGGTTTTCCAGGAGAAACGGAGGAAGAGTTTAAAAAGACACTCTCTTTTTTAACCGAATTAGATGTTTCATATTTACATGTGTTCACCTATTCTGAGCGAGCTAACACTACAGCTGTACGTATGGACGATGTAGTGCCTATGAAAACTAGAAAAGAACGCAGCAAACAGTTGCGTTTACTTTCTCATAAAAAGAAACGAGCCTTTTACGAAAAAAATGTTCAGAAAACAGAAGAAGTTCTTTTTGAAGGTACTGAAGAAAACGGTCATATGTATGGTTTTACTAGTAATTATGTGAAGGTAAAAGCTCCATATAACCCTTTAATGAAAAATCAAATAGCTCCTATCCGCATGGATGAAGTTGATCGTGATGGACTAATGAAAATTTCATTTATAGAAAAACATCAATTAACAGAACACAAGTTGATTTATTAAGTTTCCTTCTCTTATTTTAAGAGATTAACATGACCAACCTTTTTAAATTTTCTATTCAGAATATCTACTCCTGATATTTTGAATATATAGGTATCTTCTTTTGATAAAACTCCTTTATAACTTCCGTCCCAAGAAGCATTTAAACGATCAGATCGAAAAATTTCTTCTCCCCAACGATTAAAAATGAGTAATTCTACATCAGTTACTCCACTATATATTGGTTGAAAAATATCATTTTTACCATCTCCGTCAGGTGT
>CATLPG010000074.1 GCA_950054195.1 uncultured Saccharospirillaceae bacterium
TCTAGGTTTCCTCCAAAAGGATCAACTTCTCCGTCTTCAACAATAAAGTTTTCCATAAAAAGCATACGCTTTGCTTTAGAACATCCCATAAATTGGAAATCCTCCTCTCCTTTCTTGCCTTTAAAGGTAGCTTTTTTTGGTTTCACATCAGCTACAATATCGTTATATGATCCGTCAAATGCAGCCGTTTGCATAATACCTCTTTTGTAATTAAAGTAATAGAATGAACCATCAGGAGCTTGTATATTTAAATTAACAATATCTCCATTCTTTGTTTTTTCTACCATCAGGTAAACCTTGACTTTTTTAAATACTTGTGTTTCTCCTACATTAGCTATCCCATACTCTCCTTTAGCCATAAATGCTCGCTTTTCTTGGTCCCAAATCACATCCATGTCTAGGATTGTGAAACTGTTTGTAAGCTCTTTAGGGAATTTTTCAAGCTTACCATAAAGGTTTAAGTCTGAAATGGCTTTATCAGCCTTCTTTTGCTCTAACTTATTTTTTATAATTAAATCATAGGAAGATGTAGATAAATCAAAAGGTTCATCTTCTTCTATACTTTGGAGGTTCTCCCCCATTATTTTTAAGGCATCTTCGGTAAATGGAAAATCAAATACTATTGATGCTTTTATTGATAGATCGACTGTTTTTGATGTATCATACATTAATTTACCGTAAGGTTTTAAGTCAAACTGACCTGCCTTATGAGCAAAATTGATGATACCATCAGCATACACATTACAATTATCAATATTTAATCCTACTAAATTCCCTGGATTTAGTCTTTCTTTAATCTTATCTTTTGGACCAATAATAAACTCTCTTTTTTCACGATCAAATGCTAACCAACCGTTTGCTTCTGTAATGGCTTCGTCATCTTTAGCTAGTTTTTTAGTCATAAATGAGGTATAAAAACCTCCAGCAAGCGAATCAGTAGAAGAGAATACGATACCAGAAACAAAGTCATCGAAATCTTTCCCAAGTGGAATAAATACATCACTGGTGTCAACTTTTGCTTCAAAATCGATCCACCCAGAAGCCAAATCCTGACAATCGTGAATAATGCTTGTTTTCCCTTGATAGGTAACTCCCATTTCACTAGCGTTTACAAAGGCTTTTCCATAGTATTTAAATTCAGAACTAATATTGAAGTTAGCACTTTCATCTACTTCCCCTTCAGCTAACGTAATCTGTTCTTCGTTAGGTTCAATTTTAGTAAAATTAATTTTACTGTTTATTGACGAATCGGAAGATGCTGTATAGATTCCACTTCCCTTATATTTCTTTTTTGAATATAATTGTACAGATGCTTTATCCCAAGTATGATACCTCGTTACAGCATTAGCAACAATTACAGCATTTTCTAAAGGTTCGTACTTCGCTCTTTTCTTAATTACTAATATTCCTGAGTCTGGATATATTTTAGCATCAGCTATTGGGATATACTCAATATTCTCACATGTTAGCTTTTTCTTCTTCATGTCGTAACGAGCAGAGTTAGACGCAAAGCTTAAGCTGTCTTGATCTGGTCGAGTTGAAAAAAAGTTAGGTTCCAAAATTTCCATCTCAGAACTAATATTAAATCCTGTACTGTCCTCATCGTTAGCCATCCCCATTTCATCACTATCCATAAACCACTGGAATTTATCCATGTAACAAATAAACTGGTTGTCTGGGAACTCTAAATATGAATCACCATCATTTGATTCAAAATCACCAATACGCGTATCGAAATCGATATGCATGTTCATATTAATAGCTTGAAATGATAGAGGATCGAGCGGATCCTGCCCTTTTACAATAAATTCACACACAGCAGCATCTATTGTTCTGTTTTTGAATTTAAATGTACTGGATAGCACTTCAATTTTATTGAATAAAAGTGTTCCTTCACCTACCATACCTGCTTGTGTAAGCTCAATTTTTCCTGCTATTTTAGTAATATCATCTTCAAAAATTTCTATTAAGGAATCTTTGGTTTCTGTAGTCCAAATCCCTCTTTTTGGTTGGTAAACAATAAACACATCCTTACCTCTAAGTATTGGTACATTAGGATTAGTTTTTTGTCCTTTGTTATTATAAACTTGTGCTTCCGCTATTAGCGAATCTTTGAAGAAAACGATATCGTTAGACTCCGCAGAAGATGTTAAATAAGACAACCCTCCTTTTCCTTGTAGCCCTTTACTATTAAGAGCCAGCTCATTTTCATAATCTGCTCGACCTTCATAAATTTTGCTTGTAACGTTATCAAGCTTAAATCCTAGAGAATAATCATATTGAACAGAAAGTGTTTGTTTCATATCTGGGAAAATACCAGCTGAATAAAAAGTTCCATCAAATGTTAAATTTTCGGTAGTAAAAAAGAACAGGCTGTCTTTAGTGAATGGTTTTAGTTTAAATTTAAAATCATTTCTATCATAATTTCTACCAAAAGCCATTCCATTATCGTAGTAAACGTAAGTTTCATTTGTTACTTCCAGTTTTGGATAATGTAACAATAATGTGTCGTTTCCAGATCTATTCGTTGGTTCATCAATATAAAGTGTTCCTTGCAAGTTTTCAATTCGGGAAAGTAATCGAACTTGTTTTTGTTTAATACGGTCATTGATTGGGTAAACCCTAAAACGAACAGAATCCATTAAAGGAAGATTAATTTTAAAATCTTCGTATACAAAATCCATATTTGATGCAAATATTTCAGCTCTACCAGCATTAATAACTCCATCAAAGTTCATGTTTCGATTGTTTTTAACTAGAACCGTAGCATCCTTTGGGAAAATCTTTACATTTTTTCTAACTGCCATTGGAAACTTAACAACTCCTTTAATGATTAAATCATTATTTACAAGATTTATAGTAGCATTTGCACCTTGTTTTACATCGGATTCTATTTTGATATTATCATAATCTCCAGTTTGTGAGCGAGCTTTGATGTATTTTTCTAAGCGATCCTTTATATACATCATTTTATCTTCTTTATCGTAAGATATAATCCCCATATTATTCATAAGGATTACTAATGGCTCAGCTTGAGCGTATGTAGCATTGATCGTTTTACAAAACTCCTCTAATGATACTTCTTTATTTTCTTTATTATTCCTATACAATCTATACAGGGCATATAAAATGTTAGATTTCCCATTTGAAAACTGGTTATAGTTATCTATACTAAAATAATCGCGAGACTCGAACACTGCAATACGATCAATACTTCCTTTTATTGCTCCTAATGTGATTTGTTCCTCTCCTCGAATCCATTTGATTTCCTCGAAGTGCATGTCCAACTGGTGGTAAGTACTCTCAAAAGGACTTTTGATACTCGTATTGCTTTCTCTAACTAAAGAATATTCGTCTGTCTCTTTGATAAAGTTAAATGTAGCTGAAGGATGTGATATAATTTCTCCTCCATAAATGAATAAGTTAGACCTACTGGATGGTGCAGAAATACCATCTGGGGATATTTGAATATTTTTTGCTTCCGCTATCATAAGGGCTTTCCCTTTATTTTTAACTGTTACAGTTCCTCTGTAAGCCCCTTCTCCTCCACCTTGAATTTCATATCCTTGAAGTCTAAAACCTCCTTCATAATCAATATTGGGAAATATTTCATTAATTATTAATTTTTGGTTATATGAAGAGAAAGCAGGGTAGGAGGCGTTTTTAACACCTCTAAAGGTTACTACTTTTTCTCTTAGTTTACCTAATATTGGCTGATCAAAATACGGATGGGTAAGTTTTACTGAATCTGCAGAAAACCCAGCACTTTTCATGTTTATCTTATAAGATCCTAACTCTGCAAACAACTCTACTGCAGGAGCTTTAACTCTCTCCCAAGTAACAACTCCTTTTTCGCCTATCCATTGAGAACTTGCTACATTAAAAACACCATCAGTTTCTAATAATTTAGAAGAATCATTTTTTGCTAGCGCTTTTAAATTAACGCTCTTGCACTTAACATAAGGCACTTTATCGTAAAAAAACTCATAGTCACCTTCGGTTATTTTCCATTGCACAGATTTTGAATTATAAATATATCCCTTCTTGAATAGATCCTTTGAGAATTCTATGAACTCATTAAACTTTTTGGGATTACGCAATTTTATGAGCTTAGTTGAAATATTTATCCAAGCATCAAAATTCTTTTCATTAAACTGTTTAGATTTCCCAAAGTAAATGTAAGATTCTATCAGGTTAATGTAATCTGGATTGGGACGGATACGTAAGCCTAAAAGGGTATTAGATAAATCTATGGCTTGCTTTTTTTGATCTAGACTAAAATTCTGACTAAAAACAGCACTCATCTCTTCAGTTAACTCCTTAGCTTCTTTCTTTTGCTCGATGTTTTTTAGAAATTTTTCAAGCTCATCAATGAATGCGTCAGGATCATTTGTTAGTGGCTGATAGTTTTGACTATAAGAAATTGAAACACTAAAAAAAGTGATTAATAGAAATATAAACTGAATAAGGTACTTTTGTTTCATATTAATTTTTCGTGTATTCGATCATTGCCCAACCGTCTTTTTCTAAGCTTGAAGTTCTTGAAAGGTTGTAATTAATAGCTTTTTCGTCCAGCACTTCAACATCTGTTGTGTAAAAGCCACTAAGTAGCAACTTACCGTTAGTTTTAAGGCAATTAACGTAAGCTTCCATATCGTTAAGCAATATATTTCGATTAATGTTTGCTATTATAACGTCAAAATTTTGATTTTCATGTAATAATTCAGCCCCACCTTTTAAAACTTCGATGTTTTGACAATTATTTAACACTAAATTTTCTTTTGCGTTTTGAAAAGCCCATTCGTCAATATCAATTGCTAAACAGTTTTTTGCTCCAAGTTTTTTAGCTAAAATAGCAAGGACTCCTGTGCCACTCCCCATATCAAGGACTTCTTTTCCTACCATATCCATATCTAACAAGTGTTTAATCATCAAATATGTTGTTTGGTGATGACCTGTACCAAAAGACATTTGAGGCTGTATGAGAACTTCATAATCAAATGTTTTTTTTAGTGTATGAAACGGAGCATAGATCACACATTTATCATCAACAAAAATGGGGTCGAACTGCTCTTCCCATTTTGCATTCCAATTTTGATCTTTTATTAATTCCTTGCTATAACTTACCTCTTTGTATGTTAAATTGTTCAAGATTTCTTTAACAACCATTTCGTTATCTTCTGTCGCTGGAATATAAGATTTCAGTTTGTTTTGCTCTTGATTAAAACTCTCAAATGGTAGTTCACAAAGGTAAACTATGAGTATTTCTGCCCATGGGTTTGGTTCTTCAAAAGTAAAGGTGTATTCAATATAATCCATGCTTAAAATGATTGTGCTATTTGAATAAAAGATTCTGGCTTTAAACTTGCACCTCCTATCAAGCCTCCATCTATATCAGGTTGACTAAATAATTCGTTTGCGTTGGATGGTTTACAACTTCCTCCATATAAAATAGAAGTATTTTCAGCTATCTCTTCATTGTATTTATCAGCTATTTTTTGTCTTATAAACTGGTGCATTTCTTGTGCTTGTTCTTTTGTTGCGGTAACTCCTGTACCTATAGCCCATACAGGCTCATACGCTATAATAACTTTTTTGAAATTTTCCATTGATAAGTGAAAAACACCTTCTTTTAGTTGCTTTTCAATCACATCAAATAATTCGCCATCATTCCTTTCCTCAATAGTTTCACCACAACAGTATACTGGTGTAAGATCATTTTGAATAAGTTGATTAACTTTTTTACTAAGCAATTCGTTAGCTTCGTTATGATACTTTCTCCTTTCAGAATGACCAACTAGACAGTAATTTATTTCATTTTTATCTTCATCTTTAAAGGAAGCTAGCATTGACGCTGATATTTCTCCCGTAAATGCGCCATTATCATTAGCTGAGCAATCTTGTGCCCCTACACCTAAATCATAATTTGGAAGATTAATCAAAGAGTCTAAATAGATACTTGACGGAAAAATAATTAACTCTACATCATCAGGTTTAAAAGAGTATAACTGCTCTAACTCTTGAATATAGTCGATAACTTCATTTTCGAGAAGGTTCATTTTCCAATTACCTGCTACTATTTTTTTTCTCATAGATTTTTATTTTGGCCTGAACTAAATTATGATCTGATAAGGTTTGTCCATCGATTACTATCTTTTTAGTTTCACGGTCATAAACTTCAATTAGATCATTTTGATATTCTAATATGTAATCAATTACCTTCCCTTTATCGTTAGCTGAACGACCATGCCTTAAGTCATTAGTTGGGTCGCCTCCTGTTATTTTTGTTTCGCTTATAAAGTTACCATCCTTAGCATTTAAATTTGTTTTTAAATGATGGTATGATTCTTTGTCATTTTTGTGAATATTGAAATCTCCACAAAATATAGTTGGATAGTTAGGTAAAATTTGATTTTTAATTTGAAGTACTTGTGTTTTTCTAACCTCTTTACACTTATCATTACTTTTCGCCTGTAAATGAGTATTAAAAACCTGAATCTTTTCTCCTGGAGACAATTCTATAATAACTCTTTGTAATCCCTTTTTTGCATACCTCTCAATACTTGTTTTTTCTTTGTATTTTTCAAAGTAGTGCTCTACTATTGGATATTTTGAAAATATCATTAATCCTGAGCTAACTTTAAAAAGGGAGTTTTTGTTTGCTCGCTTGTAAAATGGGTACTTGTTTTTTAGTGCTTCGATTATTTTTTTTCGAGCTCTCTTATGAAATGTTTCTTGTAAGCATACAACGTCATGATCCCAGTTATTAATTTGTTCACCGATTAATTTTGCTCGATCTACTTGCTTCGTTTTTCTTGCTATTGCAGGAAGCATGTAGGTATTCCATGTTAATACCGACAACTCTCTTTGTGCTAAACCTTCCACGGCAAAGGTTAGAGCTAAGGATATGATTAGAAGTTTTATTAAATTCATTTTATGAGGTTATCAAATAATGCTTAATAAATTTACTTATTTGCAAATTCAGCTGAACATTAGATTCTTCGTTTATAATTTCTTCTCTTTCTAAAATAGACTCAATACTTGATAATTTTACTTTTTTTGAAAGTACTTCCATTTGAAGATAATTAAGTACATTACCAAAAGCATCCATCCCTCTTATATTTCCTGTTCTACCTGATGACAAACCTACCAAGATTGCTTTCTTGTTATAAAAATGGGCTGGTGTCATTCCGTCCATAAATAGTTTAACAATACCTGGAAATCCTCCATTGTATTCTGGTAACACAAATACAAAGTATTCTATATCAATAACAAATTGATCTATTAACTCTTGAACTTTAGAGCTTCTTTTACCATACATGTCGCTTGTCATGAAATCACTTGGTAATAAACGTAAATCTAAGATTTGACTATTTAATCCATGTTTTGCAAGTAGTGACTGGTAATACCTTGACACTTTTATCGAGTTATTATTTTCTCTATTAGTTCCTGATATGATTGTTATCACTTATTCAAAAATTCGTTTGTAAAAATTTTAAGTTTGGATCACTCCGACATTATAAGATTCTGTTTGAGGAGCTTGATTTGCTGCCTCAATTCCCATAGAAATAACTTTTCTAGTTTCAAGAGGGTCAATAATTGCATCAATCCAGAGTCGTGAAGCCGCATAATAAGGATTAATTTGACTATCGTATTTATTTTTGATTTTATCAAACAATTCTTTCTCTCTCTCTGGAGTAATCTCTTCACCTTTAGCTTTAAGTGAAGCTACTTCAATCTGCAACAACACTTTTGCCGCTTGCGAGCCACCCATCACAGCAATTTCAGCTGTAGGCCATCCAACGATTAAACGAGGATCATATGCTTTTCCACACATGGCATAGTCACCAGCTCCGTAGGAGTTCCCCATAACAATAGTAAATTTTGGAACCACACTGTTCGCCATAGCATTAACCAACTTAGCACCATCTTTGATGATTCCTCCATGTTCTGACTTTGACCCAACCATAAATCCTGTAACATCTTTAAGAAAAACTAATGGAATTTTCTTTTGATTACAGTTCATTATAAATCTTGCTGCTTTGTCTGCTGAATCAGAATAAATAACCCCCCCAAACTGCATTCCATCTTTTTTAGATTTCACTAGTGATCTTTGGTTTGCAACGATACCTACTGCCCAGCCATCAATCCTTGCTGTTCCACAAACGATTGTTTTTCCGTAATCTTTCTTATACTCCGTAAATTCAGAATCATCAACTAATCGTGCAATGATATCTCTTACTTCGTAGGGCTTTGATCTATCTCTAGGAAAAACTTGATAAATCTCTTCTTGATTTTCTAAAGGAAGTTTTGGTTTTACTCTATTGTAACCTGCCTTTTCAGAATCACCTATCTTGCTAACAAGATCTCTAATTGTTTTTAAACACTCTTCATCTGTTTCGCATTTATAATCAGTAACCCCTGATATTTCACTGTGAGTTGTTGCACCTCCAAGCGTTTCATTATCTATATCTTCTCCTATTGCAGCTTTAACTAGGTATGATCCAGCTAAAAATATTGATCCAGTTTTATTAACTATAAGCGACTCATCACTCATTATAGGTAAATAAGCCCCTCCTGCTACACAACTCCCCATAACGGCAGCTATTTGAACAATGCCCTTAGAACTCATTACTGCATTATTCCTAAATATTCTTCCGAAATGCTCTTTATCTGGAAAAATTTCATCTTGCATTGGTAAAAACACCCCTGCACTATCAACAAGATAGATGATAGGTAAATGATTTTCCATTGCAATTTCTTGTGCTCTGAGGTTTTTCTTTCCAGTTATTGGAAACCAAGCTCCAGCTTTAACTGTAGCATCATTAGCCACTACAATGCATTGTTTTCCGTGAATGTATCCTATTTTAATTACCACTCCACCCGATGGACAGCCTCCATACTCTTCATACATTCCATCTCCAGCAAAACCACCAATTTCAATTTGATCTCTATCCTTGTCAAGTAGCAAATTAATACGTTCTCTTGCAGTTAATTTACCTTTTGCGTGATGTTTTTCTATTTTTTTTTGACCTCCTCCTAAAGCAACTTTTGCCATCTTTCGTTTCATATCGGTAATTAATAACCGCATATGATCTTCATTTTTGTTTTGCTCTATATTTTGCTTTGGCATTTTGGTTGATTCTACAGCCATAAACTATGTTTTAATTTTTTGAGGATCAATATATTTAACAAAGCTAAGTTGTATTTATTTTAAAACACACTTACCAACTCCTCAAACAGATATTCCCTTTTATTACTAAGTATCTTTAAATTAATGATTTTTCTATTGGTATTAAAAAGTTTATTCCAAAAAAAAGCCGCATAAAACTTATGCGGCCAACAAACAAAAATAAACAGCTTTATGAAACATTCAGTTTACCGTCTAATTCAGCAATGTATTTCCTAAAGGTTTTGTCGGTATCAATTAAGTTATTCACTGTTTTACAAGCATGCAATACTGTTGCGTGATCTTTACCTCCACACTGCATACCTATACTAGCTAAAGATGATTTTGTTAATTTCTTTGAGAAGTACATTGCAATTTGACGTGCCTGTACAATTTCTCTTTTTCTCGTTTTAGACTTCATCAACTCTACCGGCATATTAAAATAGTCTGAAACTACCTTTTGGATATAGTCGATAGAAACCTCTCTTGCAGTATTCTTAACAAATTTGTCAATCATTTGACGAGCAAGATCAAGATTAACTGCTTTTTTATTTAATGAAGATTGAGCAATCAATGAAATTAAAGCTCCCTCCAACTCTCTAACATTCGTTGTTATACTATATGCTAAGTACTCTATAACATCATCTGGCAACTCAATACCATCTTGATACATTTTATTCTTAAGAATAGCTATTCTTGTTTCCAGACTTGGTGATTGCAAATCAGCTGACAATCCCCATTTAAATCTAGACAATAATCGTTGTTCAACACCTTGCATATCAACTGGAGCCTTATCCGATGTTAGAATAATTTGTTTACCAGTTTGGTGTAAGTGATTAAAGATATGAAAGAACACATCTTGCGTTTTCTCCTTTCCAGCAAAAAACTGAATATCATCCAAGATCAGAACATCTATCATTTGATAGAAGTGGATAAAGTCATTTGTTTCATTGTTTTTAACCGCATCAATAAATTGATGAGTAAATCTTTCTGATGAAACATATAAAACTATCTTCTCTGGAGACTTTTCTTTTATTTCAATCCCTATAGCATGCGCTAAGTGCGTTTTTCCTAAACCAACCCCACCATAAATCAATAATGGGTTAAAAGATGTCCCCCCTGGCTTGCTAGCAACTGCATATCCAGCAGAACGAGCCAATCGGTTACAATCTCCTTCGATAAAATTTTCGAACGTGTAGCTTGGATTTAAATTTGCATCAACGTTTACCTTCTTTAATCCAGGAATAATAAACGGATTCTTTATCGTATTCTTATTAACATTTAAAGGGATGTTAATAGGATCGTTTTTAAGCGATTGATTTTTAGTTGGAATTTTAACCGTGTAAGGCTTAGCGTTACGCAAGTTATTCTCCATAACAATGCTATACTCTAATCTCCCATCTGTTCCTAACTCTCTTTTGATTGTTTTTCTCAACAAACCAATGTAGTGCTCCTCTAACCACTCATAAAAAAACTGAGAAGGTACTTGAATTGTAAGGACACTGGATTTTAATTTCACAGGTATAATTGGTTCAAACCAAGTCTTAAAACTTTGTAAACTAATATTGTCCTTTATGATAGACAAACAATTATCCCAAACTTCCAAATGATCCTTTTTCATGAAAACTGTTAAGCCTTAAAAAATTAAACTGTAATTTATAAAAAAACCGCCTGATTTCAAAGCCTTAAAGGCATATAATCAATCATATAAATTGACGGTGAACAAATATTGACAAAAAAAAGTTTAAAAAAAAATCAATCCGGTATTGTTTATTTACTTTTTTTTACATTAAAAAATTGTTAAATGACATATCTAATCAACTTTAACAAACCCTTGCTTTTGTTGCAATATTCTTAACTTTTTCTTGGATATTTTATCAAAATAAAAATCAACTTTTCCTAATCGGATGCCTGCCCATCCTGCTTGATTTACTAATACTTCTTTTCCTTCTTTATTAACATAGGAAATCGCTTCATCTAAAAAAGTATGTGTATGTCCTCCGATAATCAAATCAATATTGGCTGTTTTTTGAGCTAAAACTACATCAGAAACTTTATCCTCAGAATATTCATAACCTAAGTGAGACAGGCAAATAACTAAATCGCAATTTTGCTCATCCTTTAGTAGTTTAGCATATTTGTTTGCTACTTCTATCGGATCGTTATACACTGTATTTCCATACAGTCTTTTTCCTACCAATCCTTCTAACTCAACCCCAACTCCAAAAACACCTATTTTAATCCCTCCTTTATCAAAAACCTTAAAAGGAATTGTTTTACCATTCAAGATTGTATTAGAGAAATCATAATTCGAGCAGATAAAAGGAAAATTAGCATTATGCTTAACATTTAAAAAGCCATCCAAACCATTATCAAAGTCATGGTTCCCCATAGTAGATGCATCATATCCCATTTGTGACATCAAACGTAATTCTAGTTCTCCATTATACAAATTAAAATAAGGTGTTCCTTGAAAAATATCACCAGCATCCAACAATAACACTTCATCGCTTTCTGAACGAATTTTGTTAATTAAGTTAGCTCTTCGTTTAACACCTCCTAAGTTAGGATACTTTGGATCATTAACCTCAAATGGGTCAATATGGCTATGCACATCATTTGTATGCAGAATTGTTAATTTGGTTAACAAATTTTTCTCCATCAAAAGCTCTGCTCTTGCTTCCGACAAAGACAATAATCCTCCCATTAACAACATTGATTGTATAAAACCTCTTCTATCTCCCTGCATAACGAATTCTATTATCTTTTTTTGCGTTTAGCGTATTACCTTTTTGTCTTTCTTTTACGATTTTCTCTATGATTGCATCTCTTAGTTTAAGCCCTAATTTCTCTGTTTTAATTGGGTCTAAGAAAAAATTCATATTATCTCCACCTCCTGCTAAGTAATCAGATGTAAGCACTTTATATTCTTTTTGAACTAGACCAACTTCTCCAATCATTACCTCTTTAGGCTTTTGGTTTTGAACAACCAATTTAACTTGTTTAGATAGAGGAACTCCTTTTTTAACCGAAAGATTGGTATCCGTTTTTTGAGCCACAAACTCAAACAGCTCTTTTGTTTTTTCCATTGATAGCGTTAAAACAACCAATTCATTTTCAAAAGGCATTAATTCATAAATTTTCTTCCTCGTAATTTCTCCCTTAGGTAATGAAGTTCTCAATCCCCCATTGTTTAGAAGAACAAAATCTATGTTTTGCTTATAATTCTCTCTTCCAATATCATAAACTAAATCTGCCACAAAATTACCCAAGTTTCCTTCAGGGATTCCTGTAGTCATCTCAACTTCTGATACATTTAAAACCTCATTCATAGTAACACTCATCGAATCCCTGTAAGGTTTTACAAGTTGCTCTATTTTATTATCAGTATTTCCTTCTAACTCGTTTGTTATTACAACATTTTTACTTTCAACTTTATCTTCTACCCAATAGGTTTTACAACCAATGAGGAGCAAAAACAAAAATGGTGTAACTAATATTTTTTTTAGCCCT
>CATLPG010000075.1 GCA_950054195.1 uncultured Saccharospirillaceae bacterium
ATCCATTGTCCAACCGGTTGGATCAATAACCATTTGAGGTGTTGCGGATAAATGATGTCCCACTCCAAATGTTCCAGTTAAAACTTCAGGTACTGCTCCCCCATTATAAAAATATACACCAAACAAAATACCTGCATCTACTGGAGAACCAGAAGAAAGTCCATTTGTTCTGGGGCTTACTTGCATTGAAACATTTATTATTGTTCCTGATGGTTGTGAAGAAGAAAGTGTTGTAGTGAAAGCTTCTGAGAACTCGTTAACTGCCAATCCAGAAGCAACACCCATTACTCCAGCCCCAGAAGGAGGAGTTAATGGTAAATTCCAAAGTGCACTATTGTTAGGATTACAAATATGATCTGCAGAACTTCCTCCAACACAACTAGCTGCATTGAACCATCCTGTAGCTAATTCAAACATACCACAATAAGTAGCATCATAAGGTCTAGTACAATATCCTGGTGCTGTTATTTCAAAATCACCATTACTTACTAGGTTTTGAGCATAACCATAAGAAACAAACGTGCTAATGAGGATTGATAGTATAGACTTTTTCATATAACTGTAATATAGCTATATACGCTATTAAAAAAATAATGTTTCAATTATCTAATGATCGTGGCTTCTGCCTTTGATGTTTCCGCCTTGCTCAAATGCTTTGTTTTCTTCCTCAATTTCTTTTTTAAGTTCTTCTGAAATATCTTTTTGATTAATCTTATTTAAATCTGGCTTTCCACCGTTTAACCAAGCTGTGTACCACAAGCTACCTAATGAAATAACCGAAGTTCTCATTCTACGCTCGATCATACCATCTAACATGGTTTCATATTCTTTGCTAAACTCTCTAGAATATGTTTTAATGGTTCTGTTTCCTCGATTATCATATGCATACTTTCTATCCGTAGGATAAGCTGTTGTTAGCTTTCGTTCAAAATTCAATACTGAATCAACTGCATAATGACTTTCTCTTACTCTTTTCCAAACAAAATTTTCAAGGTCTTCAACATAGGTTGCAGTTCCTACAAAAAAGTCATAATCTTCCGAAAACAATTCCACACAACGTGATTCCCAAAACCCATGAATTCCTCGCTGACCAGTCATTTGCCCATTATAATTTTCGGTTGTATGTAAAGGAACACAAGCATCTCCAACATAATGTCCTAACTCAGCAGAATACCTTAAAATTTTATCGAAGTTTTGATCTTTAAACGCTTTAGTTAAACGACCTACCATCACTTGAACATGCCAAGGTACAATCCCGTATGCTTGAATTGTATCTTCCGTATATTTTTCAACCGCTTCATTCCATTTTTGAGGCATCACTGTAAATGGATCTACTCCACCGTGTGCATAGTGATCAATATCAATATAATGTCTTGGTGCTTCCCCTTCAGTAGCATATCTTCGTTTATCAGGATCTACAGCATGCTCTGTTAAAAACTCAATATGTTCTTTGTAAAAAGAAAACATTTCTGGAGGCAATGTAAACACTGCTAAACGGTTTATTTTTTTATGCCCGAAAAAACCCCACATATTATTTGTAGTACTTTTTTCATTTTTTGCTGTAAAGCTCCAAAATAAAAAAGCTAAAAACGTAATTAAGACTAGACTTCTTTTCATTATAATTCAGTTTTATATAAAATTAGTGATTCTTTTTAACCAATGCTGAATAGACTTTATTTCTTTGTTTTTCTGTTCGTCTGACCAGTCAAATGTTTTTGTAAAAATGTCTGCTACAATATCTAATTCGCTGCTTACTCTTTGAGGATTGAAATACATATATCCTGTTCTTCTTATAAAATAATCAACGAGTTTTTTAGCTCCTTCAAACTGAATGGTATAATCAACTTCAGCCTCTAACAATGAACTGTTTTGAGCATTTTCTAAAACTGTTGTCGCATTAACACCGTACTTATAAAACAAGTCAGAAACTTTCTTTTTATCTACAGAAAACTGGATTGCAGCCTGCTCAATAAAACCAGTCATTAACTCTGGAGCAATATTTCCTCCACCTATTGGCAATTGCTTGGTTTTACTTGTTTCATTAATTCCTAATCGATCGCAAACCTTATCCACAATTTTCTTAGCCATTAAGCGGTAACCTGTTAACTTACCACCTGCTATAGTAATTAAGCCAGAATCTGATTCAAACACTTCATCTTTTCTGGATATTTCAGAAGGATCTTTACCTTCTTCATGGATTAGTGGACGTAATCCACTCCAGCTTGAGATGATATCATTCTCCTCAAGCTTAATAGATGGAAACATACTGTTTACAGAAGCAAGCAAGTAAGTAACATCTTCTTTTGTTACTGTAGGCTCTTCTAGCTCTCCTTTATAATTTGTATCAGTAGTTCCAATATAGGTAATTTCGCCTCTTGGAATCACAAAAATCATCCTCCCTCCAGGCACATCAAAGTAAATCGTGTCTTGCACGGAAAAACGTTCTTTTGGAACAACTAAGTGAACCCCTTTTGTAAGGTGAAGTCTTTTTCCTTGAAGTGATTTATCTTTTTTTCTTAATCCATCCGTCCAAGGACCAGTAGCATTAACCACAGTTTTTGCCTTTACAGCAAATAATTGATCATTTTGATTTACAGTTACTCCAATAACTTGATCATTTTCGTATAAAAAATCTGAAACTTCTGTATAATTATAGCAATACGCTCCTTGAGCTACAGCTGTTTTAATTACTTCAACTGTTAACCGCGCGTCATCAGTACGGTACTCGGTATAATAACCTCCTCCTTTTAAAATATCTTGTCGAAGTTTTGGTTCAATAGTAAGCGCTTGCTTTTTATTTACCATTTTTCTTCTTTCAGACTTCTTTACATTGGCTAACCAATCATAAATTGTTAATCCAACACCAGCCATGAATTTTCCATAGCTTCCTCCTTCTACTATTGGCATCAACATTTTTTCTGGGATAACAAGATGGGGAGCATTTTTGTATGCTATAGCACGTTCTGTTCCTGTATCACGAACTAATTTAAAATCAAATTGTTTTAAATACCTTAATCCTCCATGAATTAGCTTTGTTGACCGACTACTCGTTCCTGAAGCAAAATCTAACTTTTCAAATAAAGCAACCTTTAATCCTCTCGATGCTGCATCTAACGCTATGCCTGCACCTGTTATTCCTCCCCCAATGATGATTAAGTCAAAAAGTTGATTAGGTAAGTCTTTAATTGAAGGTTGTTCGCTAATAGCTATCATTAAACTCGTTTACTAAGTAAAAATAAAAAAGCGATCTTAGTTTGATCGCTTTTTAAAGTTAAATTTATTTTAAAGAAGTTTATCTACTTATGAAGTAGAATAGATTAATTAATCCCTAACTTTTTTCGAAGTTTTTTTGGAACTGCATCTTTATGAATTAAGATGTTCATTGTTTTGTATCTAACGTATGGGAAAGAAGCATAGAAATAACCATCACATTGGTTGTACTCTGTTCCCCAAGAATTCTTAACTACAAAGTATTTTGTTCCTTTTTGATCTTTTACAATACCTGTAATGTGCATTCCATGATCATCTGTTGTTTCTTGACTATCAAAAGCTTCTTGACGCTCCTCTTGTGTAACTGTTTTTTCTTCTACAGGCTGTAAAAAAGCGTTGCTAATTTTTTCTGCTCCTGCATTATTAAAATACTTACTATCTGCACCTTTTTGTTGAATAGTTGATTCGTCTTTTGGTAAAATGGCTAACGCATCTCTTGCAGAAAAACCTTTTTCAGAAATATCTGCTCCCCAAGCAAAGGTGTAACCTTTCATAATTGCATCTTCCATCACTTCCATAAACTCATCTAGTGGTAAGTTATAACTACTCTGTAGTGCCCAATTATCTTGAACTTCAAGAACGAACTGCTCATAAAATGGATGGTGACTATATGACGTTAGTGATACATAATCATTCATATCTAGCCCTAATTCCTTAGCATATGATTTAGGTGTATATGTTTTGCCATTTTCCTCGAATGTAAATTCTTCTACATTATTAGGTAAGTCACCAAGGTAAGCATCAGTTATGCCTGTAAATGCTTCTTTCCAAGATTTAGTTAATTTACCCCCTTGTGGCTTATCTTTTAATGCTTTTACTGATGCTTCAAGCATAGCGTGCATTTCATCATGGTTATGGCTATCAAAACCATAATTTTTACCTCCATAAACAGATTCTGGAACGATCCCATACCTTTTAATTACCCATGGAATATCATGAAATGCTCCACCTGGACCAAAAGTAAATGTACCGTAGTATCTTAAAAAATTCTCCGCTTTACCTAAATAAGCATTACGTACGATAAACATTTCAGAAAGGTTTTTCTTTCCTTTTCCCATACGGATAAGCTCAGATTCGAAAAATGATAACGAAGAAAAGCTCCAACAGGTTCCTGTTCGATTTTGGTTTTGAACTTCTGTTTCTTCTAAATCTTTAACAACTGTAAAGTTGTAATCACTACCTTCTTTGTTTGTGATTTTTTCTTGAGCAAAACTCATTGTGGTTATAGCTGTAAAAGCTAACGCAGACCATATTTTTTTGTTCATATTATTATTGGTTAGAATTGTTTTCTTTTTTACTGCACTTCATAACAGCCTACATCGTTAGGAGCAATTCGCATGACACCATCCAAATCATTTCCATTAGTTGGTGCAGGAAAACCTCCATAATTTATTGCCGATGAACCAGCTGTTAGGTGGTAATCAAATGTTGAAGGATCAGCAAATCTTGGATCTTGATTTTTCCTAATAGCAGGATAATGACCATTATTTGTTGATTGATCTGATTTAATTACACACTGATTAAAGATATAATTTGGCGTAGTAGTTTCCAAGGTATCAATTAAAATTTCATTATCCTTATCTCCATAAACTATGCAGTTATTAAATGTTGCTTGAACAATTGGGCGGTGAAAAACTGTATTATTTGATACAAAAAAGTTATTGATTTTTAATGCTGTGGTAGTTCTTGTAGATGTCGTCCAATAATTTGAAAATGTACAATGATTAAAATTATAATCTCCACCTACATTAAGCAATGCAGTATGTGATCCACCGTCATAAAACAAGCAATTTTCTGCTTCAATTCGAGTTCCTTGTGCTAACAATGAGGCAAAACCGTGATTTCCTGAAGCCACATAGTTCAAATTAACTTTTTGACCTCCTTCAACGGTATCGATCCAAATACCAACTTCTCCATTTTTAATAATCGCATGCTCAATGGTGCTTTCTAAGGGCTGGAACATTCGAACACCAAACCACTGTCCTGGTACATCTTGGTAAAAAGCTTCTAAACGGTCTCCCTGAAAGATAACTTCATCACCCTCTACTCCATTTATATTTAACGTTCCCTTGTAGTTATATAGCAACGCATTATTGTGTCCGTAAATTTTAGCTCCTGCTAAAATATCTAGTGTACAAGCCGAATCAATAGCAGTTACACCATATAAAACATGAGGTTTATCATTCATCCATGTTTCGTTACATATAACAAGTAAGCCATCTGCTTCGTAATGAAAATAGGCGTTTTGACCCCAAGCAGCCAATTGAACAAATTGTTCGTTTCCATTAGTTGTAAAAAGAATTTGATCTTCTACAACAAATGGTGCTAATGCATTATTAGGGTCTACAGTTACTTCCACAAAAATAAAGATGCTGTCCTTTGCTAGTATTTCAACATCCCTTATATCTACTCCTGGTAAACCATCAACGTTCATTCGATAGGGAGATGCTGTTCCTCCTTTTAATCGTACGCTACTGATGATAATTTTTTTATTATAGGGATTTCTAACGGTGAATCTTCGATATGTACTTCCTATGGTTGAAAAAACGGTATCAAAAACTACTGTATCTGTTGAAAATTCGAGTTTAGCGCTTCCATCAGTAAAAACACGCTCTTTTCGGCAGCTTGAAATGGTTGTAAGCATCACTACCATTAGTGTTACTGCTATAAATAATAAAGATGTTTTTTTGGTGTTTTTCATATGTTATCACCTAATGTACGAGATTTTGAAAGAAAAATTGTAAAAGAATATTAATTTAGTTTTTGATTTTAAATGAGATTGCTTAATTTCGTGGTTCAAATTACGAATAGAACGAGATTATGAAGAAAGATATCCACCCAGAAGATTATAGATTAGTTGTATTTAAGGATATGTCAAATGGTTATACTTTTTTGACAAAATCATGTGCTCCATCTAAAGAGACTATTGAACATGAAGGTTCTGAATATCCATTAATTAAAGTGGAAATTTCACACAAGTCTCATCCATTTTATACTGGAAAGATGCAGTTTGTTGATACAGCTGGTAGAATTGATAAGTTTAACAACAGATACAAGAAATTCGCAAAGAAATAATTTGTTTATCAAACTATAATGAAATTAAAAGCAACTCAAATAGAGTTGCTTTTTTTATGCTCTTTACTTTTTTGCAGATCAAATGACGCATTTAAAATAGATACTAAAGAGCTTCAAATCTTCTTTCTACTAAGTTATAATTCTAACTAAGTCTAGTTTTTATTTTGTCTGAGGTTTTAAACTAAAAAAGAGAGACAATTACATTGTCTCTCTTTACTAAATTTATTTTGAACTATAGATTATAAAAATCCTAGTAAAATTAGTATTGCATGAACTACTGCAATTACAAAAAATATTCCAGCTACTGCAAAACCTACACCAAAGATGTAAAGACCACCACCAAGGATCCACAGTAAAAGGTTAATTATCCATCTGTTTCCAGCCCATCCATCGTAAATACCAACAGACAACCAAGGAATGAACAATGCTAGCACAACTAATAAAAGTAATAAAACTCCTCCTGCTCCATCTGCTCCTGCATTTTTTTGCATCTTAATAGCAGGCTTAACTTCTTTAACTGAATAGTCTGTAACTAATTCGCTATTTGTTTCAATCTTGTTGTCTTCAACACCAACTGACGCTTTTGTTGTTTTTTTAGCTTGAGAATGCTTTACTTCTTTACTAGTAACTGCTTTCTCTATTGGTTTAGGTAACTCGTTAGCTACTATTGCTACTTCAACATCTTTACGATCTTGGTTTTTGATTGTTTTAGGTTCTGTACTTAAAGTAAGATCTGCTTCTTTCTCTTCAGTAAACTTCTCTGGTGTGTTAGTCCCTTTTTTAGAAGATACATTAGCTCTTTTATTAATATGCCACCCTTTGGTATATTTTCTTTTTTGAATAAACCCATTACTAACTACATCATTTGAAGTAGAACATGAGAATAATAGTGCAGCTCCTGCCGCGATTAGTAGTAATTTTTTCATAGTATTTAATTTTAAAAAATAATTATCAAAAATTGATCCAGTAGCTAAAGTTATAATTAATAAGGGATTCAGTAATTTTTGATGAGTAAAAATTACTCAAAAAGAGATTTAAATACTCTAAACAGCAACTTTAACTCTGGTAAGCTTCATAAAAAAAGGGAACTAATTTCTTAGCTCCCTTCAATATATTAAGTCATAACTTAACTAAATTAAGCTTCTGTTACTACATTTTTATCAATCACAACTTTTCCGTTCCAGTACAATTTACCTTCATACCAATATGCTCTATGGCTTAAATGAAATTCACCAGTTGTTGGACATTGAGACAATTGTTGTCCTTTCGCTTTGTAATGCGTTCTTCTTTTTCTTTGTCTCTGCTTCGATATTTTTCGTTTAGGATGTGCCATCGCTATCTATTATATTTCGTTTAACTCAAATTTTTTAATTGATCCCACAAGGGATTGTTTTCTTTGTTACTACTGTTAGGTTTTAGATCATTTAATTTTTCAATTGTTTCTGGATTACACTCGCCATCTTTATGCTTCTTCTTAGATGGCAAAGAAGTAATTATAAATTCATATATAAAAGGTGAAATATTAAATTCAAACTCGTTGTGGGGTAATACTAAGATATCTTCATTTAAAGAATCTTCTGTACCAAACTTCACAAAGAATCTGTTCGTTGAGTGTACATCTAAACTTAAGTCTTCTCCACATAAATCACACCATGTGTTCCATGTTAAGTTTAAAACTACATCAACCGTCAACATTGTTGACATTTTATCTAATAAAACTTCAACCTTTCCTAGAACTTCAGGAAAATCAACTTCCTCACTTTCAACAGTAAAATAATCAAAGAACGTTTCTTCTACTTCAAAATTAAATACATGCTTACCGTTTTTTAAGCCTGCAAATTTAATATTGAAATTTTTGTTTAATTCCATCTTAATAAAGAACTAAAGGACTGCAAAGATAATAATTCTTATTAAATAATATCAATCTAGTCCAATTTTCTATAACAAAGGAACAAAAAAAAAGGATACAAAGTGTAACTTTACCTTCTAACTCACATAAATCGCTACATGTCACACCCAAAATACCCTCATTTATTTGAACCATTAGACTTAGGTTTTACGACTTTAAAAAATCGTGTTTTAATGGGATCGATGCATACTGGTCTTGAAGAAGAAAAAAATGGCTATGAGCGTATGGCTGCTTACTATGGCGAACGAGCAAAAGGTGGTGTTGGCTTAATTGTAACAGGTGGAATCGCTCCAAATAGAGCTGGATGGACAGCTCCTTTTGGTAGTAAAATGACGAATATAAAAACAGCTAATAAGCATAAAGAAATTACGCAAGCTGTCCATGATAATAGTGGGAAAATATGCATGCAAATTCTTCATACTGGAAGGTATGGATATCACCCACTAGCAGTGGCTCCAAGCCGAATAAAATCACCAATAAGCCCATTTAAACCCTGGAAATTATCAAACATGGGGATTAAGCGAACCATTCGTCATTTTGTTCGTGCTGCTAAACTTGCTCAACATGCGAATTATGATGGGGTAGAAATTATGGGGTCTGAGGGTTATTTAATTAATCAGTTTGTATCTACTAAAACGAATAAACGAACAGACCAATGGGGAGGGTCATTTGAAAATAGAATAAAATTTCCTCTAGAGATAATTAGACAAACAAGAGCTGCTGTTGGAGAAAACTTCATTATCATATTTCGACTTTCCATGCTTGATCTTGTTGATAAGGGAAACACTTGGGAAGAAACAGTTTACTTTGCAAAAGAAATTGAAAAAGCCGGTGCTACAATCATTAACACAGGAATAGGTTGGCACGAAGCTCGTATCCCTACTATTGCAACAATGGTTCCGAGGGCTGCTTTTAGTTGGGTTACTAAAAAAATGATGGGAGAAGTATCCATTCCTCTTATCACTACTAATAGAATTAACGACCCTAAAGTTGCTGAAACTGTTTTAGCTGATAAGCATGCGGATATGGTCTCGATGGCTCGTCCGTTTTTAGCTGACCCAGAAATCATTAATAAATCTGAGCAAGGTCGCGAAGATGAAATTAATACGTGTATTGCTTGTAATCAAGCGTGTTTAGATCATGTTTTTGAACAAAAAACATCCAGCTGTTTAGTAAATCCTCGTGCATGCCATGAAACTATTTTAAATTATACTCCTACCAAAAACACTAAAAAAATTGCAGTTGTTGGTGGTGGCCCAGCTGGTTTATCTGCTGCTACTACTGCTGCTCAAAGAGGACATCAAGTAACTTTATTTGAGGCTCAAGCTGATATTGGCGGACAATTTAATTTAGCCAAGGTAATACCTGGAAAAGAAGAGTTTTTTGAAACTATTCGCTACTTCAAAAAGCAATTAGAGCTTACTGGTGTTCAAGTCAAATTAAACCACAAAGTTGAAAAAGAAGAACTAATTGGTTTTGATGAAATCATTATTTCATCAGGAATTAAACCTAGAGCGTTAAAACTTGAAGGGGTTGAAAGTGAAAAAGTACTCAGCTACGAAGATGTTTTAAAACACAAAAAACCTGTTGGCAAACGAGTAGCTATAATAGGTGCTGGAGGTATTGGTTTTGATGTTGCGGAATATTTAACTCATGAAAATTCATCTACCTCTCAAAATGTAGAAGCCTTTTTAAAAGAATGGGGAGTAGATTATAATAATGAAGTAAGGGGTGGTATTGAAGGTATTAAGCCTAAACACGAACCTTCTCCTAGGGAAGTTTATTTACTACAACGAAAAGAAACCAAACTTGGTAAAGGATTAGGGAAAACAACTGGCTGGATACATAGAAAATCATTGAAGCATAAAAACGTAAAAATGATTAATGGTGTTTCTTATAATAAAATTGACAATCAAGGTTTACACGTTACTATCAAAGAAAAACCTGAGCTTTTAGAGGTTGACAACATTATCATTTGTGCTGGTCAAGTGAGTGTAAACAATTTATACGAACAACTTAAAGAACAATCAAACGTACATATTATTGGTGGAGCTAAATTGGCAAGTAAAATTGATGCTAAGCGAGCAATTAAAGAAGGTGCTGAATTAGCCGCTAGTTTATAATTCAAAAGGATGGCAGAATTAAGTAAACAAGAAAAACAGGATAAACGAATTGCCGAAATGACTTTTGCTTCGGTATACCCTCATTATGTCAACAAGGTAGAAAGAAAAGGAAAAACTGAAGAGGAGCTTTTACAAGTGATTGAATGGTTAACTGGTTTTACTAAAGAAGAAATTGAGAAAGAAATTGCGAATAAATCCACTTTTAAAACTTTTTTCGAAAGAGCAAATCTAAACCCTAATACACATTTAATTAAAGGTTTAATATGCGGTTATCGCGTAGAAGAAATTGAAAATCCTTTAACTCAAAAGGCAAGGTATTTAGATAAACTAGTAGATGAATTAGCTAGAGGGAAAAAGATGGAAAGTATATTGAACAGGAAATAATTCACTCAAAGACTTGTTTTTTGTTTTATTTTGAACTTTTTTATTGAATTATCGTATTTTTATCCTCAATGCGACAAAAAATCATTTTAACATCTCTCGTATTAAGCGTTAACTTGTTTACCTTTTTTGGGCAATCCTTGGAAAACGACAGATATATTTCAACTAGTAAATTTTCTGTTGATCTATCCTCTGATGTTGAATATGAAATTGGTTTTGTTGACTTAATTCTTGGGCTAGAGAATGAAGCTATTTATGTAGATAATAGTTTAAAATTTGACATCTATCGTCCAGCAAACGATACTTTCTCTAATAAACCAGCTGTTATTTGTATTCACGGAGGAGGTTTTATTACCGGTTCCAAGAACTCTAATGACATAGAGTTATTTTGTGATTCTTTAGCAAAATCTGGATATTTTGCTGTAGCAATGGAGTACCGAAAAGGTATAAACATTACCGATCCAAAAAGTCCAGAGCGAGCAATGTACAGAGCACTACAGGATTCTCGATCCGCAGTGCGATACCTACGAGCAAATGCTGCTTTGTACGGAATTGACCCAAATCATATTTATTTGGTTGGTCAAAGTGCTGGGGCAATAACAGCACTAAATAATATTTATCTAGATCAAGATGAAGTTGGGGAAGAAATAAAATCATATAACTGGGCTTTTATCCCAACTCCGCATTTAGGCTCTATAGATACGGGCACAAATTTATCTTTCAACGGAAGAGCTAATGCTTGCGTAGCTCTGTGGGGGGCTGTTCAACACGATAGCATTATTAACACAGGAGACACAACTCCTATGCTTTTGGTTCACGGAAAAGATGATGCCATAGTTCCTTATGATATTGGCAAGCCATTTTCTGGTGTTGGGTTTACCATTAATGATGTTCACGGAAGTAAACGTATTCACGAGCGACTTGATTCATTAGGTATTAATCATGAGACTTATTTTGTTGATGGTGAAGGACATGAATTTTATGGTGGTGTTACTAATGGCAATCTAGGATTCACACCTAATGAATACTGGGACACTATTTATGCTAAGACAAAAGCGTTTTTATATAAACAACACAAACCAACAGCCAGTTTCAACTTCTACCCTAACGGAGCGTTAATTAATTTTGTTGACCAAAGTGCTAAAGCTGTGGCATGGCACTGGAATTTTGGTAATGGGTGGACAAGCAATCAGCAAAACCCATCGTATGCTTTTGGTTCACCAGGCTATTATCCAGTTAAATTAACCGTACAAAGTGAGCATTTGAGTTGGGACACAATAACTATGACCGTACCTTTTGGAGTTTCTGGAATACATGAATTGGATCAGCAAAAAATTAATGCAACACTAACTCAAAATCAATTAACTATTTTTACTTCTCACAAAGATCAATTTGAACTAATTCAGCTAAATGGAAGTTCAATAGGCTCATATCAAACACTGGTAGGCTACAATAATTTTGACTTAACAAATTTAGCTAAGGGAATTTATATTCTCACTAATAAAAACAGGTCATTCCAAAAGAAAATTGCTATTCTTTAATGATACTGATTAAATATCTCCCCTGATTTCATTAAAACTCGATCAAACTGATTAGAATCAATGGTTAAATTAACTTTTTGATCTTCAAAATAGGAAAGCATATTTTCTGTAGGCATATTGCCTGTGAGTTCATCTTTAGCCATGGGGCAACCTCCATATCCTTTAATAGCT
>CATLPG010000076.1 GCA_950054195.1 uncultured Saccharospirillaceae bacterium
TGAAAGATTTAACAGGTAGTGAAAAAGTAAGAATTTTGCTAACTCAAGCCTTATTCGGAAACCCTGATATCTTAATTCTTGATGAGCCTACTAACGACTTAGACATTCACACCATTAGTTGGTTAGAGGACTTTTTGTTAGACTTTAAAAACACTGTTATTGTTGTGTCTCACGACAGACACTTTTTAGATACTGTTTGTACACATATTGCTGATATCGATTTCTCGAAAATTAATCTATTTACCGGTAACTATACCTTTTGGTATGAGTCTAGTCAATTGGCATCAAGACAGAGAGCACAAGCCAATAAAAAAGCGGAGGACAAGAAAAAAGAACTTCAAGAGTTTATTTCTCGATTTAGTGCAAATGCTTCTAAAGCTAAACAAGCAACCAGTAGAAGAAAACTTTTGGATAAAATTAATGTGGAAGAAATTAAACCTTCGAGTAGAAGATATCCTGCAATTATTTTTGATCAAACCAGAGAAGCTGGAGACAAAATACTTGAGGTCGAAAACCTATCGAAATCAATAAATGGTGAATTACTGTTTAGCGATTTTAATCTTAATGTAAATAAGGGCGATAAAATTGCATTTATAGGTAAAAACAGTTTAGCCATCACCACACTACTTAAAGTATTAGCAGGAGAGCTAGAAGCAGATACAGGTGAAATTAAATTCGGTCAAACAATTAGTCACTCGTATTTACCAAATGAAAACAAAGAATACTTTGAAACCACAGACAATTTAATTGACTGGTTAAGACAGTACAGCGATGAGAAAGATGAAGTTTTTATAAGAGGTTTTTTAGGTAAAATGTTATTCACTGGAGAAGAAGTTTTTAAACAAGCAAACGTTTTATCGGGAGGAGAAAAAGTAAGATGTATGCTTTCTCGAATGATGCTTTTACAAGGAAATTTACTTGTTTTAGATGAACCTACAAACCACTTAGATCTTGAGTCGATTACAGCATTAAATAACGCCTTAATTAACTACTCAGGAACTATTTTGTTTACTTCACATGACCATACATTTGTTCAAACAATTGCCAATAGAATTATTGAGATATCGCCAAATGGTATGATTGACAAATTAACGAGTTATGACGATTATATTGCTAGTGAAAAAATAACAGCACAAAGAGAAGAGCTTTATGCTTAAGCATATACTTGTCTTAATTATTACTGTTACAGCTTCTGTTAACCTTTTAAGTCAAAGTAAAACCATTACTATGGAAGATACTATCACAAAATTTTATGAAGCATTTGCAAATAAAGATGCAGAAACCATGGTTAGTTTATACCATGATAGTATCCGATTTCATGATCCAGCCTTTGGGGAGTTGAAGGGAGAACGTGCTAAAAACATGTGGCGGATGTTATGTGAAAGTCAAAAAGACCAAGAGTTTATTGTTACTTTTCATAATGTGCAAGCTAATGATGAAGAAGGAATGGCTCAATGGGAGGCAAAATATACTTTTAGTGCTACTAATAGAAAAGTCCATAATAAAATTACTGCACAGTTTAAATTTAAAGACGGTAAAATCATTGAACACATCGATAGTTTTAATTTGCACGCATGGTCTAAGCAAGCATTAGGTTTTACAGGCACGCTTTTAGGAGGCACCAACTTTTTTAAGAAAAAACTACAAAAAAAGACTAACAGTTTGCTTGATAGCTACGAAGCAAAAAAATAAATATCCTTTTTAACACATAACCTCACTAAGCTTTTATATGGCTATCTTTTTTATATAATGTTAGCTAGGCAAACATTCGTTTTCAATATCCCGAACAACCGAGTTTACCATATTAAATTTCGATAAACTATTACTAGAAAATTGCTTAATGTAACCATGCTCTTTTAAACCAAGGTGCTTAAATATTTCTTTGGGAGAAAATCCTTTATCATGTAATACCCTTACACTTTCAAAGAAGTTCTCAAAAAATACTAGCTTTTTCTCTAGCAGCTTTCTCCCTCCTTTAAATTGAGGATTATGCGAACAGAATAACACTTCAAAATCTAAATTTAGCACCTTTTTAATTGATTGTATTTGAGTTGCCATGCTCTCCTCTTTTAAGAAATAGCCTATATATGAGTTTACATAAAGATCGGCAGAAAAAAGCCATTTTCTATTGGGCTCATATAGTGCAATCATATCAATAGCATGGCCTGGAATTGGATGAATTTCAAAAGTGAAATTTGTTGTTTCAATTGTATTTTCCAAAGGAATCAAATTGTGTTGTGCTTCTCGATTACCCCACAGAATCTTTTGAGGCAAACTTATTCTTGGTGGGTTTTTCATTATCTCACAACATTTCTCAGAAGCATAAACTGGCACATCAAATAATTGTTTTACACCTTTTATATTTCCTGAATGATCCTCGTGGTAATGAGTAATTAAAACTTGCTCAACATTTAAATCTTTAATCGCTGAAAGCACCTGTCTTCTACAATTACTTTGCCCTGTATCTATCAGTAAACCATCTATGAAATAAGTATGCACAAACATTTTTGGTTTGCTAAACAAGCCATGCCCAAACTTCATGCCTAGCACTTCATTATGCTTAAATGAATCTACCGTTTTCATTAATGGTTTTTATTACACGGTAAACGAACAATACTTTATTTTGAATCCTTTATTTGCAAAGAGTTGTTCGTAGTGTGTTTTTATTGTTAGCACATCTTGTTCCTCTTTATTAAACATATCCCAATGAGTTTCGTAAACGTTATGTGCTTTTTTAATTAGCTTATAGTTGTGCGTTTCTATTTCATCAATAGTAGACAAATACAAAGAGGTGTTATCTGTTTTGAGATGGATAATTCCTTCGGGCTTTAAAAACTTTTTGTAACGATCAATAAATGGTTTAGAAGAAAGTCGTTTGTTGGGCTTTTTGGGTTGTGGATCACTAAACGTTAACCATATTTCATCTACTTCATCTTGCCCGAAAAAATAATTGATAAAGTCTACATTGGTTCTTAAAAATGCCACGTTATTTATCTCTTCTTCATTAGCCTGTTTTGCTCCAGCCCAAATACGAGCTCCTTTTATATCTACCCCTACAAAGTTTTTATTCGGATACTTTTTTCCTAAACCAACGGTGTACTCCCCTTTTCCACAGCCTAATTCGAGAACTATGGGATTATCGTTACCAAAAACTTTTTCCCGCCATTTTCCTTTTAAGTTATACGGTTGATCAAGAAAATCTTTTTTTTCTGGTTCGAATACGCGATCAAGCGTTTTCATTTCAGCAAACTTCATTAGTTTATTCTTCGCCATAGTGCAAAGATAAAAGCTTTAAAAAAACCATTGATAATTACCCAATACTTTTAATCAAAGCTTTGAATGCTTGTAATCTTCTTCGTGAAATTGGAATTTCTTTTCCGTTTTCGAGTAACACATAACCTCCATCAGCAGAAATAACCTCCTTAATGCAGTTTACATTGGTTATGTAAGATTTATGAACACGATAAAATAAATCGTCACTTAAAACATCCTCATAAGTTTTTAGTGTTCGTGTATCGGTATACTTTGTACCATCTTTAAAGTGTAAAATGGAGCAGTTACTATCCGCTTGAACAAAAACAATGTCTTCCTGATTTATTATTTTGATTCCTTTTGAATGGGCGATGGTAATTTTATGCTGAACCCCTGTTCGGATTGCTTGAGAAACTTCATCAATACTTTCGTTATAGCTTTCTCTATTTTCGGAGGATATACTTACAACTTCTAATCGTTCTTGGATTTTTTCTACAGCATCAATAAGCTCTTCTACATCTATAGGTTTGAGCAAATAATGTACGGCATTTGCATTAAATGCTTTAATAGCATACTCTTTAAATGCTGTAACAAAAACTACTAAAAAATCGCGTTGTTTTATTTCATCTAATAGCGATAACCCCTCGGTTCCTGAAGGCATACAAATATCTAGAAAAATAACATCTGGCTGATGTTTTTCAATTAATTCTTTGGCTTCCTCTTTACTACCTCCCTTAGCAACCACCTCAACTTTTGGACAAAATGAATCAAGCAGCATATCAAGATTTTCTCTTGCTAGCTCTTCATCATCTATTATTAAGGCTCGTATACTCATGTAGGTTAGTAATGAACTAATTTACAAACTTATTTCGCATTATCGTTTAATAATGCGTTGCGTAGAATAATTAACCCCATCTGTTAACCGAAGAATATAGGTACCCTTAGCATAATTGTACAAAGAAACTTCTGTTGTTATTCTAAACTCACCTTCTTCGAGGAGACTCCCAGAAATATTAAATAGTGTATACACTACTTCTCTACTATTATTTTTATGAGAGTTGATTTGAATTTTATCGACTGTTGGGTTAGGATAAACTTCGATCCATTGATTATAGCGAATATCTTCAAAAATAAAAGAGCTTGAGTCAACGATTGTGTCTTGTATTGTATCCTGAGTAGTATCAATATCTGATATAGAATCCTGTATGGTATCAGTTACAAAATAATCGCAGGTTAGTTCTATTGTATAATCATCTGCCTGTGCTGTAGCGTCAGTTCCTTGTCCGTCAACAACTGCATAATATCTCCCTGGAGGTAGAGAATCCAAGCTTAAAGCAAAGTAACCGTGAGATAAACATGAATTAGGATCACAAGAATCAGTTAAAACCAACACGTCTAAGTTAGAAGTCATACCATAAATTTCTACAGCTATATTTGCTGAGTCTGGTAAAGTAAACACATGTACTTTTTCCTTTCCGAACTGGTTTACATTTGTGCAATTATAGTTGTTCATCAAATCTTGCCCATCGAGTGTAGTTCCATTATAAGGAACGCCACATGTTAAAGGGACAGGATCTGTACAAGGGTGTACATTAGGAATAGCAACACATTCTATATATAATTCGTAGGTTCCAGCTTGAGCTGTTTGACTTGTTCCAAAACCATCTATTACGATGTAATATGTTCCCGGCTGGAGTGTATCAATACCAATGGTGTTATCATCTCTAGCGATACATGAGTTGGGGTCACAAGAATCTGTAAGTAAGTGAATATCTAAATCAACCGATAAATTTTGAACAACTGCTGTAAAAGCTGCTGCTGAATCTATTGTAATACGATGAACTTTTTCTTTTCCAAATTCGTCTTGTGGTCCGCATCCGTAACTATTAAAATTAGCTTGCCCATCTGTAGTTGTTCCTACATACGTGCTCCCACATGAAACGGGTATGGGGTCATTACATGTAGGTGCAGCTCCCGAGGATTTAGCACACGATAAAGTAAGTGTGTAATTTCCTTCTTGTGTTAAGTTTGTACCGTAGCCATCAACTATTACGTAGTAAGTGCCGGAAGGTAGCCCATCATAAGTAATGGTGTTGTCATCCCTTTCTAAACAGTTGTTTGTATTACAATCTTCTGATAGATGAATATCCAAATCATACCCTAAATCAGAGATTTGTAATGTTATATCTGATGTATCATTCATGGTAAACACATGAATTTTTTCTCTTCCTTCTTGAGGTAAGTTAGAAGCACACGTATACACATCAATAGCCGTACTCCCATTCGTTGTTGTTCCTTTAAAACGTTCTCCACAAGTTATCTGTATTGGATTATCACACGAACCCGAACCCTTTGAAACAGGATAACAGTTTAAATTTAGCTTGTATGTTCCTGCTGCTGCACTTCCAGAATTACCATAACCATCTACAACCAAGTAATAAGTTCCTGCTGGTAATGAATCTAATCCTATAACAAAATCATCTCTAGCAATGCATGTGGATGAATCGCAAGGATCGGTTAGTAAATATAAATCTAAATCAACCGTGAGGTTAGTGATGGAAGCTGTAATGTTAGACATTTGACTCAATGTAAACTCGTGGATTTTTTCTCTTCCATATTCTGGTATAGATGAACATCCATAGGTATTGTGCTCGCTCATTCCAGTAAATGTACTTCCGTTGTATGATGTACCACACGTAATTTCAATAGGATCAACACAAGAGCCCTCGGTTGTAGGTGTTTGATTACAAACAAAGCCCAAGTAACTCTTTAAGGATTCCAGATAAGCGAGGGCAAATTGATCTCTCCAGCCATCATCTGCCAGTTTTATATAATCGGATGGATTATCTCCAAAACCAATTTCACTTAAAATACTTGATGCGTTTGAGTTTCTTAAAACTGCTAGATGAAAGATATACGAATTATCTTCAACCGCCCTACGGTCGAACCAACTCCCGTAAGAAACCATGTTGTTTTGAACAATATTACAAAAGCTTGCATCTGCTGTATTACTTGATGGACTAATGGAACACCAAAAAGTTTCTGTTCCTGTTGCTGAACCATTGAAGGCATTTGTGTGGATACTTATAAGGGCATCTCCTCCCCAGCTGTTAGACATGGTTGTTCTTTGAGCCAAAGACACCCAACTATTACACCCGTTATTAGGGCGTGTTAACAATGTTTGTACACCTGCACAAGTGGTTAATAAGTTAGCTAATTTATGGCTCACGCTGTGTGAGGCTTCCATTTCGATAGATAAACGTGTATCTGGATTTGCACACCCTCCTCCACTCAATGGTGCTCCCCAACCATGACCAGCATCAATCACAATTTTTTGCCCGAAACCCAGAAATCCTAATAAAACAAAGAGTAGTATTAATCCTTTCCTCATGGTTATTTGATTACTTGTGAAACTTTTATTTTTTCGATTTCTCCTGTTTTATCATCTGAATAGACAATTGTTTTTCCATCGGGAGAAATATCTGGCCAACACTCAATTTTATCTTGGGTGTTTGTTAATTGAGTTTCCTTTTGGTTTTTAATATCGTAAACAAATAATTCTGCATTTGATGTTGTGTGTCCATCGGTTGAGTAGTCTCTAAAAAAATAAATATAATTACCATCGTTAGAAATGGCATTTGCTAAGCCCCAAGTTAATGGAATCAATTGATTATTTTTAATATCCACTAATGCTATTTGACTCTGTAAATGGGCTACAAATACTGTTTTGTTTGCATTAGAAACTATGTGATAATAATTTTCTCCTTGGTTACCCAACACCTTCTCTCCAAACTGGATTAAGTTGTTTTGATTTAAATGTGCTACACTTTTATGATCTACACTTGTTTTACAGGTTAATACTAATGGGTCAACTGAGCTTTCTGTTACTTGACCAGTTTTTAGTGTTAGTTTTTTAGTATTAAACTGATAGTTATTCTTTTCTCTGTAAACAATGCTTTTAGAATCGGTTGTCCAAGCTGCTCCGTAGCCTATGGGCTTATCAATTAAAAATTCTTGTTTTTTTTTGAGCGTTTTTGCATCTAAGATGTAAATACCTAGGTAACCTTCTGCAGAAGCTAAAATCAACTCTCCGTTTGGAGAATATTTAGGATTGATATACTTGAATGTATGTTCGTGATTGTGTTGCCCTTGTACAGAATAAACCATCATACAAAACACTAATAAAAGCACATTTTTAATCATTGTTGTTTTATAATTTCTCTATTTACAAGCTTAAAAATTACTGCTTTTTTTTGAGACTGTAATTGAATTAACCCTTAAAATAACCAACCAATACCGATAAATAAACTCATGTTAAACGTAAGCAGTAAATTCCTACATTTAGTATGAAAGGGTAACACTGAATTATTTAAAAATATTAAAGAGCCTTAAGCTATTGATAATAGCTGATTTCATTTCTTTCTTTTTTTGTTGTCAAAAAGAGTGGTTGTTTTCAATCACTCTTTTTGCATTTTTAGCCAATAGCTTTTGGAATTTCGTTAGCAATTTGAAAGACTTTAACTTCTTCTTTACCATCAAACAAATTTTTTAATCTGTTTTGATCGGTATCTGTAATAAATACCTGTCCGAATGATTTTTGAAGAACAGCTTCCATTAGTTGCTTTATTCTTTTTTCATCTAACTTATCATAAATATCATCCAGTAGTAGAATTGGTTTATGAAACGATTTATCGCTGATAAAATCGTAATGTGCTAGTTTAAGTGCAATTAAATACGTTTTTTGCTGACCTTGACTTCCAAATTTTTTCAGTGGTTTATCATTCAGTAAAAACACATAATCATCTTTATGAATCCCTACAGTTGAATAGCCTACAGTTCTATCTTTCTTTTGGTTTTCTTTAAGTTTGTTCTTAAAATCTTCATCTTCTAAATGCGATTGATAAGTAAAAGTTGGAGCTTCTAAGCCATTAGAAAGCTTTTTGTATCGCTTATCAAAAACAGGAATAAAACCTTCTATAAACGCTTTACGAATCGCATAGATTTTTTCAGCTAAAGGAACTAATTGATCGTCCCAAACTTCTAATGAAGAGGATTCGAACGTGTGTGACTCTTTAAACTGTTTTAAAAGAGCGTTTCGATGAGCCAAAACCTTATTATACTTAATTAAATCCTGCAAGTAAGATGGATTGTACTGAGAGATGATATGATCAATGTATTTTCTTCGAACATCACTACCCTCGAGTATCAGGTTTCCATCAATTGGAGATATCATCACTGTATTAATATACCCAATATGCTCTGATAACTTTTCGTAAGATCGTTTCCCTTTTTTAAATACTTTTTTTCTGCCTTTTTTAACTCCACAGTAGATGGTTTCATTTTGGTTTTCTTCAGAAAAAACCCCTTCTATAACAAAGAACTCTTCCCCCTCTTTAATATTTTGTGAATCAACAGGATTAAAAAAACTTTTACAATTGGACAAATAATAAATACCATCCAGTACATTTGTTTTACCAACACCATTATACCCCACAAAACAGTTGATTTTTTCAGCAAGTTCTAGGGAGAAATCTTCGTAATTTTTGAAATTGATAAAGTTTAATTTCTTTAAATGCACAGAATAAGAGTCTTTATATTTAATATTATTCTAATCAAATATCCGAATAATTGATAAAAAAAATTATTTTTGTAGCCTTAAATCTTTATAATCGCTATGGTAGACTTAGAGAACTTTGACGCAGAGGACTTAATGGAGAAGGCTCAAACAAAATTTAACGAGAATCAAAATTACATATACGGAGCATTAGTAATTATTGCTTTAGTTATTGGTGGTGTTTGGTGGTTCACTAAGAGCAGTGAAGAAAAAAACATTGCTGCCAATGAGGCTATTTGGAAAAGTGAATTTGCATTCGCTAAAGACTCTTTTAACTTAGCTATTAATGGTGGTGTTGATGCTAACGGTTACCCACAACAAGGCTTATCAGATGTAGCTAAAGAATATAGTGGAACTGATGCTGGAGAATTAGCAAAGTACCGTATGGGTATTGGATACCTAAACATGGGGCAATATGATGCTGCTATTGAGCATTTAGAAGATGTTTCTTTTAATGATGATATGGTTGGCGCTATTGCTAAAGGTGCTTTAGGTGATGCTTATTATGAAAAAGGTGAAGTAGGTAAGGCTATCAGTAATTATAAGGATGCTGTAAACCACTCTAACAACACATTTACTTGTCCGATTTACTTGAAAAAGCTTGCTTATGCACAAGAAGATGCAGGAGATAAAGAAAAAGCGCTTGAAAGCTACCAAAGAATTAAGGATGAATTCCCTAATTCTTCTCAAGCACAAGACGTTGATAAACACATTACAAGATTATCCATTTAATGGCTACAGAAAACAAAGACTTATCATATTACGATAAAAACACAATCCCGAATGGAGAAAACTACTCATTCGGGATTGTTGTTTCAGAGTGGAACCCACAAATAACAAACGCTTTGCTTGATGGTGCGAAAAAAGCATTATTAGAAAATGGCGTAAAAGAAAAAAACATTATTGTTAAATACCTTCCTGGAACATTTGAGTTACCACTTGGAGCTCAATTGTTATTTGAAAACACAGATGTTGATGGACAAATAGCTATTGGAAGTGTTATACAAGGAGAAACAAAACATTTTGATTTTGTGTGCCATGGAGTTACTCAAGGTTTAGTTGATGTGAATTTAAAATATAACAAACCTGTTATTTTTTGTGTATTAACAGATAACACCATGCAACAAGCTATTGATCGATCAGGAGGGAAGCATGGTAACAAAGGTATTGAGTGTGCGATTGCAGCGCTTAAAATGGTCGATTTACAACATACTCTAAGGAACTAAGCTTACAAAATAATCACTAGCTCCTTCTACCTCTAATGTTGGTTTAGCTTTATTAAACTGATTAACTTTATAAGCAGGCACAGATGAATCAAAAACTATTTTTATGTGCTCTAGAGTTTCTAGTTTAAGCTCATCTAATAAGGGTAAATTTTCACGACTAACCACTAGATAATTCGGACGTATTTGACTAACCATTTGTATGTTTTTGTCCGTTAAGTAAACATATGTTTTACCATTAAATCGAATGATACCTTCTCTTATATAAATATTATCATCGTGATAATTTAAGCTGTTTTGAGGTATAAAGGTTACATCGGAACTGTTATTCCTATACCAATGGTGCTTTACCGAAAACAAGAGCTGATCTTCATCTTCCCATAAAGTTGAGTCAGAAATAAAATATACTTTTTTTCCTTTTTTAAACTCAAAAGCCGTTTTCTTATTTATGGAATATACAATAACTTCTTTCTTTTGGTAAGATTGGTAATTATCTACCCATTGAAAAATTAGGAATAAACTCAATAAAGAAAATGAAAAATACAAATATCGAATTCTTTTGTAATGAAAGGCTATGGAAAAAGAAATGATACATACATATAACCAGTAATTTTCCAATACGCTAATACTAATTTCATTGACAGTTGAAAAAGGCATTTTTTCTACAAGCGAAACCACCTTGTTTAAACCAAGTATTAAATAATTAAGTAGCTTCCCGAATACAATAGAAACACCAAAAGCAGAAAAAACAAATAATAGAACCCCCAAGTATAAAACAACCGTAGCAATAGGTATTACCAATAAGTTAGACACAAAGAAATAGACTGGAAACTGGTGAAAATAATAAACACCCAAAGGAAAAGTTGCTAATTGGGCGGCTAAAGACACTGCTGTAATTTTCCATGCTTGGTCAAGCAGCCAATTTTTAACATAAAACAAGCGGTATATTTTTGGCTGAAAATACACAATCCCTATTACAGCTAAATACGACAACTGAAAGCCTACAGAAAAGACAATAAACGGATCAACTACAATTAGAATTATTGCAGATATTGCCAACATATTATAAATACTCACTTTTCTATTAATTACTTCTTCTCCTATTAGAATAAAACTAAACATCGTTGAAGCCCTTAAAACCGATGCTGAAAAACCAGTAAGCATTGCATAAAACCATAAAAAGGATAGGATAATGATTAGATACAACCACTTCCATCTTTTTAATCGTTTAAGAAAACCAAAAGAGAATTTTAGTATAAAAAATAAAATCCCAACATGTAATCCCGAAACAGCTAATACGTGCATGGCTCCAGCACTGGCATAAGCCCTTATTTGATTTGGCTCAAGCTCATTTCGCTTTCCTAATAGCAAAGCTGCTGCTACTTTTAACTGCTCTCCTTTTAGTCCATTTCTTGCTAATTGATTATAACACCAATCTTGTGCTAAATAAGCATATTTAAACAAGCTAAAGCCTTGCTGCTCTTTGTACAGTTTCCAATCACTAGGTGTTAGATATGTTTGGGAATAAAACCCATTGAGATACATATAGTTTCTATAATCAAACTGATCAGGATTTTTTGGTCCTGAAATTGAATTAATACTACTCTTTATTAATAGTTCGTCTCCATAGGTAATATCATGTATTAAAGTATCTTTTTTGAAATAGGCTATTAATTTTCCAGACACCTGTTTTACCTCCTTGTTTAAAACAATGTTTAATACCTCAAATTCAGCTTTATAGGAATTTTCTTTTTCTTCAAGCTTTGAATTAATTTTTACATGTACTATTTCGTCCGAAACTAAAAACTTTTCAAAATGAGTAGGCGAGTACTTTTCTGTTTTAACGATTACCCATTGCATAGCCAAAGTAAAAACCAACAAAAAAAGCAATGTACTTTTCACAAAAACCAACCAATATTTTTTGGCTTTACTAAGGAGTATAAATATCAACAATAGCGCTACAGAAATATAGGTAAGACTATATATTTCTATACGTAAAAGAATAGCAGCAACTGTACCTAGCAACAAAGGAATTAGTATCCTAAACGCTGGATTATTTCTCCAAAAATCTTGCAAAAGCTAACTTATTGATCTAATAATTATTACTTGAAGTTAATAGGAATAATTAATATGATAGTGATAGATAAATATAGTATGCTATTCCACTAGTATGTTACTTCTATTTCTTAATTTAATGTCTTTAAAGTCAATCAACCCTAAAACCAATATGATTCGAATAATACTATCCATTATTTCATTGTTTTTTATATTCTTAATT
>CATLPG010000077.1 GCA_950054195.1 uncultured Saccharospirillaceae bacterium
ACCCCAATCTTTTGGAGCAAAGGATGTAACTGATTTAAACTGGGTGCAATTAATGAATGCCTATTCCTGCACTGAGTGTGGAAGATGTACATCAGAATGCCCAGCCAATCAAACTGGTAAACTACTTTCCCCAAGAAAAATAATGATGGATACGCGCCAAAGATTGAAAGAAGTGGGTAAAAATATTGATAAACATGGTAAGGATTATACGGACAATAAATCCTTATTGAATGATTATATTACTACTGAAGAGTTGTGGGCTTGCACAACTTGTAACGCCTGTACAGAGGCCTGCCCCTTAAATATTGATCCACTATCGATAATTGTAGATTTAAGAAGGTATTTAGTGATGGAACAATCGCCAGCTCCACAAGAGCTGAATATTATGTTCACCAATGTAGAAAATAATGGAGCACCTTGGCAGTTTTCTCAAGCTGACCGTTTGAAATGGGCTGAGGAAGCATAATTTATTAATACTTTTTATATGTCAGAAATAGTTAAAGTTCATACCATGGCCGAATACCTTGCAAAAGGTGAAGTGCCAGAAATATTATTTTGGGTAGGATGCTCAGGAAGTTTTGATGATCGAGCGAAGAAAATAACTAAAGCAATCGTCAAAATATTAAATAAAGCGAATATTTCATTTGCAGTTTTAGGTGCAGAAGAATCTTGTACTGGTGATCCAGCAAAAAGAGCGGGGAATGAATTTTTATTTCAGATGCAAGCCATGCAAAATATTCAGGTATTGAATGGCTATGAAGTTAAAAAAATAGTAACTGGTTGTCCTCATTGTTTCAATACGCTAAAAAATGAGTACCCTGAATTAGGAGGGAATTACGAGGTGATACATCACACTCAATTAATTCAAGACTTAATCTCCAACGGGAAGTTGGTTATCTCCGATGGTAAACCTTTCAAAGGAAAAAAGATTACTTTTCATGATCCTTGTTATTTAGGAAGAGCAAATGACGTGTATGATGCTCCAAGAGAGGTGTTAGAAAAACTAGATGCTGAATTAGTGGAAATGAAGCGTTGCAGAACCAAAGGTTTATGTTGTGGAGCAGGAGGGGCTCAAATGTTTAAAGAAGCAGAGCCAGGCAATAAAGAAGTAAATGTTGAACGTACAGAGGATGCATTAGAGACTAAAGCCAATATCATTGCAACAGGTTGTCCGTTTTGTAATACAATGATGACTGATGGTATTAAACTTGCAGAAAAAGGAGATCAAGTAGAAGTGATGGATGTAGCTGAATTAATTGCTACAGCTGCAGATTTATAAAAAAAACACAATACAATAGTATAAATGCCTGTTAGTATATTTAACAGGCTTTTTTGTTTGTAAAATATTATATTCCATATATTTAATATGAATCTTTAACTCATACATATGGAAGTTACCTTTTACGGGACCAGAGGCTCAATACCTGTATGTGATAGAAACTTCTTAGAGTTTGGAGGAAACACAACAAGTATAGAAGTTTATCAGCCAGATAACAAACGATCTTTATTGCTTGATGCAGGATCTGGTATTCGTACTCTTGGAAAAAAGTTAATGACAAGGCTTGATCAACAATCCTCTTTTTTTCTTGGATTTTCACATTTCCATTGGGACCATATACAAGGATTTCCATTTTTTGATCCTGCTTATGATTCAAATGTTCATTTAAGTATCATGGCATTAGGTCAAAATCATGAAGTGTCAAATATTCGTGAAATTTTCTCAAAACAAATGCAAAAAGAGTTTTTCCCTGTCGGTTTAGAACAAATGGGAGCTACATTTAGTTTTATTCATCATACAGCTAATCACTTTCATCACAACGGCACTACAGTAATAGGCAAAAAACATATACATCCAGGTGGTGCCTATAGCTATAGAGTAGAAAGAAATAACAAATCTATTGTAGTTTGCACAGATATCGAGTATCCAACCGGAATAGATCAAGCATCAATCGATTTTTGTAAAGGAGCGGATTTATTAATACATGATGCCCAATACACAGATGCTGAACTGGTAATAAAAAAAGGGTGGGGGCATAGCAGTTTTCGTCAAGCTATTGAGCTAGCAGAAATGGCTGAAGTAAAACAATTGATTATGACACATCATGACCCTAATCATGATGATTTTTTCTTAGATAAAAAGGAAAAAGAATGTCAAAGAAGATTTGCAAATGCTAATTTAGCTAGGGAAGGCATTGTATATAGCATTTAAATTAAATTTTGGCTATTTTTACTTAAACGATTAGTATGACATTAATTAAAAGCAATAATATTATCTTAGGAGCAAAGTATTACGAATTAGATGACACATCAAAAACTTGGTGCTACACATCTAATAAACCTTTTACAAATAACCAAATACAAACTATTGAACATATTGCAAATGCATTTCTTGATCAATGGGAATCACATGGAAAAAAAGTTAAAGGTGCTATTCAAGTTGTAAACAACCAATTTATCGTCATCATGGCCGATCCTTGTGGAGAAGATATGTGCGGAAGAGCTCAAGATGCTTCTGTTCGTCTAATTAAAGAACTTGAAAATGAATTAGGACTTATTTTAATGGATAGAGCAAATGTAGCTATTGAAAGTAATGGTAGAATAGAGGTCAAGTCTTTTGTTGATATTAGAAATGAAATAGCTAATAATACATTATCCGAAGACACTCTTTTTTATGATGGGTTAATAAACAAAAAAGAGGATTTTGAAAAATCGTGGAAAAAACCAATTAAAGGAAGCTGGTTAGCTATTTAGGCTCCACATTAGCGATTTACGATAAAAACAACAACCTTTTCGTGAATTTAACGTAAACAAAGTTTGACATTAGTTTATTAATGGATTATTTTTGCTGATACGACTTTTTTGAGATGCATTTTCTCAAATGTTGTTTCAACAATTACAGTTTATAATAAAAAGAAAGAAAAGTAAGATGTTCCTGTATAGGAATTAAAATCATAGAGAATACATGAGACAACTAAAAATTACCAAATCCATTACCAACAGGGAGAGTCAATCACTCGATAAGTATTTACAAGAAATTAGTAAAGAAGAGCTGATTACTGCGGATGAAGAAGTGGAACTGGCACAACGTATTAAGGCAGGTGATCAAATAGCACTTGAAAAATTAATCAAATCAAACTTACGTTTCGTTATATCTGTAGCAAAACAATATCAAAATCAAGGATTAACTTTACCCGATTTAATTAATGAAGGAAACTTAGGTTTAATCAAAGCTGCTCAACGTTTTGATGAAACTAGAGGATTTAAATTTATTTCTTATGCTGTTTGGTGGATTCGTCAGTCTATTTTACAAGCTTTAGCTGAACAAAGTAGAATTGTACGTTTACCTTTAAACCAAGTTGGTTCTTTAAATAAGTTAAACAAAACGTTTTCTAAGTTAGAGCAACAATACGAACGTGCTCCAAGTAGTGAGGAATTAGCCGAAGAATTAGATATTACTGAAGATAAAGTAAATGATACTTTAAAAGTTGGTGGTAGACATGTATCTATGGATGCACCTTTCCAAGAAGGTGAAGATAATTCATTGTTAGATGTATTAATTAATGATGATTCTCCAAATGCTGATATCGATTTAATGAGCGAATCTTTACACAGAGAAATTAAACGTTCATTATCTACACTTTCTGAAAGAGAAAGAGAAGTTATTATTTTATTCTTTGGAATTGGAATGAAGCACGGATTAACACTTGAGGAAATTGGAACAAAATTCGATTTAACTCGTGAGCGTGTTAGACAAATCAAAGAGAAAGCAATTAGAAGATTAAGACAAACATCAAGAAGTAAAATTCTTAAAACCTATTTAGGATAACATATGAGCCAAACTACTTTAAGTGCTAGTTACGATACAGAACTAGGAGAGTGGGTAAACAAAGAAAAGGCTGCAATTAGCCTTATCAGTTCTATTGGAAATTTACTATATGACAAATCAGTAGAACTCGTTTTATTTAGAAACCCAATGGTTGATCAGAGTGTTTCTGAGATTTTGAGTTTACATAAATACGCAGGAGAAGTTGTAAATCAACCAATTTCAGTAATGGATTCAGCTGAGTTAGCAAAAGAGTTAGTTACTCTTGACTTAGCTCCTTCTAAAATTGATATAGGAAGATTAACAAGTGAATGGGTAAAGGTGGGAAGCTCTTACGCTTCTAAAGCAGACTTTATTAAAGATAAGCTAACTACATTTATGAGTGGAAGCTCTGCTCCTTTAGAACCTAAAGATGTAGTTTTATATGGTTTTGGTAGAATTGGGCGTTTAGCTGCAAGAGAATTAATTAAGCAAGCTGGAAAAGGACAACAATTAAGACTAAAAGCTATTGTTGTTCGTAACAATTCTGAAGACCAAATAAGAAAAAGAGCAGCTTTGCTTCGTATGGATTCTGTTCATGGTCCATTTCCTGGTACCATCGAAGAAAATTACGAAGACAAGACTTTAGTTATTAATGGTCAATTAATTCATTTAATAGCAGCAAACGATCCTAGTGAAATTGATTATACGGCTTACGGTATTGATAATGCCCTAATAATTGATAATACTGGTGCTTTTAGAGATGATGTAGCTTTAAGCAAGCATTTACAAGCAAAAGGAACTTCTAAAGTAATTTTAACTGCACCAGGAAAAGGAATTCCTAATATTGTTTATGGTATTAACCACAAAGAGTTTGATTTAGAAAAGGAAAATATTTGGTCAGCAGCTTCTTGTACGACTAATGCTATTGCTCCTGTTTTAAAAGTTATTGAAGATAATTTTGGAGTAGAGAAGGGGCATATTGAAACTGTTCATGCGTACACCAATGATCAAAACCTTTTGGACAATTATCACAAAAAGCATCGTAGAGGTAGGTCAGCAGCAATTAATATGGTAATCACAGAAACTGGAGCTGGTAAAGCAGTGACTAAAGTGATGCCTAGTTTTGAAAATAAACTTACAGCAAATGCTGTTCGTGTACCAACTCCAAATGGTTCATTAGCTATCATGAACTTAACTTTGAATAAAGAAGTTTCTAGAGATGAAGTACTAAATACATTAAGAAAAAATGCACTGCAAGGTGAATTAGTGAACCAAATTAAATACTCTATTGAGGAAGAATTAGTTTCTAATGATATTATAGGAAGTACTTGTTGTTCCGTTTTTGATGCTCCAGCAACTATTGTTTCTAACGATGGTAAAAATGTTGTTGTTTACGTATGGTATGACAACGAGTTTGGATATACTAAACAAGTGATCAGGTTAGCCAAATATGTTGCTAAAGTAAGAAGGCTTCTTTACTACTAAATTTCAAATATACAATATACTAAAGGCCTCCATGAGAGGTCTTTTTTTTGCTTCAAAACAAGTTGTAAATCATTGTTTTATGAAGTTTTTTATTTTTCTCACCAACCTTTTAACAAACCTGTACGTGATTAATAATGTAACTAAAAAACTATATTATGAAAACGAAAAAAATTTTAGGATTAATCTTTATTTCTTCATTAATCCTTGCATCATGTAAAAAAGAAGATCAAACATTAGATCCGAATATTGATAACAATAACAATCAAGCTCAGGCTAGTGCCGCTGATCTATCAAACTCTTTTAAGTTAAGAGAACAAAATGCTACTCAAACTTTTTCTATAGACGCAGCGTCAACTCAAGTAGTTAATGGAAGTAAAGGAGGATCATTTACTTTTTACGCAAACTCATTTGTAACTATGTCTGGGCAACCAGTTACTGGAAATGTGGATATTCAATTAGTAGAGGTGTATGAAAAAGCCGATATGATTTTAATGAATAAGCCTACAATGGGCAGAATGTTTGGTGGACAGTTAGCTCCATTAACTTCAGGGGGAGAATTTAAAATTTTAGCTTCTCAAGGTGGTCAGCAATTGCGTTTGGCTCCTTTCAATTCATTTAGTGCAACAATTCCAGCGCCAGGTGGAGTAACAGACCCAAACATGCAAGTATTTTTAGGAGATACAACAACAGATACACTTGTATGGAATCAAGATGACTCTACGCAATTAACTACTGATTCTTCTGGAACTTCTTATTTTGGATTTTTTGATGATTTAGGTTGGATCAACTGTGATTACTTCTGGAATGATCCAAGTCCAAAAACAAATGTTGACGTTGAAATACCTGCGGGTTACGATAATACTACGTGTATGTTATTTGTTTCTTTTGATGGCTTAAATAGTATCACTAGCTTTTACAACTATTCTAATCAGGTGTATTCATCTGGACCTGCTTATGAGCTTCCTATTGGATTAAATGTACATTTTATCCTCCTAGCCTATGTAAATGGAGTACCACAATCAGCGATTGTTCCAGCTACAATTACTAACAACCACTATGAAATTGTTGCTAGTTTAAACCCTACTACTGTAGCTCAATTAGCAATTGATATTAATAATTTACCATAAGTAGGTTAATCATTGAATTAGAAAGGCAATCACTTGATTGCCTTTTTTTTTACCACAATTCTTTCATTTTAGAAAAAAGATCTTCTTTTTTTCTAGTACTAACGGGAATACTCTTCCCATTTTTCATTTTTAGATAGGGACCATCAACTTTAACCACTTCTTTTATTTGGTTTAGGTTAACTAAATGTGAGTGATGCACTCGTAAAAAATGATTTTCAGCCAATAGTTCATCATACATTTTAATTGGCTTGGAAACTATAATCTCTCGATTATCTTCCAAGTAAAAAGTAGTATAATTCTTGAAAGATTCGCAAGAAATAATTTGATCAATTTCAACGATGTGTATTTTCTCATTATCAGCTAAAGTTAACTTCGTTCTTTTTTCTGGTTTGTTAAATTGCTCTATTAGATAGGTAATTTGCTCTTGTTTTGCTTTAGTTAATAGCTTTTCCACTTTACTTACAGCTTGAATTAACGAGTCAGAATCAATAGGCTTAAGTAAATAATCAATCGCTGAGTACTTAAACGCTTTGATTGCATATTCATCATAAGCAGTGGTAAAAACTATGTGAAAGGGGAGTTCTTCTTGATTAAAATGCGCAATAAAATCAAATCCTGTTCCGTCTCCCATGCGGATGTCTAAAAAAACTAGATCTGGTTTAACACCTTTAGCTAGTTCAATACCTGATTGAACACCTTCAGCTTCGCCTAAAAGTTCTACTAACGAACAGTAATCTTCTAAATCGCTACGTAGAGCAATGCGAGCATTTTTGTTGTCATCTATAATAATTGCTTTCATAGTAAAATTGGTAAAATTAGGCGAACAGTAGTTCCTTTATCTGTCGAATCAGTATAGAAAGAAACCTCTTTAAACTCTTTAGTTAATAAACTTAATCGAGATTGAATAATTGTAGTAGCTTTAGATTCATACCTATGCACAGAATCTCTTTTATTCTCTTTTGATTTTTGTATACCTATTCCATTGTCGGATACTTCGCAAAGAATGTAGTTGGACGATTGATATTTAAAATTGATAGTAATCTCTCCGTTAGCTTTTAATGAAACTCCATGGAGCACTGCATTTTCAACTAATGGTTGAATCATCATACCTGGTATTTTTGCAGTTGTTGATATAGATTCATCTATAGAAATCGAATAAACAAATGAATGATTTAGTTGTTCTAATTTCAAGTATAGATCAATTAGCTCTATTTCTTTTTTAATTGTTACAAACCCCTCTTTTGTATTATCAAGCATAGCTCTCATCAATTTAGCAAACTGATCAATTGCTTTTTTTGCTTCTTTTGTTTGTTGTTGAGCTACTGCTCCCTTGATAGCGTTTAAGCTATTAAACAAAAAGTGAGGATTCATTTGTAGTCGAACAGCTTGTTGCTCTAACTCAATCATTTTTCTTTCTGTGATTAATCGTTCTCTTTCACTTTCATTTTTGCGTTTAATCCTTTTAAAGATGATGACGACAGTCAGTAATGAAATGATTAAAAAACTAATTGCAAGCAATATGTAAAACCATGTTTTTTGCCAAAACGGAGCATCAATAACAAAAGACTGACTAACAATTTTTGACCAATCACTATTTGATAAACTTTGAACTTCAAAACGATAATTACCAGGTGGGAGATTTGGAAAAGTAGCAAATTGCTGATAGGAGGGGGTAGTCCAAATATTATCGAAACCTACTAATCGCCATTTATATTTAATAGAACTTTTTTGGTTTAAATCGGCAGTAGAGAATCTAAACGTAAAGTGATTTTCGTTGCTTGAGAACATATTCTTATGAAGGTGTAAACTATCAGAAAACCAATCACCTTTTTGAAGTGTATTGTAATATAATTCAATTGATTCAAGCCTTAATATTGATGTGTTACTATAATCTTTTCTTTTCTCAAGTTTGGGATCATAACGGACTAAACCATTAACCGTAGCTATGTAATAATAATTACTATCTGATGATATTCCATTTCTTAGCGTTTCAATTCCCAAGAAACCATCTTCTTGATGATGAGTCCTAATTTTTTTTAATTTTTCATCATTAAATAAATATTCGTCTAGACCTTTTTCTGAACCAACAAACAACCTTTGATTATGTCCATAAAGAGCATAAACATTATTAGAAGATAGATGATTTTGTATGTTTAGAAATGAGGTTTCGCTGGTGTTAGGGTTAAACCGAATAACTCCTTTACCCATACTTCCATAAAAGTGAATGTGTTCAATTTTGGTAGCTGTTACAAATCTTTCATTTGGCATGTTTGTTTTACTAATTAGAGTATTTTGGTACACAAACACACCTTCATCAGTAGCTAGGTATGCCTTACTACTATCTATTATTAGTTGATTAATTCTATTTGACTGTTTTGTATCGCCAACTTGGATATTAATGATGGTATCTTCAGTATACACATAAATCCCATTCCCCAATGTTGCTAAAAGCATGGTTGAAGAATCGAGTTGCTTAATGTCTCTACACCAAATATTTCCAATTGGCAGCTTATTTAGTTGCTTGTTTTTGTACGTATAAATTCCTCCACCATCAGAACCTATCCAAACGGTACTATCAAGAGAAGATGTAATAACCTTAACTCTTCTATTTGCAAAGTCTGGATGGCTAAATTTGTTTTCATTTAATCTTACTCCACCATTAAATGTAGATAACCAAACATTGTCATAATAATCCCGGTGTATTGTATATGCTCCCCCTTCTGATAAAAAGGAATTTTCTCCATAGAGAATATACTTTTCAGAGGTTAGTTTTGACAAACCATTAGAGGTCCCAAACCAAATATTTCCATAACTATCTTCAAAAATGCTGTGAACAAAATCATTCGATAAGCCATTTTTTTGAGTAATATGAGTAAATGTATTACCATCATATTTTGTAACTCCTTGTCCGTTTGAACCAACCCAAATTATACCTTTACTATCTTCGTAAATAGTATTTACATCAATGGAATTCATCCCATTAGATTTTGAGTAATTAAACTCTTCTCCCGAGGGAGTTATTTTGGTGACTCCTCCACCTAAACTGCCGCACCAAATATTACCTTTACTATCAGTAATAACCGATTTAAAGAAGTTATTTCTAATTCTATTGATGTTTCTAATACAGCTTTGATTATCGTTAGAAATTTTGATGATTCCTTTATCTGTTGCTCCGAAAATATCATTATCAGCACTCGCTAGTTGATAGATTCCAAACGAACATAGGTTAGTTTCAAGTTCAACTTTGAAAACACTATCTCTTTCTAGCTTAAACAAACCATTACTTGTTGCAAAGTAGGGGAGTTGTATGTCTTGAATAATTAAAGAGTCTAAAGCACTTGAGGTTACTTTCGAATAAATAGAGTCTGTTGTTATTTTACATAGTCCTGTACTTGTACCTATAAGTAGTTCGTTATTTTCAAAGGCTAAGGATAAAATAAAATCGCCAATTAAACCTTGTTTTTGGGTGTAAGTTTTAAATGAATGACCATCAAATCTACTAACACCCCCACCTCGAGTACCAACCCATAGGTATCCTAAGTTATCTTCTACTATGGCTTGTACTTGCGATTGTCCAAGACCATCTGTCACTCCGTAATTTTTAAAGGAATACTGTTGTGAATCTAATTCCTTCGAAAAGAATAAAATTGTTATTATAGTGAAAACTAATCGCACAAATTAAAGATAGCAAAGATCTTTGGCGTAAGATTCTAACCTTAACATAATTTATTTCAATTATTTTTGTTATTAATAATAGATCACTTATAATTGACTAAAACTAAACATCAATCTAAATGTATAAACTCATTGCTACTTCTTTCTTATTTCTCTTTACAGTTACTAGTACTTGGAGTCAAACAAAAGATGATCGTGCAGAGCTTGCTAAGCAAACCATCACACAACTAAAGGATGGTGCACTTCTGATCCGTTTGTCATCTAAAAGTCAAACACTTGAATTGTTAAGGGAACGAGGATATCCTAAACGTGCTGATCATATCGAGAAAGTTCAAGCTGAAAAAAATAAAGAAATTGTTAAGGCTTACAGTACTATTGGTTTTACCAAAGTCTATTTCTTTTATAGTGAACATTCAGAAAATGTGAGAAATGGGAACTTGGAAGGTATTCTTTTAGACACTGCATTGAACAAAGTTACCGGTGCTAACATTAAGCATTACGTTGTTGGGGCTACAGGTCCTTTACCTAAAAACTATGAGTACAAAGAGTCAAACGATGATAATACTCCAGCCAATGTCACTGAAAAGAAAACGTATGGAGGAGGAAGTAATTTATCTATTTTGTCTTTTTACTTAATGGATAAGAACTTCGATTTACTTCCAGATCCTTTTCCTAACCACCAAAGGTATCATCCAGTTATTTTAACTACGTTAACCCATGAAGAAGTAGCTGAGAAGATTGACGAAAAGCTGGTTAAATACTACGAAAAAGTAGGGGATAGTTAATTGACTACTTATTTCCTCTTGGATGATATTTCAGTATTTCCTCTCTGATATACGTCCTGTCTAAGTGCATATATATTTCTGTAGTTGTAATGGATGCATGACCAAGCATGTCTTGAACAACACGTAAATCTGCACCAGCCTCTACTAAGTGGGTGGCGAACGAATGTCTAAATGTATGTGGACTTATCGTTTTATTTATACTCGCCTTCTGAGCTAAATCCTTTATTAAAGTAAATATATAAACACGACTTAAGTTTTTACCTCTTTGATTCAAAAACAAAAAATCCTCATACCCTTTTTGAATCTTTTGATGATTTCTCGTTGATTCAATATAAAGTTTTATCTCTTTTATTGCTGATTGACTAATTGGCACTAGTCGCTCTTTATTACCTTTTCCGACTACCTTAATGAATTCATCATCAAAATATAAGTGAGAGATTTTAAGCTCTGTTAATTCAGAGACTCTTAATCCACAAGCATACAAGGTTTCTAAAATAGCCTTGTTTCTATGTCCATCTGGTCGAGACAAATCAATATGCGATACGAGTAAGTCAATTTCTTGAGTTGATAGTGTATCAGGAAGCTTTCTTCCTATTTTAGGGCTTTCTAAAAGTTTAGCTGGATTAGTTTCTACCAGTTCTTCTAATACCAAATATTTATAAAAGGCTTTTATGCCTGAAATAATTCTAGCTTGAGAACGAGGCCCTAAACCAAACTCATAAATCCATGCTAAAAAATGTTGAAGATCATCAATTTTTAACTGTGAAGGAGTAACGTTTTCTTTGTTTTGGGTTTGTAAGTATTGTATTAAACGATCAATGTCTCGTAAATAAGCTTCAATGGAGTTTTTTGCTAAATTTTTTTCAATTTGCAGAAATGATTTGAAGCCTTTTTTATAGATATCCCACAAAGCAACCTCTTATTTAAGATGTATCCCGTTAGGCTCTATAGTTAC
>CATLPG010000078.1 GCA_950054195.1 uncultured Saccharospirillaceae bacterium
TAACAGTTATTTCTTACATTTATCAGTAAAATAGCTTTTTATGAAAAATCATCTTTTAATTGGTATTTTATTCGTTCAAGTATCTGTTATCGCACAATCTGATAAAATAAAGGTTTATTTTAATAATTCCGTAAATAATAGTGCCTCTCCTATCACTAATGCTATAAATATTGATGATTTTAAGGATACCATAATTGCATATATTAACAGAGCACAAACAACTTTAGATGTGTGTAATTATAATACCAATGAAATTGATATTGTAAATGCAGTAAATGCGGCTCAACAACGAGGAGTAACGGTAAGGTATGTGGGGAGCTACAATAATGGAACAAACAATGGTGAAATAAATAATCTAACAGTGCCATTAATCCAAAGACCTGATAATGAAGCCATGCATAATAAATTTATTATTTCTGACGTTGGAAGTACTAGCAAAGCAAGTGTTTTAACAGGTTCTGCTAATCATACTTCGGGGAGTTTAGCTGATGATTATAATAATATAGTAATCATACAAGATCAAGCATTAGCTCAAGCTTACACTACTGAATTTGAAGAGATGTGGGGAAGCACAACTACCACACCCAATCCAACTAATGCTAAATTTGGGCCAAACAAAACAGACAATACCACCCATAATTTTATAGTTGATGGAGTATCTATTGAGTTATATTTTTCTCCTTCAGATAATACAAATACAAACATTATTAATGCTATCAATACAGCAACTTCTGATCTTAGCTTTGCCATGTTAACATTTACTAACAATGATTTGGGCGATGCTATTATAGCAAGAAAACAAGCTGGGGTTGAAGTTAGAGGCGTTATACATAATAGTAGCTACTTTGGTTCAGAATATAATAGTTTATTAAATGCTGGGGTTGACGTAGCTTCTACTCAAACTAATTTTTCACAGATTATGCATCACAAATACTGTGTAATTGATGCTACAAATATAGCTTCTGATCCTTTAGTTATTACAGGCTCACATAATTGGTCAAATTCTGCCAATGAAGATTTTGATGAAAACACCTTAATTATTCACGATCCCTATATTGCTGGTCAATACTACGAGGAGTTTATGGCCAGAAGACCGGTTTCTATAGATGAGGAATTAAGAAGTAAATTTAATATTTACCCTACAGTAATTACAGATGGCAAATTAAACATTAAAGGAGATTTATCGACAATCAAACAAGTAGCTATTTATGATATTAATGGTAAGAATATAGTTAATAAGCTAGCTGCTAATCAGGTTATATTTCTTAGTTACCTATCCAAAGGACAATACTTTTTAGAGCTAACAACTGATTCAGGCGAAGTGAGCTATCCTTTTATAAAGAAATAAGAATGGGACAATTTAGTACTATAGATTCTTACATTAACTCCTTTGAAGGCAAAACGAAAGAACGATTAATTGAGTTTCGAGAACTTATAGTAGAAACTGTTCCTGAAGTAGAAGAACTAATCAATTATAATATAGCAGCTTTTAATTTAGTAAAAGGAGGAAAACGTGATCAACAGCTTATGATTGCCGGTTATAAAAATCATGTAGGTTTTTACCCTCATCCAACTACTATGGATCATTTTTGGGATAAATTAAACGCATACAAAAAAGCGAAAGGATCTGTACAGTTCCCTTTAGACAAGCCTTTACCTAAAGTTTTAATTAAGGAGATGATTTTGTACCGATTAGAATTAATAAAGCAAACTACAGCTTAATTTCATTCGCGATTGTTGCTTGCTCATTGATGATATCATCAATTTTTAATCGTAACATACTCGCTTTTTTATTCGGTGAAATTTTCGTTTTACTATTCGAAGTCGCTTCTATCGTTTCATCAAATCGATATATCGCTGTGTAAGTAGCCGACTCAAAGACTTCTTTATCTTCTGATTTAAGCTGTTGATATTTCTCTTTCCATAAGAAATCGAAATTCCTTTTTATTTTGATGTTACATCATAAGTAAGGTAATCTTCTTTTTTCACTACATCTTTCTTATCTTTTGACTTAGCTAACACATAAATCATTTCATTTAAAGCTGCTGTATTTTTAAACGAACATGAAAATGTAAAAATATAATTATCAAAATCATTGATTACGTTAGCCTCAGTTATACCATCTACTGAGTTCGCTAAAGAAACTAGCTGTTTAGTCTCTGACTTAATTTCATCTTTTTTAGGTACACGATAACCATTCACTTTTTCCATCAACATAATTGATTTCAACTTCGTCTTCGATTGACTCATATTCATTATCAACTTAAGGTCTCCACTTCCATCTTTATTGATTTTTACTTGCTCCACAATTTCAAAACAACTAGAAACAAAGAAAATAACTGATAGATAAAGTATAGATTTAAAAGCTTTCATGTGTTAATATATTAATTACGTAAACAAGATAATATAACTATTTTCAACTCAGCTTGAATTAACAAAAGATTAGGAATAAAAAGTGAGCTTCATTTCAGATGTCATGAATAAACCGTATTTTTCGAGTCCAAAACAAAATAATATGTCTGTTCACAAAAAAGATGTTAAAAAAGTTACTACTCACGTTTTGCAAGCAATGAAGCATGCTGGTGAGAAAATATCCATGTTAACTGCTTACGATTACAGTTTAGCCAAAATTGTTGATCAAGCAGGAATAGACGTTATTTTAGTTGGTGATTCTGCATCCAATGTAATGGCTGGACATGAAACGACACTTCCTATCACGTTAGATCAAATGATTTATCATGCTTCTTCAGTGATTCGTGCTGTTGATCGTGCTTTAGTAGTAGTAGATTTACCTTTTGGTTCCTATCAAGGAAACTCTAGAAACGCATTAGATTCTGCTATTAAAATTATGAAAGAAGCTGGAGCCCATGCAGTAAAACTTGAAGGGGGAAAAGAAATACAAGAGTCTGTTACTCGTATTTTAACAGCAGGGATTCCAGTTATGGGACATTTAGGTTTAACACCACAATCCATATATAAGTTTGGTACGTATTCGGTACGTGCAAAAGAAGAAGAAGAAGCTGAAAAACTAATTGCTGATGCTCAACTATTAGAAGAAATAGGTTGTTTTGCTATCGTACTTGAAAAAATCCCAGCGAAACTTGCAGAGAGAGTTGCTCAATCTGTTAATGTTCCAATTATTGGAATTGGTGCAGGTGGTGGAGTTGACGGACAGGTACTAGTTTTGCATGATATGTTGGGAATAAACAATGAATTTAACCCTCGCTTCTTAAGAAAATATCATAATCTATACGAGGAAATGAAAGGTGCAATCATGACTTATGTTGATGATGTTAAATCTAGAGATTTTCCAAACGACACTGAGCAATATTAGAAAAGATGTCTGTTGACCAATTAGATGATTTTTTCCTTTCAAAAGAAGAACCGCTAAAAAGCTGTTTGCTATATATAAGAGACTATTTAAACAATCACCCTTTTGACTTACAAGAAAGCTGGAAATGGTCACTCCCCTCCTATTCATACAATGGCAAACATTTTTGTTACATCTGGATTGATAAAAAAACAAAAATGCCCTACATCGGTTTCAAAAATAGTAACCTCATAGAGCATGATAAATTAGAATTGGGTAATCGTAAATTATTTAAAACATTTTCAATCGATCCTACGACAGATATTGATGTTCAGAGTTTGGATGAGATTATGGAGTTATTAAAACCGTTGTTTAATTAATGATCCTCTCCACAGTGAACAGTGTAAGTTACACCGTCTTTGGTATACCCATCTTTTTCTAGCGTTTCGATATCATCTCCACACTTTTCTCCTAATTCTACTTCTCCTCCGTCTTTGTCGTAGTGACATTCTTTACATTCATCTTTTTTACAAGCTACGAACGATACAGTAACTGCCGCTAATAAAATGATCTTTTTCATGTTTTTTGTTTTTTTTATTATTTAGTTAGTGTTTTATTATTGATTTAAACTTATAAGCTAAAGAAGTATAAAATGCCAATCCTTGATTAGGTATTTCTAGCGGCTTTAAATTTGATAAATGATCTACATAAGTTGTATTGAGCAAATTATTTACTCCTATTCCTAATATAAACTCTCCTTTTTTCATTTTGTACCCCATATTAATACTAGCGTGCAATAAATGATATTCCTCACTTGCTATTTCAAAGGGAACTACTCGGTCTTGTGACAGATAATATTGGTATTGAAGTGAGATATTCTTCAAATGAAACTTTTTATCTGTATTATCGAAATAATACCCAATTTGATTAAGACATCTTGGCTGAGGTATAAAGGCAATAGGTTCTCCTGAAAGTTGTTCGCCATATACATAAGATACATTTGACTCGTAGTGAATTTGATGTAAAAAATGAGGATGGTAATGAAAACTTATTTCTCCTCCATACAATAGCGCTTGATCCGTTTGATCAAATGCATAAACATCATTATTGTCTACAGTTGAATCAATTGGTCTAAGAAAGATGTAATTGTTAATAATATTAACATAAGGATTAATTACTAAATTGAAGTGTTCTTTATTTAATGCTAAAGAAAAATCCAGTTGATTTCCATATTCTGATACTAATGATGGATCACCTAATTCAAAACGATTAGCCCCATGATGAACTCCATTTGCTAATAATTCTGAACTATGTGGAGCACGATATCCAGAAGTTGCATTTAACTTCAACTCTAAACTTTTTATCTTATATGATACTCCAATAGAATAATTTACACTTTGGAAAGTTCTATTAATTGTATCTGCTTCAAGTGATCTTAGATCTCCTCTTACACCCACTTGAAAAGCAAACCTATTATAATCCTTATGATATGTGGTAAACAAACCATTGTCTACTGTTATAGCATCAGGAATAATCTGTTCTTCTGCTTCTGAACCATTGGTATTAGTTTGATACATCCCTTGAATACCAGATAATAAATATCCTGTATTTGAAAATTGGTGTTTCCACGTTCCGTAATAAGTTGATGTATTGAGCTGCAAATCTATAGCTGGAATAGTAAATTTTTCAAATTCCTGTAATCTATTTATTTGTTGTCCTAAAATAAGTTTGTACTCATTTTTTTCCTTTAACAAGGTGTTTGTCCAACGAATTAAATGGTTATTTAATACTTGAGAGGGAGTAGACTCCTTTCTGCTTCTTTCGTCATTTAAAAAAGTGCTAACTGTAACAATTGAATCATGTGTATGCCCTGGGACTCCCACACGTCCATCAGAGTAACTATAAGCTAATGTTGATATCCAATTATTTTTATTGTAACCAATTATAGTTTTAAACAATTGTCCTTTGTACCTAGATAAACGGACAAACTGGTTATTAGGCAATCGGTAATCAGCATGGTTTTGATTTAAATAATAAGCATTTATTCTAAAATTATCTAAGCTCACCCGAGCTTTAACCTCATTATTAAACCCCAATGAATTCTCCGAAAAACGTGTTCTAAGTTGTATGTCATAAGAATCATGATCTGCAAAACTCTCTTCTTTTAAGTACAAAACACCTCCAAGAGCATCTGAACCATAGAGCAAGGTAGAAGGTCCTTTGACTACCTCTACTTTTTCAATGCCTGTACTAGCAACACCTAACCCATGATCTCCTCCCCATTGTTGATTTTCCAGTTTTTGTCCGTTTAAAAAGCTAGCTACACGAATGCCTGACAAACCTCTAATTACAGGTTTGTATATACCATTACCAATTGAGGCATTATAAACTCCCGGGAGTATGCTAATCATGGCACCCAAGTTTTCCTTCTCTCCTATATCTATATCTGAAATTTCAGCTGTTTCAATATTAGCTATTACTCGATCTTTAATCTCATTATTACGTTCAATAATCTCTACATCCTTTAAATCAATATGACTAGGTGTTAGTTCAATGATTAAAGATTGAGAAACATCTTTAATTTTTAGAAGTTTAAACTTGTAACCTATTGCCGAAATCTTAATATTCAAAGGGCTTGGTAAATTATGATCGATATAAAAATTTCCATCAAGGTCAGCGGAAACACCAGTATTTAAATCAGTGAAATACAAATTTGCATATGGAATAGACTCTTGAGTTGATGCATTAATTACTTTCCCCTCCAGTTGAGCGGAAGCTTTAAAAACAAAGAAAGACAAGAAGAGTATAAATAAATTTTTCATTATATTTAATGCATCAATGTTGCAAATATAAGATTGTTATTATTTAAAACGCAACATTGTTGCAATTATTTTTATGGATTTACTTACTCAAAAAAATATTCGAGCTACAACTTTTAGAAAAGAAGTCTTAGCTGTCTTTTTGGAACACGACTATGCGATATCTATAAATACAATTGAAAAATCCATAGGGAAACACGATCGTATAACACTTTACCGAACAATTAAGACTTTCATTGAAAAAGGTATTCTTCATGAAGTATTAATTCCTAACGAAGAAAAAAAGCTCGCAATGTGTCAATCCGAGTGTTCATCTGATGGTCATCAACACGATCACATACATTTCAAATGCGAAGCTTGCGAGGAAGTTTATTGTAAAGAGGTTGACCGTGTACCCCAATTACAACTAGAAGGTTTTAAAGTAAAAAGTATTGAAATTAATGCTTCCGGTATTTGTGAGAAGTGTGGATAATTTAATGTGAAAATTAAGCAATAAACTAATTATTAAATTAATTTATCATTGACACATTGCAAGATTAGTCAATTGTTTATATTAATAATTTAATCCACATAATCAGCATCAAAGCTTACAGGTCGACTCATTAAAAAGTTCACTCCTTTTTCAATAGACCATTCTCCGTAAATGATTTCATATAGAGCATCTGCTATTGGTGCATTAAAACCATAATGCGATAACAGTTTAACCACTTTAAGTGTCTTAACACCTTCGGCCACCTCTCCTATTTCTTTAATAATATCTTCTAGTTTTTTTCCTTCTGCTAAAAAATAACCTACACGATAATTTCGACTCAATTTACTATTACACGTTGCCATTAAATCTCCAATTCCTGCCATACCTAAAAAGGCTTTTTCGCTGGCATTAAAAGCTTTCGATATATAAATCATCTCAGCCATTCCTCTGGTAATTAATAATGACTTAGCATTATCTCCTAAACCTAACGCATTAAGCATTCCAGAAGCAATAGCTATATAATTCTTTAATACACCTGCCATTTCAACACCTAAGATTTCATTACTACCATAGGCTCGAAAAACATTACTATTAATGGCTTTTTGACCTTCTTTTATTACCTCATTAAATCTACTTGCAATTACTGTTCCCCCAACTTGACCATCTGCTATTTCACGAGCTAAATTTGGTCCAGCCATACATCCAACACGCACAACTGAAGTTTCTTTAAGTATCAATTCACTCATCGTGTAAACATCTTCTTTATCTAACTTCTCTGCATTAGCTAAATCCTTCTCTATATGAAAACCTTTTGTACCATGAATCAATATATGTCTAGGCGTTAAATAAGGAGAAAAGTTTCTAAGCATCTCCTGAAAATTATTTGAAGGAACCAATGGAAATATTAAAAAACACTTTCTTGCAACTTCTTCTGGATCGCCAGTAGCAATTATTTTCTCACTTAATTTTTGATCTTTATGCTCATGTGTGTTATTTATTTTATCTACCACATCTGGGTTTCTAGAAAACAACATTACATCATAATTATGAGCAATTAAATTAGATACAGCTAACCCAAAACTTCCAGAACCTATAACACCTACAATTCTTTTTTCCATAAATCAAATATATTGTTCTAATTCATAACCTGTTAATCGATTGTGATAGAAGAAAAGCAATTTCATACTTTGCGTGTAAATCATTCCATGACGGTTCATTTTTAAAACCTTTTTATCGTGATAATTACCAACATGCTTAATACCATGTGTAATTAATTCTTCTTGAGGTAAATCAAACTCTTCTCCTAATAAAACTTCTTTATTTTCACTCATTTCAATTAAACGATCTCTCACTCGATCAAAAATAATACGAAACTCTGTTTTAGGAATTGTTGTTTCATCTTGAGGCAGCCTTAGTACTTCATAAATAGAAAAGTGATTAAATCTCTTACGTAATATTTGAAAAGCAGTAAAAGCAACAATATGACTAGACAAAACCACATTATGTGTTTTAAACTTTTCTACAATAGCCTCTCCTAAAATTTGAGTATACTGTTGGTCTCTTTGTGAGTCTTGTGTTAATTGATTATTTAACATAAAGTAATCTCTTATTTCTACTTTCTGTCCCGATTTATCAAAGCTTTGTCCTTCCCTATCAACAATATTACCTAAAACATCCATCGGAGGACCAAACGAAACTACCATCCCTGCATTAGCCGTAATTACTTTATACGCCCTTTTTAAAGCACTAAACGATGAATGATCTTCGTCCATCAGATACTCTTCCTTTCCAACTTGCTTCAAATGTTGGTCGATCAATGAATTTGCCTCAAATACATAATGATAGTTCAATGTAGCAGGAACAATAAATATTTTCTTTCCATTTTTTAAGTCTCGCTCAAAATTCATTCGTTGAGCCTCTATCGTAGTTCCTAAAAGCCCCAGCTTTAACCTACTTTCTAAAGCTCCTGATCTTGAACGAGTTCCTCCTGGAAAGAATAAACTGTTTATTTCATTTAGAATAGCAACCTTTGAAAAGTTTTTTAAAAACTCTAAGTAAAGCCTATGTTTTCTCCTTCTGTCTACCCTATATGCACCTAAATTATTCATCAAGCGAGACAAGGCATTAAGCGTAAATAAGTTCACTCCAGCCCCGTAGGTAAAAGCCGACAATCCAATTGCATTCAAACTATACCCAATAGTTGGAGAATCTAGATTACTAAAGTGAGTTGGTACAACTACAACAGTTCCTTGTTTTGATAAGGATCGAATATGATCAACATCCCCAGTAACCTTCATTTTTCTAAAAAAATTCATTTTAGAACTAAAAAAGTTAAAGAATAACTCCTTTAAAGGACTCATTAACCGGACATAAACTGGAGGCAATACATTTTGAACAAATCGATAACTCTTTACCTTAAAATTGGGAGTCATTTCCTCTCCGTAGTAATTCAAAATATCCTTTAAAATCTTCTCATCAACATCACGTGTATCATTTTGGTACTCTAGAGTTGAAGAAGCAATGATTTGTTTTTTAATATCTTTCCAAAAGAGTTTTTCCTTAGGGTCATCAGATTTCCAAGGGTCTTGAGTTAATCTAATTTTTTCTTGATATAAGATATTCTTGAGCTCTCTTCGAAATGTTTTACCATCTTTTGTTAACCAAGAAGCATTTTTAATTGTAAGCTCAACAACTTGTTTAATAAACTCCTCTCGGTTATTATACTGCACATGAATAGGCCATTTTTCAATGTCTTCATGAACAAAAGGCTGAACTTTATCAATATATACCCTGTTTTCAGGTAAAGTAAAATTCTTTTTAGTCATTCTCTTGGTATTCATCAATTTCTGATTCGTAAAAGTCGTTTGCTTCTTTTACCAGTTGAGACATGATGTCAACTAATTCATCTTGCTCCTCATCGTTTTCAATATCATCAAACCACTCAATTTCATCGGTTGCTAGGTTAAGTAAAAACTTAGGATATTCTGTATGCAACACAAATATATCATCTGGTAAGCTAGAGCAATCTGCAAGTAAAAATTTTGGTAAATCCATTTTTAGAGTTAAAAAATTTAATCAAACACAAAATAACAATTTTATATCTCTTTTAATCTTAACATATCAACTTATTCATTTTTCAATACTAAAACGAAACAATTGTTAAGTCATTAGTTTCAATAAAAACTAACAAATCAACTCTCATAAGTATTATAATTATCTCATGGAAATATATTAGATTTCTTGTAAGTTAGCTTTATGGGTACAGATAATTATGCTGCTATAGATATTGGCTCTAACGCCATACGACTGTTAATTGCACGTCCAGAAGAAATTAATGGTGTATTGAATATCAAAAAATTATCACTAACAAGAGTTCCGATTCGTTTGGGTGAAGATGTTTTTGGAAAAGGGAAAATTTCTGATGATAAAGAAAATGCCTTCATCAAAACGATGCAAGCATTTAAACTTCTTATGGAAGTTTATAATATCAAGGATTATAGAGCTTGTGCTACATCCGCTATGCGAGAAGCCAAAAACAAAGAAAAAATTGTTACTGCTGTTAAATACCATACAGGAATTAATATTGAACTTATTAATGGCAAAATAGAAGCAGATCTTATTTATAATACTTTTTTTACAAGATTATTAGATAAAAAACAAGCCTACCTTTTCATTGATGTTGGCGGAGGAAGTACGGAGATTACAGTTTACCGAAAGGGTAAAAGACTCAAATCAAAATCATTTCCTTTAGGAACCGTTAGAGCACTTCAAGATAAAATAAAAGATAGCAGTTGGGAGGAATTGGATCAATGGTTATTTGATTTAAAAAATGAAACGGGTGAATTTATGGCTATTGGAACTGGAGGAAATATCAATAGATACTTTAAGCTTTCCAAAAATGATTATTTAGAACCTCTCTCCTATCGTAAATTTAAGTCCATTTATGATAGTCTCAAAGACCTAACACCTCAAGAACGTATTGATAAATATCGTTTGCGTTATGACCGTGCTGATGTAATTGAACCAGCCGGAAGGATTTACCTAACTATCATGAAAAAATGTGGTATTAATAAAATTTTAGTCCCAAAAGTGGGCTTATCAGACGGAATAGTTTACGACTTATATCAACAATAAATAAACTATTTGTTTATAACTTAGCAGTAAAACCAAGGCAATTAATAGTTTAGCTTCATCTTTTCTAGGTAATAATTCGTAGTTTTGTGTGATTTAAATTATTACTGCCCTATGAAAAGGATTCTACTTTCTTTAGTTATTATTTTTTCAAGTATCGTTTCAACTCAACATCTTTTTGGTCAACGAGTTGGTATTAATACAAATTCACCATCCACAGTATTTCACATAAATAAAGGAACAGCTATTGGAGATAACCCCCTTCGAGCTGAAGGTTTCTTATCCTTTCAAGCCAATGACTCTACAGTATTAGTTGTAGATCCAGTAGACGGAACCATTAGATACATGTCTTTTGCTGATTTATCCAATCAGATTACGCTAGATACCAATCAAGTAATGGGAATTGTTTTAACTAAAGCTGATACGTTATTTAACAACAATGCTTTTGTTGATAGTATCATTTCTGTTATGTACCAAAACGGAGATACATTAATAAACAATCCTGCTTTTACAGATAGTATCTTTGCTTTGGTTAGGGATAGCTTATTACTTGATATAACCTTTAATAATACAACATACACATATATTAAAGATAGCTTACTATTAGACACTGCTTGGCTAGCAGCAATGAGTGACAGTATTGACAATCAGAACCTTGATTCTATGACGCTCAACCAAACCCTTTTAGGTACTTATATTGAAAGTGGTTTAGGTGCTAGTGTTGATCTTTTACCTTTGGCTAGCGATAGTACATTCTATAGAACTATCAGAGATAGCCTTCTTGGAGATAGTATTTTTATAAGCTCTGTTGATAGTATTCTTAGATCTGACTCGAACTTTATCA
>CATLPG010000079.1 GCA_950054195.1 uncultured Saccharospirillaceae bacterium
AATATTAATTCTCCACCAATACCATCTTAAAATTAAAACCATTCCCAAACCTGCGGAAGAGGCAATTAAAAATCTTGCTGCCCCATCAATAGTGTTGATCATCAAAGTAGAAAATATTGCGACTAACATAATTCCTATGGTCATCCAACGAGCGACATATACTAACTTTTTATCTGTTACATTTATTGATAACCGCTTATATAAATCATTTGTTAAGTAACTTGCTCCCCAATTTAGCTGAGTTGATATGGTACTCATATAGGCACCTAAAAAAGCAGTAAATAGCAATCCTTTTAAACCAATAGGCATAAAGTCATTCATAGCCATAACAAATCCTTCACTTGCATTTTCAGCGGTTAATTGAGGATAAACAACCAATGCACATAATCCAACGATAATCCATGGCCATGGTCTTAAACAATAATGAGCGATTTGAAAAAATAAGGTAGCAAAAACAGCTTGTTTTTCATTTTTAGTACTCATCATACGTTGAGCCACATAACCTCCACCTCCTGGCTCTGCACCTGGGTACCAACTTGCCCACCACTGAACTCCAACAAAAGATAAAAAAGCTAAAACAGTTACTGTAAATGTTGTTCCTCCTGAAGAATTGTTAAATGATGGAAAAAACTCAAATCGCCAAGGTTCTAGTTTATCTTTTAAGCCATCAATGCCTCCAACTATATCAGAATTAACCATAAATACTGCCAAAATAATACAACCTCCCATCGCTAATATAAACTGTAAAGCATCTGTTATAGCTACACCTAATAACCCTGACAAAGTACTATAAGCTGCAGTTAAAATCATTAAACCTATAACAATAAACAGAGCCGTTTCAAATTCTAACTGAAAGAAAATCATGAGAATTTTAATCATTGCTGCATTCACCCAGCCAATAATAACCGCATTGAAAAAAGCGCCCAAATAGACAGCTTTAAAGCCTCTAAAATATTTAACAATGCTACCAGAGTATCTAATTTCCAAAAACTCAAGCTCGGTGAGGACATCTGCCCTTCTCCATAATTTAGCAAAGAAAAATGTAGTAAAGATACCTCCTATCAACATATTCCACCATAACCAATTCCCTGAAATTCCATGTTTATGTATCACCTCAGCTACCCAAAGCGGTGTATCGGCTGCGAAAGTTGTAGCTACCATAGAGATACCCGCAATATACCACGGTAAGTTTCTACCAGCAAGAAAGAAATCTGTTAAACTGCCACTTGCTTTATTCTTAAAATAGACACCTATAAAAAGACTTATCGATAAAAAAACACCTACAATTGTCCAATCAATCCAAGTAAAATTCACTAGCTAATTATTTTGATGATTTTCTTCCAAAATAAGCCATCATAAATCCTCCTGTAAAGAACATCACCAAACTATAGATAGCTGGAATAATAACAGTATCGGCTGGAGCATTTGTTATTAAAGCAACAACAACTAAAGCTAATGTACCGTTTTGAATACCTGCTTCAATGGATATTGTTATGGCTTGTTTTCTTGATAATTTAAGAAGAGAAGCTAACAAGTAACCCAATCCCATAGTCACAACATTTAATACAAGTGAAATAATCCCTGCCCTACTAAAGTAGTCTGCTAAATGTTGTTTATTTTTTAAGATTAGTGCTGCAAGAATAGCTATAAAGATTATAATTGAAGCTACTCGAACAACTTTATCAGCTTTTATAGCAAAGTTGCTGTTCAACTTTCTTACCAACATTCCTATCCCAACGGGGATTAGTGTAATGATGAATAAAGCTCCAACCGTATCCTTTAATGGCAATGTAATACTTGAAGCATTACCAGTATACTTTGACAGTGCATAGTTTACTAAAAAAGGAATCGAGAAGATTGTAACAACCGAACTTATTGCTGTTAAAGTTACCGATAAAGCAGTGTCTCCTTTTGATACATGAGTAATAATGTTTGAAGTAGCACCTCCTGGACAAGCAGCAATAATAATTAAACCTACCGCAAAACTACCAGTGTATCCAAATATTTCTAACAACCCAAATGCTATAAGAGGTAAAATAATTAACTGACTAAATGCTCCTAAAACAACAGCTTTAGGCTGCTGTAAAATTCGTTTAAAATCTGCTAACGTTAAAGCTAATCCCATTCCAAACATAATGAGTGCCAACGATGCTGGGAGTATAACCGTCTTCAATATTGAATCTTCCATAATAAACTATTTATTAGATCAAGTAAACTTTAATGCAACAAATATATAAGAATCTTTGATAGTGATCGTTTAACTTATACCATGCTTGTCATAATTACTTTACTATATTTGTTGAAATTTTAATTGTTTCATGTTGAAAGCACTTCAAAATAAACCAATAATTAAAAATATAGTATACGCAGGATTAACTGCTTTAGTTATTCTTTTTGCCCTTTTATGGTGGTTAAAATACTACACAAATCACGGAGAAAAAATTGAAACTCCAGATTTTACTGGTCTTTCCATAAATGATGCTCAAAAACTAGCAAAAAAATCTAATTTGCAATTAGTTATAGACTCTGTTTATAACCCTAACGCAGTTAAAGGATCTGTTTTTATTCAAAAGCCTTCTGCTCATACTGATTCTACTCCGTCTTGGGTGAAGCCGGAAAGAAAAATTTACTTAACCGCAGTTCGTATGTCGGTTCAAAAGTTACCTTTCCCAAATATTGATGCATCTGAAATGGTTGTAATTCCTCGTTTAAGTGGTAAATTTCAAATAAACAAGGAGTATAAACTAGGTCCTTCTGGAAGAGTGTTGTACGCAGAATTGAGTGGAAAAAAAATACAAGAAGGTGATCTAGTACCTCGAAATGCTAAAATTACGCTATACATAGGTAAAGATGATTTAAAACAGCCCGTATCTATTCCAAACTTAGTAGGTTTAACAATAAATGAGGCAAATTTAGAGTTAAGTGTTAAAAACTTACAACTCGTAACATCTAATATGGAAGGCTGTAAAACAACTGCCGACTCATTGAAGGCGAAAATTGTTGAGCAAGATCCTATATTCACCGCTAACGGACAAATATTAGAAGGTGAACCTATCATTGTTAATTGTAGTTGTAATTAAACAAATACTCCTATGAAATTTCTATTAAGTCTCATTACTTTCTTTATAGTCTCCTTATCTTTTGGTCAAGAGATGTTATCACCTTTATTAACAAACAGTAAGCTTTTTTCTAAACAAAGTGCTGAAAGAAACATTGACGATCAATATATCTACGCTATAGATACTGTTCACCTACCTTTTAAAGATGATTTTTCAAAAGATTTATTTAAAAAGTATAATGCTCAGCCAACTGACTCTAATGTAACGGACACGCTTTATTATGCTTTACTGATTGGAGGCGTTCCTGTAGCAGACTCCATCAGTTACATGGAAGACACCGTTTATAGACTAGAAATAACTAAAATAACTGTAGATAGTGTTACAATTGATAGTATTCCTCAACCGAGCACAGCTATTACACATTGTGATTTATCGGCTTATCCCGTTCAATGTGTGATGAAAAACGTTTGGGAACCTATTTTGGTGATTGATTCTCTGCATACTGGAGTTAATCCCGATACAACATTTGATTTATTTCCTCCTGATCTTGTTCAAGACTCTGCTCAAGTATATTTTGTTTCTGCAACTGATACAAATTCTCGTTGGGTTGATAATTTTGCCTATATAAACACCTCATATGCTATCAATCCACCTACTATTGGTGTAGCTACTTTTGATGGTTTAAATGAAAATGGGTATCCTTACGATTTTACAACTGCTTTTACTTATGGTGAAGCTGATTATTTAACTTCTAAACCTATTTTTTTAGGAACCGATGAAACAAATTTTCCTTATGGAATTGCTGATTCTCTTTATTTAAGCTTTTATTACCAAGCAAAAGGATTAGGAAATGAACCAGAAGTAGAAGATTCACTTGTTTTAGAGTTTTGGTCACCTGTTGATATGACGTGGACCAGTGTTTGGAATACTGAAGGACAACCATTAGACTCAAACTTTAAGCAAGTAATGATTCCAATTAAAGAAAATAAATATTTCGCCAACGGTTTTCAATTTAGATTTAAGAATTATGCTTCATTATCTGGAAGTTTTGATCACTGGCATATTGATTATGTATACTTAGAGGAAAGCAGATTTATTGGCGATACTAATCGTGATGATGTAGCATTTACTGAACCGATAAACACATTATTGAGCGATTATACGGCTATGCCATGGAGGCATTATAAATGGGATGTCGATAATTTTACAGCAGAATTAATTACTACTGATCAAAAGAATTTAAGTAATGTAGGAAAATTAGTAAGTGGTAATGAAATGGAAATTTATTATCAAGGTACATTAGATACAACAGTTATTAACCCCAATACACCTTCAGTAAACGCAAATACTTCCTTTACTACTGATTTCGACCTGCTTGCAGATAACTTTGTTTTTGATACTACAGTTAATGATACATGTGCTGTTTTTGAAATTAAGGTTCGTCATACTACTACTCCTGATAGATGTAGATCTAATGACACACTCATATTTAATCAAGTTTTTACCGATTATTATGCTTATGATGACGGTACAGCAGAAGCTGCTTATGGTGTTGCTGGACTTGGAGGTGTTAATCCTAAAATTGCAAGTGAGTTTGATTTAATTCAACCGGATACACTTAAAAGTTTATACATTCACTTCTCCCCATCTGCTAATGATCGTAGCTCTACCCCTATTATTATATCTGTTTGGGAGGTTGGATCAGGTGGGAGACCTGGAGATCTTATATACGAAAACATTTCATTTTCAAACCCTGTGTATAACATTGGGGTTAATGGATTTCATGAATATTCTTTTGATGAAAAAGTATCCCTTCCTGCTGGAAAATATTTTGTTGGATGGAGTCAAACGACAGCAGATATAATAAATGTTGGTTATGATTTAAATAGAAATAGTAATCTTCGTACCTATGCCAACTACACAGGCGTTTGGCAACAATCTGGCTTAGATGGAACGCTAATGATCAGACCTGCTTTCGTAAACGAAAAAGATAACCTAGTTGGAATTAATGAGCAACTATCAGAAGATAACGTATCAGTTTACCCTAACCCCACTCAAGATTTAATTTACATTGTAACAGAAGATGATTTTGATGTAACTAATTATCAGTTAATAGATATTAATGGTCGAATTATTGATCAAAATGTACTTACAGGAAGAGAATTAAACTTGAGCTCACTAGAAAATGGTGTATATTTCTTGCAATTGAGCAACAATCAAGGAAACACGATTACAAAACGTGTAATAAAGAACTAATTGAATGGAGGAAACAGAAGACCAAGAGTTATTTGAACATCATCACATAATTGCCGATCCAGGTCAGGAACCATTAAGAATTGATAAGTTTTTAATGGATAGAATTCCAAATACTACTCGAAATAAGCTTCAACAAGCCGCTAAAGATGGTTTCATATGGGTGAATAAACAAACTGTGAAACCTAACTATAAAGTTAAAGGAGGTGATGATATCACTATACGAATGCCCTACCCTGTTCGTGAGATTGAACTTATCCCTGAAGATATTCCGATTGAAATTGCTTATGAAGATGACCAACTATTGGTTGTAAATAAGCCAATGAATATGGTTGTGCACCCAGGTTATGGTAATTATACAGGAACATTAGTAAATGCCTTAGTTTATCATTTCGAAAACCTACCAAACCGTCCAGATTTTGCTGATCGTCCAGGAATTGTTCATCGATTAGATAAAAACACAACTGGTTTATTACTCGTTGCTAAAACTGAGCATGCTTTATCACACTTAGCTCAACAGTTCATGGACAGAACTACTGACAGAAAGTACTATGCACTTGTTTGGGGCGATGTAAAAGAAGATGAAGGTAAAATAGAAGGTCATATTGGTAGATCGCTAAAAAACAGAAAAGTGATGGACGTTTTTCCTGATGGCGACTATGGTAAACATGCAATTACTAATTATAGAGTACTTCATCGTTTTGGTTACACTACCTTGGTTGAATGTAAACTAGAAACCGGAAGAACGCACCAGATAAGAGTCCACATGAAGTATATTGGACATCCACTTTTTAACGATAACGAGTACGGTGGAGATAAAATCTTAAAAGGGACAACATTCACTAAGTATAAGCAGTTCATTCAAAATTGTTTTAAAATATTACCGCGACAAGCACTTCATGCTAAATCATTAGGTTTTACTCATCCAACAACGGGTGAAAGACACCATTATGAATCCGAATTACCAGAGGATTTCTCTGAAATCTTAAAAAAATGGGAAAGTTATGCTCAAAACTCATTAAAATTTGAATAACTTTTTATCTCTGCATAAAAAATAATTATATTCGCACCTTGTATTATTAACCTTATATCATTAACATGAAAATTAAAGTATTATCTATGATCGCTGCAATAGGTTTTTTAACTTCTTGCGGAGGTCCAACTGAAGAAGAAAAAGCTAAGATTGAAGAGTCTCTTCAAGAATCTTTCAATGAATTAGGAAAATCTATGGAAGACGCTAAAGAAAAAACTGAAGAGGCTATGGATTCTACAGAAGCTGCTTTAGATACTGTAGCAGAAAAAATTGAAGAGCACGTTGATGGAGACCACGCTGGTCATGATCATGAAGATCACGATCACGCTGCCCACTAAAAAAAGTTATTTTTAGTAAAAAAAGCACAATCCATTAGGGTTGTGTTTTTTTTTGTTTTTAACTTTGTCCCATAAATTCTTAATCATGAAGAAATTACTTTCAATTTTTGCCTTTTCGCTATTGCTAATTAGCTGTTCTAACAATACCCCTGAAAAGAGAGTTAATCTGTTTTATGAAGCCTTAAGTTCTAGTGACTCTAAAAAAGCACAAGAATACGCTACAGAGAAAACAAGCGATTATATAAAAGAAGAACTTGGAAAAAAGTATCAAGTAACTGTTATTTCTTGTGAAACTGTTGGAAATGAAGCTACGTGCAAGTGTGTGTTCAATGATGATGTTGAAACAAAAGATATTCGATTGTTAAAAATTAATGACGAATGGAAAGTTGATAAAGAAGCAAGTGTACTTCGCCAATTTATCAATAGCATCAAAAACATTGATATTAAAGGCACCATAGATGAGCTAGAATATGAAGTAAAGGATGGTTTAGAGGCAATCAAAGAGCTTGTAGAGGATTCTGCCAAACTCAAAAAAGCTGGAAAAGAAATGGATGAAGCCATGGAGAAATTTTCAGCTGAGATGGAGGATGCCATCGAAGAAATGAAAGAAAGTAGTATTTCTACACAGGAGTAAATTGTAAATAACAATTTGATCGGTTATCTTTAATCTTTACTAAATCCAATCCATTGAGTTTATTAGACATTTCCATTGTAGTTCCCTTGTATAACGAAGAAGAATCACTTCCCGAATTAGTTGAGTGGATTGATCGTGTATGTACCGCTAACAATTTCACTTACGAAGTAGTTATGGTGGATGATGGAAGCAAGGACAAATCTTGGGAAATCGTTGAAAACTTGCAAAAAAAGTATCCTTCAATTAAAGGAATTAAGTTTAGACGAAATTATGGCAAATCAGCAGCCTTAAATGAAGGTTTTGGAGCAACTAGCGGACGCGTAGTTATTACAATGGATGCTGATTTACAAGATAGTCCAGATGAAATTCCTGAACTATACAAAATGATTACCGAAGAAGGGTATGACATTGTTTCTGGATGGAAAAAAGAACGTCACGACCCACTATCTAAAACGATTCCTACCAAACTATATAATGGTGTTACCCGTTGGTTTAGCGGTATTAAGTTGCACGATATGAACTGCGGACTTAAAGCTTATAAAGGAGATGTGGTAAAATCTATTGAAATATTTGGTGAAATGCACCGCTATATCCCTGTTATTGCTAAAGGAGCTGGATTTGATCGAATTGGTGAAAAAGTTGTACAGCACCAAGCAAGAAAATACGGAGTATCCAAATTTGGGTTAAACCGTTTTGTTAATGGTTTCTTAGATTTATTTACGATAACATTTATTACACGATTCGGTAAAAAACCAATGCACTTTTTTGGTTTAATAGGAACCATTTTCTTTATGTTAGGTTTTGGTATTTTTTTATGGTTAGCCGTTTATAAAATATTTATAAATGAAAGTGCTAAACTCATCGCTGATCGCACCGAATTTTATGTTGCTCTCACCGCTATGATTATTGGTTCTCAACTTTTCCTAACAGGCTTTATTGCTGAGCTTATTGGCAGAAACTCTGCTACTCGTAATCAATATTTGATTGAGAAGGAGATATAAATGTAATTACATTTACACTGATGTTAGCTGCAATTAAAAGATGAAAAAGGAAGTTATAAAAACAGAGAACTCTAAATTAGTACTCCAAGTTTATCATAACTACTATATATATAACAAAGATTCAAAATCATATTCTAGCAGAAAAGAGCATACAAAATGGAAGGCTCAAGTTAATTCTAAATCTGCTTTTTTTGAAAATGGAAAGCTTATCTTAAAAAAGTCTGATTACAGTACACAGCTTCATAACTCTAGCGTCATAATATTAAACGATTTTAATTCTAATTCGGAATTAGAAGCATACAATCTTCAAAGCAAACGATGGAAAAAAGATTTAATAAACCTAAAAGAAAAAGCAGATAATCAGTTATGGTTCTCATTAAAACAAGTACAGTCCTTCAATACTTTAGAAATTCGACAAAGGTTTGAAGTTTTTCAATTAAGTAAAATTAAAGACAGTGTAGAACTACATTTATTTTATGACTATTTTGAAATTGGGGAACCTAAAAGACATAATTTCAAGCTTTGTGAACTAAAAATAGGTGTGCCTGTAGAGATTAAAATTAACGGGAAACTCGATCATTCTTTATCAGGTCGTAGAGGAAGAACTTTTAAAGAGCATTGTTATATTTTTCATTTACTTGGTAAAACAGATACATTTGAACTAAAAAGAGAGCCCTACAAAGAAAAAATTAAGCAAATACCAAAACCTGAAAAAACTATAAACTTAATGAAAGAGTTATATTAAAAAAAAGCTGGTAAAACCAAAAATTCAGACCTTGCTACTTCTGCTCTACTCTTTGACCTTATCTTTAGTAGAATCAATGACTCTGATAGAAAACTACTAAATTCACCATCGACACACATTAAAAAAAATTGAGTTGCAAAAAAAATCAACATTAATAATAATTATCCTATATCTTTACTCTTGTGATTTTGGACTTAAGAAAGAGCTTAACAAAGCCTCTGCTGAATCCTTCATAAATCAAGGTATAGTTGAGTTTGACAAAGAGCTACTAAAGCAATGTAACGTAGAACAAGTGTTTTTTTCGAACGGAAACTATTTATTTGTTGCTAATTCATTCAATGGAGACTTTAATGGCTATGTCTACTCATCATCTCAACACATCAAACCAACCAATTTAAAGTTCGAATCTTACTATATCACTAATTATGATAGCACTATGAAGAATTGGACTAAGGTTTATGGAAAGTGGTAATGAAATAGAGTTTTGTAGCTTCAAATTTTGCCCTCCTTTTCAAATAAAATTGCGTCAAAAACCATACTAATGACCAATATAAACTGGATTAATCCTGACGAGCATAAAATATCTCCTGAGGTATTTGCTGAACAACTCAAAGACACTACTATCTTTAATAAAGTTGATTTTAGCAAAGAAGATCTCCCACATCTCCAGTTAGACTTAGTATCTAATTACCTTGAATTTTTGCTTGAGGAGGAAGACTTAGCTAATTTTGAGCGCATTTTGCTATTTTTCTCTAGCAAATTAGCAGATTTTAGTCACGAACTAACTAATATTTTTAAAACATAAATAATTGAAGAGCTTGAAGAATTGCAAGAAAAACATCAAACCCTCGATCATATTCCTGAAAATATAAGAAAACTCATGCAGAAATAACTCATTACTTACATGAAGACTTTCCTTTATTTCTATATCATTTTTGCTTGTCAACTATTAATTTGCCAAGAAGTTGTTACTAAAAAAATCAACAACAAAAAGGTTCAAGTTTCGGAGCATTATGAAAACGGCAATTTGAAAGAAAAAGGTATTAAGAAGCTATCCACCAAGTATTTTAAACGACCCGAAAGTAACCTTCATTGTGGTATAACGAGTTTTTATAAGCACGGTAAATGGAAACATTACTATCCAAATGGTTCACTTAAATCCGTAATTGTTTACAGGAAAGGTGAAATCGCTAAAATCAAGAAGGAAAAACATAGAACAAATGATAAAGACTCGGTGAAAGTCTTTTTTTATCGAACAATCAACTTAGACAGTGCAGATATAATTTGTCAAGGTATAAGTAGCAATAATCCCAGAATAATTAACTATTCAAAATTGCAAAGTCTAACTTCTTTGAATACTTTCAAGCCTTCTTTGCAGTTCATTTCTCTTAGGCAAGCATTAGAAATTACTTACAATAAGTCATCGTTCTTTATACATGGTTACCTTAGCTTCCGTCTAGTTATTAATGATGAAAAAGGTCTTTGCAATTGGATAATCACAGCCACTAGAACCAAAAAGACATCATCAAAAGGTCTTAAAATCAAAACCAAAGAAATAACTATAAATAGTATTGGAGAAGTTGTTTCTTTTCAAAAGGGAAAATGGGAAAGAAAAATCATAGACTACTAAATTAGCTTTTAAAATAAAACAATCATATGATAATACGCACAATATCATTAGTAGTCCTCAGTCTAATCCTATTACTTCTCTCCTGCAATCAAACAAATAAGACCACTACCCTAGCCTTCCAACCTTACGAATCCTTTGATGCTGCATTAATAGATACAATATCAAAAGTAGTAAAAGACTATTATCAATTTGACGTAATTACATTACCCTCTAAAAAATTACCCAGTGCTGCTTACATTGCAATTAAAACGCCTAGGTACCGAGCAGATTCATTAATTAAATTCCAACGAATTCAAAAACCAGATTCCATTGATTATGTTTTAGGGTTAACCAACAAAGATATTTCTAGTACAAAACGTAATCAAGATGGCACTATTAAAGAACCAACAAGCAGGTATACCGATTGGGGTATATTTGGTTTAGGTTACAGCCCTGGAAGCTCCTGTATAGTTTCTACTTATAGGTTAAGAAAAAGTAAAACCAAAACATTGCTTATTGAAAGACTAAAGAAAATCTGTTTACACGAGATAGGACATAATTTAGGTTTATTACATAATACAATTACTAACCCAGGTGGCAATGATTTGAATGTTACTAAAGGTGGGACAACATGGCCACCTAATGCGATTACAGATGCAAATAATGGCGTGATTACTCTTGATCAGACTGCGGTCACGGGAACGGTTGCATTAACTACCGATGGTTCGGGTAATGCGACGTTTGATAATGGAACTTTGAATTTAGATCTTGCAGCTTCTAATGTTGGAGGCAATTTGATCGTAACGAGTGGAGCTGCG
>CATLPG010000080.1 GCA_950054195.1 uncultured Saccharospirillaceae bacterium
TGGGTGTTTTTTGATGGGTGGTAATCAGGCAAATATAAAATCAAGCTTATTTCTAGAAATTGTTGTAGTTCTAGCTGCAATAATTCTTGTCCTATTTTATGTTTTTTTCTCTCTTCAAAATAGAGAAGAAGAAGAAAAAACAAGGATAGAAAATATACTAAAAACTGTTCTAGACTTAGAAAATCATGGTTTAGAATCATGGTACAAGGATAAAAAAAATCACATTGAGGATGTAACTGCTACACCAACAGTAATTAACTACACCAAGCGTTTAATTCAATTAAAACAAGCAAACACAAATCTGCTTACTGATCCCATTCAGCAAGAAATAAGAACGTATTTTCAACCTATTTTAGAAAAACGAAATTACTTAGGAATATTTATCATTTCTCCATATTATATTTCTTTAAGCTCCATGCGTGATCAAAATTTAGGTGTTAAAAACTACCTTTTTGATAAAAGAGAAGCTCAAGTAAAAAAAGCTTTTGAAGGAGAAACAGTTTTAATTACCCCACTCCTCTCTGATGTAAAACTTAAAAAAGACAATACACAAACCATGTTTATTTTGTCTCCCATTAAGGATGAAAATGGACAAGTAATAGCTGTTTTTTCTTTTAGGTTAGACCCTGACCGATCCTTATCGTCCTACACAGAGCTAAGTTGGTATGGAAAAACCAGTCAAACGTATGCTTTTGATAATCAAGGAGCAATCATTACAGGCACTCGATTAAGCAGTCTTAATAAAGATAATGCTAACCGAGAAAATTTTAATCCTGATTCTGTAAAAAGTACGACATTAGCCTCTTCTTTAGCAATTACAGGAGATAGTGGAGTTAATTTAGAAGGTTATGAGGATTACTTTGGAAATGTAGTTTACGGTGCCTGGTTATGGAACAAGCAGTTAAATATCGGTTTAGTTTCGGAAATAAATAAGAAAGAAGCTATGCACTATTATAATAAGTACAAACAATCAGTTGTACTTGCTGCACTTATAATTATAATATTTTTAATTGTTCTAGGAATTTTAGTTCATATTAACCGAACCACTAAAAACCAACTTGTAAATAGCCTTCAAAATAAAATGAGTACACTCGAAACTTCTTTAGGTCTTTTCGTGTCAAATGCTCCAGTTGGAATAGCCATAAACAATATGGATGGAAAATTTTTGGAAATAAACGATGAGTTTTCTCGATTTACAGGCTATACAATTGATGAACTAAATAAACTTTCCTATTGGGATATTACTCCCGAAGAATATGAAATTGATGAACAGGTACAAATCCATCAACTAGAAACTACTGGAAAATATGGCCCCTATGAAAAACAATACATTCATAAAAGGGGATATCGCTATGATGTTTTACTTCATGGTGTTCGAGTTAAGGATGAAAATGGTGAAGAACTTATTTGGTCGATCGTTCAAGACATCTCTCACATTAAGAAAAAAGAAACGGAATTAATTATACAAGAGGAAAAGTATAGAACACTCGTTTCTAATTTACCAGGAGTCGTTTTTAGATGCAAGTTTGATGAAGCATACACCATGTTGTTTATTTCTGATCACATAAAAGATATCGTTGGTTACCCATCTTCTGACTTTATTAACAACCATAAAAGAACATTTTCCAGTATTATTCATCCAGATGATTTAGCATTTATAGAAACCGAAATCACCAGAAGTTTAAACAAAAAAAGTCATTATGACATTCAATACCGATTTATTGATATAAACGATAATATAAAATGGGTTCATGAACGTGGAGTTGTAATTAAAAACGAAAAAAATGAACCGATCTACATTGATGGTTTCTTAAAAGATATTACAGATAGGATAACTGCCGAAACAGAATTAAAACAAAATAAAGAACGTTTTGACTTAGCTATAAAAGCAGGCAAGTTAGGAGTATGGGAGTATAATATAAAAAATAAAACTTACATCTGGGACAACTCCATGTATGAACTCTTTCAAACGAATAATACTTCTAATGACGATCCCTTTGAATTACTAAAAGCTTCTATTTATCACGAAGATAGAGAAACTGTTATTAAGGCATTTAATGATGCTATTAAATTCAAAAACAATCTAGAAATTATTTACAAAACAACCAATCATGAAGGCAAATTAAAATTCTTTTTATCCAAAGGGGATTTTATTTATGATAATACTAACACTCCCTCTCATATGATTGGTATTAACATCGATATCACTAATGAAATAGAGGCGAAATTAGACCTACAGAAAACAAACCAAGAATTAGAAAATTTTGCTTATGTTGCTTCCCACGATTTGCAAGAGCCCCTACGAGTGATTGCAAGTTACTTACAAATAATTGAAAGCAAATACTCAACCAATCTGGAGGACAGAGGTCAGCAACTTATGGGAAGAATTGTTTCTGCTAGTAATCGAATGAAAAATTTAATTAATGACTTGTTAAATTATTCTCGGGTAAATACCAAAGCCATAAAGTTTATTAAAGCTGATCTAAATGTAATAGTTCAAGCAGCGCTAGAGGATTTAGAAATTTTAATTAATGAGCATGAAGCTACTATAGAAGTAGAACGGCTGCCTAAAATTTCTTGTGACCCCACACAAATGCTGCAAGTTTTTATGAACCTCATAAATAATGCTATTAAATACCAAAAAAAGGATACTTATCCTATAATAAAAATCACATCTAGAGAAATTGATCAAAACCATGTAGAAATTTCATTTACTGATAATGGAATTGGTATAGACCCAGAATTTCATGGCAGAATATTTGAAATTTTTCAACGGTTACATACCAAAGAGGAATATAAAGGAACTGGATTAGGACTTGCTATAACTAAAAAAATAATTGAAAGACATAAAGGCACTATTGAAGTAGAATCTCAACTTAATAACGGCTCAACATTCAAAATTATTTTACCCTTAAACTAATTGATTATGAACAAGAATATTGAAATTTTGCTAGCTGAAGATAATGAAGATGAAATTATCTTAATAGAGGAAGCACTAGAAGATGCTTATATTAAAAATGTTACGCTCAACTATGTAAAAAATGGTATTGAAACAATGAAATACCTTAAACAGAATGTTCCTTATGAAGATAAGCAACGTCCGGATTTACTTTTATTGGATTTAAATATGCCTCAGATGAATGGTCATGAGGTACTTGAGCAGATAAAGAATAATGCTTCTCTTAAAACACTTCCAGTAATTGTATTATCAAATTCTCAAAATGAAAATGATATTGAAAAAAGCTATGAAAATCATGCCAATTGTTACATTACAAAACCGAGTGATTACAATGCTTTCAAAGAAGTTTTAAAACTTATAGAAGAGCATTGGCTAAGAACAGCAAAGCTGCCAAAAAATAAACTACTTAACAGCAAAAGTCTACGTTAATATAGTGAAATGTAGCGCTGGAAAAAACATAAAACAACTTCATATACAATAAAATTATCTTGTCATTAGCATTAAAAAATATTGATAACCCCTTATTATTACTTAGCAAAAGAATGTCTGCTGATGGCCTAAACATATTATATATTGAAGATAATTTTGATGATAAAATAATCTTAGAGGAAATTATTACTGATACCATTCAGGTTAAAACATTTAAAACATCTGAAACACTCTCAAAAGCACTCGAACTTATCCAAAAGTATTCGTTTGATTTAATCTTTTTAGATTTATCATTGCCTGATGGTAAAGGACTAAGTCTGATCAAAAAGCTTAATCAAGCGATAAACAGAGCTATCCCAGTGATCGTTTTAACTGGGCAAAACGATCATTCTATTGCGATAAAAGCACTTAAATACGGTGCCCAAGATTTTTTTGTAAAAGGCGAATATAACCCCATTTTATTGAGTAAGGCCATTTATTATGCCATACAAAGACATCGCGTACAGCACGAATTACAAGTTAAAAACAAGGAGCTTACGCTTATTCAAAATAGACTAAACAAAGCAGAGGAAATGGCTGATACTGGAAGTTGGGAGTTAGATTTAACAAATCAAACCATTAAACTTTCTGATGGAATGAAAAAACTATTGGCTATCAATGATGATACTGAGATTTATCAAGTTGAACATTTCAAAGAATATATTGATCCCGCTGATATTGATACACTTATTAGTTACCTCTCACCTCAAAATGATAAAAAACTCTCAAACGAATTTGAAATAAAATTAATTCGAAATAAAGAGTTTACTTTTCACACCCTCTGTAGAGTTGAAATAATTGAGGATGAAAAAGGTTTTCCTATAAAAATTTATGGTGTTAATGTTGATATAACAGAAACAAAAGAAGCTGAGCAAGTTAAAGAAGAATTTACTATCCGTTTGGCACAACGTGTTCGTGAACGGACATTTGAATTAGAAAGAATCAAGCATAAATTAGAACAATCACTTTCCAAAGAAAAAGAACTAAATGAATTAAAATCTAGGTTTGTTTCAACTGCTTCGCATCAGTTTAGAACACCTCTTACGGTTATTTTATCAAACATCAGCTTGATAGAAATTTTGATTGAAAAAACGAAACAAGGCAATCCTGTAAATTTTAATAAATACACCAATCGAATAAAAAATGAAATTAACCGAATGGTTGGTATTGTTAATGAAGTATTAACACTAGGAAAAATATCATCAGGAGGCGTAGTACCCGAATTTGAAAACATTGACGTTACGAGTATCTGTAAAAAAGTTGTTGCGCAATACAATCAAATTCAAAAAGACGGAAGAAAAGCAAGTCTCAAAATAAATGGAAACGTTAGACTAATTCATTTAGACAAACAGCTTTTTGAAGAAGCATTATCTAACATAATATCTAATGCTTTTAAATATTCAATTGGAAAACCTGCTCCTGAAGTAACACTTGATTTTAGTGAGCAGAAAACAACTATTGCAGTAAAAGACCATGGACTAGGTATTCCAGATGAGGATTTAAAAAATTTATTTACCCCCTTTTTTAGGGCTTCTAATGTTTTGGATATTCCTGGTAATGGTCTTGGTACAACCATCATGAAAGAATACGTAGAGATCAATAACGGGCTACTTTCTGTGGACAGTAAGCTAAATAAAGGATCCTCATTTAATATTGAATTTCAAACCGATTAGCCATGAAAAAGATTTTAGTAGTTGAAGATGATAGCGGAATTAGAGAATCATTACTTGATATTCTACAAATATCAGGATATGATGTATTAACCGCCTCAAACGGTAAAGAAGGGTTTCAAATAATCATGGATGAGTCACCAGACCTGGTTGTTTGTGATGTAAATATGCCTGTAATCAATGGGTACGAATTACTGGGAGCTTTAAATCAGCGAATGCAAGATGAAATACTGCCTTCTTTTATCTTTTTAACTGCAAAAGTTGATCAAAAAGACATTCGTTATGGTATGAACTTAGGGGCAGACGACTATGTTACCAAACCTTTCAATCATAACGAGCTACTTTCTATTATTAAAATGCGAATAGAGAAAAGAGAGAAAATTTCAGGTTTAAATCAACAACAACAAACTAAAGAAGTTGTTGAAAAAATTAATCATGAACTAAATGAAACGGTCAATACATCTAAAATAAATAAGCTTGCCATCCCTACTAGCGATGGGCTACAATTTGTTCCTTTTGATGATATTATTCGGTGCGAAGCTGACCGATCATATTGCAACATTCATGTTATAAATAATGTGAGATTAACTGTTTCGAAACCATTAAAAGAATTTGAAGAAATTTTACTAGCAAACCAATTTATAAAAATTCATAAATCACACATTATTAACCTAACGCATATTACAAAGTATATTCGCAGTACGAGTAGCTACATTGTAATGTCTGATCGCTCTACTCCTCCCGTTTCGACAAGAAAAAAAGAAGAAGTTTTAGAATTGCTGAAGAGTGTTTAATATAATTCGGCTTCTATATTAATTTTTAAAGCACTATTTCCTCCTTTTCATCAATCAAAAGCACTTATACTTTACTTCTAGGCATGTCTTGCATAGGCATGTAAATGTTCTTCCTTAAGAGTTTAAGCTGTTATTGACATGTTCTCGTCTGGGACTTCCTTTCACTATCTATTATCTACACTAAAGTTTTCCAATCTTGTCGATTAACTCAATTCTGTTTTTTACATCAAACTTTACATACAAATTACTGATGTGCGTTTTAAGCGTGTTTTTTGAAATAAAGAGTCTGTCTGCTATTTCTTGTTGAGTCCCCTTGTTTATTAACTCTTTTAAAACCTCAATCTCTCTGTTAGTCAAGGGATCTATTAGTTTTGAATTAATTGTTTCAAAATCAACTATTTTATTATCTCTTTGAGCTTGTTTACTTAATTCTTTGATTTTTTCAACTTCAGTTTTTAATTCTTTGATTTTGGTTTCTCCTGTTTTTATTTTTTGGATTGTCTCCTTTTTAAGTTTGGCTTCCTCTTCTATTTTCTTTATAACAATAAATGTAAATAAGATGATCTCAATTAATTGCCCAATATAAACGAAAGAGTCCGTTATTAACGAGTATGAGATAAATCCACTATCCATAAGAACTCGTACAGACATACCAAAAATTAAAGCCAAAACTCCTATTAAATAAACTTTAGAGTATTTATCATAGTGATTGTAAGAAACAACTGCTACAACTAATAGAATAACTAATGATATAAATGCATAAATATTACCTAACAAGTTAAATTCACTTGTTGGCAAGAAAAATGTAATAACAAATACATGGATGCTTAAAACAATTAAAAAAGCTTTTACAATCAAGTATATAAACTTGTGATGCTCTTTAATTTTAGTGAATTTTATGGCAAATAATAAATAGGTCCAAATCATAAAAAATATGATGTACCCCTCAATATATGACATACTAAAAGGAAGTTTCTCCCAAAATATAAATCGTCCTAGATTAGAAATAAAGAAAAATAATAAAATTACTGAGAGTAGGTATAGTATATAATTTCCTAGAAGTTTAGATCTAGACTTAACATATAATATCAGCAGATAGATAAAAGAAATTATTAAATAGCTAATAATTAATATTTGAAATATTAAAAAATATGAAATATATCTAATCGTTTTTGCTGAATCAGATACCTGAAAGGATTCATAGAGAAAAGTGTTGCTTTTTATAGATATGATAACAGTTTTAACCTCGTTAAGATCGAAACTAGGAACGTACGTTGGGGATTGGAAAACTTGATTGCTCCCAATAGTGTAGGTTTTTATAGAGTCGTTTTGATATACTAAATAAATCGACTCATAATGGTTGTAACTATTACTTAAGACTAACGATCTATTATTAGCAAAAGTACCATTAGCCTTTAATTTAACCCAATATGTAGATGTTGTAAAACTATTGAACACATAACCTCTGTCTAACGCCTTAAAATTTTTATTTAGCACTTCATCAAATTGCAGCGAAGAGCTAGAGTCTATAAATAAATAAGACGTATAGTTTGAAGCGTATAATTTACAAACCGTAAATAAAAGACATACTAAAACAAATAAAAACTTCTTAAACATTTGGTTTAGTTTAAATATTCAATGGTATTTCCTAAATACTCTTCTATCAAAAATTATATTAAAACACTAGGGTAGCACAAGATACAATAATTAAAAAAATAGTACTCGCATCCCCGTAAATTGTTTTTACTAATTGGTATGCTCCAACATCAATATGATCTGCTATATCCTTAGATGTTTGATTCATTTTAGCCCCGGTGTACTCATACACATAGTCTAATACTTCTTCGTCATGTTCTTGATCTGGAAGTCTAAACCGCAGCCATTCCCCCCCTGTATAATAGTGCTTTATCTTTTTCAAAAATCTTAAAGAACGTTGCCTGTAAGTCCTACACAAGCTATCGAAGTCAAGATTTATATTAATTATTTTTCTTACACCTCATTTATACTTTATATCAGTGTTTTACGTTCAAATCCTATACTTTACCGCAAATATCCATAAGGTCATCAGGGGCATATTACCATATTCCATTCCCTACTATATATTCACAAGCTCATATCAAAAAACTCCAGTACTTACCTTTGAACTATGTATAATTGTAAAGCAACATTTTATAACAATTACTCGTATATTTATAGTATGAAAATCACACTAGACATAAAAGATGCTAAAGCAGCATCATTTTTAAACTTCATTAAATCATTGGATTTTGTTTCTGTTGAATCAGCAGACACAGAAGATATAGAACTAACTGATGAAATAAAGATTTTGCTAGATCAAAGGAGAGCCAATCATTTAAATGGTTCTAGTAAGTCATTATCTTGGGAAGAAGTTAAAAACGATATTCTTAAGCAGTAGTGAATCAATACAATATCCTACTTAAAGAAGAAGCTAAGGCAGATATTAAAGATGCCTACGATTATTACGAAAATCAATCTGAAAATCTTGGCTATTACTTTATCACTGACCTTGAAAACACCTTAAAGGATATTCAAAAAGCACCTAGAGGATACACCAGTAAATACAATCCATTTCGTAAAATTCCGTTAAGTATTTTTCCTTTTATTATTATGTATGAACTTGAGGGAGATGATATTGTGGTTTATCTAGTATTCAATACAAGTCAAGATCCTAAAAAGCTAGCTAAAAAATTAAAAAAGAAGTAGTAAACCCTTGATATTTCCTTGTAATAAACATGAAAATTCACATATTAAGTTATCACTTAATCGGATGAAACTTATTTAACAACTGCTTCTTCACTTCAAAATCTGACTCTTTGTATTTCTCTATACTTGATAGCCCTGGAGTTTGTTTTGTAAATCCTCTACTGCTTGTTTGCCTTTTTGTTTATATTCCTCTACTCTATTGAGTTGGTCTTGTTTGAACTGCTGAGCATCAAAATCAATAGTAAAATGGTTGTTGATACCGCTTATTGCTCCTTTAGTTGAATATCGGTAACTCGCATTAAAAGGTAAGTTAAGTACACTTATACCCAACCTACCATCTGTTACCATATTGTAATCGGGTGGTGTACTGTTTATAATAAACGGCAATACCCCATACTCCCCTCCTACATTAATTTCACCTCCTGTTACTTTTACTTTTTGGGAGTACGTAATGGTGGTTAAAAATAACGATATGTGGAGGAGGTGTTTGATTTGGTTTTATGTTTTAAATGCTTGTAATATACTGATTTACAAGTGATCTAACTACTATCAGCCCTCGTTTACATTAAAAAGCAAACAATAATCAGCTATCTCAAGGGACATTAAGACGAGCGCTAGAGGGATACTATTTTGAGTGTAACCGTTTAAAGTATTTATCCATTTTTCTTTCGTATAACTCGTTTAATTTGGTAGTATACCATCCCGATTTTTCAATTATACATTCAACATATTTCAACTTAAATAAATAATTTTTTTCTAGTGAAAAATTAAATTTGAACTCTCCAATTAAATCAACACACTTACTGCAGTTATTTTCTAAAAATAGATTCATATCGTCAAAGTCTGCTTTTGTTGAACCAGAATCTACAAAGGCTATAAAATTAGCTTCAAAAGTATTTATCATTTGATTTATCATCCTATATGCTTCTGCAGAATCTGAAAAACCTTTATCACTGTAATAAAACTTAAGAAAAGCGGTAGAATATTCGTACGAGTTAACTTTTGCATCTATTAACTCTAAATCAACTTTGGCTTTTGATGTATCGTCCGAAAAGCATCCATAAAAAATGAAAGCAACAATTAATATTAAATATAAATTTTTATTCATACTATCTATTTAAATGTAATACAACGTTTCCTTTTACTGTATCAGTATTTTTACCTTTAATCACAGTGTCCCTTTGAATATTGCCTGTTTCATTATTTACAAACTCTCGATAATTGATAGAACTATCATCACTGTATTTAATGGTCATTTCTCTTAAAGTAACTCCCCATTTAGAATCCTTTGATTTAAAATATCTAGGATATGTCGGTTTATCAGGCGTGCTTTCAGGGAAATTATCCCAACCTCCAGTAGGAGGGCCATCATTAGTGCTTATTTCAGCATTCATATTACCCCAAAAAGGATTGTCATTACCAACCTCAGTATTTGTAACTGGCTCATTTGTTTCTACTGAAGGTATGTTTAAGTTCTCTCTTTCTTTGAGATAAGAATCAAGCCCTCCAAAAAGTGACCCGAATATTTGTCCCCATAACTGAAAATCACCCATTGGCTCCCTGCCCCCTCTAGCAAATGAGGTTTCAAGTAATTTTCTCTCAGGTGCTTTAAATTCACGTTTTTTGGTATTCTCTTGTTGTCTAAAAATCAGTGTCTCTCCTTGATTTATATTTAATCTAGTATAACCAGCATCATTAGGATTATTTATCCAATCTTTAGACTCGAAATTACCCTTTTTTTCAAATGTTTCTTTATTTTGACTAACTACATCTTTATAATCAACAGTTTTTTGCAAAGTATACCCATATTTCTTTTGAGTTGATGGGTCATTAAGGTCAGCAGCTATTTGCGAAGGTCCTTGTCCAGCTTCTACTCGATAACCGCGTATTTTTCCATTAACGACAATTGGTTCTAACCCATTTGCATCAACAGCATTCACTCCCATGTTCCCTGCAAATGAATAAGGGCTATAGTATGGATATTTAGCTACTAATGGGTCAATAGTAGGCAGCCTTCCAATTCTTGAAAAATAAAGTCTTTCTCCGAAATCCTGACTCGCCCTATTTGGCACTCTAATAGAATCCAGCCCAATTAAGTTGGTGTCGATGATGGTTTCACTTTGCCAAGTAGCTCCTGTTATACTACCATTTATTCCTGTTGGTGATAAATCTGTAGCTGTTGTTCCACTTCCTTCGTTTAATGGGAAGTAGGCGACTAATCCACTTTCATTTCCTGCTGGGTGTCCTGTTTTGTAATCGTAATACACTTCGCCTGCACTTCTTACTCTATTCCATAAAGATACATCTCT
>CATLPG010000081.1 GCA_950054195.1 uncultured Saccharospirillaceae bacterium
CATCAGCAAATAATATCTGCCCGAATACACCAATTACTTTAACAGTAAATGGAGGAACACTTGGTACGGGTGCTACTTGGGAATGGTATACAAGTTCTTGTGGAGGAATTTATCTTGGAAGTGGAAATACCCTAAACGTGATTCCAACTACAACTACAACATATTATGCTAGAGCGGAAGGAGATTGTTTTACAACGGGATGTGTTAATACAACAGTTATTGTTTCTCCAACGTCAGTGCTGCCAACTTCTATTACTGTTTCTAATCCTAACGTTTGCCCTGGAGGCTCAACCGATCTAACAGTTGTAGGAGGGGCATTAGTTCCTGGTGATAATTGGACATGGTATGAAACAGGTTGTGGAGCTGGAACAGCCATTGGTACAGGAAACACGATTAATGTTAGTCCAACTGGTCCAACAGAATATTTTGTTAGAGGTGAAGGGACTTGCGGAGCTACAAATTGTGCAAGTGTTACTGTAAATACAAGTGAAAATTCTATTACTCCAGATGCAATTGTTGCCACTAGCACAGCATTATGCCAAGGGCAATCTACCGTTTTATCGGTTTCTGGCGGAATGTTAGGAACAGGGGCTGCTTGGTACTGGTATTCAGGATCTTGTGGTACAGGTCCGATAGGTTCTGGTAATTCAATAAGTGTATCACCAAGTGCTACAACTACTTATTATGTTAGAGGGGAAGGAACTTGTGGCAATTCTGCATGTGCAAATATTACTATTACAATAGGGGCGGGTGTTCCTGATCCAACAGGAGCTTCTTTTTCAGCAAATAATATATGCCCTGGAGAATCAACAACATTATCAGTGAATGGACCTACATTACCTGCAGGATATTCTTGGGTTTGGTATACAAGTGCCTGTGGGGCATTACCAGTTGGGGCAGGCGATCAAATAACTGTTTCACCTAATGCTACTGAAACATATTATGTGAGGGCAGTTGGTACTTGTGGAGAAACAAACTGTGCAAGTGTAACTGTAACTGTTCAAGTAGGAGATATCGCCCCCACGGGGGTAACCGCCTCAAATAATGGTTTTTGTGTAGGAGAACAAACAACATTAACTGTTCAGGGAGGTAGCTTAGTTGCAGGGTCTGATTGGGTTTGGTATGAAAATAGCTGTGGGGGAACCTCTGTAGGAACGGGAAGTTCAGTGACAGTAAGTCCAGATAATTCTGCTACCTATTTTGTTAGAGCAGAAGGAGGTACTTGTGGAGCTACTTCTTGTGCAAGTATTTTTATTAGCGTAGATGAAGTGATTGTTCATTGTAATCCGTTTGATACTATATGTGGTATTGGACCACCATTTGCTTTACAAGGTGGAGAACCTGATGGGGGATTTTATGCTGTAAATGGAGTGAATACTGATGTTTTTTCTCCAGTAGATGTGGGTGTAGGGGCACATATTATAACTTATACGTATACCTCACCTCAAAATGGGTGTACAGCGTCTGTAGATAAATCAATTGTTGTAAAAGAAACAGATTTAGAGGTCGAAATTAAAGTAGATGAATTTCCTTGTTCACAAGGAGGTGTTACATTAAACCCAGTAGTAACAAATGCTCAAGGGTTTATAAATTACCTATGGTCTGATGGATCATATGATCCAAAAATTACTTTTGCAGAGGAGGGTACATATTCAGTTTTAATCGAAGATGGCCAAGAATGTTATGCGACATCAAATGAGATTGTGGTAACAAGTGAATCGTTATGTATTGAGATTCCTAATACATTTACTCCAAATGGAGATGGAAAAAACGATACTTGGAATTTATATTTTGATGAGTATGATAATGCAGAGTTAATTGTATTATCGAAATGGGGAGCAAAGGTGTTTATAACAACATCTCGAGAGGTTCATTGGGACGGTAAGTCAAATGATGGAGCAGAGTTACCAGCAGGAGTATATTATTATGTACTCAAGTTAAACGATGGAGAAAAAGAACAAAATGGAACCATTACTTTATTAAGGTAATAAGTATGAAAAAGGTTATTTACATATTGATCTTATTTGTTTTTGGAGTACCAGTTATTGCAAAAAGCCAACAGATAGTGCTTCATAGTCAATACATGATTAATAGCTTTGTTTTAAACCCAGCTGTGGCAGGAACAAAAACGTATGCTCCTTTAGTTTTAGGATTTAGAAGACAGTGGATGGGGATAAGGGAAGCTCCAGTTTCCCAACATATTTCTTATCATACTTCAATAAGTGAAAATTTAGGAGTTGGGGGAATGATATTTAATGATGTAGCGGGTCCAAGTAGAAGGTCAGGGTTGTTAGGTGCAGTTTCGACACAAATAGATGCTTCAAGATTTAGTAGAATCTCATTTGCTATTGCAGGTTCTTTAAGCCAATACATGATTAATAGAGAGTTGTTAATTACAGAAGAAGATGGAGATGTAACAGTAGAAAAGTACACGTCAAACAGATTAATTCCTGATTTAGGTTTTGGAGTTAAATGGTTTGGTGATCGTTATCAAGTAGGACTTTCGGGTTTTAACTTGATTCAAACGAATGTAGATTTAAGTAACATTGTTACTCCTGTTACGAACAATTTAGAGCGAACATTTTACTTAAGTGGAAGTTATTTAATTCCTCTAGATGAAAATGATTTGATGTATACCATAGAACCATCAGCAGTGTTTAGGTATATGATTAATGCTCCTTTTCAATTCGATATAAACTTAAGAGGAATTTATAATAGGAGGTTATGGATAGGTGCTTCTTACCGTTACTTAGAGTCTGTAGTTGGAATGGTTGGTTTTTCAACTGCTAGATTCGGAATAAGTTATTCTTATGATTACAGTACATCTGTCTTAGCAGATTATAATTTTGGCTCACATGAGCTGATGATTACATTCAGAAATAAGAACACCAGAGGTAAATCAGGAACAAGAAGAAAATTTAGTTCTACCTCATTTGATTGCCCTACTTTTTAAAAAATCACTTAAAGTAATAACGTTAATTGTAAGTTAACAACTGACTATTTAATTTAAGCATTAAAATAGTATCTTTGCCGTACCTAAAAAGTACCAATGAGAAAAGCTTACAATACCTATAAAGGATTAGATTTACCCAATGTTGCAACTCAAGTATTAGAAAAATGGGAGCAAGAAAACATCTTTGAAAAAAGTGTTACTTCTAGAGATGAAAACAAGCCCTTTGTTTTCTTTGAAGGTCCTCCATCAGCTAATGGTTTACCGGGTATTCATCATGTGATGGGTAGAACCATTAAAGATATATTTTGTAGGTATAAAACATTGCAAGGATACCAAGTAAAAAGAAAAGCTGGATGGGATACACACGGTTTACCTGTCGAGTTAGGTGTTGAGAAGGCCTTAAATATTACAAAAGAAGATATTGGTACTAAAATATCTATTGAAGAATACAACCAAGCATGTAAAGAATCTGTAATGAAATACACAGATGTTTGGAATGATCTTACAGAAAAAATGGGATACTGGGTTGATATGGAAGATCCATACGTAACCTATGAAAATAAATATATTGAAAGTGTATGGTGGTTATTAGGTGATATTTTTAAGAAAGATTTACTTTACAAAGGATATACTATTCAACCTTATTCACCAGCAGCAGGTACTGGTCTTAGTTCTCACGAATTGAATTTGCCAGGTTGCTATAAAAATGTAAAAGACACAACAGTTGTAGGTCAATTTAAATTGAAGACTGAAGGAGTAGAAAAAATCAATCAGTTAATTAATACTCAAGATAGTCATGGAGAAATGTTCTTTTTAGCATGGACCACTACTCCTTGGACATTACCATCGAATACAGCATTAGCTGTAGGTAAAAATATAGAGTATGTAATTGTAAAATCATTTAATCAGTACACAGGAGACCCTATTACAGTTTTATTAGCTAAAAACTTATTAGTTAAGCATTTCAAAGCTGAAAATGCAACATTATCTTTTGATGATTATAAGCTAGGAGATAAAAAAATACCATACGAAGTAATAGGTGAATGTAAAGGTTCTGATTTAGAAGGGATCAATTACGAACAACTTTTACCTTTCGTATTACCGTATGAAACACCAGAAAAGGCTTTTAGAGTTATTTTAGGGGATTTTGTTACAACTGAGGATGGTACTGGTATTGTACACATTGCTCCAACGTTTGGTGCAGATGATGCAAAAGTAGCCAAAGATGCAGGTGTACCCCCCATGCTTATTTTAAATAAAGAAGGTAATCCAGTTCCATTGGTTGATCTTCAAGGTAGGTTTGTAAAAGAAATGGGAGACCAATTTGGAGGGAAATACGTTAAAAATGAGTACTATAAAGAAAATGCACCAGATAAGTCTGTAGATGTAGAATTATCTATTTATTTAAAAGAAAAAAATAGAGCATTTAAAGTAGAAAAATACGAGCACAGTTACCCACATTGCTGGAGAACTGACAAACCCGTTTTATATTACCCGTTAGACTCATGGTTCATTAAAACAACTTCTGTAAAAGATCGTTTAATAGAATTGAATAAAACCATCAATTGGAAGCCAGAATCCACAGGTACTGGACGTTTTGGGAATTGGTTAGAAAATCTTAATGATTGGAATTTATCAAGATCAAGATATTGGGGAATTCCTATTCCTATCTGGAGAACAGAAGAGGGAGACGAAACAATTTGTATATCTTCTGTAGAGGAACTTAAAACTGCTTGCCAAAATGCTGTAGAGGCAGGAGTAATGGATAAAAACCCACTAGCTGATTTTGAAGTTGGAAACATGAGTGAATCAAATTATAATACATTCGATTTACATAAACATGTGGTTGATAAAATTACTTTGGTATCACCGTCTGGTAAACCAATGAAAAGAGAAGCTGACCTTATTGATGTTTGGTTTGATTCAGGATCAATGCCTTACGCACAATGGCATTACCCTTTTGAAAATAAGGAATTGGTTGAAGGTTATAGTGGACAGGCAGATTTTATAGCTGAAGGTGTTGATCAAACAAGAGGTTGGTTTTTTACATTACATGCTATTGCAACCATGTGTTTTGATCGTGTAGCGTATAAAAATGTTATTTCTAACGGATTAGTTTTAGATAAAAATGGTCAAAAAATGTCCAAGCGATTAGGAAATGGAGTTGATCCTTTCGAAACGCTAGCTAAGTATGGTCCAGACGCTACTCGTTGGTATATGATCACTAATGCACAACCTTGGGATAACTTAAAGTTTGATATTGAAGGAATAGTAGAAACGCAACGAAAATTCTTTGGAACGCTTTATAATACTTATTCATTTTTTGCTTTATATGCCAATATAGATGAGTTCACTTATGAAGAGAAAGATATAGCACTAAAAAATAGACCAGAAATTGATCAATGGGTATTATCTAAATTAAATACATTAATTAGTAATGTTAAAGATGCTTATGAAAGTTATGAGCCAACCAAAGCAGGACGATTAATTCAAGACTTTACTATCGATCAACTCAGTAATTGGTATGTACGTTTATGTAGAAGACGTTTTTGGAAAGGTGATTATGCAGAAGATAAAATATCAGCTTATCAAACACTTTACACGTGTTTAAAAACTGTAGCACAATTAGCATCACCAATCGCTCCGTTTTTCACAGAGCAGCTATTTAGTGATTTGAATAACGTTACAAATCAACACGATGTAGAGTCAGTACATTTATCGATATTTCCAACAGCTGATAAAGACTTAATCAATAGTAATCTTGAAGAGAAAGTAGATATAGCTCAGCAAATTACATCAATGGTGCTTAGTTTAAGACAAACGAATAAATTAAAAGTTCGTCAGCCTCTACAAAAAATCATGGTACCAGTTTTAAATGAGAAGTTTGAAGAACAACTGTTAGATGTTAAAGAATTGATTCTTTCAGAGGTAAATGTTAAAGAGTTAGAAATTCTTAAGGATACATCGGGTGTTTTAGTTAAAAAAATCAAACCAAACTTTAAAACTATCGGACCAAAATATGGTAAACATATGAAAGCTATAGCAGCTATGGTTAATAGTTGGGGATCAGATGAAATAGCTAAAATTGAAGCAGAAAAAGGTTGGAATGGAGAAGTTAATGGAGAAAATATTTCATTAGAACTAAGCGATTTCGAAATTTCTACAGATGATATTCCTGGTTGGTTAATTACAACTCAAGGAGAATTAACAGTTGCCTTGGATGTTACGATTACGGAAGACTTAAAGAACGAGGGAATTTCTAGAGAATTAGTAAATCGAATTCAAAATTTGAGAAAGGATAGCGATTTTGAGGTTACTGATAGAATTAATATTAAATTAAAGGGAGCAAATAAATTGTCAGAAGCTATAGCTAACAATAAACAGTACATCTGTAACGAAACATTAGCAAATGGCATTGATTTTGTTGAGGAATTAGACGAAAAAAGTAGTACAAAAATCGATTTTGATAAAGATATTTCTATCTTTGTCGCTGTTGAAAAAATGAATTAGTCATGAGCGAAAAAACAAGATATACAGACGCTGAACTTCAGGAATTTAAACAAGTAATTTTAAATAAAATTGCAGAGGCTAAAGAGGATTTAGACTTATTAAATTCTGAGTTGTCACATAAGGACGATCATGGAACAGATGATACAGGAAGAACATTCAATATGATGGAAGATGGAGCAGAAACTTTCGCTAGAGAAATGAATGCTCAAAAAGCTTCACGTACCGAAAAATTCATCAAAGCATTGGAAAATGCACTTATCCGTATTGAAAATAAAACATATGGTGTTTGTCGTGTTACAGGTAAATTAATTAACAAAAAAAGATTATTGCTTGTACCGCATGCTACGTTAAGCATTGAGGCAAAGAACATGCAGGATAATTAAATAAATTTTTCTTCAGTTAAGAGGAGTAGTTTATAGGATGAAGAAAGTATTTTGGATCACTTTTATAATTGTTTTACTTGATCAAATCGTAAAACTCTATGTTAAATCTACTATGACTATTGGTCAAGTAGGTTTCGATTGGGGATTTTTTAGAGCAATTTTTGTTGAGAATTCTGGAATGGCTTTTGGAAAAACAATCCCTTTTTTACCAGAATCTACCGCTAAAATTACCTTAAGTGTTTTTCGTTTGGTAGCTGTGGTTTTAGGAGTTTTCTACATTAAAAATCAAATTAAAAAGGGAGTATCTAAGCTTTTTATTATTTGTGCAAGTTTAGTCCTTGCTGGAGCCATAGGGAACTTACTAGATGGTGCTTTTTACGGTATTATATTTAGTGAAACTACACGTTTTGAAGTAGCAGAGTTTCTATCAGCTGATGGAGGCTATCAACCTTTTATGATGGGCTATGTGGTTGATATGTTCCAATTTACTTCAACTTGGCCTTCTTGGATGCCTTTTGGCTTAGGAGGCGAAGAAATATTCCCCTTAGTATTTAATATAGCTGATGCATCTATTTCTATCGGAATAGTGATCATTGTGATATGGCAAAAGAAACTTTTTAAAAACAGAGATAAAGTATTAGCAGCATCTACATCATCAGAAATTGCTAATGAAGATTTTAAAAAATCAGAAATTAATTCGAATAGTTCTGATGTCGTGTTTAAATTATCCAATCATAATTTCTTAACTGTTATGTATGAGGACGATTATTACCCAAATCACTTAGTGGATAAATGCAAAAATGTTTTGATAGAACTATGTCTTGCGTTAGAAAATAAAGATCAACTCAGTAAAGAAGCTTTTTTGAGTTTAACGCATAAGGCAACAGAAAAGATCAACACGCTAGAAAGTGACTTTTCTCATCATAACAGTGAAATTGAAACAGTAGCAAGAGAAAACATCGCAGAAGAATTTGCATTAATAGCAAATACGTATGGTTTTGGAGATATTGATGTGGAGGAATTAATAGCCAATAGAAACTGGTAGTTTTTATTTTTTTGCCTTTTCATCATCTTCCTTTTTCCCTTTTAATTTATAAGCTAACATTAAGCCAATAATATGATCTCCTTCAGGAATATTATCAATAAAGAGTTCTCTTTGAAAACGGTAATATGTTTCTAAATTTAAATCACTGGTAAGTTTCCACTCTAACCCAATGGTAAACCTTGCTCGATCCATTTGATTTCTATTATTGAATCGGAAAAATAACTCACCAGTTACAAAAGGATCAACAACTTTTGATAAGTTAAAACTAGCATAAGCTTTATTTCTTAGGTGAGTAAACTGCCTTCTGGTTAAACGTTCAACGACTTGTTGAAACCGAGCTCTATAGCCGAAAGATAAAGGGAAGTCTTGCTTTTTCCATTTGTATTTTACGTCTAGTTGATATCTATCTCTAATCAAATCATTACCTTGAAGAATAACGCGGTAGCCAGGCTTAATACTAAAGGAATTATTGATTTTATATTTTAAACCAAACTCCGTAAAAGCATTTTTTAATGAACTTACAGTTTGGTGCAAACGAAATTGTTGACCAATATCTAATCTAAACCGCTCACTTAAATCAACCTTTAGCGTATTCCCTTGCCATAACTCAGTATCTGTTATAAGTTGTGATTGTATAACGGTAGTACTTAATGTTAGTAATACAAGTAAAAAATTTTTCTTCATAAACTAAATTTAACCAATTAACGAATTTAATTGTTTTTTCAATTTTAATACAATTCATTGAGGTGTGAGCGACTAATAAAAGACATTTTACCATATTTTAACAGGGATATAGTAAATAGTTTTTGTTTCTTTGTGTTAAGTATTAAATAGCTATATGAAGTTTTTCTTTTTTATGTGTTTAGGGCTTTTTAGCCAATTTGTTTTATCTCAGAGTCAGCTAGTAGATGGTGTTATAGGAACTGTTGGAGGTAAAGTTATTTTATACTCTGAAGTTGAAACACAATTAGTCCAAGCTAAACAGCAAGGAGTTGATTTGGGTGAAGATGGAAGATGTACGGTGTATGAAGATTTGATGTTTCAATCACTTTTAACTAATCAAGCAGAGATTGATAGTGTTCTTGTACCAGAAGCACAAGTTAACGCAGAATTAGATAACCGTATCCGTTACTTTGAACAACAAATAGGAGGGAGAGATAAGCTGGAAGCATACTACGGTAAAACCATCGAAGAAATTAAAGAAGAGTTTTATGCTTTGATCGAAGCGAGAATGGTAGCTGAACAAATGAAAGCTGAAATCACTAAATCTGTTACGATTACGCCTAAGGAAGTAAAAGACTTCTATAAAAACATGGATAAAGATAGTATTCCATTGGTTGGTAGTAAGGTTGAAGTAGCTCAAATAACGAAAGTTCCCGTTGTTAACGATGCTGTTAAGCTAGAAACCAAAGAACGGTTAAATCAAATTAGGAAAGATATTTTAGCTGGAGAAAAAACATTCACTACAAGTGCTGTATTATATTCAAACGATCCAGGTAGTCGTTCAGAAGGAGGAGAATTTGGATGGGTAAGTAGAGGTACTTTTGTCCCAGAGTTTGATCGTATTGCGTTTAGTATTGAGGAAGGACAAATATCTGAAGTATTCGAAACAGAATATGGATACCATATTTTAGAACTTTTTGAACGTAGAGGAGATCAATATAATGGCAGACATATTTTACTCATGCCAAAAGTATCCGATAACGATTTGATGAATGCAAAATTAACTTTAGATTCTATTTATGACAGTATTATGAATGGAACTTACACATTCTCACAAGCAGCAAAAGATTTTTCAGATGATAAAGAATCAAAATTTGCAGGAGGTTTAATTTACAACCAAAATACAGGATCCTCTAAATTCGAAATGGAAGAGTTAGATAAACAATTATTTGTTGCTATTGATGATTTGGAAGTTGGAGATGTGTCAAAACCAGTTTTAATGCAAACCAAAGATGGAAAACAAGCATTCCGAATTGTTAAACTTAAATCTGTTACAAAACCTCACAAAGCAAACCTAAAAGATGATTACCAATTAATTCAACAAATGGCTACTGTTGAAAGAAAAACAAAAGCCGTTGAAGACTGGATCAAAGAGAAAGCAGCGTCTACATATATCGACATTAACGATAATTACAGAGATTGTGAGTTTGTCTCTAAATGGATTCAATAAATTATTTTTATCTTCAAAAGAAAGATTAGCTTAAAAACATTTTTATATGCCAACATTCAACTCTGATGCAGAAGCAATTGACAATTTAGTAGTAAAATACAACGAGCTTACAAAAGAGATTCATAAAGTAATTGTTGGTCAAGAAGAAGTTGTAAAAACAGTGTTAATGTCTATTTTTAGTAATGGACACAGCTTATTGGTTGGAGTACCAGGATTGGCTAAAACTCTTCTGGTTAACACAATTTCTGAAACATTAGGCTTAAGCTTTAATCGTATTCAGTTTACACCAGATTTAATGCCTAGTGATATCATAGGTTCTGAAATATTAGATGAGGATAGAAAATTTAAATTCATAAAAGGTCCATTGTTTGCTAATATTATCTTAGCCGATGAGATAAACCGTACGCCTCCTAAAACGCAGTCTGCATTGTTAGAAGCTATGCAGGAACGAGCTGTAACGGCAGCTGGACAAAATTATGCGTTAGACAAACCGTTTTTTGTATTAGCAACACAAAACCCAATAGAGCAGGAGGGAACTTACCCTTTGCCAGAAGCCCAGTTAGACCGTTTCATGTTTAATATTTGGGTAGATTACCCTACTTACGAAGAAGAGCTAGCTATTGTACGTGCTACAACAGCTAATCAAACTGTAAGTTTAAACAACATACTCTCAGGAGAAGAAATCACCTATTATCAGCAATTAATTAGAAAGTTACCAGTTACCGATAATGTAATGGAATATGCTGTTAAATTAGTTGGTAAAACACGTCCTAAAAGTGATTCTGCACCAGAGT
>CATLPG010000082.1 GCA_950054195.1 uncultured Saccharospirillaceae bacterium
CCACAATATAGTTGATTTTAACGAAGGGTATCAAACCGTTATTGGTGAACGAGGAGTTACTTTAAGTGGAGGTCAAAAACAGCGTATTTCTATAGCACGAGCTATTATCAAAGAACCAGAAATTTTAATTTTTGACGATTGCTTATCGGCAGTAGATACAGAAACAGAGGATGTTATCCTAAATAACCTTCAACGAATAATGGGAGGCAAAACAAGCATTGTTATTAGTCACCGTATCAGTTCTGTTCAAAAAGCAGATCAAATCATTGTAATAAAAGATGGGGAGATCATAGAGTCTGGAAACCATCACTCGCTTTTATCAGCCAATGGCTATTATGCATCTTTGTATGAAAAGCAAAATGAGATGGCTGTTTAATTTGTTGCTCTTGTTGATAATTACTTAAGAGATTATAAGCTGTTCTTTATCGAAGACCCTATATTTATGTACAATTACTTTTCATCGTTTATATGAAAACCATTGACATCATAGATAATTTTAGTGATTTAGACCGTGTAAGGTTCGATGATCACCAAGAATATATCACGTATTTTGATTTTTTGAAGAAAGCTTTCAATAAACTGATTGACTCACTAAAAGCTCGTTCAACAGATAATCCAATAGAGATTGCAATTCTCAAAGAATTTCTTCAAAAGTATTTGAATACTATTGAGCTCTTAAGTATGAAATACTTATCCAATGCGGATGAAAAAATGGCAATTGATCTTTCAGACTCTAGCTTTCCAAACTACTTAGAAGTACGAAAATTAGCCGCGGATCGAGAAAAAGCAGATCAATTTTTAAATGGTTTACCAACGAAAGAAGCTCTTAAACAAGAGGTCATTGACTATATTTTTACTAAAAAGGCAAAGCCCCAACATTTATTGAAAAAACTAGGAAAGGTAGCTTATTACAGTGACCTCAAACAACCTAACTATATGTTGCCTTTTACAGAAGGGAGTATTTTTGAGATTGGTAGAGGAGATGATGGTTCTAAAAGATATATTTACAGTTGGTCATCGTATGATAGCATGACGAATCGCCCGTTTATTTATCTCTTGGTTTTTGAGTTTACGAATGAAACAATTGATATTTTAAAAGAAGGTCAGCAAGCATTTAAGGACTTGATTAAAAAATCGAATCATGATTCTTCACCGTTAAGTGTCATAGCAAAAGACATTGACGAAGCCTACGAATCAATTAAGCCAAAGGTGTTGAAACGCATTGATATTGGTCCGATTTATTGTAGATATTCCAAAGAAGGACACGAAATAAGCAAGGCTATTCAAGAGCGTTTTTCGGATGATGATTTTGCTTTTTTTTATACGACTGAGATCGTTCATTCTGTAGGAGAAAAAGAAGTAAAAGAAGGAGGGATGTTTAGTAAGAAATCATATTTACGTCAGGTATTTTTTATTGATGAAACCAATATTGATTCTCTTGAACGACACGTATCAGAAGTCAACAAATACCTCATTGCTACCCATCCAGTTGTTCAACATTTAAATGGCGAAATGAAACAATACATTGAAAAATTAACCATTCCACCGATTACGTTTTGATCATTTCTGTATTAACATACACTAATTAGCTATTTCACTAGTTATCTAATCAACTAAAAACAAATGAATTCAACAAATACAGCACTTATTCCAATAAAAAGAGAAGATCTTGATACGTATAAACAAGAGATTACGGGTTATTTAAAACATGCTTCTTGGCAAGCTGACGCTAATAACTTCAAAACGGATGAAATTGATTTAACCTTTTTAAGAGGAAATAAAGCCTTGGATATGAATCAAACCGATGAATTATCCATTCTTAAAAATGCTGTACGCATTAGTGATGACCGTATTTTATTGAGTAATTCAACGAATTATGCCTTAAATGCGATTAGAGAAGGGTATTGTTTGGGTAGGCATATAGCCCATTTGTACGAAAAATCTTCGGGGTTAGAGCAATTACACGAACGAAACAGAAACCACAGTATTTATCAATCGGAATTACCCGAATTTCATGATAAGCAACAAACCCAAGCAGCTGTTTTAGTTTTTACAGCAGCAAATTACATTACTTACATCTTGTCTCAGCATCGAGCAGAGGAGGTGAGTGCGATCAATATTGATTTTGGAGGTATTCCAGAGGTGAATATCAACCGTCCTTCGCAAGCTTTAAACAGTTCGTTGTATTATTATGCTGCTTATTTGGAACGTTCAAAAGTAGTAACCAATGATTTGGAGTTACTTAAATTGACACAGCTTTATTTTAAGCGTTTATCAGAAGAGATTTTATTACGTAAAGATGGTCTAAAGCACACCGACTTTTTTACGAATCACCACTATAAATTAGAAGATTCGGAGTTTATAGTTCAAGGGTTTGAGTCTCAAACAGGGGCTACAGCTACGAGTATGACCTTTAATAAAGTTCGCATGGAGCAAATCATTGCGAACAAGGAAGCTAAGCATATGTTTAAGCGTTATGCAGAACGTTTGTTATGCTTTGATTTAAAAACGGGTAAAAACCCCATGCTTGAATTAGGTGGATTGCCATCTGTAACCATGGCTGATGGTAAACCAGGAACAGGTAAAAGTATGTTGATTGCAGCTACAGCAACTATTTTACAAGAAAAATGTGAGGAATTAAGCATCCCTTTCTTGTTTTGGCCTTTACCAGAGAATATTATTTCAACTTATCAAGGAGGCTCCGCAGAGCGAGCAATGGAATGGTTTCGCCCCATGCACGATAAAAACAAAATCATTTTTGCACCTATTGATGATGCAGAGAACAACCTCGAAGAACGAACCCGTAAAGGTGTTTCTGCCGGGGTGAGAGAATTAATTGGCGTGTTTTTAAGAAATACCGAAGGAGCTTATGCGATAAACAATGGAAATCGATTGATCAGTTTATTTACTAATATTCCCGATCAAATTGATAAGGCGGTGTTATCAAGAATTCAATCAAGGGTTTCGATTGATGGAGCTAAAACCAAAGAAGACTTTATTGATCAAGATTATATCTGGTGGAAAAAGTATAACAAGCTTATGCCCGAGTTTGTTGACGCGAATAATCCAGCAAACTACGAGTTCATGGAAGCACAAACCGAGATTACAAGTTTAAGTAGCTTACATCATGGAGCATACGAGTTTGTAAATCCTGAGGTGAAAGATATTTACGACCAAACGTTGAGTTCGCTTGACCCTAAAAGTCATGATTTCTTCGGAACATTTTATGCGAATGTGCAAAAGAAGTATCCGTTTTTCTCTTCGAGAGATTTACGTAATATCCAAAAAGCAGTAGATTCTCGAATCATCGACTTTGATTTACCAGAAATTTGGTGGGATGAGTTGGATTTGTTCTTTAAAAAGGATTATGATACCAAGTTAACCATGCTAAGGGAGTTGATGGTTCAAAATATGGGACAAGCCACCTTCAGCGATATCCGATTGAGAGAAGCACTATTTTACATCGATACTGCGGTTCGTATTAATGAAACAGGTATTAACCGAGAGATTGAAGAACGAGCTAAGGAAATGATGATTAATCGAAAGGCTTCGGAGATGGTTTAGTTAAAAGTTGTATCAGTTTTTGGTAGTTTTTAATGTTTGATTTTTCAACCTTTTATATTGCATATTCTAATATTAGAATATGCTTGAAAAATTTATCATAACCAACTAACCATTGTGCCAATTCCTATAAATATAGCAGATAAAAGTAAAAGTACAACAACAACGCATCCAAAACCAATAAGATAACCCGAGATATTTTTTTCACGTAGTTGAGGAACTATTTGTGCTTCAGCATAATTTTGGTTTGTTATTTCCACATGATCCATAAATAATGTAGAATTAGGATCTTCCCAATTTTCTTTATCTAAGAAGTACAAATTATTCTCATCTTTCAGTAAAATTGCTTTTAGAAGTTCGCTTGCATATAGTTTCAAGCCGTCTTCATTTGCTTTAATATATAAATTCTCAGGTTCACCCATATTCTCTTGGGTAGAGAAATAAGCGAGCTCTTCATTACATGATGAATGAAGCTTAGAAATTATATTTTCGATTTCGTGTTGTTTCATTTTAATATGAAAATGCCTCTTACCATTAGTTTTCGGTAGATCCATGAAATGGACAACTAGTCCAAGGAAATGCACATTGATTTTCTTTTTCTATCCATCCCATATAGTTGATTTTATTGTGGGTAAAAGAAACCTTTGCCCATGTTTCATGGACATCTAGTAATCGTAAGATTAAAAAAGTACCAGACTTACAAATAATCTCAGAATTTAGATCAGGTTCGCTGTAAAAAGGGATTCCTAGTGAGTCAGGCACAGAAATATCTGGAGTATTTATTTTTAGATTGTCAAGTTTAATCCATTTCCCTTTATTTTTGCTCAATTCCCTATTGATGGAATCTGTTTTAAATATGCTACCTAAAAGATCAAAAAAACTAATCTCCTTCATTTGAACCCAATCATTTTTTATCTGACCAACGGTGATTAAAAACCATTGTGTTTTTTGACCGGTTTCACTTACGTTTAAAATTTTGGATTTTTCTCCATTTATGGCGTCATACAATATTAGAGAAGACATGCTATTGTCAAAATAACATTTTACACTGTTTTCAGTTGGATTTCCGAGAGTATTTTGAGAATAACCCGTAGAAAAGTTTAAAACTAAAAATATGAATATTTTAAATTTCATTTCTTGTTCAATGTTAACGAATCAGGTATACCTAATTCTTTTCGTTTTCTGTAGAAACCTTCTTCTGTTAGTCCAACTAACTTATTTTTTCTGTCGTATATTGAATTAGAGTCAATGTTGATTTTCAAAATAGTATACTCTGTTTGACTAGTGTCAATTTCATATTTATTTAATTTGGGGTTTAATTTAGCAATGATAAAATTTTCATTGAAATCATATGCTATTATATCTGGACCAATAGCAATTTCGTAACAAGATTTACACTCCAAGTCTTGAAATCCTATATTCAAAGTGGTTTTGTTGTATGTTTCATAATCTACAATTCGGTGGTATCTCCCAATTATTCTACTTTCATTTTCTGAAGTCATATTCGGAGCTGATGTAGCATAAAATGAAAAAATTGATAAACCGATTAAAAACGGCTTGAACTGCTTAATCCTTAATGATGATGAGTTTAAATAGTAGTAGTAACTAAAAGGCAATATTGAAAATGCTATGAAATCAGTATAATCTATGATCCTAAAAAGATTTAAATTCAATATTTCATTTATATGGTTTATAGGTTCGGTAGATATTTCAGTTTTCCAGAAAATAAACAAGAGAAAAGTGAAAATATAGTTTAATAGCGGTCTTTTATGATTTAGAAGACTCAAAAAGATTGGGAAAATAAATAACCCTGCAAAATCACTAATTTTTCCCGTCCACCAATTGTGGTAGTGGTCTTTTAAGTAAAGGTCATTTAGAAGAAGTAGTGATAGCCCTATTAAGAAACCATGTGATAGAATTTTTGAATTTTTCATTTTTCAGTTTCAACGGAAGAAGTAATATCCCCGTATATTAATTATCCTTATGTTTAGTCATGTAATGCCTAAGATAATAGATTTATGAGGCTTGAAGATCAAATTTTTAATATTTAAAACTGTTAGAAGTAAAATTTAATTTTTCATCTCCCCAACCTGCTTTTTCAACTCTTCTACCGATTGATGGATTTCTCTCAACAAACTACTTTCTTGTGGAGCATCTAAATCAAAACTTAGTTTACTGTTTACCAACCATAACTCTTGGATGTTTTTAACGTCAACTGTGAGTGGTGGATATTCGGGATTTAAAGAAATTAAACGAACTTGTTCTGGGTTATCAGGTAGTTTATTTAGTTGTTTTACTAACACAGAATCCTGCATCACTACTACGTATATCTTTTCATTTGGAGCATCAGTCATATGAGGAACAGCTTTTCCAATGACCCATTCATGAGGTTTGATATTCGGTAACATACTATCTCCTTCAACCTGAAAACCTCTATACGTAGCATTTCGATACTGAGGAAGTGTAATATTAAAGGCTGGAAGTGTTTCATACCATTCTACATCTTGAATGTTTTGAGGATATCCTGCCGCGGCCTTTTGGTTTACCAAAGCAATCGTTTCTTTTTCATCGGGCGTTAAAGTGATAATTTTCGGACTAACATCACCACCAGTTGAAGGAGCCATTTTTGTGAAGCTATGTCCGTATAACCATAACGGATTAATATTAAATAATCGGTATAGCTCCATCACTGCTTTTCCCGATAACTTTGTTTTTCCACGCTCAATATCAGCGGTAGTAGCTCCAATGCCTAAAAGTTCTGCAAAAGATTGCTGGGTATGATTTTGCTCTTCCCTTACTTTTTTTAACCGTTTAGCCTCAATGGGTAATGCCTGTTCCATACCCAAACTTATGAAATTTCAGTTAATTATAAAGTTTTGAATTGGATTATTTCCATACAAACGGAATAATTCCATAATTTTATATTCGTATGAATTTTGATCGAATAAAAGAAAAGTTAAATATTTTAGCAGATGCAGCAAAGTATGATGTGTCTTGTTCTTCCAGTGGGAGTAATCGCACCAATAAGGACAAAGGATTGGGTAATGCTTCGGGTATGGGGATTTGTCATACGTACACCCAAGATGGGCGGTGTGTATCTTTATTAAAAATTCTGTTGACGAATCATTGCATTTTTGATTGTGCGTACTGTGTAACACGAAAAAGCAACGATATCAAGCGGGCGGCTTTTAAAGTGCAAGAAGTGGTGGATTTAACCATTAATTTTTATCGTAGAAATTACATCGAAGGGTTATTTTTGAGTAGCGGTATTTTCAAAAATCCCGATTACACCATGGAGCGATTGATTCAAGTAGCAAAAAAACTACGAGAAGAAGAAAACTTTAATGGCTATATCCATTTAAAATCTATTCCGGGAGCCAGTGATGAATTGATGCGAGAGGCTGGATTATATGCGGATCGACTATCGGTAAACATAGAAATTCCAACAAAAGAAGGACTTAAACTCTTGGCTCCAGATAAAAAGCGAGAGGACTTTACAAAGCCCATGCAAAAAATCACCAATGAGATTATTCAGTACAAGAGTGAGAAAAAAATTATAAAATCGACTCCCATTTATGCTCCAGCAGGACAAAGTACGCAAATGATTGTTGGAGCTAGTGGGGAGAGTGATGCAGCGATTATGTATACTGCAGCACATTTTTACAAGAAATTTCAATTAAAAAGAGTGTATTATTCGGGTTATGTGCCTATTAGTTATGATGATCGGTTGCCTTCCATAGGAACGGAAGTGCCTGTTTTACGAGAAAATAGGTTGTATCAAACGAATTGGCTATTACGCTTTTATGGATTTGATATACGGGAGCTGTTAAATAAAGAGCATCCTAATTTAGATGTAGATATTGACCCTAAATTGGGCTGGGCATTGAGAAACTTAGATCAATTTCCTGTAGATGTAAATAGAGCAGATAAAAGAATGTTGGCTCGTATTCCAGGAGTAGGGATGCGATCTGTCCATAAGATTTTATATGCAAGGAAGTACCGAAAACTCAATTGGGAGCATTTAAAAGCCATTGGAATTTCCATGAACCGTGCGAAATACTTCCTAGTTTGTGATTCGAGTTATTTTGAAAGTAAAGATCGAACACCAGAGCAGCTTAAAGATCTTATTCTTCATGGAGGGAAGAGTAAGTTTAATAATGTGTATAACGGACAGTTGAATCTATTTGAAACTCCACAAACGAAAAGAATTGCATGAGTCATACCTTGTCATACGATAACACGTTCGAGGGGTTTTTGTCTACCGTTTTTTATGTGTTTGAATACAAGCTCTCTAAAGTTAAAATCGTAAAAGAAGAAAGATTCGCACAAACGTTTTTTGATATTCCTATTATTGTAGAAACAGAGGATGAAAAGGCAACTCGTATTTGGAGGTGGTTAGCAAAAGAGGCGGGCAGAGGAGCTTGTAATGATTTGTACAGAGCTTATTTAAGTGAGCTTGAAGGAATAGAAGATGACTTATTATACTTTATTCAAGCAGTTGCTAAAACCAAAGATGCAAAGCACTTAATCAAAAATTTTGCAGATCCTACTATTTTAAAGATATCAAAAGTGGTGCGAAAGGTTGGAAGAGAAAAACACCGCATGGATGCTTTTGTACGTTTTAGAGAGACTAAAGATGGTTTATACGTAGCTACTGTTGAACCTGATTTTGATGTGTTGCCATTAATTACTTCTCACTTTGAAAAACGATATGCAGATCAAAAATGGTTGATTTATGATTTAAAACGGAACTATGGAATTTACTACGATCTTCATAAGGTAGAAACGGTAAAAATGGAAATGGATAAAAATGTAAATAAAGCTAGTTATAGTCATTTGTTTTTTACCGAAAATGAACTGGCTTACCAAGAATTATGGCAAAATTACTTCAAGAGTGTGGACATTGTTTCCAGAAGAAATACGAAGCTTCATTTACAGCACGTTCCCAAGAGGTATTGGAAGTATTTGAGTGAGAAGCAACCTTTTTCTTAACTGATACTACCACCAAACAATAAAAAATTGCGTGTATAAATCTCCTTGTTTTTGCCAACAAAGTAACGATCGTTTTTCTTTTGATATAGTATTAATTTTTTCTTGTATTTCACTGTATTCATTCCACACCTTATGATCAGAAGGTTCGATGCCCCATTTACTTTTTGGGGGAATATAATATTTCGTACCTGAGTGATCCTGTTTTTGAAATAAATCAACAGTTAAATAAAATCCTTTGATATATGGTGTATATTTTTGAATAAGCTCTTTGTCCAAGTTTTGTGGAACATAAAGTGAAGCCATTAAACAAAGTGCTTGGTTAAGATTGGAAATGTCCAGATTATTTAAAATGTTGCTTGTAGCTGGGTGATGTAGCAAAGGAAATTGATGATTATTCAGTTTCTTGAGTTTTTGCTGTAGTGAGTCTCTTCGGTTTGGTCCAATCCAGTTAGTTAAATGTTCATCGGATATGCTTGGATCATACAAATAGAATTTATAAGCTAGCTCTAAGTGTGTGAGTTGATTAGTTTCTTGATTGACAATTAAAAAGTCTAGTTCTCCAATTGTTTTTTTGTCTTTCTTGATTTGCAAACTCTCATGAAGTAATGAATAGTTAGAAGAGGCCTTTATTAATTCAGAAACGATGCGTTCAACCAAATGACCAAGTCGTAGATTATTTGGTAGCTTAAATGTTGGAGTGTTCTTCAGCTTTAATTCAGCTAACTCAAATGTGTTGAATCCTGTGATAGAAGAATCAAGGGATTTGGTATTTAGTATGGAGGTAATTCGGTTCAATTGAGTTGTTTTTTGGTAAAAGATTTGATTTAAGAGCAGTTTTCAATTATTGTCTATCCATTCGTAGGCTTTTTCAAAGGTTTCTACAGGATCATCACTTAATACATCAAGCACTATTGGACCTCCATCTTCTGTCATGTTCTTATCGGTCATATAAAAGAAAATATCAATAAATTTACTTGGACTTCCCGTGTTATCTCCAATTAAAATTGCGGGTGAAAGTTGCTTTTCAAAAGTTCATATGCTATCTCTTGGTGAAATGTATTCGGTTTTATTTTAAATTGCTAATACAGTATTATCAATATACCTTTTTATTTTTTCAATTTATCTATGTAAACCAACTCCAAAATTTTTCAATTGGATTTTTTGTTTTAAATATTCCAAACATTTCTGTATTACTTTTATTAATTGCGAATATTGTAATATCATCCAAAAATGAAAATTAATACTATTAGAACAATTCTTTTTCATTCAATATAATATTCTAATCTTTGTTTTAGCACTTAAAGTGCTATTACCTATAAACCATGTTTGCTGCTGGTTTTTATTTACAATTATTCTTTTTTTGCTTCATCAAATTTTAAGTCAATTTAGTTTGCCTTTTTGCCACTTTTAATTCAAAAAGAGAGAGTCCGCTAACAATTGTAATTTCGATTAGAATGTAAGTCCAGCCCCATATTGTAATGTTTTTGCTATGATAAATTGCTAATCCAATTGATAAACAACAATATATTAGGTTTGCAATTCCAATTATCTTTAAGAACAGGGCTACGTTATTATGAATTTTAAAGTAACAGTATAAGTCATAAAGTGCAAATAGGCAGGGTAAAAGGGCAAGAAAATATAAAGTCGATTTAGGAATTCCAAAAACATATTTCAGTTTCACTAAAACAACTCCTAAAAGAATAGAAGATAAAATAGCTCCAAATCCGTCAATTTGGAATAGCTTTTTTGGATTAGTATTTCCCCATTTTAAGAACTGTAAAATAGTCATTTTATTTTTTTGCTTGTCGTTGCGTTTTGTATATGAAAAGTAGGCGGTTTTGAAGCACTAAATTTTCGGTTAAGCACAAAGTTTAATACGAGCCGCAAGCCTTGTTTTTATAGCTATTTCTCCTGTTTTTTTGTATGCATTGTGTGTGCCCAGCATGAGCTGCCGGACACCCACTCTACGTTTTGTTTTTGATAGTAATAATGCAAATTATTAACATATAAAACAACAAAGAGTGGGCGTTTTTTTTTTTTAGAGGGTGTAAGTCCCTTATGGGCAGGGGTAACGCCTTGAACCATTAGTAAGTTGCAAGGTGGATTGCTGTGAAGCATTAACTGAAGGAAGCGAGACTGCAAAAGTTGGTACTGACGAACAGGAAGTACAT
>CATLPG010000083.1 GCA_950054195.1 uncultured Saccharospirillaceae bacterium
CTACCCTACCTTTACCAAATGGTATTACGTAGTCTTCATCAGGCTCAATAGTTTTTGCCTCTTCAGTTCCTTTAATTTTACTCCAGTACAGTCCTTTATGTTCTAGCATAACCACCGGATTAGGATCATAATAAGCAGATTTCATTAGTCCTTTTAAATCAGCACCAGTACTTGGATAAGCAATTTTTATTCCTTTGATATTGGCTAATACAGATTCAACACTCGATGAATGATAAGGTCCTCCACTACCATAAGCTCCGATAGGCACTCGTATAATAGCACTTGCAGGCCACTTTCCATTTGATAAATAGTAAGACCTGCTTAATTCTGTGAATAGTTGATTGAGACCTGGCCAAATATAATCTGCAAATTGTACTTCAACGATTGGTTTTAAACCAACTGCTGCCATTCCAACGGTACTACCTATAATAAAAGCCTCTTGAATAGGCGTATTGAATACACGATCATCTCCAAATTTTTGAGCAAGTGTTGCTGCCTCACGAAACACACCTCCTAATCTTCCCCCAACATCTTGTCCGTACAACAAACACTCTTTGTGCTTACTCATGAGTTCTTGTACAGCAAATAATGCACTATCTACCATAACAGTAGCTTCCTTCCCTTCAGGAGCTCTAACACCTTTTTCTTCTGATATTGGAGTTGGTGCAAAAATATGGTCGTATAAATCTTCTTGTGTAGGGTCTTCTTGTTTCAGAGCTTGCTCATAAGCTAACTGAACTTCTTGTTTAGCTTCAGACTCGGTGTTGATGAGCTGAGCTAAACCAACTCCCTTTTCTTGCAATTGTGCTTTGAACCTAGCAAAAGGATCACGTTCCCAGTGCTCCTCTAAATCGTCTCTATACCACTCCATTCTAACACCAGAAGTGTGGTGATTTAAAAGAGGAACAGTTGCATGAATTAAAAAAGGTCTTCTTTCCTTTCTAACTGTATTTACAACTTCTTTAAGCGTATTGTATGATTCAAAAAAGTCAGCACCATCAATAGATTTAGCCTCAATTCCTTTAAATCCTTTGATATACTCAAACGCATTTTGAGACCTTATTTCTTTAGCATTAGCTGATATATCCCATTCATTATCTTGTATAAGATAGATAATTGGTAGTTGCTTTAGAGCTGCCATTTGAAAAGCTTCTGCTACTTCGCCTTCTGTCACTGATGCATCACCCAGTGAACATATAACAACAGGAAATTCATCGCTGTTGTTAATGCCTTGTAGCTCTTTATACTGAATTCCTAGTGCAGCTCCAGTAGATGGAATTGCTTGCATGCCTGTAGCTGATGATTGATGCGGGATTTTAGGCTTATCGTCATCTCTTAAACTAGGGTGAGAATAATAAGTTCTTCCACCAGAAAAAGGATCAGATTTTTTTGCTAATAATTGAAGCATCAAATCATAAGGAGACATTCCGATACCTAACAGGATAGAATCGTCTCTATAATAAGGATACACATAATCGTAAGCTTCCAGCTGCATAGCTGCAGCAAGTTGAATTGCTTCATGTCCGCGTGAAGTAGCATGGACATATTTACTAGTGACTGTTTTATTTTCTTCGTAAAGCTCAGCCATTGCTCTAGCTTTACACATTAAACTGTATGCCTTTAATAAGACTTCCTTCTTTATTTTGGATGTATCTTTTGTCAATGTTTCCTGTTCCATTCTTCCTAAAACTCCTTAATTTGCCATTTCTGACATAAACTTAATTCTCATTAATCGTAATTCCTCTTCTTCGTAATCTTCTCCTAACTCTTCTAGTGCTTTTTCAATGCTATCAGATTCAGCTTCCATAAAGTAGTCAAAAACTTCTTCTTGATCTTCTTCATCTAAAACATCATCTATGTAGTAGCCAATATCTACTTTCGTTCCAGATGATACGATACGTTCAATTTCACTTATTAACTCCTCGATTGAGATATGCTTTGCTTGTGCTATATCTTCAAGAGGAATTTTTTTATCAATATTAGTAATAATATGGATTTTAATCCCTGATTTATTACCAATTGATTTAACAATCACATCCTGAGGACGATCAATTTCATTCTCCTTGACGTACGTTTGAATCAATTGTATAAATGGTTGCCCGAATCTTAAGGCCTTACCTTTTCCTACTCCTGCAATGTTTGTTAACTCGTCTAAAGAAAGAGGATAACTCAAACACATTTCCCTTAAGGATGGTTCTTGAAAAACAACAAACGGTGGCACTCCCATTTCAGAAGCTACCTTTTTCCTTAATGATACAAGCATATTAAATAATGACTCATCTAAAACAGCACTTGATTTATTTTCAACAATATCTTCCTTATCAAATTCAATTAATCTTTCTTTATAGAAATCAACATCAGTTGGACTTTCTAAAAATGACTTCCCTTTCTCAGTAAGGTGCAACACACCGTATGTTTCAATCTCTTTATAAATATATCCGTTAACTAACGCCTGTCTCAAAACAGCCTCCCATCCGTATATTCCTTTATCTTTCCCTTTACCAAAAAAGGAAAGTGAATCATGTTTGTAATTTTTCACCGCATTAGTTGATTTACCAACCAAAACATTAATTATATGTCTGCCTTTAAATTTTTCTCCTAATTTGTTGATGGCTTGCAAAAACAGTAATAAATTATCTTTTGCATTATATTTTTCTTTAGGTTGTGAGCAATTATCACATCCATTATTACATTCAGCTGTTTTAAAAGATTCTCCAAAATAATGGAGTATTGACTTTCTTCTACAAACAGCAGAATCTGCAAAAGAGACTACTTCTTCTAGTAATTGTTTTCCTATTTCAACTTCAGAAATTGGTTTACCCTGAAGAAACTTCTCTAACTTTTCAACGTCTTTGTAATTATAAAATGCTAAACAGTGTCCTTCTCCACCATCTCTACCTGCCCTACCTGTTTCTTGGTAATAACTTTCAATGCTTTTAGGAATATCATGATGAATAACAAAGCGAACATCTGGCTTATCAATCCCCATTCCAAATGCAATTGTTGCAACAATTATATCAACTTCTTCCATTAAGAACATATCTTGATGATCGGCTCTTGTTTTTTGTTCTAATCCTGCATGATAAGGAAGCGCTTTTATTCCATTAACCTGAAGAAGTTCTGCAAATTTCTCTACTGTTTTTCTACTCAAACAATAAACTATTCCAGATTTACCTTCGTTTCGCTTAATAAACTGTACGATTTGTTTATCTACATCATCTTTTTTATGTCTAATCTCATAATACAGGTTATCCCTATTGAATGACGAGGTGTAAACATTCGCATCAGTCATTCCTAATGTTTTCTTAATATCCAGTTGAACTTTTGGTGTAGCTGTAGCTGTTAAAGCCATCACAGGAACATTGCTAATCTCAGCCATCATCTTTTTAAGACGTCTGTATTCTGGACGAAAATCATGTCCCCATTCAGAAATACAATGAGCTTCATCAATTGCAAAAAAGGCGATTGGGATAGTTTTAAGAAACTGTATTGTGCTATGCTTATTTAATGATTCAGGAGCAACATATAAAAGTTTTGTTTTACCAGATAAAACATCACTCTTAGCAGCCTCTAACTCATCTTTACTTAGTGATGAGTTAAAAAAGTGAGCAACTGAATTACTAGCACAATGATTGCGAATGGCATCAACTTGATTTTTCATTAAGGCAATCAAAGGAGATACTACAATAGTTGTTCCTTTACTTATAAGTGCTGGCAGTTGGTAGCAAAGGGATTTCCCTCCACCAGTAGGTTTGATAACAAATGTATCATTACCAGCTAATATACTTTGTATAACAGACTTTTGATTCCCTTTAAAGGAATCAAAACCGAAATATTCTTGAAGTTCTTTGTTTAAATCTACTTTAGCGTCAAGCAGCATTTTTATTTTCTATTTACCCTAATATACTAAAACTTTGTTGAGGCTCAAAGTGGTTTTTGTTTAAGTTTATTAATTGATATAATTATTTGATTAATATAGTTTTAATAACTCCTACTTAAAACAATCAAATATGGTTTTATTTTTTGTGTATTTTTCTTGTTAATAAATATTTAATCAAGCGACACTTGACTGGATTAAATCTATTATTTTTGGGAATGGCAATGGATCAAGGGGAACAAGGAGAAAACATGTCGTTCATTGGGCATTTAGCTGAACTACGTAAACGTATTATGTGGTCCATTATTCCTATCATAATATTTGCTGGAATAATCTTTTACTTTTTTGACGTACTCTCAGAAGTTATTTTAATGTCGATGACTAAAGCGGAGTTTCCTACTTACAGGCTTTTTTGCTATATCTCTGAGTTATCTGGTTTTGAAAACTCTGATTTTTGTAAAGATATCCCTATACAGGTAAGGGAAGATGCTGTTGGTCAGCAGTTCACAATAAGCATGTGGTTTTCTATTGTAGGGGGAATTATTATTTCTATCCCATGGATTATTTATCAAATATGGCTTTTTATAAAACCAGCTTTAAAACCTGTAGAGCTTAAAGCAGTTAGAGGTTTTGGTTTATATGTTTTTCTATTACTTATCATGGGGGTTGCTTTTGGCTATTACATTGTAGCTCCTTTATGTATTAATTTCTTTGGGAACTATGACCCTTTGAAGATTGCAAAAATTCCCTCCTTCACCTCTTATTATAAGTTTATTACCAACCCTGTTTTAGCTTGCGGTATACTTTTTCAATTACCAATAGTTATTTATTTAATGAGTAAGTTAGGTATTATTACCCCAGCTGTCTTAAAAAAATACAGAAAGCATGTTATTGTTATTATTTTAATTGTATCTGCAATAATTACACCTCCTGATTTTGTTAGCCAAGTAATAGTCTCAATACCAGTGCTTATTCTGTATGAAATTAGTATTTTTATTTCTGCGAGAATTTTAAAAGCACACCTAAAACGTCAAGTTGGTTAGAGTTGTCACATACCTTTTTTTTCTATCAATACTTTTTATTGGAAAAGAACTGAACAGTCAAAAAACTATTGTTTATGGAACTGTAACAGATGCTAGTACTGGCGAACCACTACCTTTCGTAAACGTTGGTTTTAAAGGAACAAAAATAGGTACTACAACTGATTTTGACGGTAAATACCGAATAGAAACATATTATGTGTCTGATTCATTGCAAATATCATTTGTTGGCTTCAAGCCAAAGGTATTTTACATAAAAAGAGATCAAACACAAGAGGTTAATGCAGCCTTAGAAGAAGCTACAACTGTTCTTCAAGCTGCTGTAATTACAGGATCAAAAAAGGATGAGAATCCTGCTCACGCAATATTGAAGCAAGTTATTGATAATAAAGAAATTAATAACAGAGAAAAACTAGATGCTTATTCCTATGAGGTTTATAATAAAGTAGAGTTTGATCTAAATAATATAACAGATAAGTTCACTAAAAGGAAGGTCTTTAAAAAATTTGATTTCATTTTTGACTATGTAGATACTGCTGATGAAAAGCCATATTTACCCATCTTTATATCAGAGTCTGTTTCAGACTTTTATTATAGTCGCTCTCCTTTAAAGAGAAGAGAGTTTATTAAGGCTACCAAGATATCTGGAGTTAAAAATGAATCAGTCAATCAATTTCTTGGAGATATGTACCAAAACATTAATGTTTATGATAACCACATAAATATTTTTAGTAAAAGCTTTATAAGTCCGATAACTAATAGCGCCTTATTATATTACAAATATTACCTTACTGATAGTGCTAATATAGATGGAAATTGGTGCTATAAATTAGAGTTTAAACCTAAGCGAAAAGGAGATAAAACATTTGAAGGAGAGTTATGGATTCATGATACCACATTCGCTGTTAAGATTTTTGATGCTTATTTAAGCGAAAGTGCTAATATTAACTTTGTTAATAGCTATCACATAAAGCAAAAATTTAAGCAAGTAGAGCCTGAAGTATGGCTTATGGTTTTAGATGAATCTGTGGTGGATATCAATCCTTTAGAAACAGAAAAAGGAAAAGGAATATACGGTAGAAAAACAACTTCCTATAAAAACTTTAAAGTTAACCAACCTACACCCGCATTTGTATTTGATGGAAATGAGAATATTACTATTAAGGATGGCTACGATGCTTATGACAAAGACTATTGGGAAAATGCTCGCCATGTTAAATTAACTGATAAAGAAAAAAACATCTATCAGATGATTGATACGATGAAAAACTTACCTGTTGTAAAGTCATATATTGATATTATTTCTACTATTGTCAGTGGCTACAAAACTATAGGTAAAGTTGAAATTGGTCCGTATACCTCTTTTTACAGTTTTAATGAAGTAGAAGGTCACCGCTTGTCTTTCGGGATGCAAACCAGTAATAACTTTAGCAAGCTTATTATGTTTAAAGGTCTCGCTGGTTATGGGTTTCGAGATGAAAAACTAAAATATACCTTAGGAACTAAGTTTTTTATAACTAAAAAACCTAGAAGGCTAGTAAGCATTGACTATACAAATGAAATAAAACAAGTTGGTCAGGATTACTTTGGAACGCTTCAACAGAATATCATATCATCATTCTTGAGAAGAAACCCAAATAATAAATTGCTTAATGTTGAAGGTTTCAGATTTAATTATTTCAATGAATGGTATGAAGGCTTTTCAAACACAATAGAGTTTCAAGTCTTTAACTTAGAACAACTAAATGATCTTCTACCCTATTATTCTTTAAATACAGATTCGAGTTTAACACCCAACAAGAGTTTTAATAATACTGAGATATCTGTAGGCTTAAGATATGCACATAACGAAAAGTTTTTGAGTGGGGAGTTTAACAGAGTAAGCTTAGGAACAACTTATCCTACATTCGAATTAACTGGATCTTTTGGAGTTCGAGATGTTTTAGGAGGAGAATTTAATTATCAAAAAGTTAAAGCCAGCATGCAACACTGGTTTAATGTTGGACATTTGGGATATTTATCTTACAAAATAGAGGGAGGTAAAATATTTGGTAAGCTTCCTTATCCTTTGTTATTTGTACATCAAGGGAATGAAAGCTGGGGATATTCTAGAACAGCATTTAATGCCATGAATATTGGTGAATTCATTAGTGATGAATATGTAAGTTTAATTGCTGAGCATCATCTTGAAGGAGCTATTTTCAATAAATTTCCCCTACTAAGAAGGTTAAAATGGAGAGAAGTTTTTGGAATTAAAGCTATTTATGGTCGTTTAGATGATAAACACCAAGATATTTTTGTTTTACCTTCATTTAGTAGGTCATTAGCTGACAAACCTTATGCTGAGGGATCAATAGGAATTGAAAATATTTTTAGATTTCTCCGTATAGATGCACTATGGAGACTAACATACATCAACAATAATTTCGAAGACATTAGCGTTTTACGCTTTGGTATTCGAGGTCGAATTGACATCAAATTTTAAAAAAAAAATTAAGCACATGAAGTTAGGAGCATTTTCAATAAGTCTAACAGTTAAAGATTTACTATCATCAAAGGAATTCTATGAAAAACTAGGCTTTTCAGTATTTGGAGGTGACATCAAAATGAATTACCTAATAATGAAAAATGGAGATGCTATCATAGGGTTATTTCAAGGAATGTTTGAAAGCAATATCATCACATTTAATCCAGGATGGAACCAAGACGCACAAAATTTAGATCAATTTCATGATGTTAGGACTATTCAAAAAGAATTGAAAGACAAAGGAATTGATTTTATGAAGGAAGCTGACGAAACTACTTCTGGTCCTTCAAGCTTTATGATTAAAGATCCAGATGGAAATGTAATTCTTGTTGATCAGCACATTTAATCTTAAACCTACATCAATAATTCCCTTTATTAGAGTATGAAAATAGAAGCAAGAAATCTCAAGAAAGTATACAGCGGTAAAGAAGTAGTTAAAGATGTTTCTTTAGAAGTCAACCAAGGTGAAATTGTAGGCTTATTAGGACCTAATGGAGCAGGAAAAACAACAACTTTCTATATGATTGTAGGATTAGTTCGTCCTAATGTTGGCACCGTTTTTTTTGATGATAAAAACATTACAAATGCTCCTATGTACAAGAGAGCCCAAAAAGGAATTGGCTATTTACCACAAGAAGTCTCGGTATTTAGAAAGCTAAATGTTGAGAATAATATCATGGCGGTTTTAGAACTCACCAATCAAACCAAAGTGCAACGTAAGGACCGTTTAGAAGAACTTTTAGATGAATTCGGATTAACTGAACATAGAAAAACTATGGGGCAATCTCTTTCTGGAGGTCAAAAAAGAAGGGTTGAAATTGCACGTGCATTAGCTTCAGACCCTAAGTTTATTTTATTAGATGAGCCATTTGCGGGAGTTGACCCTGTTGCTGTGGAGGATATACAGTCTATTGTTGCCAACTTAAAAAAGAAAAACATCGGGATTTTAATTACCGATCACAACGTACAAGAAACCTTGGCTATTACAGATAGAACATACTTAATGTTTGAAGGAAAAATACTTAAAGCAGGAAAACCGAGGGAATTAGTAGAAGATGAAATAGTTAGAAAAGTATATTTAGGTCAAAATTTTGTTTACAGAGAAAATAAAATTACCGAATAAGATCTATTATTTAATTTCTAGTTAAGAGTGTATTTTCATTTCTATTCTTTTTTTAAGGTATTCTATGTAAACAATTAAGTGCTTTAGTTAATATAAAGGATTTAAGAATAAGCCAATCATAGAGTTTAAAAGGATAGTTTTTATTATTTTTAGTATCCAATTTTTAATGGATGAGTGAGTTACCGGAATCTTCGGAGGAGTTTAAAAAATTAATCAAAAAAATGGAAGAAATGCTCAAAGGGCGTTCTACTTATTATTTTGATGTTGATGAAATTATAGAAGGAAGTGAACATTTTTTAGAAGAAAATAAAATAAAGCAAGCAAGGGAAGTTTTAGAAATCGGACAATCCTTGCATCCGCTATCTTCTGAAATTATGGTTCAATATGCTCAGGTATTGTGTATGCAAGAAAAATTTAATCAAGCACTTGAGTTAATTGCTAAAGCAGAAGATATTGAACCAAACAACAAAGATTTTCTATTAATTAAAGCTGAAATCTACAGTGGACAAGAAAAACATAAAGAGGCAATTGAATGCTTATGGGAATTCATTAATACTTCTGATGATAAAGAATTTCTAGATGTTGTTTACAACGATCTTGCATGGGAGTACGAAACTCTTAATGACCATGAAAATGCTTTAAAATGTCTACAAGAAGCCATTAAAATTGATCCTACCGATGATTCTTTACTTTTTGAGATAGCTTACTTCTATGAAGCACTAGAAAAAAGGGAGGAAAGTATTAAATACTATGAATCTTACATAGATGAGCATCCATACTCTTACAATGCTTGGTATAATTTAGGCAATATTTATAACGATATAGAACTTTATGAAAAAGCTGTTGAGGCTTTTGATTTTGCGATTGTAATTAAAGATGATTTTGCTTCTGCTTATTTTAATAAAGGAAATGCTTATTTCAAATTAGGTCGCTACCAAGAAGCTATTGACTGTTACTTGAGCACTTTTGAGTTTGAAGAGAACCAAGCAATTACTTATTGTTATTTAGGAGAATGTTATGAAAAACTTAAGCAGTTAGAAGAATCAGAAAAATGCTTTCAATTTGCTTTAGAAATTGATCCAAAAATTGCGGATGGTTTAATTGGTATGACAATTGTTCGTGATTTACAAGGCAGAACCATTGAAGGGTTGCCATACATTGAGCAAGCTACGAAATTATACCCCAATCATTTTGAAAGCTGGTATATTAAAGGAGAAGTGAATGAAAAGCTAGAAGAGTTTGAAGAAGCTAGAACGTGCTATCAAAAAGCTTTTGAAATAGACCCTGATAACGAGCAAATGCTCCTCACCTACTCTAACTTTATAGCTGAACAAGATTCTGTAGATAAAGCCTTAGATTTTTTAGGTGAATCAGATTCAAACTTAATTAAGTATCGAAAAGTGGCGTTTTTAATTATGCTTGGCAAACAACAAGAGGCTTTATCCCTACTAGAAGATGCTTTAACAGAAAATCCTGAGAATTATTCGTTACTTGAAAGGTATCATCCAGATATCAAAGAACTGGTTGATTTTGTTAATGTAGTTAATCGTTATAGGAATTAGTTTACTAGTTGAATAGTTGATCAGTAAATTAGTAGATAGTGTAAAACTATGACAAATTAATTATTAGTTATGCGTGTAGATATTTTGACAGCTCATACATATCCAAAAGTTAAATTTGAAGTTTATTGTTAGCTTAATTGGATGTAAAAAATAAAGAAGAACTATTTACGTTATATGTTCTTTATTCTTATGCGTTCTATTATTAAATGGGTTTATCGATTGCTATTATTTTGCCCGTTAACTTTCTTTTTTTGTTCACTTTTCTGGTATTATTACGTTAAATCCACTTACGGACACATCCCCTTAAATGATTATTTGCATGGAGTTGACGATAATGTCATTCGGTTTTCCTATGATGTAGGAACATTTTTATTTATTGGTAATCTTTTATCTGTTTTAATTCTACTCATTATTTTTCCTTTACATATTCTTACTGCTTTACTCACAAAAAAAACTGAATTAAAAGTTAATTGGAAACACG
>CATLPG010000084.1 GCA_950054195.1 uncultured Saccharospirillaceae bacterium
TCCTCCAACATTTAATACTAAAGCTCTTCTAGCTCCTTTCTCTTTTAAAATTTCACAAGCTTTATTGATAGCCTCAACTTCACCTGAAATAACTAACTGACCAGGACAATTGTAATTTGCAGCCACCACTACTCCACCTACCGATTCACAAACCTCTTCTACCACTTCATTCTCTAAACCTAAAATAGCCGCCATAGTTGAAGGATTTTGCTCACAAGCCTTCTGCATTGCTTGTGCTCTAGTAGAAACTAAACGTAAACCATCTTCAAAAGAAAGTGCTTTAGCAGCCACCAGTGCAGAAAACTCCCCTAATGAATGCCCCGCTACAGCTTTAGGGTTAAAATCCTCTTTTTTCACAATAGACAAGATTGTACTATGTAGAAATATTGCTGGTTGAGTCACTTTTGTTTCTTTTAATTCTTCGTCAGTTCCATCAAACATAATGTCTGATATTCTAAAACCTAATATTTCATTCGCTTTCTCGAATAATTCTTTTGCTTCATCAGAATGATCATATAAATCTTTTCCCATTCCAATAAATTGAGCTCCTTGACCAGGAAAAACAAATGCTTTCATATTTATTAAACTATTAATTTGTTATAAAACTGTGCTGTTTACAAGTAAAAAGCAGTACCTATTTCTATAATTTTCAATGTGCTATAATCTACAACTGTTATAATATTGTTAACAGATTGTTCATTAGCGAAAGTATAAAAGTATTTACAAAGTACATAAAATTCCCTATATTTGTTCGCCTTATTTGTCTAGTGTTTAGGCGGTATAGCATGAATTAGAGATAGTTATGAGTACAGACATTGCACAAATCAAAATAGAAAAAACACAACATTCAAGAATTAACGAAGTTGATTTCGAAAACATAAAATTCGGAAGAGAATTTTCAGACCACATGTTTTCAATGGATTATATTGATGGTGCTTGGAGAAATCTTGAGATTAAACCTTATCAGGATCTAACTTTTAGTCCGGCAATGAGTGCTTTACACTACGGACAGTCAATTTTCGAAGGTTTAAAAGCTTACCGATCAGGAGATAAAGTACTAACATTTAGGGCTAAAGATAATTTTGCTCGTATGAACCGCTCTGCCAAGAGAATGTGCATACCTCAAATTCCTGAAGATTTGGTAATGGATGCTTTAAATACCCTGTTATCTTTGGATAAAAAATGGGTACCTACAGGCGAACAAAATTCATTGTATATTCGTCCGTTTCTATTTGCCACAGATGAATATGTTGGTATCAAGCCATCAGCAACATATAAATTTATCATCTTTACTTGCCCAGTGGGCAATTACTATTCAGAACCATTAAGAGTTAAAATTGAAACCGATTATACAAGAGCTATTCCTGGTGGAGTTGGAGAAGCAAAGTGTGCAGGTAATTATGCTGCATCTCTATACCCTGCAAAATTAGCTCAAGAGCAAGGTTTCCACCAATTGGTTTGGACGGATGCTAAAGAACATAAATACATCGAAGAATCTGGAACGATGAATATTATGTTTGTAATTGATGGAAAATTAATTACTCCGAGTTTATCTGGTGCTATTTTACCTGGAATTACTAGACACAGTGTTTTAGAGATTGCTAAAGATTGGGGAATGCAAGTTGAAGAACGTCAGGTTTCTGTAGAAGAAGTTGTTCTAGCTGCACAAGAAGGAAGATTAGAAGAAGCATTTGGAGCTGGTACAGCTGCTACTATTGCTCAAATAGCTGAAATATCTCATAATGACATTAATTATAAGTTACCCGCTATTGAGTCTAGAAAATTCTCGAATAAAGTTTATGATTTCTTGAATGATTTCAAAAGAGGTAGAGAAGAAGATAAATGGGGATGGATAGAAACTATCAAGTAACCGTTCCTTTTCTTATAAGATACTTATAGTAATTAGCACATACCTAAGTTGTGGATTTTCTTGATTATTATCATCATTGATAGTGATGAGACATGTTTTACATATTATTCTGTTTTGTGGTATTGCCAATGCTGCTTTTTGTCAAAAATCCTTTATTGTTAAAGGAATAGTTAAAAATCAGATAGATGAAGCCATAGAGGATGCTCTAATAATGACGGAAGAACCTTCAACTATTATTACAAAAACAAATAAAAAAGGTGCTTTTGAATTTAAAACCTCAAACAAAGAAAACACCTATATCATCAAGCATGTTGGCTACAAAACAGATACTATTTCATTAAACTTATCTGATGTAAGGTCATTAGATGATTTAAACTTTGAAATTGTTTTATACCCTAGAGAACTAGATATATTTGTTGTTTCAGCTAAACAAAAACCAACGGTTGTTCATGGTGATGATCAGTCGAGTGTGCAAGACTTTATACAAATAAATGATCAGTGGCTACTCCTCTCTTATTACACTTCACTAAATAAAGACCCTATAATAAAACTCTTATCCAAGGACATGAAACTCCTTGATACGTACGAGGCTCCAAAAGAAGCAATTCGTTTTTTTAAAGGATATAATAAACATACCTACCTTATTTGTGACGAAAAGGTTTTTATAATAACTGCTGTTCAAAATGACATTCGCTTACTCCCTGTTGATGAAGAAAATTTTTATAGTCAAGTATATTTTGTTATTGACACATTGAATAACTCATATATCTATAAACTAAATAAGATGGAAGTTCCTTCGTTTAGCTTTTATCATCAATCAATGGAAGATACTTCTAAACATATTTTCCATAAAAGTGAGGATCAATTTATGATGGGATTGTTTCGAGCAGAATATAAATATGCTAGAAATGAAGAAAAACGATGGGCGTATCAGCAAGAATTAAATACCGGTATTGACAAAGAATTATGGATTGGAAAATTGAAATTTACATCTAGTCCGTATTACAAAACACCTTATGCTCCTTTGTTTGTTTCAAATAATGAAATAACCCTATTTGATCATTGTAATGATCATATTTATACATATACCAATAGATTTGAAAAACTAGATTCTGTTAAAATCACTTACCACACTTCTAAAAGTGATAAAAACTGGAAACAACCAATTTTAATGGACAAAGTGCAAAATCAGTGGTATGCTTTATTTGAATCAGGAGGTAGAAATTATTTGAAATTTATAGATATTTCCACAGGAGAAACGCAAAAAGCTTTTAAGCTTTATTATCGATACACCGAAAACATCCAGATAATTGATGATTACGTGTACTACATTTATCGTCCGTACGCATCTGCTCAGCGAAAATATTTGTATAGAGAACTTATAAACTAAAACCTTAAGCCAACCCCCACGTTAACCGTATACTTGTTAGGAAAAACTTGATTTTGGAACTCTAAATTTTTAGAATTACTATTCCCTCTTTGGCTATAATCTAATCCATAAGCTTGTACAGGAATATTAACATCTAAATACCATCTATCGGTAATATTCCATTGCATTCTTGGAATAAGATTCAAATTCACTTTCCTTGTTTCGTCTTTCAATAAATAATCTGGATCATCAGACAGGGTTTCATTTACTAATTTGTAAGACAAACCAACTCCAGTACCAAGGAAAAAATTCAATCTATTATGTGAGGCTACTAGCCTATTGTATGAATAGTTTAAACCGAAATCATACGTTTTGGTATATTTTCTCCTTACTCCATTATTACTACCAGGTTGATACCCAAAAACCTCTATTCTATTCGAATAATGAATTTTTGAAAACTCTAGCTCATGAAAATGACCTTTTTTATTACTCAACGTAAATGCAGGAGCTATAAAACTTAGCGATAATCTTCTTCCAGTTTCCTGATCAGCATGAGTTACTTTCATGTAATTCTTTAAAGAAAGACGGTGAGAATTTTCTTTTTCTTGGGCATAGGTATACCCACAACTCAGTAATGAGAACACAAAAACACTATAAAAAAAGCCTTTCATTTGCTATGGGTATATACTTATTAAACAAATAAACTTGATGTTTATTGTCCTAGCTAGCATTTTAACATTTTTAACAAAACTTCACAAAAACGTTATAGTTCATTTAAATATTTTTTAAGACTATCCGTTTTATGAAGATTCATTTTTTTCTTGAGTCTGTAACGAGCTTTTTTTACGCTATCATCCGTTACACTGAGTATTGATGAAGATTCGGATATACTAAAATTTAGCTTTATTAATGCAATATGACGCATATCGTAACCAGTCAAATTAGGATGCTTACTCTTTAAGTCTGACAAGATATTAGAATTCAAAATCTCAAATTTCTCAAAAAAATCGTCCCAATCATTTTGAGTTTTATTGACTTTACCCAATACATCTAAGGTGGCAGCAGTCAAATCCTCTGCACTATTATTTTTTCGAAGAAATGTCTTCCATTCATTAATTTTTGTTTTCGACTCAACTAAAAGTTCCTTTTGATGTGACAATTGCTTAGAAACAGATTTATTAACTCCTTTTAAGTTTTCTATTCTCAATAGTTGTAGCTCATTATTTTTCTTATATAGTCTATTTTTAAAAAATAAGAAGAGGATGATTAGTACCATCAACAGTATTAACAATACTGTAAAAAAGTAATATTTCTCTCTCAAAGCTTTTTCTTTAAACTGAATAAGCTTTAAATCCTCTTGTTCTTTCTTAATTCTTTCAAGTCTGACTTGCTCTTCAAGAGCATTAATTTGGGAGTTTTTCTCTGTATTAAATAGACTATCTTGATAAAGCTTATACAGTTTAAATTCAGCAAAAGCCTCTTTAAATTTTTTCTGTCCTTCAAAAGTTTCGGCTATTTTTTTTTGATTATATAAAATACCATCTGTGATCTTATATTTAAAAGAAAGTAATAATGACTTTCTAAAATAAGCTCTTGCTCTTTTGAACTGACCATTTTGCATATATAAGCTACCATAATTACTATAAATAGCCGACCTTACAGTGTAATCATTAACAATTTTATTTAATTGTTCTGAAAATTTTAAATATGATAAGCTTCTGTTATGCTCATCAATATCCAAAAGTTTAGCTGATTTATTTAAAAAACTATATAACAATAATTTATCATAATTATTTGCTTGTGATATCGAAATAGCAGAGTCTAAATATTTTAATGCTTCATTTGTATTTTCGATATTCGACAAAGCTATCAGAGCTCTTACTTTTATTTTATTAATTTTTTTCTCATTTGGAGCTTTAAGTACTAGATTTAAATAGTTCTTAGCTTTATAATCTTTCCCTAGATTAATGTACACTTCAGCTAGTCTTGTATGCACACTAGCTAAGAGCAAATAGTTATTATTTTCCTCTAATACATTTTCTAAACGTAATAAATAACTAAGGGCACTATCATAATAGCTAAAATCTTTATAAGTTGTAGCTATTGATAAATCGATGTAGTTTTTTACTATACCATCACCTATATTATAAGAACTAGCCTTTTCATAGTAATTAATGGCTTTGTAAAAATTTCCTTTATTACTGTAACAAGCCGCTATATTTCTATTAACTAGACTTCTCAATATCTCAGCGTTACTATTTTTTAGAAGTGAGTCAGATTGATTAAGATAATTTAATGCTGAATCATATTTATATTCATTTATATAATACCCTCCCAATAAATAGTAATAATTTGCTAGTGATAAAGAATCCTTTATCAGTAATAGCTCCATACTTTTTCTTTTTTGAGCTATTTGCCTTGGTTCTTTTTGAAACAAAAGCTCTGCCTTCAAAGAAAGGAATAAGGGGACATTCCTATAAGAATTAATTTTTTTAAAATTTTCGTTCATGCTCAATGTGTCACCCTGTATTGCATGCTTTTTCATGTTATCAACTGCTAGTTCATAGTGACTCTGAGTATATATAATATGTATAGCAAAGAGCATAAATATTACTAATATGAATTCTTTATAATTAAAAAACATGCTTTTTATGTCCACTTTTTGTCCACTTTTATCATTTCAAAAGTAATTAATTTCATGAAAAATAAATAATTATGACATCTGAATGGCTTAAACATGTTTTTTTATTCTCACTTACATTAACTATGGGAAGTGCAAACGCTCAAACTAACAATTGGACGGGAGGAACAGATAACGATTGGCATAAAGCTTGTAATTGGAGTTTAAACACTATACCCACAGTATCGCACGATGTATTTATTCCAACTGTTACTACATACCCTCAAATTACGGGTAATGCTCATTGCAAAAGTTTAAACATTACAACAACAGCTGCAAATGCATTGACTATTAATTCAAGTGGAGGAGCAGACCTTTGCGTAAGTTCAACAAATGGTGGAGCTTGTTCAACTACTCTAACAGATAATGGAGGTTGCGGTATTTCAGCGCGATGCCTGACAGTAGGTGGTGGTGGAATTGAATACATTTATTATTCTAATACATCAATAAGCACGAGTGATGGTGGAGTAGCTATGGTAGGAGAAACACGTTCATTTGGAGCTGGCAATGGGGATTTTTATGTGATAAAACTAGATAATACAGGTGCATTATCTTGGACTAGAGTAATTGGAGGGGCTGCTAAAGATGAAGGAATGGGTATTATTCAAACGAGTGATGGTGGATATGCTGTTTGTGGAGAAACAGCCTCTTTTGGAGCTGGTAACCGTGATATTTATGTAATAAAATTAACTTCTTCTGGAACAGTAAGCTGGACTAGAACAGTTGGAGGCTCTGATATAGACAATGCTAGGTCTATTAAGCAAACTTCTGATGGAGGATATATTTTAGCTGGGTCAACCTATTCTTATGGAGAATTAGATGGCTTTGGGTTCCCTAGTTGTGACTTATACGTAGCAAAACTCGATGCTGCTGGTAACCTTTCATGGACAACAGTAGTTGGTGATGCCGGCATTGATCAAGCTTTTGATATTTCGCAAACTAGTGATGGAGGATATATTGCTTCGGGTTATAGTCAATCATTTGGAAATGGGGACCAACTATACTTGGTAAGACTTAATAATGCTGGCTCTGTTTTATGGGAAAGACAAGTTGGTGGTGCTGGTACTGAATGGGGATTTACCGTTATACAAACTTCAGACGGTGGGTATGCTGTAGGAGGCCTAACTAGTACGTATGGAGCTGGTGGACAAGATCTTTACGTAATGAAGTTAGATGCCTCAGGAGCTACAAGCTGGACCAGAACATTAGGAGGTACTGGAAATGATGGTGGTTTTGGACTCATACAAACCAGTGATGGAGGTTATGCAGTTGCAGGTTTTCAGCAATCTTTTGGGACTAATAGCGGATATGTTGCTAAATTAACTTCAGGAGGAGTTGTTTCTTGGACTAGAAGAGTAAACGGAACAACAAAATTTAGCTCTATAAGTGAAACAGGAGATGGTGGTTATATACTTGGAGGCATTTCAAACAGCAATGACTATTACATCGTAAAATTGAATAGTGATGGTTCTGCCTGTGCAACCTGTGATGATGGTGTAGGAGGAACAAGTGGTACCGGAGGCAACGCTTCAGGTGTATTTACATTTACCACATCTGGAGGCGGTAGTGGCTCTGGAGGAACAAATACGACAGGTGGCACACTTAACAATAACTGTGTCGAATAAATCTTTATCAATAGTTAAAGTTTAGCTCATCAGAATAGATAAACTTAATGTCAAGAAAAACTCTCCTTCTTTCTCACAAATAGAAAATAACTATATTTTTGTGGTCTAATGATAATTTCAAGTGATGACTAAAAGAACAAAAATTGTTGATGTATTAACCAATGATTCATTAATTGGTAAAGAAGTAGTAGTTAAAGGCTGGGTAAGAACGTTTAGAAGTAATCGTTTTATCGCTTTAAATGACGGGTCAACGATTAATAATGTTCAGGTAGTTGTTGACTTTGAAAGCATGAACGAAAGCGAGCTTAAAAGAATTACTACTGGTGCTTCGCTTAGTGTTACTGGTGAGCTAGTTGAATCTCAAGGGAAAGGCCAAAACGTTGAAATTATTGTTAAGGCCTTAGAAGTAATTGGAGATGCTGATCCAGATGAGTATCCTTTGCAACCTAAGAAGCACTCCATGGAATTTTTGAGAGAAAAAGCTCATTTACGTTTCCGTACCAATACATTTAGTGCCGTTTTTAGAATAAGACATGCCATGTCGTACGCTATTCATAAGTATTTTAATGATAATGGTTTCTACCACCTCCACTCCCCTATTATTACGGGTTCTGATGCTGAAGGTGCAGGTGAAATGTTTCGTGTAACTACACTTGATTTAGACAATACACCAAAAACAGCTGATGGTTCAATTGATGTTTCAGAAGATTTTTTCGGAAAAGAAACAAACTTAACGGTATCTGGTCAGTTAGAGGCTGAACTAGGTGCTTTGGCATTAGGGCAAGTATATACTTTTGGTCCAACATTTAGAGCAGAAAATTCAAATACATCAAGGCACTTAGCCGAGTTTTGGATGGTTGAGCCTGAAGTTGCTTTTAATGATTTAGTAGACAATATGGACTTAGCTGAAGATTTTCTTAAATATTTAGCTAAATATGCCCTTGATAACTGCAAAGATGACATCACATTTTTGAACAACAGAGAGGTACAAGAAGATAAATCTAAACCTCAAGCAGAGCGAAACGAACTAACACTTATTGAGCGTTTAGAGTTTGTAGCTAATAATGATTTTGAACGTATTACTTACACAGATGCTATTCGTTTATTAGAGAACTCTAAACCCTATAAAAAGAAGAAATTTAAGTACTTACCTGAGTGGGGGAAAGATTTACAAAGTGAACACGAGCGTTATTTAGTAGAAAAACATTTTAAAAAGCCCGTAATCATTACGGATTATCCAGCTTCGTTTAAAGCATTTTACATGAGAGAAAACGAAGACGGTAAAACTGTAGCTGCCATGGACATTTTATTTCCTGGTATTGGAGAAATTGTTGGTGGTTCACAAAGAGAGGAACGTTTAGATAAATTAAAACAAAAATGTGCTGATTTTAATATCCCTGAAGAACATGTTTGGTGGTATTTAGAGACAAGAAAATTTGGTACTTGTAAGCATGCTGGTTTTGGATTAGGTTTTGAACGTTTAGTTATGTTTGTAACCGGAATGACAAACATTCGTGATGTTATTCCTTTCCCAAGAACACCTAAGAATGCGGAGTTTTAAAGTAAACTTTAAAACTCCTATTTAAGCTCTCAACTCCCTAATAATTTTCTTTACTGACTGTTTAACACCTGGAGAGAGAGGCTCAATATAATTTTCATCAAGGAGAAGTAATACTTCATTTTTTAGTTCAGGGTATTTTTTTGCTATTAACGATAGGTGCTTGAGAGCATAAAACCTTGCTCCGGGAGGTATATCGATGTTTAACCATATATTAGTACAATAATTGAATAGCCTTCCTTCTTGTTCATCGGTAAATGAAAACTTAAACAAAATACGTAATGTTTCCCTTATCACGCTTTTATCATTGGATTGAAGCTTCTCAATCAATAGGTCTAAATGTGGACTAACTCTGTTGTCATTTTTTTTAAGGAATTGACATAAAATATTTCCAGCTCTCCATTCTCCCTTACTTCCTCCTTCTAAATAAATAACTAGTGTTTCTTCAAAATACTGTTCTGGTTGTTTTTTAATTTCATTGAAAATAGATGAACGGTAAGTACCTTCTAGCACTTTTCTCAACGACTGACTTTTCATCACTGTGTAACATTTAAAACAGCTCCTCCAGCAGAGTTAATATCTAATCTAGCTCCAGTACTACTTTGAATGGTAATATTAAAGCAATCAGCAGTACCAGAGTTAATTAATGGTTTATTAGTTGTGTTAGGAATAGTTACAACTGATGTTGCATTTGGTACTGCTTGCCTATCCCAGTTACAAGGGTTAAACCAATCTGTATCTTGGCAGCCTGTCCAGGTCCAGTTTACTCCTGACCCACCTGAAGGACAAGCACCACAAGGACTAGCAATTGTTACAACTACATCATCAATAGCAAAATACCTCCCTCCATTACTAACATTTCCCCCTGGGTTAAAAAAACCTATTGCGATTTGAGAAGTTGTTGCTGTTAACGTATAATTTTGAGAAACAGCATGCC
>CATLPG010000085.1 GCA_950054195.1 uncultured Saccharospirillaceae bacterium
TGGCGTTGACTGTAACAGTATCAAATTCAAAATCGGTAGTCGAGGAAGCATCGTAGACTGTAATATCTACGACTAAATTTCCACTATGAGTATTGTATAGTTTGACACTTTTAACAATACTCGTTGTAGCCGTTGGTGATGTGTACATATCTACATCTGATCCTGCTGAACTGATAACTGCCTGAATATTTTTATATACGTTTGCCATTATGATAAAAAGAAATTAAGTCTTTCTGTATCGTCCTTGTCGGGTTGTAAATAAGTCGAGTTCAATTGTTGTATCATAGAACTTAACGCTCTGTTGATCTGTCTTTGATTATCTTCTGAATATTCTCTTTTAGGTTCGGGTAATCTTACTACGATTTTTGTCATTATCGTCTCCTATCCGGTTGTAGGTCTACCTGGAAAGTTCCAAATCTCCAGTTCTCCCCGGCACCGTCATTTTCAATTCTTAAACTTGCATATCTTCCACTCGCTCGGGTATCAATCTTTTGAGTCGTTGGATAAACGGAAAAAGGACTAAATTCACTATTGGCCAAAGTATCTGACGGATAATCTTTGAGTTTAATCGTGACTGTATTTTTAACGGTTAAAAGTTTAAAATTAGGAATAAATCTTCTCATCGCCAAAAAGACTTCGGTTTGATCTTTTTGCAATGAAAAATTATAAGACTGAATAAAGGATGTTAAAGTAGTTGTCGAACCATCCGGATTAATCTGATCGGTCCCCGTTTCTTGTTGAAAATAAACGGTTTGACCTAATCCAGTTTCACCTACGATACTTGGAACAGTTCCTGTTTCAGAACTATTAAATTGAGTAGCATAGGGTTTAGGATAAACGATAGAGTCAATCCATGTAGTTCTAATAGCATTTGTATTAGTTGCTGTATACCAGACCCCTGTGGGTAACTGAGTTTTTTCTCCATAATTGAAGACAACATATCGATCATTGTAGCTTGACCCTTCAGTGGGATAATACCAAATCACTTCTGTAAATAGATTATTAATTCCTGCAGCCACTTGTTGACCTTTAGTAGTATCAAAATCATCATAAACATAATCTTCGACTAAACATTTTAAAGATTCCAATCTACCTGCATATCTAAAAAAACCATTGTCCGACATCCAATAGGCAGCACCATCGACTTCAATAGCAGCATTCATTCCTAATAATCCGCAGTTAGTTCCAGCCTGCGTAAATGCAAAAACGAAAGGAACACCGACAAAACGCATGGTAAAGATAGCTGTATCGGTCCAAACATAGGTAGCATCCCTCCCCCTGACTGCTCCCATAATGGAAGATCCATCGGCCAGTCTTTGCGTACCAGCGGTATTGGTTGCTGAAGGAGCGTATGAAGTTGAAGCATTAATTGATTCTTGATTTTTTAAAATAGACTCATAGCTATTAAACTGTAACTGTTTGTTTTCTTCGAGTTGATTTAATATATATTTATTGTTATAGCCTTCGTGTAAGCCATGTACATAATATTTATCTAAATAGTTATCTTTTAAAGCATAAGAAAATGGATTGCCACTATGTCTTTCACCTGTTTTTCTTAAATCTGCATGCGCATCAATATTTAGTACACTGATTGGTTTGTTTAAACCGAGGGAAACACCTTTAATAATTGGGTACGCATTATTGTGTCCACCTCCAATAAAAATTGGTGTTTTGTTTAATAATTTGATTTTATGTATCTCTTCAGAAACTAATTTATCAATAGTTTCTACTATTGTATGAGGATCATTTTCTTTTTTTAACTCAATAAGATCAATTTCTCCTTGAATTAATATATCATTTGGTTGAATAAATTTATTGTGTTGGATATTTAAGAAGTAAGATAAAAATGCTTTCCAAGCATGTTCAGCCCCTGTTTTACCCATATTAGCTTCAACTCCATATGATTCTGAAATGCCTAAAATAACATATTCTCCAGTAAAATTATTGAGTTTAGGAAATATTAACGATTGCCCCAATTTTTCCTCATTCTTTCTTAATGAAATATATGGAGCAATATGTTCAAATTGATATGTGTAAATCATTTTGAATTAAATTTATAAATCGTTAGACCAGTTCTCAGTTTAGGTTCAATCCAAGTAGATTTTGGAGGCATGCTAAGCTGATTATCTGCTATTTTAGTAAGTTCTTCATAACTAACAGGGAAGAGACAAACACCTAGTCTGAAGTTTCCAGAGTCAATGGACTTTTTTAATGTAGTTAGACCGTGTTTTCCGGAAATAAAATCAATATTGTCATCGTTTTTAAGATTATGAATACCTAAAATAGGAGAGAGGATGTAGTCCGTTAGTATTTGTGCATCAAGCTGTTTTTGCGTTGGAAAAGTAGTATAATCTTTTTTGAAGCTTAATGTATAAAACTCATTATCGATATATATACTGAAATCACCTTTTTTTACAGGTTTTTCTAATGTTCGATTTTCTCTTTTAATAGTGAAATTATCTGATAACTTTTCTAAAAATTGATCCTTTTCTAATCCATTTAAGTTTTTTACTACACGATTGAAATCATATATGTCAACTTCATTTTCAGAGATAAAATAGGATAATATAAAATCTTCTCCAGTTTGTTTATACAACCTATGAGAAGAGGCGCTTCTATGGTGACCATCTGCAATGTAAATTGATGGAATTTCTTCAAAACATACTTGTATGTTTGCAATAATTGACTCATCATCTATTTTCCATAAATTATGAAGTGTACCATCACTAGATTGTAAATAGATGTTAGGTTTGTTTTCAATTGTTTTTCTTATAATTTCTTTTAAACCATCATGTGATGGGTGAGCGAGTAAAACAGGTTCTGCATTAAAACCACAAATGTTTAAATATTCTGTAAATATTTCTTCTCTTTTTTCAAGTGTATCTTCATGCTTTTTGATAATACCATTCTCATAATCTTTAGCCGATGCTCCAGCAATTATCCCTGTGTAAGATCGATCGTTAAACCGTTGTTGATAAACATATATTACAGGATTTTGCTCTTGAACAAAATAGCCATTATCAAAAAATTCTTGAAATTTATTTCTCACTTTAGTGAAACGCTCAGGTGTGTTTGCTGATGTATAATCATCTTCATTATAATCAGGTTGTACCACATGAACAAAAGACAGCGGGTTATCATGCTTTTTTTTGAGTTGTTTTTTTGTATAAGTATTTATAGATCTAGTACTCACCTTACCAATATATGCTTGGTTTGGAACAATAGATTTAAAGGGGAAAACTTTTGCCATACGCCATAAAAAAAGCGAAGATCAACTTCGCTTTGTTAATTACCATTCAAAAATGGAATAAAATTTTGATTTATTTAAGTGTTTCAATGATTTTTTCGGCTAACTCTAAGCCAATTCTTTCTTGTGCTTCTATTGTTGCAGCTCCAATATGTGGAGTAGAAGCAATTTTATCATTTTCTAATAAGTCTTTTCTTGGAGTTGGTTCATTTTCGAACACATCCAATGCAACATAAGCAATTTTGTTAGATGATAAAGCATCTAAAAGAGCATCTTCATCAATAACTCCGCCTCTTGCAGCATTAACAATTCGTGCACCATCTTTTAAACTATTTAGTTCTTTAGCTCCTAAAACAGCAGATCCATCTTCTTGTTTTGGTACATGCAAGGAAATATAATCACTTGATAATAATAGTTCATCAAAAGCAACTTTTTTAACCGATGCCTTTAATGTTTGTCCAGCTATTGATAAAGAAACAGTAGAGTCAAACTCAAATTTATCATATGCAATAACATTCATCCCACACCCTAGAGCATAAGAAGCTAGGCTTCTACCAATTCTCCCAAAACCAATAATACCGAGTGTTTTCCCTCTAAGCTCAACACCTTTAGCGTACTTTTTCTTTAGTTGTTTGAAATTATCAGCTCCTTCAGAAGGCATTTGTTTGCTTGAATCAAAAGTAAAGCGGGATATACTAAAAAGCTGCCCCATTACTAGTTCAGCGACTGATTGTGAACTTGCTGCAGGTGTGTTTTGAACTGTAATACCCTTGCTTCTGGCATATTCAACATCTATATTGTCCATTCCAACACCTCCTCGTCCAATAAATTTTAAAGAAGAGCAATTGTCAATAATATCCTTTCTAACTTTTGTAGCACTTCTAACAAGTAAACCAACAACTTGGTTTTCGTTAATGTAATCTACTAATTCATCTTGTGGAACATTATTTGTTATTACTTCGAATCCATTAGCAGCTAATTTATCTATACCTGCTTGAGAAATTCCATCATTTGCTAAAATCTTCATGTTTAAAATTTACTATTATGTTTAAAAATACTATTTAAGCAGTAAATATATGTCAATTCAATCAGTTTGGTTTTAACTGTAGGTTAATTGTTTCTTTTACTAAAAAAAGTTCAATCTCTACTACTTTTGAATCATCAACCTTTTTGTACCCTTTACACCAGCAGTATTTTTTAACGTAAGGTGATAAATTCCATTTGGGAGTGAAGATAAATCAATAGATTGTTTTGTAAATGTCTTTTTAGAATGGTAAATCAAAGAGCCTAGACTGTTATATACATGGACTTCATTGATGTCATCATAAGATTCAATGTTTACAATTCCCGTAGAAGGATTTGGGTAAATATTAACATCATTAAAACTTAGTTCATTAACACTAGCAAGAGAACATCTATTAGCTAAACTTTCGAAAAGACTAATTGCACCTAGTAAAGAAGGCTGTACACAACCAAAATGATCATTGCTAGCACCTCCAGATACAGCTTCAGTTATCATAGACCCATTAGATTTCATAACACTATCAGCTAAAAGAGCATTTTCATGATTAACTAAATGATCTGCTTCACAATAATACATTTTAACCTGCCTTGTTGGATTCCAGTCAAAGGTGTTGTTATCTTCCAGTGCTAAACGTATTCTATTGTTAGGATCGTTATCATAGCTTAATAAGATAGAATCTTCCATAAATGTATCAACATCTTGAGGAAGGAAATTATTTAATGCAGTGAGGGTTAAGCTACCATCTAACCAACTTTGAATATATCCATCGTACGGTGCTTTATATACTTCAGAAACATTAGTATAAATGTTGCCATAAGCCATTTGCATAGCATTCATTAAATAAGGTAAAAATGCAGGATAATCGTAACTTGGATCAGCAAACATACCTTCATACGTCAACCCAGATATATCGTAAGGACCAGAAGCTGGAACCGAAGCAAGTATGTTAAATTGACTATATAAAAGATTTTCTTCTACATATTTATGAGTAGCCATAACAGCATGCCCTCCTTGCGAGTATCCAGTGATAAAAATTTGTCCATTTGTTGTTTTAGCAAGCTGTGTCAATAATTCCTTTGTGGCAGTAATCATATCTAGTGTTGCTGTAGCTTCTGTTTCTTCATGCAAGTATGGGTGGATGCCTCTTGACTCTCCATGTCCGATATAATCAGGCATAACCCCAACATAACCTCTAGCTCCTACAAATAATCCAGCATCAATTTCAACTCTATTTGAAGGAACATTTTGTTTTTCAAATTGAGTACCGTGACAATATACACCTATTGGAAAACCAGCCGAACAGTTCATAGAAGGAATGGTTACCGCACCAGATGCTGTATCCAGATTGCCATATATATCTAGTGTTTCATAGGTTATTTTATATAAATCAAGTTCATTTTCTGGAAAATATGCTTGTAAATCAGAGTTAGTGTAGTGTCTCAATAAAGTAGATGAAACAAGCGATTGAGATTGAGATTTATAACTTATCAGTGCTAAAACTAAAAAGGTGTATAATTTATTCATTTTAATAGTATTTGATCTAAAATAAGAATAATATTGATTACTTGCTATTAGAAATTATTATAGGGCTCATTTTTAATAATATCAATGTGAGAGTTAGCAATAAAATCAGCAATAATAAATTTTTTGATATTTGGTTCGTCACTAGCAGGTAATGCAATAGTTTTCATTTTAGCAGCAATTGCTGCTATAAGTCCGTAAAAAGAGTCTTCAATCACCCAGCAATTTTCAACGGGTATATTTAGTTTTTTTGCTGCGGTTATAAATACTTGTGGGTGAGGTTTTCCATAGGTTTCAAATTCAGCAGAGTGGATCACTTCAAAATAGTTTTCTATTTCTAGTTTTTTGATTACAGTTTCAATAATTGCTAGAGGAGAGGAAGACGCTAATCCTATTTTAAAACCTTGTGAGGATAATTTATGCACAACTTCGTTTAATCCTTCCATTGCTTTTCCTTTATCTTTTATAAGGTTAATGATGGCTGCAATAATATCATCCTTTACCTGCCCCGCATTAAAATTAGCTTTAAGTTTTTTTTTCCAATATACCGTAACCTCATCAACTCTCATCCCTTTTGTTTCTTCACACATCTCGTAGGTGAAATTGTATCCGTATTTTTTAAAAACACTGATTTCTGCTTCTTTCCATAAAGGCTCAGAGTCAATTATAACTCCATCCATATCAAATATCACAGCTTTTTTATCAAAATTATTCACTATACTAAATTTGGTTAGATGTTGAATATACATGAATATCAATTAATCTTAAATAGTAGTCAGATTTATTCATTAAATTTCTATCATTGTTAAACTTTAGTCGAGTATGGATTTTGGAATTTGTCAAGTAGTAGTTTCACCAGGTAGGGCTGAGCCTGCTGATCAGTCAGAAATTAAGATGCAGCTGGTTTTTGGTGATTTAGTAAAGGTTATAGAGGTTAGAAAGAATTGGACGCAAGTTGAAATGGTTAAATATGATTACACTTGCTGGTGTGATACTAAACATTTTACAATTATTTCTGCTGATGAAGCACAAGTAATTAAAGATCAAAAAGAAGTTCGAGTTTCAGATATAACATCAACAGCAATCTTTAATAATGACAAAACATATCTTCATTTAATAAAAGGTTGTCTTTTGCCAAATTATGATTCAAAAAATAAAACATTTGGTTTTGGAGATCAAGAGTATCAGTTTTTAGGGAATACAAACGAAGGTTTTGAGTTAACTAGAGAAAATATTGTTAAAACTACGTTGGAATATGTAAACAGTCCTTATTTATGGGGAGGAAATTCACCATATGGTATTGATTGCTCAGGACTAACTCAAATGACTTATCTACTTTATGGTATACAAATACCTCGAGATGCTAAAGATCAAGCATTAGTTGGAGAAACACTTAGCTTTTTTGATGAAGCTTTACCTGGAGATTTGATTTATTTCGATAACTCAGAGGGAGTTATCACTCATGTAGGGATATTATTACCTAATAATGAATTTATTCACGCATCTGGTCATGTGCGTATAGATAAAATCGATCATCAAGGCATCTATAGGGAGGATTTTGGTAAGTACACACACAAAACGAGAATAATAAAAACGCTTTTTTAATAAATACTTTTGTAACCAATCAATAATAAAACGTTATATGATTGTTAAAGGAACAGCAGGTTATTCAATAATTTTAAAAAATTTTAGTTAATTAGATAAATAGCTTCTTATATGCGATTACTTATACTGTTCATATTTTTCATATCAAGTGCTTCTTTTTTAGCTCAAAACAATACTGATGCTCAGGGGAGAAAGCAAGGAGAGTGGATTAAATACCATGAAGGAACACAAAAGATAAAATATGTTGGAACCTTTAAAGATGACAAACCAGTTGGGAAATTCAAATTTTACTATCCTGATGGCAATTTAAAAGGAATTAGTGAATATAAAAATGGAGGCAATGATTCGTTCACTGTAATGTATCATCCAAACAAAAAGGTAGCGTCTTTTGGTAAATATGTAGATCAAAAGAAAGATAGTACATGGATTTACTATGATGAAAATGAAAACCTTTCTATGACAGAAAATTATCTAGATGGAAAGTTACATGGAAAACAGATTGTTTATTACCCTAAAGGAGAGTTAGATAAACAACCTCGTGTATTAGAAATTACAACATACAAAAACGGGTTGAAGCATGGTGATTGGGCTCAATACTTTAAAAGTGGACAAAAACTTTCTGAAGGTACTTACAGTATAGGAGACTTCGTAGGTAAAGTAATTTATTATCATTCTAATGGGGAAAAGAATCATGTACATCACTATAAAAATGGTGTAAAACATGGGTTCTGTTATACATATGATAAATCTGGGGAAGAAATTGGAAAGGTATATTATTGGAAGGGTAGACTGTTAGAGGGTGATGTATTAGATCGTCATTTAGAAAGGTTAAAGAAAAAGAAAGCTGAAGAGAGAAAAGCTTTACAAAATAAAAAAGAAGGAAATTAGCTTAATATTTTAATAGAATGCAAAAAAAAGCCTTGATAACTACTATCAAGGCTTTTTTTTGTGGCGGAGAATGAGGGATTCGAACCCCCGGTACCTTGCGGTACAACAGTTTTCAAGACTGCCGCATTCGACCACTCTGCCAATTCTCCGCTACAAATGTAGAATTTCATTTTAATTTAACAATAGAAAAAATAATTTTTTTATTTTGTAGTATTACCTCTAGCTATTATTCAGTGGGTTAAGTAGGTGATTTTAATTTTAAAAATCCATAATGGTATATAATTCGTAAGGATAAGTACAATAGCTAGTCTAATTAGTCACTAAGTAATTCGTATCTTCAAAGCTTAAAATAAATAATACTATGGACACATACTATAACCCTAAAGACCTTAAAAAATTTGGAAATATATCTGATTGGAACAAAGAACTCGGAGATAAGTTTTTTGATTATTATGGAGAGGTTTTCAAAGAAGGAAAGTTGACTGCTCGTGAAAAATCATTAATAGCACTCGCGGTTGCACATAGTATTCAATGTCCTTATTGTATTGATGCATATACAAAAGACGGGTTACAGAGAGGAATAGAGAAAGAAGAGATGATGGAAGCTTTACATGTAGCAGGAGCAATCAGAGGAGGAGCATCATTAGTACATGGAGTACAAATGATGAATAAGTACAACAAATTGAGTATGTAAATTATGAGTGTAAAATCATTAAAGAAAAGAGAAAACGAATTAGCAGAAGCTAGAAAACAGTTAGAGATATTAAGTGGGGGGCCTTTTTCAACAGGAGAATTGCCTCGATTTGCTGATAAAATAAAAGAAACTAATCAATTTCCTTTACGTCCAACTATTTTAGAAATTCTTCAAATTAATGTGGGGTATATGTGCAACCAAGTATGCGCACATTGCCATGTTGATGCTGGTCCTGACCGTAAAGAAATAATGACAAAAGAAACATTTGAGATTATTTTAGATGTTTTAAAAAATACGAAGGTAAATACACTTGATTTAACTGGAGGAGCACCAGAAATGAACCCTCATTTTAGATGGTTTGTTGAAGAAGCTTCAAAAATTGGAGTGAAAGACTTTATTGTTCGTTCCAATCTTACAATCATTCGAGCAAATAAAAAGTATTACGATTTACCAGAATTCTTCGCAAAACATAACATTCATGTTGTTTCCTCTTTACCATCTTATACAAGAGGTAAAACGGATAAACAAAGAGGTGATGGAGTTTTTGATAAGTCAATAAAAGCTTTACAAATGCTTAATCAAGTAGGGTATGGGAAGGAAGAAAGTGGGTTAAAACTAGACCTAGTGTATAACCCAGCAGGAGCTTTTTTGCCAGGTGATCAAGAATCTTTAGAAAAAGAATATAAAAAAGCATTAAAAGAAGATTTTGATATCGTTTTTAATGAGCTTTTCTGTATTACCAATCTACCAATTAGTAGGTTTTTAGATTATTTGATAAAGAGTGAAAACTACGAGGATTACATGGAGGCATTAATTGATGCCTACAACCCCTCAACGGTTAAAAATGTAATGTGTACAAATACACTTTCAGTAAGTTGGGATGGCTACCTTTATGATTGTGACTTCAATCAAATGTTAAAACTTAATGTAGCTTCTGAAGTACAACACATCAAAGATTTTAACGAAAATATATTACAAGATC
>CATLPG010000086.1 GCA_950054195.1 uncultured Saccharospirillaceae bacterium
ATTGACGATAAGCGCTACGAGTTTATCGGACATATCAACTTGTTGAGGTAAATCAAATTTGAGAATGGTATCTTTCAATTTTTAGCAATTTATTCTATTCATAAGGTTGTTAAATGTTATCTCCATAAATCTATATTTAAAGTAACTTTAAATATAAAAGCAGTAATTCCTTTTGGTAAACTAGAGTTGAATTGCAAATGTTTTCAATAGAAAGCCACATCTTTTTGTCATGCTGTAGTAAGAATGTTCATAACACTAAAAATTACTTTGGTAAAAATTGGTAGTTCTGTGATGTTATTCTATATTTGCACCCCTAAAACTATATTTACTTATAATATATTATAAACATGCAAAACAGAAACATTATTTGGGTTTTTACTATTTTATTAACCCTCGCGTGTATTTATCAGTTGTCATTTTCATGGGTAACTAGAAGCGTTGAAAAAGAGGCTGAGTCTTATGCTCAAAGCCAAGTGGCTATGTTGCCTGATACCTCTGTAGTAGAAGTAGCAAATAAAAAGTTTAAAATAAGAAATGCTAACGGTGAAGTTGATTCATTAGTTGTTGATGATTATAAAAATGCACTTGTAGAAAGTGAATTAAAAAGAAAAGCAAATCAAAATGTTTATTTAGGTAATACATATAAGGATTGTAAAAATAAAGAGTTAGCACTCGGACTTGACCTTGCAGGAGGTATGAGTGTAGCGTTAGAAATATCTGTTCCAGACTTATTAAAAAATGCAGCAGGAAGAAGTGAAAGAAAAAATGAGTTTGCAAAGCCATTCGAGGCAGCTTATTCTGCATACACTTCGAAAGGGAATAGAAAAGAGTTTATCACCTTATTTGGAGAGAAGTTTAATGAAATGTATCCAAATCAAAAGCTTTCTAACATTTTTGAAATTAAAGATGAGGATGGTAATGTAATTAATGATCCTTCTAACGGAACTGTATTAGATGCATTACGTCAAGAAGCTTCTGATGCATTAGATAAAACAAAAATTATCGTTGAAAGCAGAATTAACGGATTAGGAGTTAGTCAGCCATCTATTCAAAAGAATCAATCAACAGGTCGTTTAAATATTGATCTTCCAGGAGTAAAGGATAAGCAAAGAGCAAGAGATTTATTACAAGGAACTGCTCGTTTAGAGTTTTGGGAAACTTACAAGAATACAGAGGTTGGTAACTTAATTTTAGGAGATGTTGATAGAGCAATTAGTGATAGAAAATTCCCGGGTTACAGAGATTCTGTAGATAAGGCGAAAGCTGATTCAAACAATACAGATTCTACTCAAACGGATGCTGTCGATAATTTAACTGATGCTGATAGTGGTGATTCTTCTTTAGATGATGATCCGTTAGCTGATCTGGATGATTTATCAGCTGATATTGAAGAGGAAGCAGATAAAAGCAAAATGTATCCGTTAGGTTCTATTTTATACCCAATGACTGATCAACAAGGTCGTTGGACCGATGGAGCAGTGCTAGGTTTCGCTAAAGTAGACGATACGTCTAAAATTAATGAGTACTTAGCTTTAGATTATGTAAGAGGAATGCTACCTAGAGATTTATCTTTCATGTGGGAGAATGAAATCTTCAGAAGTCCAGCTATCGATAATGATGATCCAATCTTAATTGAGGAAAAAGAAACGATTCAGTTATATTTAATTAAAAAGCCTATCCAAGCAAAAGCAGCTTTAGATGGAGAGCAAGTAACCGATGCTAGAGGTGGATTAGATAATGGGGAAGCTAAAGTAACCTTATTCTTTAATGCACAAGGAAAAGCTGCATGGGCAGATATGACTGAAACTAGTGCTGAGCAAAGAAGACCAATTGCTATTACCTTAGATAATAGAGTGCTTTCTGCACCAATTGCAAGTAACAAAATTGATGGAGGAGTTACTGAGATAACTGGTGGTAGTTTCATGGGAGAAAATGGTTTAGATCAAGCAAAAGATTTAGCAAATAAATTAAATGCTGGTGCTTTCCCAGTTCCTGCTAAAATTGTTGATGAGTCTCTTGTAGGGCCAACTCTTGGGGCGGCAAATATCAAATCAGGACTTTCTTCGTTTGGTATTGCTTTGTTAGTAGTGTTATTATATATGATATTCTATTATAACAAAGGAGGTATGGTTGCTGATTTAGCATTGATCGTTAACATCTTCTTTATTTTTGGAACATTAGCTTCACTTGGAGCAGCACTTACTTTGCCAGGTATCGCAGGTATTGTACTTACCATTGGTATGTCGGTGGATGCAAATGTTCTTGTCTTTGAACGTATTCGTGAAGAACTTCGTTTAGGAAAAGGCACAAAAGCAGCAATTGACTCTGGTTATTCTAAAGCATTGTCTGCTATTTTAGATGCAAACATTACTACGTTGTTAACTGCTATTGTGCTAGGATACTTTGGTTCAGGACCTGTTAAAGGATTTGCTGTAACGTTAATCATAGGTATCTTTACTTCATTATTTTCGGCTTTAGTTATAACACGTTTAATCTTTAGTTACATGATGGATGGTAAGAGAAATATCACTTTCTCTACAAAAGTAACAGAAAGCCTTCTAACGAAAGTTAATGTTCAATTCGTAGCAAAAAGAAAAATATTTTACATCATTTCAGGTTTAATTATCGCTGGAGGTATTGCTTCTCTTGCTAAAAAAGGACTGGATTATGGAGTTGAATTTACTGGGGGTAGAACATATAAAATCGCTCTTGAAGGAACAGAAGTAGATGTGCCAGGGTTAAAAGAAGCCTTGAAAGGTGCATTTGGTGAAGAACCTGAAGTAAAAACAGTTGATAACAAATATAAGGCGTTAATTACTACGCAGTATTTATTGGAGGATAAAACTCCAGAAGGTAATGAAAAAGTAGAAGCTGCGCTTACAAAAGGTGTTAACAAGGTTGCGAGTAACTTTAAAATTGAAGAATCTCGTCAGGTAGACCCAGGAATTTCTAGCGATTTCAAAGCATCGTCATTGATGGCAATTGTTTTTTCTTTAATAATTATTTTCTTGTATATCGTTTTACGATTTAGAAAATGGCAGTTTGGTTTTGGAGCTTTATTAGCGATGTTCCATGATGTGTTAATTGTATTGTCACTATTCTCTATTTTCTATGGAATATTACCGTTCTCAATGGAGATTGATCAAGCATTTATTGCTGCAATCTTAACTGTGGTAGGTTACTCCATAAATGATACAGTGGTTGTATTTGACCGTATACGTGAGTACTTAACGGAAAGAAGAAGGGACGATTCTAATGAAGTAATAAACAAAGCACTAAACTCAACACTAAGTAGAACAGTAAATACTTCGGTAACGACATTTATTGTGTTATTAATAATCTTCTTGTTTGGTGGAGAATCTATAAAGGGAATGACATTTGCATTAATGATAGGTGTAGTTGTTGGAACATATTCTTCATTATGCATAGCAACTCCTTCAGTAGTTGACTTAACAAAAGCATTTGACTTCAAGAAAAAACAAAAACTATAGTAGTCATCATCTTGTGATGAACAAAGCCATCTAATTTTTAGGTGGCTTTTTTAGTTTTTATTGGCAACCATCAAAACTTATTTTTCGTATATTGATAAAGTAATACTCAGTACCTATGAGAAGATTTTTATTATTATGCCTGCTTGTGTTTAGTCTTTGTCAATCAGGTTTTTCACATTCTGTTCAGGTGGCATGGTGTCAAAGTTGTGACGGACTACTACGTTTATACGTTGAACATTGGCATAATGCACAGGATCCTTCAACTACAGATATGACAATTAGTGTAACAGTTAATGGTACAACAACTACTGAAACGGGATCACCTTTAGATAATTTACAAGATTTAGATATAGATGAACTTCCGGGGTGTGCAACCCCTGCAACATCTTTTGCTGGATGTACACAAGGAGCAGGTTGTGGAATGAACCAGTGTCGAGATTGGGTTGTTTATGAGTTCCCTGACGTACCAAAAGGATCACCAGTTGAAATCACAGTAATTTCTGGTAATAGTGTTTTTACCGAAGATTGTGATGGAACAATGTATCCAGCTTCAACAGGAACATTTACACTTGATCCCGATTTACAACCAGGTTTATTTACTATTCCAACTCAAACACTTTGTCAAGGCGATACGTTTGATATACAGCCGCACACAGATTCTTTGGATGAAACAAACGGAGCTTTTAAATGGTTAAATGACAACTCTTCTATAGGGTTGACAGATTCAGGAACAGGTTATATTCCTCCATTCGTTGCCGTTGGAGCAGAAACACAACAAATAGCTAATCTTACTTTTTTAGCAGGATGCTTTACAGCAACTTCACAAATTATAGTTAATCCTAATCCAAGGGCTAGCTTTCAATCAGGTAATTTTGATCCGAATAATGGGGGAGACCCAATTTCGGGTAGAAAATGTCTTTATGATTCAATTGTATTTAATAATAATACAACTACTAGCGGAGGTTCTATAACCAATTATACATGGGATTTTGGTAATGGTTTGCCCCCATTATCCAATGTTTCTAATCCTAAGGTTAAATACAATGCAGCAGGGACTTATAATGTTGAATTAGCAGTAGAAAATAATTTTGGATGTAGAGACACTTTAATAGCACCAGTGGAAGTTTATCCTATACCCACAGCTGTTATTCGAACTGCTCCAGAATGTTTGAATCGAGCGTTACAGTTTAGAGATTCGTCTTACGTTGCTGCCCCAGACTTTATAAGTCAATTCAGAACAGATTTTGGTGATGGATCTCCTGTTGACAACTTGATAAATCCATCACACGTATATGGTGCCGCTGGTAATTATTCGGTAGATTATGAGGTGGTTACAAATCATGGTTGTAGAGATTCTACCGAGGTAGAAGCAGTTGTTTTTGAAATCCCAAATGCAGATTTTCTTTTTACAGAAGTATGTGAAAATGATGGTGTAACCGAGTTCTCTGACAATTCAAGCATAGCAACCGGAAGCTTAATTTCATGGAACTGGAACTTTGATGATAATATTAATACAATATCGTCTTTACAAAATCCTGATCATAACTACCGAAGAGAAGGTGTTTATGATGTTCAATTAGTTATTCAATCCGATAATGGTTGTACAGATTCTATCACTAAGCCAGTAACAGTTTTAGCTAAACCTTCAACTATATTCTTGTCAAACATCACAGAAGACTGTGGAGAGGCTTGTATCGATTTTTATGATTTTACACTACCAAATGCAAATACAATTACCAATTGGATATGGGATTTGGGTGATGGTACTACATCAACAGCTCAAGCCCCTACACATTGTTATGTAAATGAAAGCAATACAACAGATGATTCTTATGATGTATCTCTTATTACGTTTAATGATTTGGGCTGTTCAGATACAGTAAGTGTTCCAAACTATATAAACGTATGGCATAACCCAGTATCATCATTTGCTGTAGATCCCACAAGAACAAATATGCACTCTCCTTGGATATCAACAAATAACTTTTCTACAGGAGCTAATTTTTATAGTTGGGACTTTGGATATGGTTTTTTCTCAACAGATTTTAATCCAGATTATACTTATCCAGAAGATAGTGCTAGATATCTAATCCAGCTTGCAGTTGAAACAGATAAGGGCTGTGTAGATACAAGTGATTACTTATTAATAGTTGATCCAGTAGTTACTATTTTTGTTCCAAATACATTCACTCCAGATGGTGATGGAAACAATGATGAATTTATGTTTGTTGAGTTTGGAGTTGTTGAAGAATTACTTGAATTCATCGTTTTAGATCGTTGGGGTAACGTGGTGCACCGAACAGATACGTTTAAAGCTTGGGATGGAATGCACAAAGGTGTACCAGCAGTCCAAGATACTTATGCTTGGCGTATTGAATACCTAGATGCGTTAGGTCAAAAAGGTCAGTTAAGTGGTCACGTAAATTTGTTAAGATAAGTAAATGAAAACATTAGTAAATATTATCTGTATACTGATACTTTCAAACATAGTATTGGCTGATGGAGGTACAAACCCACCTCATTGTACAATGTTAGTTGATGTTGTTGTTAGTAGGACAGGTTGCGATACACTACAAAACCAAGTAGTTGTAACACCATCAGGAGGAGTAGCTCCTTATGAGTACAGTTTAAATGGAATCAACTGGGTAACAGATTCAATTTTTGATAGTTTAACTGAGGGTCCAAGACCAATTTATGTTAGAGATTCAGATACAGTAGGACACTGTGTTATCACGCAATCAATCTATATTCCTGGTCCATTGGAGCTTTATAGTGTAGATGTTGATAGTACGTGTTATGATAGTACTGGAAGAATACAAATTAATGTTGGTGAAGGACAACAAAATTACAATTATAGTATCGATGGAGGATCTTTACTTTTTCCAAATAAAAATATTTTTGAGAACTTAGGTCCAGGCACTTATCCTATTGTTGTTAGAGACGCCATTGGTTGTGAAGTTAATACAAGTGTTAATTTAGGATTATATCCTGTTGTAAGCTCAATAAATATTGATACAACAAATATTTTGTGTAACTCAGGTCTAGTTGCAGGGGTAGTATCTATTGATATTGCTGGAAATGATTTTTATGATATTTCTATTGATGGAGGATTTAATTACTCTAACGAGCAAGATTTAGTTGACTCAACCCTACAACCTGGGTATTATGGGGTAGTGATTAGAGACCAATATGGCTGTGTATATAACGATGATTTTAATATTGAAAAACAAGAAATAGCTGATTCAGTAAGGTTAACAAATGAATTCTGTAACGGTTCAGATGGTTCAATTGAGCTATTCGGTTATTTAGGAGAGGCTCCGTATGAATATAGTATTGATGGCGGAGCAACCTTTGTCACTACTAATTTATTTAGCGATTTACCCAATGGAATATATAACACTCAAGTTAAAGACGATATTGGTTGTGTTAGTTATGATACTATTAGAATAACCAACTTTGGAGGCTTAATGGTTAATCTGCAAGCTGATGATACATTGTGTCGAGGAAATAGTACTAGTATTGCTGCAGTGCATAACGGAGGACTTAGTGTTACATATTCATGGAATAATGGATTGAGCAATGTTAGTAATCATGTGGTTTCACCAACATCTTCTACAACTTACATAGCTACTGTTACCGATCAATTTGGCTGTTCAGATTCTGATACATCATTTTTATTTGTTGAAGATCAACCTTCTTTAGTTGTTAATCCAACAAATATTTTAGCATGTCTAGGTGATACAGTAACAATAAATGCCTCTGGAGCAAGGAGTTATTTGTGGTTTAATGGTGATACCGGAGCAACTTTTAAAGCTGTAATAAACGGAAACTCAAACATAACAGTTGAAGGATTTAATGGTTTTTGTTCAGATGATAAAGAAATAATTGTTCAATTAAGACCAATGCCCAGTGTTTTTGCTTCTTCAAATAAAACAAATGCAAATACAGGTGAATATATAAATTTCTACAGTACAGGTTCAACGAGTTCAGGTTATTTATGGGATTTTGGAGATGGATTTACTTCTCAAGTTTCAAATCCATTAAAATTTTTCACCAATCCTGGCACATATACTGTTAAATTAACAGGATACATGGGGCAATGCACTCAAACAGACAGTTTAACTGTTGTGATCTCTGGTTTGCCTATTAGTGTAGAGGAAAACACACTAGCTTCTTTAGTTCAAATTTATCCTAATCCATCAAATGGAGAGTTTACAATTGAGACATCTGAAAGTATTGTTTTGGATCTCATTAATATGGAGGGTAAGATTTTATACCATAGCCAATTAAAGGAAGGAACTAATTTCTTTGATTACCCGTTAAATAATGGTGTATATATACTTCAATTAAGTAATGGTAAGTCAATTTTTAATAGTAGATTAGTCATTGAATAAATTAAAATTAATTCTCTAAAAACAAATTACTTAAGTAATTAGGTTATTTTTCTAGTATGCAAATTATACGTTTAATCATCATATTTTTAATAATTGGATGGAGTTCATCTAAAACCTATAGCCAATTAGTTAACTATGAAATAAGGATAGTGGAACTAATGGCTACTGCAGATCTTGATGATTTAGAAGGACAAGATCCTGCTTGGTTTTTTTGGATGAAAGACAACGGTACTAATGGAGCTGCGGTAACAACTTGGGTTCCATCAGGAGGATTCTATGTAGAAGATAATCAATATGGACAATGGTTTAGTGGTACACCTAATGAAGGTGCAGCTTTACCATTTACATGGCAGGTGGTAACTAGCTCAAATGCAACACAAATTCAAACGGAAGCAGAAGGAAATGAAAATGATTGCCCGGATGAACTTGGTTATGAGGATGAATGCTATTGTGTTTTTAGTATTTGTGCTAATGGAGACGATAACTTTGATATGCGAGCACCTGCTGGGAACATTGATTTTATGTTAGATCCTCCATGCCAATGGAATCAATACACAATTTCAAATGATGATTATTTTGCAAGAGTTGAAGTATATTGGACATTTACCACATTAGATCCAGGGCAAATAGATGGTGAGCAATACGTTTGTTTAGGTGGTGACCCTGCCGAATTTGGCTCGGTTGCAGGTGGTGACGCTGCCCTAAGTAGTTGGGTTACCTACCAATGGCAAGAATCAGTTGGTTGTACAGGTGCGTTTGTTGATATTTTAGGGGCAACCAACGATACCTATGATCCTCCTTTAGGTATTTTACAAAATTCGTGCTATAGAAGAAAAGTATTAACTGCTTGTGATGAAGCAGTTTCTAATGAAATTATTGTTGGTATTGAGGTGCCATCTGCACCTGCTACTTCTATTTCTGCAAATCCAGCCTCTCTTTGCGGTTCAGGACCAGTTAATCTATCTGTCAATGGAGGAACGTTAGGATCAAATGCTGACTGGTATTGGTATGATAACGATCCAAATTCAACAGGAAACCTTTTAGGTGTTGGTGATCCTTTTGTAATAAACATGACTAATACTTCTACTTTTTATGTAAGAGCCGAAGGAAGTTGTTCACAAACTGCCTCAGTAAGTAAAACAGTTGTTGTGGAAACTCCTTCTAACCCTCCAACAGCTTTAACGCCTTCTAATTCATCTATATGTAGGGGAGATTTAGTGAACTTAACGGCATCAGGAGGAGTTTTGGGAACTAATGCACTATATGCTTGGTATGATGTAGACCCTTTAATTGGTTCACCATTACCAATTTTCACAAGTTCTGCCCCCGTCTTTAATGGAGTTTCTCCTGTAAACACAACAACTTATTACGTTAGGATTGAAGGGTGCGATACCACTAATTTTGCTTTTGCAACTATAACTGTAAATGAACCTTCGGATGATCCCAATGGTATAAATGCTTCTAATACTACTGTGTGTCCTAATAATTTAGTGTCTTTAACAGTAAATGGAGGAAATCTTGGTACGGGAGCTGATTGGTATTGGTATGAATCTGGTTGCGGGGCAGGTACACCAATAGGTACTGGAATAACAATAAATGTAAATCCATCTGTTACTACGAATTACTTCGTAAGGGCAGAAGGAACCTGCGGTAATTCTAATTGTGCTAATGTTTCTATAGTAGTTAATGATGATTCTGATGCTCCAGCAACAATAGTTGCAACATCTTCGCTTGTATGTCCTGGAGATGTTACAGTGTTATCAGTAGTTGGAGGAAGTATAGGAACTGCAGCTGATTGGTATTGGTATAGTGCGGCCTGTGGAGGCTTGCTAGTTGGTAACGGTTCCACTATTAGTGTAAATCCTACAGCTACAACTGATTATTTTGTTAGAGCTGAGGGAGCATGTAATACTACATCTTGTGCTAATACGACAATATCGGTTAAATCATCGTCT
>CATLPG010000087.1 GCA_950054195.1 uncultured Saccharospirillaceae bacterium
AAACCACAGATGCAGCAAATGAAAAACTAGTGAATTTAAGTTTTGATCTCCTTCAAAAAGGACCATTAGATGGAATGATTGATTTTGTGAAATTTGCTTATCAACATAAATTCTTCTTATAATTAAAATAGAGGCAAGTTATATTTTGTTGCTTTTAAATTTTGACCTATATTTGCAATCCGAATTTAATTAAAGGTCGTATTATGTATGCAATTGTAGAAATAGCAGGGCAACAGTTCAAAGTTGAGAAAGACCAAACTATTTTTGTTCACCGTTTGAAGGATGAAGAAGGAAGCTCAGTTGAGTTTGACAGAGTTCTTTTAATCGATAACGATGGAAAAATAGAAGTTGGCGCCCCAGCTATAGATGGTGCAAAGGTGAAAGCCAAAGTAGAAGAGCACTTGAAAGGCGATAAGGTTATCGTTTTTAAGAAAAAAAGAAGAAAAGGTTACAGAAAGAAAAATGGTCACAGACAATATTTGACTAAATTGTCAATTGAGGCTATTTCTAACTAAAAAAATAAAAAATTATGGCTCACAAGAAAGGTGTCGGTAGTTCGAAAAACGGAAGAGAATCAGAATCGAAACGATTAGGTGTTAAGATTTTTGGAGGGCAAGCTGCAATTGCAGGTAACATTATTGTTCGTCAAAGAGGTACTCAACATCACCCAGGTAAAAACGTAGGTATTGGTAAAGATCATACACTTTTTGCTTTAAAAGATGGAATGGTTGAGTTTACTAAAAAAGCAGGAAATAGATCATTTGTTAATATTGTTGAAGCTTAACAAACGATTTTATAGAAAATACTTTAAAAGCCACTCAATCGAGTGGCTTTTTTGTTACCCTAAAATTTCATTCATTTAAACACAACCTTTCGTATCTTTATTCGTTAGGAAAGTAAAACAATTATCTCATATTTAGTAAAACATATTATTTTGTGTTTAGGCTTTCTATGCCTAACACTTTTCTCATTTTCTAATCATTGGATGGGAGGTGAAATCACTTGGGTGTGTGATGGATCAGGAGATTATATTTTCACGTTAAAAATTCATAGAGATTGTAGCGGACCAGCTGTAAATACTTCTGGGCAAAAAATTGATGTCTGGGGACACAATACAGTTACTCAAATTCCAGTAAACCATATACAAACAAATGAAGTTTCTCCATCATGTAGAGAGGTGCCTGGTGGGCCATCAGCCATATCTTGTGTAACAAATCAAGTAGCAGGTGCAGCTGAAGAATATGTGTTTACTTCTGCACCAATAACCTTAGCAGGCGTACCTCCAGCAAATGGATGGGTATTTACTTGGGATAATGTTACTCGTAACTCAACCATTACAAACCTTGTTTCTCCAAATACAAAGGGCATGACGCTTAGAGCAGTAATGTATAATAATGGAGGTCAAAATGGCTCTCCTTGTTACGATTCTTCTCCTCAGTTTATTGAATCACCGTCTTCAATTATATGTGCCGGTAGCTCTTTTACATACAGCCCTAATGCTTACGATCCAGATTTTGATTCGTTGGTCTTCTCATTCGGACAACCACTTGATGCCATCCAAAGTTCTTACAATCCACCAAGTGATCCAGCATCATTAAATTTTGTTACAGGGTATAGTATTAATTCACCGCTACCTGGTACTTCTCAAAATTCTAATAACGTTCCAGCAACTATAAATCCATCTACGGGAGAGATTAACTTTACGTCTTTCACACAAGGAAGTTTTGCTTTAGTGCTTAAAGTTCAGTCATACAGATGTGGCGTTTTAATTGCAGAAGTGTATAGAGAAATGCAGGTGATTATCATTAACTGTCCATCAAACAACGCACCAACGGTTATTCCTCCTTTGGGAAACAACACTTCCTTCGATACAACAGTTAAAGCTGGAGATTTAGTAACCTTTACCTTTTCAGCTTCGGATAACGATTTAATGCAGGATAACAGTCCGCAGAACGTAGAAATTTCTGCAACAGGGGTACAGTTTGGAGCAAACTTTACAGATGCGACTACAGGCTGTGATCAGCCTCCTTGTGCAACATTATCTCCAGCTTCTCCAGTAAATGCACCAACATCAGCAAGTACTACTTTTAGTTGGCAAACGAGTTGTGCTCATTTAAATAATAATGTATTAAGTAGCTGTGGAAAGCCTACCAGTAAATATCAGTTTGTATTTCGTGTAAAAGATGATTTTTGTCCGGCTCCCGCTGTTAGGTATTACCAAGTTTCCATTACGTTAGAAAACGATAAAACTGTTGATGCTCCTATTCCATTATGTGCAGATATTTCACCAAATGGAGATGTATACTTAACTTGGAATCAAATATCAGATGACGATAATGTGTTTGATTCATACATTATTTATGGAGATGATGGAACAGGTGTTGTAGCATTAGATACCATCACCAGTATCAATACAACTCAGTATACGCATACTGGAGCAAACATACAATCCAATACTTGGGAATATCGTATTGGTGCTCGATCAGATTGTGGTTTAACAGCTACTTCCATACCAATAAAGCCAATAAAGCTCATTGTAAATAACCCAGGAAATGGTGAAGCCGTTTTACAATGGAACAAGTTATTTACTCCTGTAGATGGAGCGTTATCAACAGGAAATTATACAATCTATAGAAGATATCCAAGTGGTGGTTGGCAAGCAATAACTACTGTACCTTATGGAGCAGAAAACTACAGAGATACAGTTACTGTTTGTGAAGATTCAGTAGAATATAGAGTAGAAGCTGCAGCTACTTCTGGTTGTGTTTCTAACTCAACAATCGCTATAGACTTATTTAGAGATTTAATGGCACCACCACCACCAAGCATCCAAAATATTAGTATTGATAGTGCTACTGGAATTGCGACTGTTTGCTGGTATCCATCCACTAGTGGAGATGTACAGGGGTATATTATATTAAGGCAAATTGGTACTACTTGGCAACCTATTGATACGGTTTACGCGAAAGATTCGTTGTGTTATACAGATGGAAGCAATGCCAATGCAGGAGATTTTTCTCCAGTATGTTATGGAATAGCAGCTTTTGACTCCTGTTGGAGAGGAAACCCAATGACACCAAATACCAGTGCCATGGGTGTTTCTCATTGCTCTGTGCATTTGTCTTATACATATGATGTATGTGACCAATCTGTTAAGTTGGATTGGACTGGGTATACAGATTGGAACTCAGGAGTTGGTCAGTACATTGTTTATCTTACACAGGGAGGTCAAACGGGGGTAGTAGGAGCTGTTGGAGGCAATGTAACTACTTACACTATTGATCAAGTGCCATCCAATGTTACTTATTGTCTGTTTGTTCGAGCCGTTTCTTCTGGAGGGAGCGATACAGCACAATCTAATCGAATTTGTTTTCCAACATATTACCCAAAAGTATCTGATACGAACTATTTAAGTGCAGTTTCTGTTGTTAATGATGAAGAAGTTGATATAAAGATTTACACTGAGCCAAGTGCTGCGAATACAGGTTTCATTATAGAACGTTCATTAAATGGTGTAACGTACACTTCTATCGGACAAACAGGGTATACACCACCTGTAACTACTTTTACAGATAAAGATTTGGATGATATTGATTTAAAGAATCATTATTACAGAGCGATACCTATTGATAGTTGCGGTACTCCTTCTGATTCGTTAACGAATATTGGAAAAACTATGGTTTTACAAGTTACAAGTGATGGAGGTTCATTCATTAATAACCTGAATTGGGGGAATTATCAGCGCTGGGATGGAGGAGTAGGAAGCTATGAAGTTTGGCGAAAGCTTGGCGATCAAAATTACACTGCTGTTGCTACTGTGCCATTTGGGACTAATAATTATCAGGACGATGTTTCATCGTTTTACAATCAAGATACAAAAGGAAACTTTTGCTATAAGATAAGGGCAGTAGAAAATACAAATCGTTACGGTTTTGCAGAAGAAAGTTTTTCAAACGAATCGTGTGCTTCTATTCCTTATATTTTGTTTGTACCTAATGCGTTTACACCAGAAGGAATGAATCCCATTTTTAAACCAGAAATTGGTTTTGCCAATTTCGAAAGTTATTCATTAAGGATATTTAATCGTTTACATAAAGAAATATTTACCTCAGAAGATGTAAACGATGGTTGGGATGGAACCTACAAAGGAAAAGAAGTACCAACTGGAATCTATGTGTATCTCATTCAATTTAGAGACTCAAAAGGGCAACCTCAAGAGATATCTGGACATCTTAATTTGTTGAGGTAATTTTGAAAGTTACGTTAAGAATATTATTTTAAATTATTATTCATTCTATTTCAATAGATTCCATTCTAAGCATACTTTGTGTTTCATTCAAATATAAATCCAGCCATTCTTTTAGAACAATAATTTTAACTTTTGATCCTACTGTTGCTTTGCCTAAAAAATTATTTACAGCTGTTTTGTTTAAAAGACCTCCCCTGTAAAATTCTAAAACCCCTTGACTAGAGCTATCGGATCTTTCTTTTAGTAATGTTACATCAACTTTACAATCATTAGCAGTTATACTTTTAATCCAGTCATTTTTTATTTCAAGTGTAAGGTAAAGACTCCAGGTGTAAAAGCTTATGTCATTTTGAGATTTTTCAATGCCTTTAATCTCTCCTACAATTTCGATTGTCTGATTTTTATAGTCTTGTTTTTGAGCTGAAACTCCCTTGGTTAACAAAACAAGCAATATTAATATTATTCGCACTTTCATGAAAATTCTATCTTTTTATAAACTTAGCTGCTCTACTACCATTAATAGTATCTACTCTAATAAAATAGATAGCATTTGTTAAATCGCTTACATCTATGGTTATTTGTTGGTTGTTACTGTATAGTTTTTTTACCGTTTTTCCAACACTATTCAAAATGGTTACAGTATGCTTACTTTCTAGCTGTTCGATGAATGAAATAGTTAGTTGATCTCGTACAGGATTTGGATAAAGTTCAAATGTATTTGATACTAATTGTTCAATACCTGAAATTGAAGCAGCGAAACAAGCAGAAGTATCTACACAGTTATTTTGAGTTACAATTACTGCGTAATTACCCGAAGTTGTGATGGCTAAGTATTCGTTTGTATCTCCATTAATTGCTGTTCCTCCATTATCACAATCTATCCACTGGTATGAATCGTAGCTTTCTTGGAGTTTTAGAGTATCATTAGCAAAATTAATAGTAGTAGTTAAATTATTATCTAACGTAAGACTAATAACTACTGTTGAGTCACATGAGTAAGTTCCTACGTTATTAAAAACTTCTGTTCCATTTAAGTTACTAGCATGGTAAGCTGTTCCGTTTACTTCAATGGTATCTCCACTACAAATAGTTTGGTTAATTGTATCTGTTTTTCTCGTTAAAACATTTAGATTGATTACTACTGTAGAGTCACAATTAAAAGAACCAATATTTGTGAAAACTTCTACACCTGTAGGGTTATTCCAATTGTAAGTAATTCCATTAACTACTACGCTGTCTTCAAAGCAAATGGTTTCATTGATTGTATCTGTTTTTCTTGGCAACACATCTAAATTAATTATTACAGTAGAGTCGCAGTTAAAAGGACCAATATTAGTAAAAACCTCTATTCCAGTAGGATTATTCCAATTATAAGTTGTTCCATTAACTACTATGCTGTCTTCAAAACATATAGTTTCATTTATAGTATCTGTTTTTCTACCTAAAACACTTAGATTAATTACAACAGTAGAGTCACAATTTAAAGGCCCAACATTAGTGAAAATTTCTATTCCAGTTGGATTATTCCAATTGTATGTTGTTCCGTTAACTACTATACTATCTTCAAAACAAATAGTTTCATTAACTGTGTCTGTTTTTAAATCTAATACTGTTAGGTTAGAGGTTACTATTGAGTCACATCCATTAGTTGCTGAAATAGTATCTGTAAAAACTCCCGTAGATTTATATGTTTTTGTTCCAATTGTTAAACTGTCGCCAGCACATAGAGTTATTGTTTGGTTGCTCAGAATTTCATTAGGTTGTCCAATTAAAACACTATCAGTGGCTGAGCATCCTCTATTATTTTCAACAACTATGTAGTATTTATTAGAATCTAAATTAAAAATATCTTCTGTGTCGTCTGTATCACCAGTGCCATCGTTACTCCAATCAAAAGTTAAGTTTGAGTTTGTATCTGTAACTGTTATGTATGCCCTTCCGTCTATATTTTCATGACATGATAAATCAAATGTTGAGTCAATCGTTAATTGAGGAGTTGAATGAACAATAACTGCTATACTGTTCGTAGATAGCACTGAGCATGCGTTTGTGTCTGTAATAACCATGCTAATTGTATCACTAGTGTGTAGGGTTAAAGATGTTGAGTTATCTAAGCAAGAAACACCATTAGTATCGTTAGCTACCATGTATTGATTCGCTCCTTGTTGGTTTACCCAGCAGTAAGAAACATCTGACAAAGCTGCTACAGAAAGTACTACGCTATCTCCATTACAAAACTCAGGTGAACTAGAAGTAGTAATTGTAGGAGCTGGGGGTAAAGCATTTATGATGAGTGTTTTTTTATTGATCGAATCACAGCCAGCAACGTTTACTAAAGAATCAAAATAGTCGCCTGCCACTGTTTCATAGTTGCCAAAAATTAAGGCACTATCACCAGCACAGATAAATGTAGTATCATGGAAAAAGTAGGGAGCAACAAATGTTAAATCAAACTCCATAGAGTCTTTCTTGTTGTACTCATCTGCTACTATTAACTTAATAGTTGTAGAACCGATTTCTCCTAGAGCAGGATTGAAATCAATTGTTAGGTCTCCATTTGTTCCACTAACTGAAATATTTCCATTAGACACAAGGGTTTGATTGGAAGATGTTACAGTAAGTGAGGTTGAACTGGGACGTTCATCAGATACGATAACATTGAGCGACTTTATCTTATCTTGACAACCAAACTGTTGGAAAACACTATCAATTACTGGTGGTTCATCTACACTAAATGCCGCCAGTTTATTTCTGTTTTTTCCATTAACCTTGGTAAAGCCTCCGCCTAAGTATAAATTGTTTAACGTTGCGTCAATTGTAAAACCTGTAATGTCTAAGTTTGGATTCCAATTAGATAATTGTGTATTTACACCATTAATAGTAGCTATACGATTTCGTTTTTGGCCACTGATAGTGTCAAATGTTCCAGTTGCATAAACATAACCTCCATTAATTTTTACATCGTAAACAATATTATTTGCGTCTGGATTCCAATCAGAAAGGCTAAAAGCAGGTAAATCAAAAGCTGCCAATCTATTTCTTTCTACCCCGTTAACAGCGGTAAACTCTCCACCGATATAAACATTTGTTTTTCTTGCATCGATGGTGTTTACTTCTTCGTTAGGGTTCGGTGACCACGATATAATTGATAAAGAATTATGGTCAAATGCGGCTAAGTTACTATAGCTAAACCCAGAAATACTAGTAAACTCGCCACCCACATAGAGGGAGTTATTGTACAGTTCAATATCTTTAATAACTCCAGCAGGATTAGGAAGCCAAGGATACAGCACACCAGTAGTAGAGTTTAGGGCTGCCAAGCCACTAAGAGGCTGACCGTTAATATTACTCATTCCACCTCCCAAGTATAAGGTATCTCCAGAGGCTTCAATGTCATAAATAACTCCAGAAATGGTTGGTGCTAAACTCGTGATAGTTCCTGTTACTCTATTAAAACCAGCTAAAAAGTCTCTTGAATTTCCTTGAATATTGTTAAAGAATCCAGCTACATATACATTATTGTCATCAATCGTTATTGATTTAACGGTATTATCAGCATCAGCAATAAATGGTGTCGGTTGTCCAGTTACTCGATCAAGTACAGCAAAGTTTTGACGTGAAACCCCATTAATTGTCGTAAACACACCTCCAACATAAACGACACTATCGTTAGTAGCAACAGTGAACATGGAGCTATTAGCATTTGGATCAAAATCTGTGATGAGACCTGTTTGAATGTCAGCACTAGCAACTCTATTTCTTAATTGCCCTCCAGCAACACTAAAGTTACCAACGAAATAAAGTGTGTCATTTTGTAAAGACATATCTTTTACTACAGAGTTTACGCTTGGGTTAAAAGTTGTTAATGTTGATGTATTATAAATCATAGAAGCGAGTCTACCTCTACCCGTACCATTAATGGAACTAAAAAGTCCACCAAAATAAACAGTATCGTTTTTAACAATAATATCTTCTACTCTTTGGTTAAAACTGGGAGCCCAAGTTGTTGGAACACCGGTTTTTTTGTTTAGAGCTGCCATGTAATTTCTGGTAGTACCTCCACAAGTAGTAAACCAACCACCAGCTAGGATCGTACTATCAATAGCTGCTAAAGCAACTACAGCATTGTTGGCTCCAGGATCCCAAGATGTAGCTACACCAGTATTTAAGTCTATAGCTCCTAACCTTGACCTTGGATTACCACCAATAGCTGAAATCGTTCCGCCAACGTAAATAGTGTCACCAGATATAACCATGGCATTAACTGTTCCTTGCACATCTGGGTTCCATGGAAGTATTGACTGTGTAGTAACGTCAATTGCTGCAACTCCACGTCTTCCTATTCCACCAAGAGAGGCAAAAGCTCCACCTGCATAGAGAGTATTGCCTACTAAAATTAATTCATTAACAGCCCCACTACCTGAAGTAGCTTCAATTTTCCAGGGGCTAACTTTTCCGTTAGGATTAAGATGGGCGATATTAAATCTAGCACTATCTCCAATAGAGTCAAAAATTCCTCCTATGTACCAACCTCCTGCACCATCAGAAATACAAGAGGATACATTTCCATCAGGTGCATCATAACTGGGAATAGCCGCACCGTTATCTTTTATACTTACTCCAGTACCAAAAGGATTTTCAGCGGCTATACTTGTGAATGTACCCCCAATATATACTTTGTTATTTACTGTGTCTTCTAACACAGTTTCGACTGTACCGTCTGGTTGAAACCATTGTTCTTGAAGGTTTAAGTCTTGTGCGTTTGATAAAAATGAAACAAAAAAGCAAAGGAGTAATAGGTGGTATAATTTCATAATAGGTTAGTTAGTGATGATTGTGAGGACAAAACTAGAATAATAAAACGCTTTTCCCAATAATTGCCTTATAAATAAAAGTTTGATTATGAAAGCTTAAGCGAATCAATTGTTTTTGCTAATATCCTTACATACATAAGATGGGTTGTTGGTATATTTATCAATTTTTTTAGAACTGCGATCACGATATGGTTTTAGACGAGAAACATTACAAGCGATTGAAGTAAAGTTTAAATCAAAAAATGATGAAGCGATAGAAATGGTACAAGCTTTCTTAAAAGAGAATGTTGAAATTCAATCGTACCAATCGCATATGGCTGCTATTGCTTTATGTGAAGATGAAAATATAGAAGAGCTAAAACACTACTTAGCTTGTGCTATTGTTGATCCTCGAGATGTTTTATATTGGTATTACTTGAGTCAAAAAGAAAAAAATAGCGACTGAAGATTACTCTAAAGCCGCCATTTTTTGGTCATTTTATTTGTTATTTAATATCAAAGCGATCAAGATTCATTACTTTGTCCCACGCAGCCACAAAGTCATGCACGAAGGCTTGCTGCGAATCGTCACATGCATAGACTTCTGCGACGGCTCTGAGTTGAGAGTTCGAACCGAAGACAAGGTCGACCGCTGTTCCGGTCCACTTGAGATCGCCTGTCCGATGATCGCGTCCCTCGAACACATGCTCAAATGTAGGTGATGCCTGCCA
>CATLPG010000088.1 GCA_950054195.1 uncultured Saccharospirillaceae bacterium
AATTAAATAAGAACCTTTATCTTTGGATATGGTAAGTACCAAACTAAGAAATCGTTTACATGAAATTATATTTGAGGCTGATACCCGAGCAGGAAAGGCTTTTGATGTTTGGTTGTTAATATTTATACTATTTAGTGTTGTCTTAGTAATGCTTGATAGTATTGAGTCATTACATAATCAATACTTGTCTTTTTTTTATTGGTTGGAATGGTTTTTTACTGGTCTATTTACTATAGAATATCTCTTAAGACTTTACTCTGTAAAAAAACCACTACGCTACATGTTGAGTTTCTATGGTATTATTGATTTAATTTCAATTTTGCCCTCCTATATAGGTGTATTTTACAATGGAGTCCAATTTTTACGAGTATTTAGAACGGTTCGTATACTTCGTTTATTCAAGGTTTTTAAGCTAAACAGTTTTACCAGAGAATCAAAGAATTTAATTAAAGCTTTACAAGGTAGTGGTGCTAAGATTGTAGTGTTTATTACTGCCGTATTATGTGTAGCAGTAATTATGGGAGCGGTAATGTATATTGTAGAAGGAAAGTCAAATGGATTTACCTCAATACCAAGAAGTGTATATTGGGCAATAGTAACACTAACTACTGTTGGTTTTGGAGATATTTCTCCAGTAACACCCCTCGGGCAGTTAATTGCATCTGTTCTTATGATTTTAGGTTATGGAATTATTGCTGTTCCAACTGGATTAGTATCCGCAGAGTTTGCTAAAGATAAAACACAGCCTGTTACCAACTCAAACACACAAGTATGTAGGTCTTGTTCCAGAGAAGGACATGCAGATGATGCAGTCTTTTGTAAGTATTGTGGGGATAAGTTAAACGATTAGGAAACGATATCGTTATAAAGCTCCTTATACTTGCTGTTATAACTTACTTCTAGTTCTTCGTGTTTTTCATAGAAAAAAGGTTTACCTGCTTCGATAATTTCTGCAGCTTCTTCCATTTTTCCTTTGCTTTTTAGGTAAGAAACATATTCGATAATACCTTTTCTTAGTGCTTTTTGCTCAATAGCAGACATATCCTTAATAGCTCTCATGTGAAATGTTTCATCTTCCCTTTTAGAGTAATAACTAGCAGGCTCGTTCATCGACATAGAGTCTAGCAAAGGCAAAGTTCGTCTGAGTATACCTTTGGCCTTGGATTTTCTTTTACTTTTAATTTCTTCTGTTGCACGCAGTAGCCAAAATCCTTGATCTTTAGGATCCATGGCATTAATTTTTTTAATCAAATTAGTAGATTTTCTAGCACCTTTCATGATGTCATCTTTCTCATGATATAACAGTGCAAGATTAATATTCTCTTCAAATACAATTTTTTTTAACTCATTAAAATGATTGATGTATGTGTCATAATATAAGTTCTCTTTGTCCTTTTTACCATATTTACCTGCATATTTTAGTGCGTCTTTAAAAGCTTTAGGGAACTCTAATCTTAATTCATAATTTTGATGAATACGTAAACATGCCATTGAAGCATATATGTAGGGTATAGGATCTTTTTTATACTTTTTAGATTCAGTATACTTGATGGCTTTATTGGCACATTTGGTATACTTTTCATCAGCATAATATACCTTCAGTTTTTCCTCAACTTCGGATTGCTGAGAAATTCCTTTAAAAGTTAATAATCCAATGAATAGTATCGTTAATGTATTTTTATGCATGATAATTTAAAATATTTCGTTTCTATAATAAAATACGAAAAAATAGGCGATTTTCCAAATCAACGAACATTCACTAACTTTAGGTTACAAGCAAAAGTTTTATGGAAAAAGCAGTATTTGGTAATGGTTGTTTTTGGTGCACAGAGGCAGTTTTTATGCAACTAGAAGGGGTTGAGTCAGTAAACCCCGGGTATACTGGCGGGCACATCAAGAATCCTTGCTACAAAGAGGTTTGTAATGGGACTACTGGCCACGCAGAAGCAGTAGAAATTATTTTTGACCCTGCAAAAATTGGTTATGATAAATTATTAGAAGTTTTCTTCTCTACGCATGATCCAACAACCTTAAACAGACAAGGAAATGATGTTGGTACACAATACCGTTCAGAAATATTTTATGTCAACGAAAAACAAAAAGAACTAGCAGAACAAGCAATAGAAGCTGCTAATAAGTCTGGAGCTTGGGAAAACCCTGTAGTTACACAATTATCAGAACTTGGACCTTTTTATGATGCAGAGGATTATCACAAGAACTATTTTAATCGGGTAGGGGCAGAGAATAGCTACTGTAACATAGTTATACAACCAAAAATCGAAAAGTTTAAAAAGAAATTCAGTGATTCTTTGAAGTAAGTGTTTTCTAGAAATGCTCAAGTATGGTGTTACTTTATTTAAACCAATTATTCAGTTAGAAATTTGTTAATGATAAAACAATCCTCGAAACACTTCGTTTTACTACCAATGAAAAAGTTTTTTACATCTATCGTTATTTTGCTTTTTGCTGCAACTAGTTTTAGTCAGTCAGGTTTTTCTGATCTGATGAAACGAAATGAGCGTGAGTTAGCTAAAAAGTTGAAAGAGTTACGTTCAGTAAGAAAAAATAAAGACCTCAAAGAAAAAAACGAAGCATTTATTAAAGGATTAAAAATTGTATTAGGTGAAGAAGAAACGTTTAACTACCCATTTGATTCACTCAATAGTATCTCAAAAATTACCTCACCAGATAATTCTTTCAGGTTATTTAATTGGAACGTAGAAATGCAGGACGGAAGTCAAAAATTTTATTGTTTTATTCTAAAAAAGGATGGCGAAATCATAGAACTTAATGATAAGCACCAATTTATGAATAACCCAGAAACCAAAAAACTTACAGATAAGAATTGGTACGGAGCCGTATATTATGAAATTATACCTATCGGAAGGAAACAATATACGCTTTTGGGTTGGAACGGGAAATCTTCTTTAACAACTCAAAAACTAATAGAAGTAATGAGTTTAGGCAACAAAAAAGCCAAATTTGGAGCTTCAGTATTTAAGTTCGAGGATACGCGTGATAGGAGAAGACGATTTATTTTAGAATACGCAAATGATGCGTATGTGAGCATGAAATATGTTAAGCAAAGAAAGAGCAAGCAAATCGTTTACGATCACGTATCACCATCCACACCACAAACAGAAGGTTTTTATCAATTCTATTACCCAGACTTGAGTTATGATAGCTTTACTTTAGAGGGGGGGAAGTGGGTTCACCAACCATTAGTAGAACCAAAGAATAATAAGTCTGACGCAGATAAATTATATAATGACCCAAAAGCTAAAAGTCCTTTTAACAGATAATAAATACTATTAGCTGACAACTCAGCATAAAGCAGTATTCATTTTATAAAAGCAGCTTAAGTTGAAGGAGTTTTCATTGATTAATGCTTATATGTTTTAGCGATTCCATAAAAAAAAGCCCGCTACTAAGCAGGCTTTATCAATAATTTATAAGTGAAGAAACTATTCAATTTCTACGATTTCTCCACAGGCGACTCTAGGACCAGCAGCCCCTGATGGTTGTGAACGAAAATCATCACCACCTTCGTGTATGATAATTGCTTTACCTACAATATTCTTAGTAGTATCATCACAAGATATACACCATTTATCAGTTATTATTGATAATTCTCCAATTCCTAATGAGTCTGTAATAATATTCCCAATATCTCCTCTATGGTGTTCTTCCGAATTCCACATACCATGTGCCTCATTCGTTGGATTCCAATGTCCGCCAGCTGATTTACCATCATCTGCACTACAATCACCATTTTCATGAATATGAAACGCATGAAAACCGTTCGGTAAAATTCCTTCTACTTTAGCTTTCATCATCACTGAGTCATTTCTTTCTTCAAAAATTACTTTTCCAACATTTTCTCTATCTGGAAGAGATTGTAAAACTACTTCAGCTCGTTTTTGTTCAACAACATCATCCATTTCCTCCTTAACATGTACATTAGCATCAGAGCAAGAAATTAAAGCTCCAAAAGCGAATAGTATACTTACTTTTTTCATTTTATACATTATTTATTTTGGTTACTAATCATAAATCCTTTATCCTCCATTACCCTTCTTGCAAAACTGCATTTAGGAATGGTTTTTAATCCTTTTTTAGCGGCTTCTTGCATAGCGTGCATTACTAACTTAGCACCAATGCCTTTACCTCTTAGCCGTGAGGGAACTTCCACAAAAGTGATGTAAAAATTTTCCCTATCCTCATCATAGGATAATGTAGCATGAGGCGAAATACCAGACTTTTCTTCGTGTAACTCGATTTGATTTAAGTCTTCTTTATATATGTATTGCATAACTTTTTTTAATAATAGTTGTTCAAAAAGTATTCCAAGGGTTAATTGTTTGATTTTTAGTGATTATTTTTATTTGTGTGTTGATTTTTATTCATAAATGTGTAATTAATCCTCGGTTTTAATCAAAATGGATAAAAAATAGACTTTCACATATATCTTTTTAATTTTATAATGAAATAGCTAAAACATGGATAAAATATCTTTTGATTTAAAAAATAAAGTGATAGTTGTAACTGGAGCAACAGGTGCTTTGGGAGGAGAAGTAGCAAAATACTTTGCTGTTCAGGAAGCGAAAGTAGTCTTCATGGGAAGAAAACAGGAAACGCTAGATGAGATTGTTAGTCCCTTAATAGAAAAAGGATTAAATGTTTTAGCTGTTCAAGGAGATGTGCTTGATATGGAAGCATTAAAAGCAGCGAGAAATAAGATTTTGGAAGCTTTTGGAACAATTGACGTGCTGGTTAATGCTGCGGGAGGAAATGTTGCAGGAGCGGTAATTCAACCAGAACAAAGCTTTTTTGAAATGTCTATAAACGACTTTAGCACGGTTACTGAGTTAAATTTACAAGGAACCGTATACCCAACGATGGTTTTTGGAGAGATCATGAAAGAAAACAAAAAGGGAGTCGTTTTAAACTTTTCCTCAATGGCTGCAGATAGAGCAATTACACGTGTAGTTGGTTATTCAGCGGCAAAAGGAGCGGTTGATAACCTAACAAAATGGTTGGCTGTAGAGTTTGCAAAGAAATATGGGGAAGGTATTCGGGTAAATGCCATCGCTCCTGGTTTTTTTATTGGTAAGCAAAACAAGGCATTATTAACTAATGAAGACGGTAGTTACACCGATAGGGGGAATACAATTATTCAAAATACACCCTTTAATCGATTTGGTGAAGCACATGAAATATTAGGAACCGTACATTGGTTATGTAGTGATGCTTCAAGTTTTGTGACTGGTATAACTGTTCCTGTTGATGGTGGATTTAGTGCTTTTAGTGGGGTATAATGAAAAATATTTGCTTTTTAAATACTGTTGAGTTTTGGGGAGGAGGAGAAAAATTATTTCTCGAAAATGCAAAGTATTTTAAAAGTAAGGGATATGCAGTTTGGGTAGCAGCGGCTCCAGAATCACCACTAAGCAAAAAAAGCCAATTGTTTCAAATAAAAACTTTTGAACTTTCTGGGGGAAATAAAGCTTTTCTTAGTTTACCTAAAAGGAAAAAACTAAAGCAATTTCTGATTTCTAACCAAATAGATACATTGATTGTTATCACTTCTCAGGATGCTAAATTTGGTGGTTTGGTAGCTAAAAAAGCTGGAGTTAGTAAAATTGTCTATCAAAGAGGGTTAGCCTCACCAATCAAAGGAAGTTTACTCAATAAACACCTCTTTAAAAATATATTTACGCACATTGTTGCAAATTCCCAAGCAACGAAACAAGCAATGCTAGTTAATATCAATGATAGTAACCTTAAAGAAAGGATAAAAGTTATTTATCATGGAATTGATACTGATCATTTAGATGCTAAATCTAGGTTCAAAAGTATTGAGACTTTAAGTGGAGAAGTTATTTTAGGCAATGCTGGACGTTTAACGAGACAAAAAGGGCAGGAACATTTAATAGTATTAGCGGAGGAATTAAAAAATCGACAATTACCTTTTAAATTATACATCGCAGGAACAGGGGAGTTGCATGATGAATTACAATCAACTATTGAAGAAAAAAAACTTCAAAATCATGTTTACTTATTAGGTTTTGTAAAAGAGATGGAAGCTTTTATGAACAGCCTAGATATCTTTGTTTTGTCATCACTTTGGGAAGGGTTTGGGTTTGCAATTGTAGAAGCAATGATTAAAGAAAAACCAGTGGTAGCTTTCAATACCTCGAGTAATCCAGAAATAATAGAAGATGGGAAAACAGGATTTTTAGTTGATTACCCAAACATGAATGATTTTGCTAACAAAGTAGAACAATTAATTCATGATTCAGCGTTAAGAAAAAAGCAAGGGATAAAAGGAAAAGAAAGAGTTGAACGATATTTTAAATATGAAGATCGACTAAATGAGTTAGAACATTATTTATTGGATCACTAATCTTAATTTTTAAATTATAAACAAATGAAACAAACATTTAGATGGTATGGTCCTAAAAATGATCCCGTATCATTGCTAGATATAAAACAAGCTGGTGCACAAGGAATTGTTACAGCCTTACACCATATTCCTAGTGGTCAAGTTTGGAGTGTAGACGAAATCAAAAACCGTCAAAAAGTACTTAGCGAGGAAGGATTTCATTGGGATGTTGTTGAAAGCGTTAATATTCATGATGATATTAAAACAAAATCGGGTAATTATAAACTTTACATAGAAAACTACAAGCAAACAATCATCAATTTAGCATCGTGTGGTATACATACCATTTGTTATAATTTTATGCCTGTATTAGATTGGACAAGAACGAATTTAGCACTAAAACTTCAAGATGGATCAGAAGCTTTGTATTTTGAATTTTCAGCCTTAGCAGCATTCGACTGTTTCATTTTAAAGCGAGAACATGCTGAAAATGATTATAACCCAACTATTTTATCAAAAGCAAAGACGTATTTCGAATCGTTAACGAATGATCAAAAAGAAAAACTAAAAAACACCATATTGGCTGGTTTACCAGGCACCAAAGATGTGTTAACTATCGAACAATTTAATCAAGCTAAAGCAAAATTTGATGGCTTGTCTCGTGAGGATTTACAAAGCAATTATATCTATTTTTTAGAACAGGTAATTCCAACCGCTGAAGAACATGGAGTAAACTTATGTGTTCATCCGGATGATCCTCCATTTTCTGTATTAGGTATACCTCGGATAACTTCCACATTAGAAGATTTTAAAATGATTTTTGATGCTGTTCCAAGTAGAAATAATGGATTAACGTTTTGTACAGGTGCCCTTGGAGCAAGAAGAGATAATAATTTAGAAAAGATATTTTCAACGTTCTCAGATCGGGTACACTTTATCCATTTAAGAAGTACCAAATCCGATGAGGAAGGAAACTTTTTTGAAGCAGATCATTTAGATGGAGATGTGAATATGTATAACATCGTTAAGCTTATTCTTGAGGAAGAAAAAAGAAGAAAGAATCTTGGTTACAAGGATGCTATCATACCTTTTCGTCCTGATCACGGACATCAAATGCTAGATGATTTAGGAAAAGATACCCACCCAGGTTACGCAGCTATTGGTCGATTAAGAGGATTAGCAGAAATAAGAGGACTAGAATTAGGAATTAAATCAGCATTAAACTTATAATCATGAAACCATTTATCCACGATAATTTTTTATTACAAACTAAAACAGCACAACAACTTTATCACGACTATTGTGCTGATTTACCCATTATCGATTATCATTCACACCTTGATCCAAAAACAATTTCCGACAATAAGAATTTTGAGTCTATAACAGCTATTTGGCTAAACGGAGATCACTACAAGTGGAGAGCGTTAAGAGCGAATGGAACGGATGAAAAATACATTACAGGTGATGCTACTGATAAGGAGAAATTTATTAAATGGTCAGCTTGTTTACCCAATACCTTAAGAAATCCACTGTATCATTGGAGTGCTCTTGAATTAAAAAGATATTTCTCCATTAACGAGTTATTAAATTCATCAAATGCAGAAGCTATTTTTGAACAGACTAATAATTTACTAAATCAAGATGATTTTACCCCCCAAGAATTATTAAATAAAATGAACGTTGAGGTAGTTTGCTCAACGGATGATCCCTTGGATGATTTAACTTATCACAAAGCATTAAAATCTTCAAAAACGAAGGTTTTACCAACTTTCAGACCAGATGGATTTATAAATATTGAAAAACAAAACGAATTCATTAATTATATTCAAAGAGCAGAGGAGTTAACAGGTTTAACGCTTACTAGCTTTGATGATTTACTTAATATAATTGAAAACAGAATTAATTATTTCCACGAAGTTGGATGTCGTCTTTCTGATCATGGACTCGAAGATTTTTACGGAGATCCATATACCACACAAGAAATTGAAGTAATCTTGTCAAAAGCCTTAAAAAGAGAATTACTTAATCAGGATGAAATAAGAAAGTATAAGTCTGCGATTTTGCATGAATTGTCTTGTTTGTATCATAAAAAAGAATGGGTACAACAATTCCATGTGGGAGCTATCCGAAATAATAACACACGGATGGAAGAATCCATTGGAAAAGATACTGGTTATGACTCTATGGGCGATAGTGTTTCAGTTGCAAACATGTCTAAGTTTTTAAATGAATTAGATAAAAAAAATAAACTAGCTAAAACGATTCTTTACAACTTAAATCCTGCGGATAATGCAAAATTTGCAACAATGGCAGGTAACTTTAATCAGGCTCCTTACAAAGGTAAAGTCCAATATGGAGCAGCTTGGTGGTTTTTAGATCAAAAAAATGGTATTGAACAACAATTAAACGATTTGTCTGATTTTGGATTACTCTCTCATTTTGTGGGTATGCTTACAGATTCACGAAGTTTCATGTCGTTTCCTCGACACGAATACTTTAGAAGAGTATTGTGTAACCTTATTGGTAAAGAAGTCGAAGAAGGCTTAATACCTAATGATCAAAACTTATTAAAAGCATTTTTACAAAATATTTGCTATTACAATGCAAAAAACTTTTTTGGTTTTTAATCACAAATGCATTTCAGAAGGTAAATTTTGCATTTTACCTGTTTACTTTAAATAAAAGTAGTAATTAGTCATTAAAAGACGTATTTTTAAAGAATTATGGTTATTAATCTGCATATGCGTATTTTAATTCTCTTTAGTTTATTTTTGGTGGGAAGTATTGTATCAACTTCATTTTCTCAAAATTTGGTACCTAACTCGAACCTTGAAACTAATACAGTTCGTCCTTGCCCTGGTACAACAGGAGGTTACCCAGGAGGAAATTATCAAATATGTGATGGGTGGTTCAACGCCTACAATGGAGGGAGTACGGGTAATACATCTGATTATTATTGTCCTGGAGGAGGTTTTTCCACTTTGTTTGTGCCAACTCCAGTAAATCCACCTTCTGGTGATCGTTGTCTAGGAATGGCCTCTTCTTTAGGGGAGGGGGTTTATACTATTTTAACAAGCACCATACCTGCTGGATCAACTATAAGTTATTCTTTATGGGTGAGTCCTAGAAACGTTCTAGGGGCAGGTGTTAATGATCCAACATTACCTTTTGGTATATATTTTTACAATGGAGGAATAATTCCTCAGACGGCCAGTCCGCAGGTTATGACTGTTACTCCTCAGGTGGTATTACCAACATCGG
>CATLPG010000089.1 GCA_950054195.1 uncultured Saccharospirillaceae bacterium
AAATTCAAGGTAGATAAAACAAAACAGTGAAAGAAAATTTAGGGACAAAGGATGTGTCAAATACCAGTCAGTAAATAAAATTTTCTTGAAAGTTTTACACATTAATTCGAAAATCATGAAACGAAAAATAATAACAAACAAAGAAAAATTAACTCCTGATGATATTGCTAAAGGCAAAAATTTTGGAGAGTTAATGAAAGCATATCAAGCTGCACCAACAGGTTCATCTGGAGGAGCAGCAGCAGGAGCAACTAAGCCTTTTTATAAATCTGGTTGGTTTACAGGAGGTATGGCTACATTAGGTGTAGCAGCAGTAATAACAGTAGGGACTATTCTTTTAAAAGGGAATGAGCCAACTAATGGAGACAATACTAAAATAAGCGAAAGTGAAGTCGTTTCCTTAATTGATACTTCGCAACCGTTTATTAATCCTCCAGTGCAAGGAATAGATATTCCCAGAAACAGGTATGTGGTTAATGCCAACACTGGAGGAAAGATAGAGCATCATACTGGAACAAAAATTACTATTCCAGAAAATGCTTTTGTCTATGAAGATGGTACACCAGTGCAAGGAGATGTTGATATAGAATACAGAGAATTTCACGATCAGGTAGATATTTATTTTAGTGGAATCCCAATGGAATATGATTCAGCAGGTAAAAAATCAGTATTCGAATCTGCAGGAATGATGGAAGTTTTAGCATTTCAAAATGGAAAAAAGCTAGAAGTAGCCCCAAACAAGAGTTTTGAGGTGTGTATGCACACTAAAAACCCAGATCCAAAGTTTAATTTATATTACTTGGATGAAGAAAAGAAGAAGTGGGAGTACAGAGGAAAAGATAGTGTAAGTGTTGAACAATCAGAAGATGTAGGAAATAAAATGGCTGAACTTACAAATAGCGGTTTAGCAGTAGCATCTGAGGAAGCTCTTCCTCCAGCCATTCAACAACAAGTAGAGGTAGTAGAGGAGATTAAAAGAGATATCAAGCAAATCCAAAAAACCGAGCCTGCTAAACCAAGTAAGATAAATGAGGAGAAATATAGCTTCAATATTGATGTAATGGAAACTGAATTTCCAGAAATAACAACTTATAAAGGAACTGTGTTTGAAGCAATAGATCAACAAAATTTTGATGCCTCAGTTTATGATGTAGAATGGGAAGATGTACAATTAAAAAAGCAGGCAACGAGCGGACAATATAATGTAGTCCTTTCAAAAGGGAAAGTAAAAAAAGAAATACTCGTAAAGCCAGTTTTTGAAGGTGAAAATTACGAAAAAGCACTAGCTGATTTTAATAAAAATTTCGAAACATATGAAAAGCGACTTACTAAGCGTAAAGAAGATGAAAAACGTGAAGCTGCTAAACTCGAAAAGCAACGAGAAGAATACTTAGCAAACTTATCTAAGAGGCAAAAAGAGCAAATGCAGTTAGCAAAACAAACAGCCAAAGCTGATCTAGTAATGAATAGGATATTTAAAATAAATAGAGTAGGAACTTGGAATTGCGACTCACCTGTTCCTAGGCCAACCGGACCAAGAGTTATGGCTTATTTTGAAGACATAGAAACCGGAGAAGCAATTACACCAAAATCTTTAAGACTTATTCAAAGAGAAATGAATGCTGTATTTCCGCTATATTCGAATGTATTTAGATTTAACAAAAGAAGAGATAATTTAATTTGGGGAATAGATAAAGATGGGAACTTAGTTTACGCAACTAATGAGCAGTTTCAATCAATAAAAAGAAGACAAGAAAAGAATATCTTTAAAATGAAAAAAATTGATTTACAGAAACATTCAATGAGTGAAGTCAAAACAATTTTAGGATGTTAAAGTAATGAACAGGTTAATCTTCATATCACTTCTAACGTTAATGGTTAGCTCCTCTCTTGCTCAAGAAGCAACAAAAAGAGGAGTAATAACCATTCGTAAAGTTAATAATAGTCAAGAAATTGTAGGGTATGATAAAATCCTTAATACTGGTATAAATACAGTTGATAGTGATACTTTAATTTACCTATGGGCCAATAGAATGCCTTCTTATCTTCCTGGTAAAGATTCTCTTGAGATGCTAATAGAAAAGAAATTAAAAGATTATAATCTAATAAGCAGAGAATCTGTTTTGGTTAAAATTTTAGTAGAAAAAGATAGTGTATTATCAAGGGTAAAGTGCAGAAGAACAGAAAATAGGCAATTAAGAGACGTTTTAATTGAAGCCGTGAAAAGTACAAAAGGTTGGAAGAGTGGGAAATTAGCAGAAAAGAATGTTAGATCTATGATTTACCTGTATATGGATATTAGATTGCAGGATGTTACGATTGATTACTGTTATGTTACAAGAGATATAAACGATAACCGCATTAAAGTAAGTAAGTTTTGAAAACTATAAGTATTACTATTATAGTACTGTTATTATGTTTCATTTCGTTTTCTCAGGGAAGCAAAAGAGGAACGATAACAGTATCGAAAGCAAAGATTAATAAAGAAGTTTCTGACATTACAATTCAGAATACATCTTTTAATTACGATACACTTTCTTATTTTAAAAGTGAAATTATTGGAACAATTAGTGAATTCAATAAAACGCCTGATGGTTTTTCACTAAATATACTTTTAGGAGGTAATAAGAGCGTTCCTAAGATAGAGAGTAGTCAATCTATAAGGAAGTTTGAGCATAAAAATCATTATTACTTTTTTAAGGACTCTATTTTTATTATTCAATCAAACAAAAAGAATAGATTTCTTGACCGTTGGGTAAAAAAACGACAGAATGATAGGGATAAAATCATAAAAAAGCTAAGTAAGAAACAATCAAAGAAAAAATTAGAATATGTTGGTGTATCTGTTCACTGGAGATTTTCATGGAAACAAGAAATTAAAAAACGAGTTTATAATAATTCCTATATTAATAGTCTTTATGCAAACGCTGGATTATTAGATGATGTAACAAAGAATTTACGTTATAGTAGCGATTCTAGTCAAAAAACAACAGACACGATTCACGAACGTGTAACTTACAGCAAAAGAGCAGTCATCATTTTTAATGATACCATTATTGGCTCAAATCAGATGATGTCAAACTCCAACATTTCTGATACGATTAATTTTCTACTATCTATCTGTTCCCAGTTAGAGAATAAAATGTTTAAACATTATAAAGCTGGTAAGAGAATTAAAAAAATGCAGTGGGAAATAAAGAAAACACCATTACTAGAAGCTAATAAAGAATTAGAAATATATAACTCTAACGGAGAAAGTTTTATATGCAAATATGAAGAAACATCAGATTCGTTACATATAATCAACCCACCAATGAGCATTTTTGATCAAGCAAAAATCAGAAAAAAAAGAAAGAGAGGTAGAACTGTGAAAGAATACCATTTTAAAGAAGAGCGAACACTAATTAAGTTTAAAGAGATTGATTTTTGATTAGACTAACGTTTACATACCTTCTAGTATTTTTGATCTTGTCATTATCTGCCCAAAACACTATCCAAGTTCGAAAACAGAAAGGGATATTGGTGGGGAAAACACTTTCGTTTGTTGATTTAAGAGATGTTCCTTCAGGAAAAATAACCTTTCTGTCTGAGGATTCTTGTCAAGTTGATTTTCAGATGACCATATCTAAATCTAAAATAGCTGATTACTTTTTAAATAGAATCAATAGCAATACAAAACACTTTGCAAATTATTATGTTATAAATGATAGTGCATTAGTTTTTTACAGAGATGATTTTGTAGATACTTGCCATTTTTCATTAGAAACAGATAAAGAAAAACTAAAGTTTAAACGCTTACTCTATGGTGAAGTGCCAGAAAAAGAATATGCTATTTTCTATTACTTTAACCAAATCATTTATTCTGAGTCTGCTAAACGCGTATTTAATACTCAAGCTTTTGCCGATACTGTCGACTTCATTGGTAAATTTGATTCCATTCAAGATGTTAAAGAGCGAAAAAGCCAAATTAAAAAGTTTAAAAAGGAACTAAAAGAATTTAATAAAAATCTAGTTGTTACGGATTATACAGGCAATTATACGCTAGAAGGAAATGTTGTTACACTTTTAAATGCTCAAGACAAGGACTTTGCTCGTCTTATTTTACAAAAAGATAGTACTTCCTATAAGTTATATTCATCCAATAACTTTTTTTTAAACGGACAAATAAATAGTAGAGATAAACGTGGATTTGTTGGTGATCTAGATGTAAAAGGAGACAGTGCTACCATTGATTATTCTAGGTTATTACCAAAAGCTATTATAAAAAAACTACCAACTGAAGCTAAAACAATTGTAAATTATGATGTTTTTCATCACTCTCTACTAAAATTGGTTTTAACCAATACATCAGGAGATACGCTTATTTTGACAAAAGATCCTTTAGTTAATAGGCAATATTTAGGAGGAGTTTATTCAAGTGTTTATGAGTCGTTAAATGGTAATACACGTAACGGAGATAATTTCTATTTCTTTCATAATAAAGCTTACCAATATAATCAAAGCCAAAAAGAAATTGTGGAGTCATTTGATTACACTATAACAGACGAATCACTCCTTTTAAAAAGTGAAAAAAGTATATTAACGGACGAATTAGACCCAAATAAAACCACTTTTTTAAATATCACGCAAAAAAATGGTTCACCACTTTTTTGGGGACTTTATCGTTATAGAGATTATGGTAATGATGAAAATACATATTTGCTATTCTTTTCAAATAAAAGTGGGGCTAAAGTAACAACAAGTAAAAATTTATTGAAGAAAATGCGTAGGCATTTGGAATATGATGAGTTACCGCAAATCACAGACATAAATACATCTGTTGAAGCGTTCAATTTCCAGTTAAATAAAGAGCAAATTGAATTAATTTTCACAAACAATACAAAAGAAATCTATCAATTTTATAACCTATGGAAAGGTTTAAAAAGAAACGATATTAGGTTTATTTATGATAACTAGCTACTCAACATAATACTATTTTATCTACAAAGCGATAAGTAGCATGCGTATAATTAGCGTTCACCTTCAAACGATAGCTTTTCAACTACTCAACCCTCACATTCGAGTAAGCAATAGAAAAAGCACCTATTATAATTGAAGGTATAGCAACAATAAACACGGTGAAATAAGCTTTTAAAAGTACAGGTAGTATATCAACAGGATCTCCATAAATACTAGTCATAATAGGAGTAGCTACCGTTATTAAAGCAAAAAATAAAACAGCTCCTAATATAAAACCTCTCATATTCAGAAACAGAATCTCGAACATAGTAACAACTAACGCAATAAATAAAGCTGCTAATATAGATAGTGCAATTGAATTTCTTAATGGTTTTTCAAGGATGAAAATAGTTTTACGTTCCCACCAACTAGGAGGATTTTTGTCTTCTAACTTCTTTTTGTTTTTGATACTTTTTGTTGCCAATTGATCTGGAACATCAGCTTGATTTATCGCTTTTATTTTGGGTTTAGCTAATAACTCATCTTCTGTTTTAGTAAGGTTTTTTTCGTGTGAATTTGGAGATAAAACAAGTTTGTCGCTAGCTAAATTTTCTTCAGGTTTATTAGCTTTAGTATGCTTAGCAACTATTGTTTCTTCAGAGTGCTTTGTTACTTGTTCGCCTTCAACTTTTTCAGAAGGAGTTGAGGTAACTCGTTGAGCTAGTTGATGATTCCACTGGATATGATATCCTTCTGTATGCCTCCTTTTTTCTATCGTACACGATGAAAAAACAAGTAAAGCAGTAAGGAATAAAATGAATTTAATTCTCATTAGTATAGGTTTATGTACTAAAATAACCTTTTTATTTTACAAGACCTTTTTTTTAATTTTTAAATAAAATTTTAGTTCCAAAATAGTGTGTATATATACTGATGTTTAATGTTTTCTATATTTTTTTTAGATAAAAAACTGTATATTTAAGAATGATTTCTAATAATTCCTACAGATTATCAATTACTTCATACAAAACAATTCTAACACTTACAGCAGTATTTTGCTCCTTTTTTGTTATCTCTCAAACCAATACATGGACAGGATCCACGGATAACGATTGGCATAAAGCATGCAATTGGAGTTTGGGTACTATTCCAACAGCAAGCCATAATGTTACAATTCCAACAGCTTCAGTTTACCCTGTAGTAAGTGGGAATGCTCACTGTAGAACTCTTAATATTACTTCTACAGCTTCTAACTCATTAACGATTAATTCATCTGCTTCTGGCGATTTATGTATATCCTCAACTAATGGAGGAGCTTGTACTACAACTCTTACCGATAACGGAGGTTGTGCCTTGTTTGATCCCTTAAGTGTGAGTTGTTCTTCAGGAGACCCAGCTCCTTGTCCTTGTATAAGAGATAGATGTGGTGGACGTGTTGGTTGTTTCAAAGACAAAGTAAATGCCTGTTTAACATCATCTTTAATCCCAGGTAATACATATACGTTTCAATTTGATGGAGACTGTCCATCTGGTGCTGGAGGTTGTTTACCTGGAAACTGTGGGTCTAATCCTTTTATTGATTTATGGGGAACAAATAGTTGTGCAACTCCTGATCATACAACTATACCATGTCCTCCTTCTCCTTGGGTTTATTTAGGAGTTTCGCCTGCATTATCATCAGGAGGTGTATCTACTTATACCATTACCTTTACAGCACCTTCAGCGATTACTAAAATACATTATGGTGCTACATGTAGTTTTGGGGGTACAACAGGAGTATATCGAGTACAAAATGTAAGTTTATACTAAGTTACTTATAACAGCTGATTCACTTTTTACGTTTTAAATCAATTGATAAAAGTAAGTCGACTTAAGAGAAATTATCAGTAGATTTTGTCACATCTCCATTTTAGTTCCTTGATAGAAGCATCCCAAATTTTGTTTGCATTTTCTAAGAATGATTTGGGGCCGTTTACAAAAGACTCACCAATAGTTTTATCTCCTCCATAAGTTTCGTTTTCGAAACTAAGAGCTGTTGTTCCTCTAATAATGTATTTGTTACCGTTTTCTAATGTAAGAAGCTTCATATCCCAAGGAGAAACATCGGAGGTACAAGTTATTTTATATGCAAAAGTTACTTCGCCTAAATTGTTTTTATCCAAATCAGTCACAGCTATAGATGATTGAATAAATTCAAAACCATAATCAAATTCACAATCCTTTATGAAATCTGTAACCTTTCTTAAAAGCTTTGGGGCATTATCCTTAATTGCATAATGATAAACGAAAAGTTGTTTATCTGGAACTTGCGTAAACATTGCAATGTTTTCACCATTAGTATCTTCCCAAATTTTAGAATAAAGTATAGTTCCTTCTTTTTCAAGTTTAGCAATATCAAAGGATGAGGTAGTTTTTACTGAAAATGGAGTTTCTTTTTCAATAACTTTTTGTTGGGAAGCCACTTTTTCATTTTCGGAATCTTTATTCTCTGATGAACCACAAGAAAGAAGACTAAATGAAATAACAGGTAAAAGATAAAAATTCTTCATAGTAGCGTTTTTATAAAACACATTTTAGTTATTTCACCTCAGCTTCCTCAAAATAAATTTTATTGGCATAAAGATGAATACGCTTTAAAATTATCTGATGAGAGTCGCCATAGTGAATAACAATCTTATTCATCACAGGAAAAGTTCCTAAATAAAGCGATTCTTTTTGCTTGATATATTGTTCTGAATGCTTATTCTCTTTGCTAAAATCAAAATGAACAGTTACTTTTTGACTGTCAAATTCACCAATTTCCTCTAAGAAACTAGTCATTTGAGCTTTAAAAGCTTTACCTCTTAAATAAACAGTATCTAAAAAGCTAGCCTTGAATTCTTCTTTAATACTCTCATAATATTTCTGTTGTTCTTCAGATATAGTATCACCAATAATATCTAAATAATAATCATCAAAATATATTTGCTTAACATTTCCTATAAAACGTTCGCTAATGTAGGGTAGGTTAGTAGAAGCCCAATCATCAAATTCAAAAAAGTAAGAGATGTGTTTGTGAAAATCTTCTTTTGAAGTACTGTTCTGGGCATTCAAACGGTTGCCAACTAACAAGTTCATTAAGAATAAAGAAAGTAGTAATAAAAAGTTCCTAATTATTTTCATTTTCCACACACTTATTATTTATCAATTACTTTATCATGGCACAAACCATTACAAAGCCACCAAACTAGTCAACTAGTAAGCTAATCAACTAATCCACTAGTAAACTAATTAACTAATCCTCTTTTTTCTCTGTCTTAGAGCCTTTTTTTGGAGTTATAACAATCTCTTCTTTTTTAGAGTCGTAATCAACCAAGAGCAAATCTCCTTCGCCAATCTCAGCTTGAATAATTTGCTCAGCTAATGGATCCTCTAAGTATTTTTGAATAGATCTCTTAAGCGGACGAGCACCATACTTTTGATCATATCCCTTCTCAGCAATAAAATCTTTCGCTTTGTCTGTTAATTCAATAGTAAACCCTATCTCCTCTATACGAGCATAAAGTTTCTTTAATTCAATATCAATAATCTTATGAATATCTTCTTTGCTTAAAGAATTAAATAAGATTAAGTCATCAATTCTATTTAAAAATTCAGGAGCAAAAGCTTTTTTCAATGCTGATTGAATTACACGTTTTCCATCCTCAGCAGCAGAGTCTTGCTTAGCTTTAGTCCCAAAACCAACTCCAGTCCCAAAATCTTGTAACTGACGAACACCAATGTTCGATGTCATTATAATGATCGTGTTTCTAAAATCAATCTTTCTACCTAGGCTATCCGTTAATTGCCCATCATCTAATGCTTGTAGTAGTAAATTGAACACGTCTGGGTGTGCTTTCTCAATTTCATCTAATAATACAATAGAATAAGGCTTTCTTCTAACTTTTTCAGTTAATTGACCTCCTTCTTCGTATCCAACGTATCCCGGAGGCGCTCCAACTAATCGTGATACAGAGAATTTCTCCATGTATTCACTCATATCTATACGGATCAACGCATCTTCAGAATCGAATAAATATTTAGCTAATTCTTTTGCTAATTGCGTTTTACCAACTCCAGTAGGACCCAAGAAAATAAACGATCCAATTGGTTTGTTAGGATCTTTTAATCCAGCTCTATTACGCTGAATAGCTTTAACGATCTTTTTAACAGCATCATCTTGTCCAATAACCTTGCCTCTGATGTTTTCGTTCATGGTCTTTAAACGGCCACTTTCTTTTTCAGCAATACGTTGAACAGGAATACCCGTCATCATAGCAATAACTTCTGCTACATGTTCTTCAGTTACAATTTCTCTTTTTGCTTGAGTTTCCTCTTCCCACTTACGTTTTTCTACTTCAAGCTTTTC
>CATLPG010000090.1 GCA_950054195.1 uncultured Saccharospirillaceae bacterium
GAGAAAAACAAAAAGATGGCTCCATTAATTGGGTAAATCCTAAACCTATTGAAAAAGACTTAATCACCTACGATATTACCACACTTGATTTTTATCCTGAGGGGTATTTGGAGGAGTTAGGAACGAAAAAATCAAAGGTATTAGTTAAAGCTGTTGGAGATGTTCCTTCCCGACCTATGACAAAAGAAGAACGAAAGAAATTAGGCTATAAACTTCCAATTCTACTTAATGAAGAAGATGCAGTTAAACTTGGTTTAATTATAAGAGAATACAATGAAGTAACATCTAGATCAAACATAGATATTAACAAGAAACAATTTACAGATAGTTTATATTATTCGTTTGCTAGATTGTTTGACAAAAAAGCAAATCAAGAACTAGATACAAGTTTTGCTGAGTCCCGTGTTCTACCTACTTCCGAGTCATTAAATAAAGTAATTGTGGATGTAGCAGAGGAGGATGGTGAGGTAGTTGGTATTCCAGACACATTAGGTGATATAGATGTAACTGATAATTTTCAAATCAAAAATGATGAAGTTTTTACCTGCCCAATCCCCAAAGGTATCAACCCAGCTCGCATTAAAACTATTTGGAGTAAAAAATATAACAACACCATATTGGCTACTAAAGAGTTTGAGGAACGCTTAAAAGTAATTCATGAGACACATGATGATGCGTTACTGAATATTTACGTAAATAACATCGATAAGCCCCTTTGGCATAGCGATTCAGTTGCAAGTACTTTGGCTGGTTATCAAAGTAAGTTTGAAGCATTTTACCAAGAAAAAAAAGGCGGTGTACGAGTAAATGATAACCTGGCTAAAAATTTAGCGAGTTACTATGAGAAAAAACAAAAAGCCTATACAACAAAATCATCAGAGCTTTTTCGAGCTTATGAAGAGCAGAAACAAAAGCTCAAACAGGACTTTTTAAACAAAAAAGGAGAAAAAAACATAGAAGAATTCAATAGAAAAAACAAAGCTCTTCTAGAAGAATTTGATATGAACATGGAAAATGCATGTGCTCAACTAGGAAAAGAATGTAATCAGCGCAGTGGAAACATAACTGTATCATTAGGTTCATTAGGTCCTAAAAATTTAGACGCTTATGTGATGGAAGCAACAGTTAATCGTACTACCCTTGATTACACTGATCCAGAAACAGGAAAAAAAGCAGTTATTAAATACGAAGAAGCATCTGTAAAAATAACCAACCAAGAAACCTTTGATCGTGTGTTTGTTTATATGGTTCCAGATAGTTTAAGCAGTTTTACACGTATGAAAAGCAAAGACAATATCAACTTTAAAAACACCCTAAATGATCTATTAAATTATGAGCTGGTGTGTTTAGCATATAAAGGCGAGCAAGCATATTTTTACAAAGGTAATTTACAACCTCAGCATTATGATGTAGCGCTAAAACCGATTACTGATGCAGAACTACAGGCTACTTTAAATAAACAAGTAGAAGGAGGTAAGTCAAACGATATTCGTTCAGACATTAACTTTTACAAAGAAGAAATCAAATACAACAAAGCCAAAGCTAAATTCAAAGAAAAGGACGAACTCACACTTAAAATTGGAACGTTTTTATTTCCCATGTTAGATGATAATTGTATTTTGCAATCTAGGAACCGTAATACGAATAATGGTTTAGACGGACCGTTCTAGAATAGATTAATTGAAACTTATCACTCTCCCCTCTTGAGAGGGGGCGGGGGTGTGTTCATTAGTAATAAATAATAATTGAAACGATACTTTTTAGAAATAGCATACAACGGAAGTGATTTCCATGGTTGGCAAATGCAAAAGCAAGGCATTCGAACGGTACAATCAACCATTAACGATGCCTTTGATAAACTTTTTCGTACACCAATCGAAACCACCGGTTGTGGTAGAACAGATACTGGTGTGCATGCTAAGCAATTCTATATCCATTTTGATGCTGAAAAGCTCCCAGAAAGATTTATCTACAAGCTAAATGGGGTGCTGCCAAAGTCAATAGTGGCATATTCTGTTAAAGAAGTACACGAAGAGGCTCATACACGTTTTGATGCAGAAGCTAGAACCTACCAATACTTTGTGCACCAACAAAAGGATCCATTTAACGCTTCCTTATCCTATTTCGTTCCAAAGCAGCTTGATCTGGAAGCAATGAATGAAGCAGCAAAATTATTGTTAGGAGAACAGGATTTTACTTCTTTTAGTAAGCTTCATTCCAATACATTTACAAACATTTGCAATGTAACACATGCTGAGTGGAAAAGACTAAGCGATCACCGGTTGGTTTTTGAAATCACTGCTAACCGTTTTTTAAGAAACATGGTAAGGGCAATCGTAGGAACCCTTATTATGGTTGGAGAAGGAAAAATAACTGTTAAAGATTCCAAGAAATAATCAATAAAAAGGATAGAGGAGAAGCAGGTAAATCAGTTGATGGGCATGCTTTGTTCTTAGTGGGAGTTGAGTATCCGTATCTTAAACAAGATTAGACCGTTTTATGTCTTTCTTTCCATTTTTTTGGATTTTCTTTCGAAGAAAATATAGCAATAATAATTACTCGTTTCCTTTTATCATCATTTATATAGTGTATAGAATACTTAAATTTTTTAAGGTGTATTAAACGAACATTTTTATACCTAAGCTGGTATTTATTGTAATTTACTCTTAAGTTATTTAAACAAATGTCAATTTCATTAATAAATCTATTTCCTAAAAGCGTGTTGCTAGTTTCCTTATCGAAGAATGCAACAATTCTGTCAATATCATTATAAGCGAGAGATGTAACTTTTAGTGAATATAACATTTAACGAGATAAAAGCTTTGTTTTAGCATCTTGCCAATCCATAACATCGTTTGGATTATCTTTATAATACTCTAGCCTTTTATCAAGTTCATTTTTTTGAGTTTGATGAAGCTCTTCTTCATCATTTATAGAATCAATCATTTCCCTTAATTTTGTTATAAAAGAATGATCATCTTTATGTTCATTTATAAAGTCGAATACGAATTGTTCGTTTTTTGATATATCGGTTTTACTGCTCATTGTAATTATATAACGAAATACGGAAGAAAATAGTTTCCATTTCCAGATATAAAAAATGCCAACTCATTTGAGATGGCATTACAATTTTATTCCAATTACTGATTAACTCAAAGCTTCAGCAATTTTTCCCGAAATGTCTTCAATAGAACCAACACCTTCGATTGCTTGGTGCTTTCCTTGTTTCTTATAAAAATCAATAAGAGGAGCCGTTTGTTCATTATAAACACTCATTCTATTTCGAATAATGCTTTCATCTTGATCATCTTTTCTACCAGAATCTTTACCTCTTAACAATAAACGTTTCACTAACTCATCTTCGTCTACTTCTAAAGATAACATGTGCGTAATTTCCCAGTTTTTATCTGCCAATAACTTATCAAGGGCTACGGCTTGTTCAGTTGTTCTTGGGAAACCATCAAAAATGAAACCTTTTGCATCTTTTTCTTCCTCAAGCTTAGCATCAATCATGTCAATTACTACTTGGTCGGGAACTAATTCTCCTTTATCCATGTAGCCTTTAGCTAATTTTCCTAGTTCAGTTTCATTTTTTAAATGAAAACGAAACATATCACCAGTAGATAGATGAACCAAATCAAATTTATCTTTAATTAAATCAGATTGTGTTCCTTTCCCTGCGCCTGGAGGGCCAAAAAGTATCAGGTTAATCATATTATATTCTTTGATAACGTAAATGTCTTTTAAATTTCTTCCTATTTCATCATAATCTAATCCGTAACCAACTAAAAACTCATTGCCAACTTCAAAACCAACATAATTAATTTCAATAGTCTTTTGATAGGCATTAGGCTTAAATAATAGCGTAGCTATTGCCAATGATTTAGGTGATTCTTTGGAAAGTGTATGAGTTAAATTTTCTAGCGTAATGCCCGTGTCAACGATATCTTCAATGATTATTACATCACGGTTAGCTAAATCTTTTTTAAGTCCCATTACTTGTTTCACATCTCCTGTTGTAGATGTTCCTTCATAAGAACTTAACCGAATAAACTCAACCTCGCATGAAATAGTGATTTCCTTTAATAAATCAGAAAAAAAGAGAATAGATCCGTTTAAAACACCAACTAAAATTGGAGTTTTACCTTTGTATGCTTGATTTATTTCACGTGCAATTTCAGTTATTCGTTTTTGAATAGCTGAATAAGGAATAAATGGTTCAAAAAACTTATCATTAAGCTTTACCAAATCCTTTGGGTTAGTATCTTTTACTATTTTTTCGATAGCTTGTAGTTTTTAATCTTGCAGATTGTTTCTACTCGGCAAAGGTAAACATTAAGTTTTAATTCCCTTAACGATTGCTTAATATATCCTCGGAATTCTGAAAAAAAAACAGGATATTTATATAGGAAAATCAACTCATGGAGCACACATTTTTAAGTCATCTTGGTTATTCTTTTGGTTTCTTGGCGTTTGTATCAGCCATTGTATCAGGAATATCTTATTTTTTTGATGTACAAAACCAAACGGATGATGGTAAAAGTCTATTCAAAAAAATTGGTAGACTAGCATTTTATACACATGCAGTATCAGTTTTTAGTATCGTAGGATTATTATTTTTTCTGCTGTTGAGTCATTATTATGAGTTCAATTATGTTCAAAAATATTCCAATAACTCTATGCCTCTTAAATACATTTTTGCGTGTTTTTGGGGCGGACAAGAAGGTAGTTTCTTACTTTGGAACTTTTGGCATGTAGTTATTGGACTCCTTCTTATTTGGCGAGCAAAGAAATGGGAATCTTCTGTATTAGCTACGTTGAGTTTGGTTCAGGTATTCATGACTTCCATGACCCTTGGAATCTATATAGGCGACTTTAAAATTGGTTCTAGTCCGTTTGTATTGGTTCGAATGTTACCCGAAAATGTAGGTCTACCTTGGACCACTATGGATAATTATGTAGATAAAATCCCTTTGTTTCAAGATGGAACTGGTTTAAACCCTTTACTCCGTAATTATTGGATGACGATTCATCCTCCAACATTATTTTTAGGTTTTGCCTCAACAGTTGTACCATTTTGTTACGCTGTTGCTGGTTTATGGAAGCGTAAATTTGTTGAATGGGTAAAACCAGCTATTCCATGGGCATTTTCTGGTGTTGGTATTTTAGGTCTAGGCATTTTGATGGGAGGTGCTTGGGCGTATGAATCGTTAAATTTTGGTGGTTTTTGGGCGTGGGATCCAGTGGAAAATGTTTCGTACATCCCCTGGCTTACGTTTGTTGGAGCAGCTCACTTGATGTTAGTTAATCAAAAGAAGCCTATTTCAGTTTTCTTGACAGTAGTTCTAACCAACTTAACATTTATTCTTGTGCTGTATTCTACTTTTTTAACGAGAAGTGGAGTACTCGGAGAATCATCGGTGCATTCTTTTACTGGAGATGGCATGCTCGGACAGTTGTTGCTTTATATCTTAGTTTTTGTTTGGTTAACAGTGTTTGTTATTCTACCGAAAGGTATATTACGAGTTTCATTAACCATTATCACTGGGTTTTTAGTTTTAATGGGAATTTTTGCTGATTACGACCAAGTGATTTTAACCATAAACCCTGCAGGAGTTTTATTTGTTATGGGATTATTGATAGCTATCGTCTACTTAGTTATCGGGTACCGAACAAACTTCCCTAAAGCTGAACAAGAAGAAAAACTTTGGAGTAGAGAATTTTGGATGTTCATAGGTAGTTTAGTATTGTTTTTAGCTTGTTTACAAATCTTTAAAGACAATTCCTTTCCCGTTTGGAATAAACTATTTAATGATGATGCTGCAAAGCCAGAAGACCTTTTAACCTATTACAATGTATACCAAGGATCATTTGCCATTTTCGTAGCCGTGTTTGTCGGTTTTACTCAATTTTTGAAGTATAAAAAAACAGATAGTAAACAGTTTTTAAAGAATATATCATTATCGGTATTTGTAAGTGCTATTCTAACGGGGGGGTGCTTTGTGGCAATAAATTTTTCTTCTGATAAGTTCACCACAGCCGAAAGAATTGTTTATCCAGCCTTACTCTTTGCATCCATTTACGCAGTAGTTGGGAATCTTGATTATTGGATAAGGTTTTTAAAAGGCAAATTAAATTATGCAGGAGCGTCAATTGCTCACATTGGTTTTGGAATGGTACTTTTTGGAGCATTAATTTCTAATTCACAAGGGGAGAAGTTATCCAATAATTACTCGAATAAATTTAATCTAGAGGAGTTGAGTGAAACCTTCAAAAATGATGAAGATGTTCAATTAACACTTGGAGATACTACCGATATCAACGAATATTATGTCGTGTTTAATAAGCGATACCAAGAAGGAGGAAATATCTATTATGATATGGATTACTTCAATAAAAAAGTTCAGTCTGATGGATCATCAACAGTTGGGGAAAAAGCATTTTCACTAAATCCATTCGTACAGCTAAACGAAGAATTTGGTAATGCAGCAGAGCCATCAACAAAACACTTTTTGTTTCATGATGTATTTACATACATAAAGTATCCCAACCCTTCTTCATTTGAAGGTCAGAACAACGGCTTTATGCCATATGAGCAGTATGAGGTTAATGTTGGAGATACTGTATCTACTCAAGTAGGTTACTTGTATGCAAAAAGTACATTAGTAAAACCTTATAAAGAAGATCAAGCGGGATTTGCAACAGTTGAGTTATTAGATTTTGATAAAAAGAAGATTCAAGACATTAATTTAATCTTTACGATTGCTGGAGATACAGCTCTTATTCCAGCTCCTGCAGAAATTCCTAAGGATTTAGATTATAAAATAGGTTTAGTAGCATACTCCCCAGCTAAAGTTGATGGAGAAGTAATCATACAACCAGCTCGATTAGCTATAGATATTGCAGAGAGAGAATTTGTAGTGATGCAAGCTAAAACATTTCCTTTAATCAATATTCTTTGGTTGGGAATTTTAATCATGTTCATTGGAACAATCATGGCATCATTTTATCGTTTAAAAAGAAAATGATTAAAAAGCTATCGATTATAGGGTCTGGAAATGTAGCTAGTCATTTAGCCTCTATTTTCTTTACACATGATATTCAAGTAAAAGAGATTTATAGCCATACTTTTCAACATGCGGAAGAATTAGCATCCAAAGTAAAAGCTAATGCAATAGAAGACATTAGCAAGTTATCGGACGATACCGATCTTTTCATAATAGCAATTAAAGATGATTTTATTGAAGAGGTAGCTAACTGTTTAACGAATAAAAAAGTTCCAATCGTTCATACAAGCGGGAGTATTTCTATTGATGTGCTAAAAAATGCTACATCGTATGGCTCATTATATCCGTTACAAACATTTTCAAAGCATGTACCTGTAGATGAAAATAAAATTCCTTGGTGTATAGAGGCTAGTAACAATAACTTTTTAGATGCTTTGAAAACATTCACAGCACTGTTTTCAACTAATACACAAGTAGTAGATTCAAAACAGCGATTAGCCTTGCATGTAGCAGCAGTTTTTGCTTGCAATTTCACTAATGCTATGTTGGCTCAGGCAGAAGATATTTGCAAAGAAAAAGAAGTAGACTTTGGTTTGTTAAAGCCTCTTATTGAAGAAACACTTCGTAAAAGTTTAAACGAATCGCCAAGTAACGTACAAACAGGTCCAGCAATTCGAAAAGACTATAAAACAATCAATAAGCACCAAGAATTATTAAATAAAGACAAAAGGGAAGTTTACACGTACCTTTCTGAACTTATAATGAATAGATACCATGACAAAACCAAGCTATAAAACTAACCTAAAAGAAATTACCACATTCATTTTTGATATTGATGGAGTCATTACGGATGGTATACTTATTATGCACCCATCAGGAGAGTTTTTACGTAATATGAGTGTGAAGGATGGCTATGCAATAAAGCAAGCAATAAATAACGGATACAATGTATTTATTATTTCCGGAGGGGAGTCTAAGAGCATGAAAAAGAGGTTGCAGTTTTTGGGTATTAAAGAAGTATACATGGGTGTTTCTAACAAAGAGAAAGTCTACCGAAAGCTTAAAAAGAAGTATAAATTAACCAATAAAGAAGTTATTTATATGGGAGACGATATTCCAGATTTAGGAGTACTTGGTAAAGTAGGGATATCTAGTTGCCCGCAAGATGCTGTTCAAGAAGTTAGAGAAGTGTGTGAATATGTTTCTCACTATGCAGGAGGTAAGGGGGCAGTTAGAGATGTTATACGTCAAGTGCTTAAAGTAAACAATCAATGGAATGTGTCATCTAATGTACAAGCTAATTAATGAGGGACGTAGTTTTTATATGCATTATCATTAGCCAAACATTATTAGGTCAAACTTGGCAAAGTATTGGTCCTGAACAAGGAATTAACCAAAGAGGAGATTCTTTGCATTCTATGGGGTACGTAAGTGGCATTTGGCGAAATCCTGCAAATAATCAAGAAATTATTTTATCTACTAATTCCAGTGGAATTTGGAAAACTACAAATAGAGGATTTACTTGGAAATCTGTTACAGATAAAAAAGCCTTAATACCTGGCATGGGAAGCCAATCTTTTTCTCAAAACCCTAGTAACGAAAATGAGTTATTAGCAGCAGCAGCTAATTATGTCTATGGAAACGATAATTACAAAGGTAGAGTACTTATCAGCAATGATAAAGGTGATTCTTGGCGAATTTGGGAGTCCTTTGAACACCCAAAAGATGATGAGATTATCAAACTACAATATCTAACAGCTCAAGACATTCTTGTTGTTACTAAAACTAGGGTTTATTATACCGATGATCATGGTAAAAGCTGGGAAACCATTTTTGAATTAAAAAAAGAATTATCTCATGTTCAACATGAATTTCAGTTTTTAAACGATTTTATCGTTTTTGATAATAAAAACATCCTTTTAACATCGCAACATCGTTGGGGAAATACAGGACAAGTGTGGAGAACGAATAACTTGGGAAAAGAGTGGGAGGATATCACATCAACTGTAGCAAATGACTTTGATTTTGTTTATGCTGCACGATTGTCAGAAATACATAACGATCAAGCAGTATTGGGTATAACAGATGCAAAAACAGTAAAACTCTTTAACATAACCGAAAATGGGTATAAAATATCGTATATCGATCAGTTTAGAACGAATTACAAAACTGGAGATGCAAAAGCATCTAAATTTGAAATTGAATACTCTAAAATAAACCCTAATAAAATCTATTTAGGTTTTGTAGAGTTTTTTGAATGGACCAAAGAAAATGGATTGGTTATGCTT
>CATLPG010000091.1 GCA_950054195.1 uncultured Saccharospirillaceae bacterium
TTTCCAATTCATAAATTTATGTAATCCTCCTGCTCCTTGTAAAACATCTAATCCCGGACGAAGGTATAAGTGATAGGTATTTCCTAAGATAATATCGGCATTGATATCATCTTTTAACTCTTGTTGATGAACACCTTTTACTGTACCAGCAGTTCCTACAGGCATAAATATTGGTGTTTGAATAGTGCCATGATCAGTAACGATCTCTCCTACTCGAGCTTTTGAGTCTTTATCGGTTTTTTGTAACGTAAATTGCATAAAATAATATCCTCTTGATCAGTTTTAAACAATGTTATGAAAACAACATCATTTCAACCATAGGCACAAAAGTAAAATTAAATCCTTATTTTTACATAAATCTAAAACACTTCATCTTTTGAGCGACTCAAATTTTTCCGATAAAGCAAAAAAGGATTACATCCTTGTTAGGAGAGCCGTGGATGAACAAGACCAACAAGCATACGCTAAGTTGATGTCTAAATACCGAGATTCCATTTACTACATGCTGCTTAAAATGGTTAATAACCGTGATGATGCGGAAGATTTAACTATTGAAGCTTTTGGTAAAGCATTTGTTCGCTTGGATCAATACGAACCTAATTATGCTTTCAGTACTTGGTTATTTCGAATAGCTTCGAACAATTGCATTGATTTTTTAAGAAAAAAGAAAATGCAAATGATGTCTATTGATGGCACGGATAATGAAGAAGGAAATATTTTTGATTTAGAATCTCCCAATAGAAATCCTGAACAAGAAGCCATCAGACAACAGAAAAAGGTAATTATGCAAGATATTGTTGGTAAACTAAAGCCACAATATAAATTACTTATTGAAATGAGGTATTTTAAAGAGATGTCCTATGATGAAATATCTCAAGAGTTAGATACCCCCCTTGGAACTATTAAAGCTCAGCTTCACCGAGCTAGAGATATTCTGCAAGGAATCATGAAATCAAAAATTGATAAGATTTAATTCCATTCATGGATTACGAACGAATTAAGCACTATTTCCCAGAGTTTACGGAAGAAACGCACAAGAAATTAGAATCTTTAAAAGGTTTATATGTTTTTTGGAACGAGCAAATTAATGTGATTAGCAGAAAAGATATTGAAAACTTTTTTGAGAGACATGTACTACACTCATTAGCAATTTACAAATACATGCCTTTTGTTAATGGTACTAAAATCCTTGATGTTGGAACAGGTGGAGGCTTTCCTGGTATTCCTTTGGCTATTATTTATCCTAACTGTAACTTTCACTTAGTCGACTCTATTGGAAAGAAAATTAAAGTTGTTAACGAAGTGATTGAAGCTCTCGATTTAAAAAATGTTACTGCAGAGCATACTAGAGCTGAAAAAATAAAAGACTCTTATGATTTCGTAGTATGTAGAGCAGTTACTCGGATGAAACCATTTTTACATTGGGTATCTAAAAACATCCATAAAAACCACCAAAACCTTTTTGAAAATGGTATTCTGGCTTTAAAAGGGGGCGATTTAAGTGAAGAGCTCAAGGAAACAAACAAACATTACCGTACTACACCAATATCTACTTACTTTCAAGAAGATTTTTTTGAGACTAAACAAGTTGTTTATCTTAAGGTTTAAGTAATTTTTGCTATATTATAGTATGCAATTAAATGAAAACCAAAAATCGTTTATTCTATATATTCACTCTTCTCCTGAGGAGCGAGTTGATATAAATACTTTGCCTTCTGAACTAGCTCACTTAAAGCCTAACCTCTCAGAAGTAATAGAAAGTTTAACAACTTTAGATTTAATAGAAACTGAAAAATTAGATCATATATACTTTCTAACTCCCGAAGGTTACGACAAAGTAGAAGAAATAGAGTATCAAAATTTACAAGCCAAACAAGAAGCTGATCCGTCTTCCAAAACCTCTGTGAATGATGGTGCCAAGAAAATTTACAGAAATCTGATCTACCTTCTTATCTTTGGTGCTATTGTTTTAGTAGTCATTAATTTCGGTAATAAACCCAAAAGCGATAAAGGCGATATCGAATTTATCAACATTGGAAAAACTGTGGACTCCTTGATGACTCCAGAAAGAGAAAGCAAGAAGGACTCCGCAAAAAATTAGTAACAAGCATTTTGATGAAGCTTTCCTGGCTATTAAGTAGTTATTTCATTGTATTAATAATGATCTTTTGTTTTTCTTGCAAACCTTCCAAACAAAGCAGAAAAACTATTGTAAAAGAAGAAAAAAACACCGCTCAAACATCAAAAATTCATGGAGTAAATTTTGTTTCAACGAATAACTCTGTTACTCCAGAAAACTTTAAATCACTTGAAAAGATTAATGCCAATTGGGTAGCTATCATACCTTTTTCATATATGAAAGACAATGACGCTACTGTTTATTTTAACTCCTCTTGGCAATGGTTTGGAGAAACACCTGAAGGTACAGTTAACTATATACAATCTGCAAAGGCGAACAAATTAAAGACCTTAATTAAACCACATATATGGCCTGCAAATGGCTGGATTGGTGAATTAGATTTTAAGACTGATCAAGAATGGGGAAAATTTGAAGAGACTTATCAAACATACATACTAACCTTTGCAAAAATTGCTCAGGAGCAGCAAGCCGAAATGTTTTGTATTGGTGTAGAACTCAAAAAAATTGTAAGGAAACGTCCACAATATTTTATAAAACTCATTAAAGAAGTTAAAAAAGTGTATAAAGGACAAATAACATATGCCGCTAATTGGGATAATTATCAAAATATTACGTTTTGGAATGATCTAGACCATATAGGAATTGATGGATATTTTCCTATTTCTATCGACAAAACACCTTCGGTGGAAAAAGCTATTGAAAAATGGAGTTCTATCAACACTGAGTTAGAAGAATTTTCTAAAAAATTAAAAAAACCTATTCTATTCACCGAATATGGATATAGAAACATTGACTATGCAGGTAAACAACCATGGATAGATGATCAACAACCATCATTAAATAATGAAGCACAGTCTAATCTTTACAGTGCTTTTTATGAATCAATTTGGAAAAAAAAATGGTTTACTGGTGGCTTTTTGTGGAAATGGTATCCAAATCATAGCACATCCGGAGGAAAAAATAACAACCGCTTTACACCTCAAAATAAACCTGTTGAAGAAATAATTAAAAAGAAAGCCCTAATGTAAATCTTAAATTTCTTCCTGGCATTGGTCTATTTGCTACTACTTGATAAGGTTCGTCAAAGATATTTCTCACAGAAACACCCGTTTTTATCTTAATCTTTTTCAATGAATAGCTATAATTAACAGCGAGATTAGCAGGATAAATAGCAGGTAAATAAACAGTATTTGTTTCATCAACAAATACTTGAGAAGTCAAAGTTTGATTATAGTTAAACTGAAACTTTTTAAACGCTACGCTCAATTGATAATTAATTTTATGCTTTGGGACATAAATTAACTGCTTTTTGTATGAGTTAGATTCCTCATCAGTAAGATCAACCGTTGAGGTGAAATTATACCCAAGTCTATTAGATAACTTAACCTTCTTGAAATTATTTAAAGTCTCCATATTAAACTCAATTCCAGTTGACTCAACTTCTTTAATATTTTTTGGTGACCATAAGCCACTACTATTGGACGTCCATTGAATCCAATCTTGAACAGTAATTTGATAATAAGAAACACCTATAGCTAGCCATTTCCAATAATTATTTTTAACACCTAACTCAAAAGAAGAGCTTTTTTCTTTATTTAGATTTTCATCACCTCCTAGATGCCAATATAATTCATTAAGGGTTGGATATCTAACATTGGTTGATGCTACAGACCTTAACGAAGTTTTATAAGGTAATTTATACCTGGCACCTATACCATAAACTAAAGGAGAAAAACTACCGTCAATAAACTGCTCTCTAAAAGTAAAATCATAAGAAAAGTAAGAGATTTCCTGTTCCCACTTCAACCCTAAACTATATATTTCTTGTTTTCTATCACCTATTCCATCTCCACTTGCAAACACATGATTTGTATTTAACGTAGTTAATAAAGAGGAATAATTAAAGTAATATTTGTAATCAACTCTATTCTGAATAGATGTTGTTTTTGTAGGTGCATATATTCCTGCATCAGCATCAGAGTATAAAAAATTATCTATAAACGAACCAATTTTATAGCTTAACAGGCTTGATTTAAACAAGTGCTTGAAACCTAGAAAGCCTCTTATTTTTTCATCAAATTGTGTTTGTTGACTGGGCTTCGCACCGATCACTGCTGGTAATTCTCTATCACTATTAATATATTGAAGAGAACCATAAGCTTCATTTTTACCGTTTAGTTTAACCCCTCCATCATATTGAACCCCTAATTGATTGAATGAAGAATGATTTAGCCGTACTGTAGGGGAGCCAAAAACAGATATGTCTTTATAAGGGTAATCATTCGCTGATTGTTGTCTCCAAAATTTCACTTTCTGACTAATTGTCTTAGTTGAATAAGCTATAGATGCATTTGTTTGGTCAAATTGGAAACTTCCAACAGTTTGTTCAAGCCAAGCATGAAGCCCCTTATTATATTCAAACTGATTGTTAACCTGTATATTTCCTCCTATTCCTCCTACTCCATCAACTAAGCTACCATGTCCCATGTTAATTTGAGCTTGATCGATCAAAAAAGTTGGTAACAACGAAAAATCGGATTGACCAAGTGTTGCTGATGTAATATCAAATCCATTCCAAATAAGCTTTGTGTGTGTAGCACTAGTACCTCTAATAGAAAGTGAACTCAGTTGACCAGCTCCATAATCTTTCACATAAACCCCAGTAGTATTTTTAATTACATCACTAAGTTTTTCTGTATTACTACTATTTAAGTCTAATTCTTTTGTTTGATAGGATTCACTTGGTTTAATATTTGAACTACTAACCGTAACTGTATCTAACTTTATAACCTGACTGTTTATAAAATGAGGAGATAAAATCAGGCTTGTTAAAAACAAACTAATTTTTGATAATTCTTTTAGTAAATGATCCATTATCAGTGTTAATCTTAGCAAAATATACTCCTTTAGGAATATTGCTTAATTCTATTTCCTTAGTACTACTAAAAACAACTGTTTTTCCAGATAAATCTATTATTTCTACAGATTTTAAACCTGCTGCTTTAACTCGTAAATAATCACTTGTTGGGTTTGGATAAACCAAAATATTAGTTGCTTTGTAAGTGTCTAATGATGTTTGCATCGAAGAATTGATTACGCCTACGGCATCTAAATCAAAACCGCCTTGATCAAAAGCAGTTGGATAAGGATCATTAATCGCTCGACCTTCACTGTCATATTGCTGATGATTACCTATATTACCGATAACATCTACAATGCGGACATGACTAATATTTGACTTGTCCAACAAAAGGTTATCGGGTATATCTGCCAAGTCAAAAGGTGTTCCATAGTTTACCTGATATTTACCTGCTAAATTATGAATATGTGTAGGGTCTGAAGTACCAAAAGAGCCTATTTGATTAGCATCCAACGTAAACTGAGCAGGAAATCTAAAGAAATTTACTCCATCAGAGCTAACTTCTACAAAAGCCAGCTCTAAAAATGTAGCACTAAACCCATTTTCAAAAACAGCGAAATCGGGTCCTAAGCCATCTATAATTGGAAACTCAAAAGTAATTGTAGCCACTCCACTATCTCCTAAAGAAACTGCTTGTCCATCAGCGACTCCAGTAGCATCAAGATCAGAACCAAAGTTTACTAATCCTTGATTTTGATTTAGTATATCTTTGTAACCTCTGGCTACAGCTACTTGTTCCCCCCATCCAACAAAAGCATTTGAGTCTTTGTGTATAGCTGTAGTTCCAACTTCTCCTGCTGCCGGAGCATAGGCTCCTTGAGCATTTAAAAAGATTGGAAGCAATAATATGATTATATATAATAGTCTCATATGAAAAAAAAGCCTCTAAAAACTGTAGAGGCTAAATAAATTGGATTAATTTTTAATGAACTGTTGTTTAAATACTTTTCCTTTCGAAATAAGATTCAAAATATAACTTCCCTTAGGTAAGTTACTTACATCAATTGTTGTTTGATTTGTTATTGTTGCGTTTGTTTGATTTACCGTTTGTCCATTAGTGGATACGATTTGTATAGTTGCATCAGTTAATTGATCTTCAATACTTAAGTTTATATAATCGGTCGTAGGATTAGGATAAACATTTAATTCTAATAAAGAAACTTGAGCCACAGAAGCACTTTGGGAAGAAATAACCACTTGATCTAAACAAAAATAGGAAGGTGTATTCATTCCAAAACCACCAACATCAGATGATGTTAGAGAAAAAAACAAACTATCATTATAACCAAGTGAAGAAACATCAACAAACGTCCATTCTTTCAAAATATAATGGTCATTTGTATCGCTCGACCTAAAATCTGCTAAATAAAAAGTTACTGAGTCATTTGTATTACTTCCTGTAATTCTTAGTTTAAACCAATCTTTCCCATCTGAGCCTCCAGTAGTATCTCCAAACATTTTTCCAATACCATCCCCATCTCTCATGGATAAATAAGCATACGTTGAGTTGTTTACATAAAATCCATCAATAGCAGTTCCCGAATTATTGATAGATAAACCATAATCCTTATTAGTTCCCTGATATCCTTGATAGTAGGTTAAATATGTTAATGAGTTATTAAATCCACTTCCAGCTATAGAACTATACTCATTCATAAACCCAGGAGTTAAAGTATCTGTCATAGTTGAAACACTAAAGCCACTCCATAAACCTCCAAAAGAGGTATCGTAAAAATTTCCTACATGTAGAGAGTCGGTCCCCATAGTAGCAGGAGCTTTAAATATTCCTGCTCCGCCTCCTGCCCCCATATTCACTCTATTCACAGCAGTGTCAAGGGGAAGTCCAAAGGATTCAAATGAAATAGTGTCTTGTGCTTTAACTGTAAAGCCAGAGATTAGTAGAATTAAACCTAGAAAGTAATTTTTCTTCATTTTATTGTTAGTTATAGTTTCATAATAAAATGGAAAAAAGAATAGAATATGTAGCACAAAGCTACTTACCCTTTGTCTTTATCCCGAAAACAAATGTTATTTAGTTATTACTGGCAGGTCTCCTGACTTACTCCTTACCTATTTGCCTTCCCAACATTATAGTCAGTGGCTTTTGTAAATAGGCTTATAAAGCTTACAGTTGCGGGAACAGCTCAAGATTTTCACTTGATTCCCTTTTAATTTTAATCACTTGATGAATGATTAAAAACCAACAACACGCTAAAGATAGCTATTAATCCGTTATATTCAACAAAAATTATTTTTAATGATCCGTTTTATAAGCTTAATTTGTTTTTTATCATTTATTTTCTCTTGCACAACAAGCCAACAAAGTACTTCGGCTTCTTCCAACAATAACTTAGAAAACATAGATTCTATCCAAGAAGAAGCCAATAAACTAAACACAAAAGATAAGGTTGAAGATTATTTTAATCCTAATTACGATAAATTTCAATCAGTCGTTTATAGCGAAAACATAAAAACGGTTCAGTCTCAAAAGGCAGGATGGCCAATTACAGAACAAGCCATGGCATTAGGGGTAGATACATTAATTTTCTCTTTTGATGAATTAACTTCAGATTTATCGAATTACTACTACACCTTTATTCATTGCAATGCCGATTGGACAAAATCAGACTTACTTCAAACTGAATATTTAGAAGGTTTTTTTCAAGATTTTATTAATACTTATAGTTTTTCATTCAATACCCTAACAAATTACATTCACTATGAAGTGAAATTTCCTAATAGGAATGTTAAACCAACAAAATCAGGAAATTATATTTTTAAAGTATACCGTGATAATAACCCTGATGATGTTGTGTTAACTCAACGATTTATCGTTTTTGAAAATGTTATACAAACAGAAGCGCAAGTTGTTCGTCCGTCAATAATCGAAGACAGAAATGACAAACAAGAAATTGACTTTAAAATTAATACAGGGAAACTCCCTATTAATGATTCCTATAATGATCTTCAAGTTGTGCTTTTACAAAATCACCGATGGGATAATGCAATTACAGATTTAAAACCAAGATACATTAGAGGTACTGAGTTTGACTATAACTATGATAAAGAAAATGTGTTCAATGGATTAAATGAATACCGCTTTCTAAACTTGAAATCATTAAGGTACAGAGGGCCCAGTGTAAAAGAAATTAAAGTCATTGATCGTAAAAATTATGTACAGCTTTTCCCTTCAAAAGATAGAAGGTTTAAAAACTACATTAGTTATGTTGATATTAATGGTAAATACATTATAAAAACACAAGATGGAATCAACAGCGAGCTAGAAGCCGATTATGCACTGGTCACTTTTTACATGGAAAGTAAAGAAAAACTTGCTGGTGATGTTTACATTTTTGGAGGGATAACTAACTATCAACTAAATGATGATTTTAAACTAACTTATAATCCTATTTATAGTGCTTACGAAGGATCAATATTATTAAAACAAGGATTCTATGATTATTATCACGTATTGAAAAATCCTAACGGCACTATTGATATCCCCTATTTTGAGGGCAATCACTTTGAAACAGTTAATAACTATACTATTATTACCTACGTTAGAGATCAAATAGCCGATTATGATCGTGTAGTAGGATACTTCAGTTTTGGTAGTGATAAACAGAATCAAAGATAATCTAGAAAGGCTCTAAAACTGCGTTATCCATAACATTTTAATATATTTGCTATAGAAGTTATGGAGAATATTTTAGAAGCAAACAAAACATTAGAAGTTGTTAAAAAGGTAATCAACAATGCCCCAAGTGATTGGATTGATTTAACTACTCACAGATTAGATATCTATGAAGAAAAACTTGCTAAAACTCAATTTTTAGCACAGTTTGAAGAGTTGTATCATAAAAATGATATAAATACTTCTTCACTAAGTAATTTACCTACAGCTTACGATTATATTCGTTTAGGACATCCGTTATCTAGCATTTTAGAATGGTCAATTGCTCAACTAAACAACATTCATGCAGATCAAGTGATTGCTTTTTCTTCGAAAACAGTTCCTCTTCTGGCGGTTTTAAGAACAAATGCCTTATTAGGTGAACAAACGTTAATAGCCTATACCGGAAAAACGAATCCTCTTCAAAAAGAAGAAATCCTTAAAGAAGTATACAACTACACTTTTCAAACCATTGAGGTGGATAGTGCAAATGATATTCCTTCTTTTGATGGTCATGTAATTTTT
>CATLPG010000092.1 GCA_950054195.1 uncultured Saccharospirillaceae bacterium
ATACGACCTATATTTTTGACAATGTGATGGGAAAAATCATTACCGAAATATTCTTTTTTAGCTATAGCTTTATTATTTAGTATGTCATTAGTTGCTCAGACTAATTACGATCTTATCTCTGATAATGCCGTTTTAGTAATGGACATGAATGGTAAAAACGTAACAGATAAACTCACTATTAAAGAAATTGAACAGTCTTATCTATTTGCGCAATTAGTAAAAGAATTAGATCGAAAAGAAAACTTTCAAGCTTCGTCATTAGCTGATTTTGGAGTTGACCCGCAAAAAAACATCACTTTTGCAATGGAAGAAGTGGATGGGAAAACATTAATTATTACAATTCTTCCTTTGTCAAACAAGTCTAAATTTGAGGCTTTTATCAAAGAAATTGGACCAAAATCCTTAAAAGGAATAAACAAAGGCAAGTATACTTCATACGAAACAGATGATTCAAACAATGATTACGTTTTAGTAGGTAAAAAGATGGCGGTTATCTTATATGCTCCAAGAGAAAGAAACTATGGCTCCTATGATTATAAAAGTAACAGTGATCGTTGGAAGTCTGTAGATAGAGTAATGAATGTTTATCTTGAAACAGGAGATTTTAGTAAAGCTGAAGTTGCTATGAAAAAAGAAGCAGCATGGTTAGCAAAAAGAAGAGAAGAAAGAAGAAATAATATCGAACAGCCTTATGAAACTTCTTCAGAGGTAGCAGAAAGTGCAGACTACTCCAACTATCCAGAAGATTACTATACCAGAGAACAAGAAGTTAGAGACTACTTCGATAGCCTTGAAAGAGTTGAGCTTGATAAATTAGATAAAGAAGCTGCTAAGGTACTTCAATCATCTATTGAAAATAGAGGGAAAGAAATTTTTTCTGGAAAAGTTAAAAATAACATCACGAGCAATGCTTCGTTTAAAATGGCATTGAACGATGAAGCAGATGGTACGTTTTGGGTTTCTGGTAACGGTTATCAAGCACTTATGAAAGCGATGAATCCTTACAGGTACAGAAATGCTTCTACTAATGCTACAACTTCTATCAGCAATTATGGACATATCTTTTTCGAAAAAGATAAAGCAGTAGCTAAAATGCATACTCCTTTAGATCCTCGTTATGGGAAGCTTTATGGGAAAAAAGTAGATAATCGTTTACTAGGATTAATTAAAGACGATGCTATTGGCTATGGTGTAATAGCGATGGATACAAAAGCTTGGATGGAAGAGATGCCTAAAGCTTACTTAGCGGCTATGGAGTCTGAACCATATTCAAAAAAGTTTATTGATGAACTTTCTTTGGCTGTTGATTTCTTTTCAATTGTTATTGATGAAGAAGAGATTAGCGAATTAGTTACGGGAGACGCATTATTTGTGTTAAACGGTTTAACGATGAAAGAAGTTTCTTATCAAACCTATGAATACGATGAAAATTATAACTGGACAGAGGTAACTAAAACTAAAAAAGAGCCAGTACCGAGTTTTACATTTGCTATGACTTCAAAAAAGAAAGATTTTGTAAATAAGCTGATGAAGTATGCAGTTAAAAAAGAAGGTTTAGTGAAAAAAGGAGATTATTATGAGTTATCAGAAAAAATGAAAAAGGAACTACCTTTTGAAGTATATGTAGGATATGCTAACGATATACTTATTTCAACCACTAATCTAGCAGACTTAAAAGCTGTAATGAATAACAAAACAAAGTCAACACTTAATAAACAAACAGAAAATATAGTTGCTAATAGTAATATGACCATCTATTACAACAATCAAAAGTTATTTGAAATATTACCAAAAGAAGAAATTTCTAGTCCAAAAGATAGAGAAACATTCGAGTATGTGTACCAAAACACGAGAGATGCTTTTATAACACAGTCATTCGTTAATAACGAAGTTATTACTGATCTAACGGTGAATATTCCTGACGGTGAGAAAAACAGTGCAAAATACATGTTCCAACTGTTTGATAAAATGATGGAAATTCAAACAAAGAGATAATATTTCTCTGAAACTTTGATTGATGAAAAAGGTTATCCTTTTTTTATTGCTGTTTATCCTTTTGGTAGCTGGATTAGTCTATTATGTTCTTTTTATAAAAGAAACAGAAAACAAAGGCTATATACCAGATCACGCTGATCAAGTCTACTGTGTCAATGTTCAGCAAATACAAAACGATTTATTTTCTTATGCCATAAAACATAAGAGCAAGTTGGATAGTCTGAATAAAAAAGGTTTAATGGATGGGCTACTTTCGTCAAGTATTACTATTCCAAGTAAATTAGCTGCATATAAGTTAAAAGATACAGCAGTTGTTTTTATACCTTTCATTTATCAGGATTCGACAAGCTTAAAGAAATTCCTTGAGAAGCAAGGGTATTATTATCTAAATGATAACTATACTTCATTAAAGGGACCTTTTTCTTCACTTGTAAAATGGCAGAATAAAAATGGTGTCCTAGCACTTTTTCAAAAAGGAAAAGCAAATAAAGATCATGCAGTTAGTCATATAAATAATGTGCTAAGTAAAGGTTATAGAACAAGCGAAAGCATGAAGCAAAGACTTAACCAAACTACTGCACAATTTGAAATGATTCAGGCAGATAATTCCATTAAAGTAAATACTACAAAAGATAAATTAGAAATAAAAGGTAGTATTCATCTGATTCAAGAAAGTTCTGGTACTTATGAGCTTCAAAATACTAATTCCCTAGCTTTTGATTATAGTTATTTACTTTCATTGCTAGAAGACGAAAAATTGATTGCAGTCTATTCAGGAAAGTGGGGAGTGCCTATAAATAAACTTAAAAACCATATCCAAAACCTAACCTTAGCTTATCACGGAGAAGAAACGATAAGAGATTCTATAATTACTTATGATTACGATGAAAACTTTGAGATGGTAGAGAAAGTTGAGGTAACAGAACAATCACAACCACTTTTTTCAATTTGCATTACTCCAAAAACCGATACAAGTGAAGCTTGGGTTATCAAAAAAGGAATATTTAAGTATACTAATAAAGGCTTAAGATTAGCATCATTTCCGCTAGTTCCACTCTATAAAAAGGAGAATAATACTAAGATAGTATTTAGCAATAAATCATTAGAAGTTCCTAATTATACTGAAAATCAAGAAGGCCTAATTTCAATAAATTGCAAGTTAAAAGAATTGCCTTTAGATAAAATAAAGAACTTGTCTAAAAATCAGCTAAAGATTTTGGCCGCTTTTAAAACATTCTCTTTAGTATTAAGCACTGAAAATAACAAAGGACAATTAAACGTTACATTATCAAAAGAGGAAAGTGATGAACACATGATGCTCTTATTGCTAAAATTCTTGATGAACTAATAAGAAAAGTGGAGGTATATCTCCTTTGTGTGCTTTTCTACTAAATAGATTAAATGATCAAAATTATACGCGTACTTTTAGTTTTACTTATTGGAGTTTCTGTAAAAGCTCAAAGTAAAATTCAAAAGAAACAGAAGGAAGACTTTCAAATTCTTAAAACCGTACTTACCCAGGTAGAAGCAAATCCTTACCGAAGAATAAGTAAAGACTCTCTAAACTATTACTTTGATCAATTTGAGGACAAAATTAATTTCAACCCACTTTCTCCATTAGAGTATTACAAGCAAATAAGTATTATAATTAATAAAATGGAGTCTGGTCATACAGCTGTTTATCCTTCAAGAGATGCATTTGATGAATGGATTCTCTCTCAAAAGTCGTTACCCGTAGATGTTGAGTTAAGAGGAAAAAGGCTTTATGTTACCACAGATAAAAAATTAATCCCAGAAGAAAGTTTTAGAAAACTATCAAGTAGAGAAAAAGAACTATACGAGTTTAAAGAAAATGCTGAAATAGTTAAAATAGATGATTGGACAATTGAGGAGTGGATGGATAAAATAGGAGTATTTGTTTCTTCTGATGAAAATCACCCAGCATTTAAATACCACACCTCAGGGCAATTATTTGAGTTTTATAGAGCATTAGTAGCTCCCAAAGCAGATTCTGCAACAGTTTATGTACTAGCTAAGAGAGATACACTTAAAATAAAGGTTCGTCTTGGCTTTCCTCCAGGAAAAGAAATTGTTGAGAGAATGAAAAAGAACGATAAACAACTGAGAGGTTTGGAGAAAGATAGAGGAGAGTTTAAGTTTTTGAATAGTAAGATGGGGTATTTTAGATTTAAATCATTTTACAATTGCTACGGTAAAAAATATGAGAAGTTTTTAGAAACTTCATTTGATAGGTTAGTGAAAAAGAATCCAAAGTATTTAGTAATAGATCTACGAGGTAATACGGGAGGAATAATTCAATATGAGTTTTTAAAGTATTTTAAAGCTAAAACAGAAATAGACCGAATTGGAACGTATCAGTTGCAAGGAGATAAAAAGCCTGTTTATTCAAAACATTTTAAAAAGAATAGATTCTACAGAAGAAGAAAAAGAGCAAAAAGAAAAATTAAACGGTTAGAGCGAAAAATTGGAAAGCCCTATGATGGAAATATGTACTTGCACTATTTTGATCCGCCCAAAGTGAAATATGAAGGAGAAATCATTGTAGTTGTTGATGAAGCATCTTTTTCCGCAGCTACATTGCTCGCGGCTGACATGAAGAATTTATTTGGGGCAAAAATTGTAGGTGTTTCACCAGGAGGAAGTTTTATCGAAGGAACCGCAGGTACATTACAGATGAAGCTACCAAATACCAAACATACGGTAATTGTAAATCCAAATTATTTTCAATCTTCTTATAGTAAAACATCAAACATAGCAGATATTAAACAACCAGACGTTGTTTTTGAAGCTGATTACAGCGATCCCAAAAAGCAAGAAAGAAACAATCAAAAAGAATTAACTAAGATTTTAAAACGAAATTTCAGATAATTTTTGTAAATTATATTAGTCAAAAAATACAATAAATAATATTTTTGACTATTTTAGTTTACACAATGGGTAAATATTGGCAACATACTACAACTGATTTATTAATCAAAATAGGAGAAAATCTTAAGCAAATGCGATTAAACGCAAATATTAGTCAAACTGATTTTGCAGAACGCTCAGGATTGTCTCGACAAACCATTTCAAACATCGAAAATGGGTCAAATAGCACATTGGAAACACTAATAATTTACTTACGTCAACTTAACAAGCTAGACGAATTAGAACATTTATTTACAGCACAAGAAGCAGTAATAAGCCCCATTGAGTTAATGAAGCTCAAGGAAAAAAGTAAAAAAGAACGAGCTTCAAAAAAGAAAAAATGAGTTGTTGGGTTTCCCCTCTTAATAGGGGGGGCAAGCAGAAAAGCTTGACAAAAGGGTGTGTTGTTGGTTGTAAAACTAAACTTAGTTAAGATTTAAAGAAAAAATGGAACTATTAGAAGTTTACATATATAAAAATAGGGTAGGAGTGCTCAGTTTTGATGGTTCAAAAACATACTTTGAGTATGATAAAGACTTCTTGAAAAATCCAATTGAATTATCTCCTTTAATTAGTCCTAAGTCATCAGCTATTTTGTCTTACGATTACCCTGCTAGAGATTCTTTTAAAGGTTTACCAGAATTTATTTCAGATAGTTTGCCAGATAAGTTTGGAACTGATGTGTTAGACGAGTACTTAAGATTACAGGGGAAATCTGTAAATGAATTAAATCCACTAGAATTATTATCCTATAGAGGAGACAGAGCAATGGGAGCATTAGAGTATGTTCCAACGCAAGTGAGATCGAAAGACGAGCAAGTAAATCTAGCTTCTTTAAATAAAATCTCTCAGGAAATAGGAAGAGATGAAAAAATAGGAAACTTAACAGAAAACTTATTAGATCTTTTTGAAATTGGTACTTCTCCTGGAGGAGCCCAACCTAAAGTACTCATCCATATTGATGAAGATGGAAATATTTTTAAAGGAGATACAGCTCCTAAGCCTTCCTATAAAAGCTATCTTTTAAAATTTAATAATCACTACGATTATTTTGAAAAAGATAAAGGGAAAATTGAATATATCTATTACAAATTAGCAAAAGAAGCAGGAATAAGAATCTCTCCAAGTCGGTTATTAGATATAGGAGATGAAAAAGTATTTATTACTAAGCGTTTCGATAGAGAAAATGGAGAAAAGATTCATATGCAAACAGTAATGAGTTTTGCGCGTATGGACTGGAAAAATAAAACATATCAGTATGAGGATTTATTTAAAATTCTTCAGTTCTTAGGCGATAATCAACTCGAAAAACAAGAGCTTTTTAAGCGAATGATTTTTAATGTAGTCTATAAAAATGTAGATGATCATACCAAAAACTTTAGTTTATTGATGGATAAACAAGGGAAGTGGTCTCTAGCTCCAGCATATGATTTGGTGTTTTCAGCTAAGTATACATTTAACCAACAACCCAAACATTTTTTAAGTGTAAACGGTAAAAGAGAGGAAATTACATATGAAGATGTAAAGAAAATAGGAGAAGAGTTTCATGTAAATAAAATAGATGATTTGATTAATCAGGTAATTGAACCTATAAAAATCATTGAATTAGAGGCAAAAAGATTAGAAGTTAAAGAAGAATACGTGTCTTTTATCCTAGAAAAAATCACCCCAGAGCTTAATAGAATCACACCAAAAGGTTAAATTTAGATACATCAAATAAACGAAGAGAAAATATCAACCCATTCAAAATACATATTCTAGGTAGCGGAAGTGCATTGCCTACAGTCAAAAAAAGACCATCAGCTCAAGTAATAAACTATGGTAATAAGTATTACTTGGTTGATTGTGGAGAAGGTACTCAAGTACAATTGAGGAAACAAAAAATTAGTCTTCTGAAGATTAACCACATCTTTATATCCCATTTACATGGCGATCATTATTTTGGACTCATTGGTTTAGTTAATTCCATGCACTTACTTGGTAGAACCAAAGAACTCAATATATATGCTCCTAAAGGGATGACAGCAATAATTGATGTGCAATTAAATGCTGCAAATGCTCGATTAAACTATAAAATCATTTATCACGAGCTTACCGAAAAGCAATCAGTTTGTATATATGACGAAAAGGGATTAGAGATACACACCATTCCTTTAAAACATCGAATTTATACAAATGGATTTCTTTTCAAAGAAAAACCGCTTCTTCGGAAGATGAAGCAAGAGAAAATAGCTTATTATGAGATCCCTCATTATAAAATTAACGACATCAAAGAAGGGGCAGACTTTATTGATAAAAACGGAGAAGTGATTCCTAATACTCATTTAACCTTTCCTCCAGCTCCCTCGTTAAGCTATGCTTATTGCTCGGACACAGCGTATAAAGAAGACATAGTTCCCCTTTTGAGCAATGTAGATGCACTTTACCACGAAGCAACTTTTTTAGAGAATGAAAAAGATTTAGCTAAAAAAACATTTCATTCAACTGTAAGGCAAGCAGCAGCTATTGCCAATAAAAGCAAGGCTTCAGCATTATATATAGGACATTTTTCGGCAAGATATACAACTGAGCATTACGCACAATTTTTACAAGAAGCTAAAGAGGTATTTGAGCAAACCAAAATAGCTAATGAAGGAGATATCATTGCCTTAAGACCTTAGTGTATAAAAAATATTTATGGATTACATTTAAAATATAAATAAAAACTTATGATTTGAGTTTTCGATATTTACAAAAAATTAAAAAAATGGAGAAAACTAAAATCACAATTGCAAAAGGTGATGGTATAGGTCCTGATATTATGAATGCCACGCTTTCTATTTTAAAGGCAGCAGGAGCTAACATCGAAACAGAAGAAATCCGAATTGGTGAAAAAGAGTACTTGGCTGGTAATTCTTCAGGAATAAGCGATGAGTCATGGGATAGTATTATTAAAAATAAAATTTTCTTAAAAGCTCCAATTACAACTCCGCAAGGAAAAGGATATAAGAGTTTAAATGTAACGATTAGGAAAACCTTAGGGTTGTATGCCAATGTACGTCCTTGTAAAAGTTATTCTCCATTCATAGTAACGAAGCATCCAACCATGGATGTGGTAATTGTTCGTGAAAATGAAGAGGATTTATATGCAGGTATAGAGCACAGACAAACAAATGAAGTTGTTCAATGTTAAAGCTGATAACTAGACCAGGATGTGAAAAAATCATCAAATATGCCTTTGAATATGCAAAAGCAAACGGTAGAAAAAAGGTGACTTGTATGGTTAAAGATAACATTATGAAACAAACCGATGGTTTGTTTCATAAAGTGTTCAAAGAGATTGCAGAGGAATATCCTAAAATTGAATCCAACAGTTGGATTATTGATATAGGAGCTGCTAAAATAGCTGATTCTCCAGAAGTATTTGATGTGATTGTAACTTCTAACCTTTATGGAGATGTTATTTCTGATATTACCGCTCAAATTTCAGGCTCAGTTGGTATTGCTGGATCAGCCAATTTAGGTCAAGAGTGTGCAATGTTTGAGGCCATTCATGGTTCAGCACCAGATATCGCAGGAAAAAACATTGCTAACCCATCTGGGTTGCTCTTTGGAGCGATAATGATGTTAAATCACATTGGTCAGGGTGAAATAGCAAAGAAAATAGAGAATGCTTGGTCAGTAACCATAGAATCCGGAATTCATACTGCTGATATTTACCAAGAAGAAGTGAGTAAAAAGAAAGTATCAACATCTGAATTTACAGAAGCTGTGATTAGCAATTTAGGTGAAACTCCAAATCTGTTAAGACCAGCAGAATATGAAGCCTCTCAAGAATTTAAAATGCCAACTTATACTAAAGGAAAAAAGAAAATTTAAAAAAGAAAAG
>CATLPG010000093.1 GCA_950054195.1 uncultured Saccharospirillaceae bacterium
ATACCCTAAAATTGAGCAACATTCATCAACCGTTAATACTTATGTTACACAGTTGGGTAATTTAGGAAGCGTTTTAATTATCAATGAAGATAATAAAAGCTTCATCAGCGAGATACAACACGTTAGAAGAAGAGAAACAATTGCTATGACGCCCGCTAATAGTTTAACTGCGCTTCAAATGCTTGTTGACTCAACTGTTACTCCTAATCTTGACCCTAATTTTGAAACAAACAAAAACGCTGTATTGTCTTCAATAAAAGAGGTTACACAAACAAATGTAAAGGCTTTGCTTGGATCTAGTGGATTATCTATTCAATATGCTATAATGATGGGATTAATCCATCATGCAAAAGAAAATCATTCAGGTAAACCTATAAAAATAATTGTCCCTACTAATTGTTATGGAGGAACAAATGATCAAGCCAGAAGAGTTGCTGCACTTACAAAAAATGTTGAGGTTGTAGACCTTCTTGTTGATAGAGAAAATAACATGGTTGATAGTTTAGAAACTGTGTTATCCAATATTGCTTCGCAAGATGGAGTGCCGTTAATTATTGCTGAAATACCAACAAATCCTCGCGTTGAGGTTCCAAATTTAGTTGAACTAAGAGACGTATTAACAAAAGATCGTCAAACGTCTGATCAACAAAAAGCAATTGAACCTGTTTTTATTTTAGACCAAACTTTTTGTCCGAATGTTCACTTTTTGGGAGATAATGAAATTTTAGCTTCTGTTAAAACAATCGCTTACGTAAGTGGCTCTAAGTTTCCAAGTGGTGGTAAATGTACAGCTGGATATTGTACTGCTAATCAAAAAGCAAAAAACTTGATGAATAAAATTGAGCAACATTTAAAATTGTGCGATAATGAAGCAACAGAACACCAAATAGCAATATTAGCTAAACAAATGCCATCTATGAATCAACGTATTGCTGAAGCATATAAAAACACGAGAGCATTCGTAAATTATATTCACGAGGTTTTACCTACAGCAAAAATAAACTTTGTTTCTGAAGAGCTTGCCGAACAAGGCTTTACTCCTTCTGTTTTTTCGTTAGACTTACCAACAAAAGGGAACAACCATGAAGAAAGAGAAGAATACAAACGAGCACTCAACCTAAGACTAATCAATTTAATGATTACCGAGTTACCAAATGCGAGTAAATACTGTGTAAGCTATGGTCAGTTGAAAGGATCTTATTGGACTATTCCTGCTACATCTACACAAGGAACAACCAAAGAAAGTGATAAGGATTATATTGCTAGAGTAGCTTTTTCTCCTGATTTAGATTTGGACACACATAAAAGAGTGTTTAAAGAGTTTGTGGAGGGGATTTAATCGTTTAGTATTTCTTTATCCTTAAATTTTAGATCCAAAATAAACATAGAAAATATTAAGCACTAGCTCACCTATAAAAACACCAAAAAACATATACTTAAAGGGCATTTTAACAATACCAGCTACATAGCAAATCAAATCTGTAGGAACTAAAGGAAAAAAATGACCATCCAAGTACAAAATAGGTTGCTTTTGGGTCTTGTAATCGTTGTTTCCACTTTCCTATTTTCTTTGGGTATTTAGCTTCTAAGTAATGACTAAAGCCTAGCATATCAGAAAAATAGTATAATACTGTTGCCGAAAACATGACACCTACCATTGATATAATTAAAATGAAAAATAATTTATCTGGAAATAACATAGCTCCTCCAATAACAAAAGGCGTACTTGGTATTAAGAAAAAACCACGAACAAGCGTTAAGCTAATATAAACGAACATTGCTTCACTTCCGTAAGAAGCTATAAACGTTCTAATATTTTCAGGAGATGCAATAGCTGGATTTTGAATATACAGATACACCAGGTAGATGATTACGCAAATCCATAATCCTAAGAATACCTTTTTACAAATTCTCACCATGTAATCTTAGACTTATCAAACAGAAGCAACGTAATTGATTAATTAAGCAATTAAATCATTAATCACTGTATCCCACTCGTATTCAAGTTTCCAATGGTAACAATTACTTTTTGAGTTACTGAACTTAAAGAACCTTGAAACTGTAAGTGTAAATTATAAACAGATAAACTCGTTGATTTAGAAGTAATATTACCAATCTTTTGGACATCAGAAGTAATGATTCGATCAAAGGTAAACCCCATTTCCTCTGGGTAAATTTCATTTTCTCCCTCTATGTGGTCATTATAATCAGAAAAGTCCTCCAACTCTCTAATATGATCAATGGATAATAGCTGTAAATTTTCAACACCATTAATATGTTGCAAAAACCAGTTATACGTGTTTTTGTCCATCAAAAAACGATTCAATGAGTCTTTTTCTAAAATTCGAGAGTTATTGATAATAGCTGGACCATAAAAGTTATCATTTAAACGATAAATTTTATCGGTAGTTAACGCATATCTTAAGCCTAGAGGACCTATAATCTTTCTTAATTTAGGGTAAAAACGAGAACTATTGTAATAACGAACAACCATTTCAAAGTTAATCGCATAAGCCATCGCATGTATAGGAGTATCAAAAACGATAAATCCTCCATCTCCAGTGCTAATAAACATCTTTTCAAATGTTTCTGCATCTCGGTACTTTTGGAATATATAACTGCTATTTAAGACACATAACGAAGCTACTTGATCAAAAATAATCTTAAATAAAATTGGAATTAGTGTTTGCTCTAATGGCTTGTACTGACTGTAATGGTAAATATCTACTCCAAGAATTGTTTTTCCTTCAAACCTATCAGGATCAATTTCTTGACTAAAAAAATCTAATAAATCTGATTCATCAATCGAAACATTTCCCCTATCACAAAAAATACTAAGATCCTGTTCCGCAATTCGCTGAATCAGTTCGTCAGTATTATATTTTGTTACTTTTTTCACCTTCCTAATTTAAACAATTCCTTCGACAAACCAACTAACTAGCATCTACCAATCAAATACTAACTAATCTTTAAATACCTCTATGTCGATATTCTTTGTCACCAAATCGGTAAACTTACCTTTATAACGAGTTGCTTTTACTAAATGGTTGTCTATCCAGTGATAATTTCCTCCTCTTGGTTTTTCATATAAAACACCATGATACTTAAATCCATGCTTGTTTAGCCACTTTTCTGTAACTTCTTTATGTTCTAACGTTCGAGAAGTAAAAAAAGTAATGATATGACCTTCATCATACCACTTATTTAATATTTCTAAAGCATCTGGAAAAGGCTCACAAGTTGCCATACGATGAGGTTCTTCATTAGGAATATCATCAGTAACGGTCCCATCTATATCTATCAAATAGTTTTTAACATCATCTGATAATTGAGGGCTTAGCTTATTCCCTTGTTCATCTGTTAATTCCTGTAGTTCCTTGTTTTCTTTCGATTTCATAGCGCAAAGATAAGTGTAAGAAGTATAATTAAAAGCGCTTCAAAAAAATTTAACCTTAATTTTTTATTCGATCAACTATTTCTGATACTGCCGGACATACCGTTGTATTTTCTAGTGTTAAATTTAATATTTGATGCATCTTTTTTCTATCGGTATGGGGATATTCTCTACATGCTTGCGGACGATAATCATAAATAAAACACGTATTATCATCATTCAAAAATGTACACGGACTTGATTGTAACACATAATCATTTTCATCATCAAGCTTTAGGTATTCATCAATAAAGGCCTGTGGCTTAACCCTTAAGTTTTTCGCTATTCGCTTAATATCTGTTTCCTTAAATATTGGACTAGTCGTTTTACAGCAATTAGCACAAGCCAAGCAATCGATTTCTCTGAAAACTTCCTCATGCTTTTCATGAAAAACTTGATCCAAATCTTTTTGCTTTTTTATCCGTTGTAAAAACTTACGATTGGCTTTTTTTTCCTGCTTTGCTCTATCTAACAAATGTTTATACTCCACGGTTTTATATTCTTGAGGTATTGGTTTAACAATATAACAGAATAATGTTTAATTTCTTTGAGCATTCGATGAGTATTTTAGTAAATTAGAGTTGTTAACCTTACAGAAAACGAGTGGAACAACATATCGACAAATACGATGTAGTAGTAATGGGTGGAGGTCCTGCAGGTTATGCAGCCACCATGAGAGCGATAGACCTTGGAAAAAAGGTCATGTTAATCGAAAAAAACAAAATTGGAGGTGCTGGTGTTTACAACGGAGCACTTACTTCTAAAACCATGTGGGAACTTTCTCAAAAAGTTTCTACCATCAACCGTTCGCTCTACAAAGCAGGAAGAAGAAGGCTAGATATTACTTGGGAAGACGTAAAAGAAACCGAGAAAGATGCCATTTTTGAGAAAAAATTCCAATACTCGTCTCACTTAAAAATGCTTCAAGCAAAACTGAAAGATTCTTTCAGTTATGTAAGAGGTAGAGGAAAAATGCTGTCTCCTCATGAAGTTGAAGTACTTTGTAAAGATGGTACTGAAATGATTGTTAAAACAGAAAACATCGTGATTGCTACTGGTAGTAGTCCAAGAACATTACCAAACATTCAGGTTGATGAAGATGTTATTTTAACTAGTGATGGCATTCACCACATCAATGATTTTCCAAGAAGTTTAGTTATTGTTGGTGCTGGGGTTATTGGTTGTGAGTACGCAACGATGTTCTCTAACTTTGGAAAAACAAAAGTTTACCTTATTGATAAAGCCGATCGTATCCTTCCTTTTGAAGACAATGACATTTCTGATTTGGTAGATGCTAATCTAAGAAAAAATGGAGTTACTATTCATCGTCAATCAAGTTTAGTTCGCTTAGAAAAAATTGATGATGAAGTTGAGTATGAACTAGCCTACGAGGATGGAAGAAGAGAAGTTATCCGCGTTGAAAAAGCATTACTAGCAGTTGGTAGAACGCCTAATATTGAAAATATAGGTATGGAAGAAGCTGGCGTAATGATGAGTAAAAGAGGACGTCATATTGGAGATGATGATACACAAACTAACGTTCCTAACATCTATGCTGTTGGTGATGTTTCTGGTAGAATTGCACTAGTAAATATGGGAGAGCTTGAGGCTCGTCATTCCATTGAAAAGATGTTTGGAGTAGCCAAAGATCGCTTATCCTATGAAAATGTAAGTAGCATTATGTTCTTAGAACCTGAGGTTGCTGCTGTAGGTATGAATGAAAAGCAATGTACAGAGAAAAACATTCCTATCAAGGTAGTTAAAATTGATTTTTCAGTTATTACCAGAGCGATTGCCATGCGTAAAACGCAAGGGTTCTTTAAAATTATTGTTACAAACGATGATGAAATGAAGATTCTTGGTATGCGTGCCATCGGAGAACATGCTTCAAGTGCTATTCAAGCATGTGCTTTATTGATCAAGATGAATACTGGTATTGGAGAATTAGCTGAGCTTATTCATCCTCACCCTTCCATTATTGAAGGAATTCAAGAATGTGTGCGTATGCTTATGGGAAAATCAGTCTTAAAACCTTCTATTTTTAAGGATAAATTAAAGTGTTATAGTTGTGTAGATGGTGTTTGCACGCCCCTTCAGCGTTTGTAAATAATTTCATAACTGTTTAAAAAGAAAACCTTTAATAAATTGTTATTATCGGTTTGTTTTAGAACTTCTTTTACTACTTTATCGTTAAATAAATTGATATGAATATTTTCAAAATCCATATAATTACATTTATCCTTCTTATTTGGAGTGTTTCTACGAAAAGCCAAAAAAGAGTAAATGATTACGGTATAAAATATGAGTTAGCATTTAGTATTAATCCAACCGTGCACTCTGGTGTTGTTACTTACGCTGTTTTAGGAATTGATACCCTAGAAAATAAAATTGTTCGTACACGACAAATTGATGAAGCTACATTTGTATTATACTGCAAAGGAATCTATAAAACCAAAGCAAACCCTAAACGTATTAATCTCTTCAAAAAGTATGATATTGACTGCGGTGTTATTATTGAGCCAATCATGAAAAAAGGTGTTTTAGTAAACGATACACTTTGGGAAGAAATGAAACCGCTTTGCTTGCCTATTTATGACATTTGGAAATTAAAATATGCTGTGCATCCTCATTATCCTAAAGCAGCAACTAATATACCCGATGAAGATAAAGGATGGGCTGCACAAAGATATTTACCATCAGCTAAACAATCCCAGTTATTACAACAATATGGAGGTAAAAGTGTTTCCGACTTCTTCTATGGAGATGGCATGTTTAGGCTATTTAAAGACATGCAGGATTGGGATTGGATAGAAACCTACAAAGGCCTGTTAGATTAACCTTGAAAAGACAATCAGCCTCATATTATATTGACGGTATCCTTAAGCAGGATCGTGTAATTTTAAGTCAAGCTATTACGTTAATCGAAAGTACTCGAAAAGAGGATTATCAATTAGCACAAGAAGTAATTGAAGGTTGTTTACCTCACACAGGTAACTCCACACGCATTGGAATAACTGGAGTTCCTGGTGTTGGAAAAAGTACCTTTATTGAGGCTTTTGGAAAAGAGTTAACTTCACAAGGAAATAAAGTAGCCGTATTGGCAATTGATCCAACAAGCCAGTCTTCAAGAGGAAGTATTTTGGGAGATAAAACACGTATGAACGAATTAGCAACTGATGCTAATGCATTTATTCGTCCATCTGCTTCTGGAAATACACTGGGCGGAGTTGCTCAAAAAACACAAGAATCTTTGTTATTATGTGAAGCTGCTGGGTATAACTACATCATTATTGAAACAGTAGGTGTTGGTCAATCAGAGACTGAAGTAAAAAACCTAACAGACTTCTTTCTTTTACTTATGATTGCTGGTGCTGGAGATGAATTACAAGGTATTAAGCGTGGAATCATGGAAATGGCTGATGCTATTTTAATAAATAAGGCCGAAGGAGATATTCTTCCATTAGCCAAACAAGCGCAACGAGCATACAAAAATGCCATTCATTTATTTCCTCCAAAAGATTCTGATTGGATTGTTCCAGTTGAGTTATGCTCTGCATTAAATAAAACAGGAATAAAAGAAGTCATTTCAATCATTGAATCGTATAAAAACAAAACTACGATTAACGGGTATTTTGAAGAAAATCGAAATAAACAACAAATTCATTGGTTCACTAAAAAGCTCAACGAACTTATCCTACAAGATTTTTATAATGAATCGAATAACCAAGACAGAATTGAGAAATTAAAACAAGCTATTCTTTCTAAGCAAATTTCACCGTTTGATGCTGCTAATAAGGCTATAGATCGTTAAAACCCATCTTTAGGTAGTAGTTTTTCTACTTGTCCTTCATTTAAAATGTGAACAGAGACTTTATAGTGATTATAATACCTAAAGTCAGGAGCTATTTTTTTATAGCCATCAATACTAGGCACACTAGATTCAAACAAAATAATAATCTCATTACCTACCATGAAACCTTTGGTATACAGCTTCCCAGACAACATATCTTCTGGAATTGGTTTTACTACTTGATTTCCAATCTCTCTTTTCGAAATTAACTGTTTAAAATATTGACGTAAACTTCTATTTATATTGCTAAAGTAAATGTAACTATCAACTAATTCTTCATCATACACTTGCACAAAATCATCTGGCAGTAACCCTTCATGACTTCTAAAGGTTGGTGTAAAAGCTTCTAAAATCATCCAATCTATCAGCACATCATGTGATCGAATCAAGTTTTTAATGATTGGCTTTTTAACACCTGTATATCCTCCAACATCGCTATGAACCAATGGTAATCCGGCAAGTGCCGCAGATAAGTAACCATCAAAAACTGAACACAAGCCATCTTCACACGTATAATCAACCATTTGATCGCCTAACCACATCATTGAGCTGTACCTAGCTGTTTCATTCCCCCCAGAACGATTAAAGAAAAAAATTTCTTTTCCACTTTCTTTGACTACCTCATAATTCAATTTATTCCATAACACTGGATATTCGTTGTGCTTTTCTACATCTGATAGTATAGTTGCATTATCTATCGGATACCATTCAGCAAAATCAGCCATCCAACCATCAAACCCATTATCTATAAGATTATATTTTATGATGTTTTTCATCCAGTTGTAGGCTTTTGGATTAAATATATCCAGCATATAGCCCTTCATTCCTCCATAATTAAATTGCTGGGCAGCTCCATTCTTCTTTTTAATGAAATATTCCTTCGATATTCCTTCACTAATGTATTTTCCTTCTTCTGCAAAGAATGGATTAACATAACCTAATAACTTAATATTCCTATCGTTTAAATAAACCTTAAAAGCATCAAAGTTTTGATAAACGGTAGTGTCTAACTCCCATGTCCAGTTTAATCGACTACCAATTGAGGTTTTTCTTTTGCCTACCCAATCCTGAATCCACACAGCTTCAACCTTTCCTCCTTGATCCAATATTATATTCAATTTATTTAGAACTTCTTTTGAACCTCCCTGCAACCCTAAAATAGTTCCCAAAAACCAATGTCAAGCGTATGTTGGTGGCATCTTGTTTCTGACCTATCAAAAGTAAGAGCAATAGACATTGGTATTAATGTTTCACCATCTCTTGGGAATCCCTACGATAG
>CATLPG010000094.1 GCA_950054195.1 uncultured Saccharospirillaceae bacterium
TTCTCTCCACCAGAAAGCTGGGCTGGGTAATGATGGGCTCGCTCAATTAATCCCACAATTTCAAGGACCTCAGATACGTCCCGCACAATATCTTCTTCCCCTGCTCCCATGACTTCCATGATATAAGCAATATTCTCATAGGCAGTCTTGTTGGGCAAGAGCTTGTAGTCTTGAAACACTGCCCCAACTTTTCGCCTAAATTCAGGAACCAGAGAATCTTTAATTAAATGCACATCATCTCCTTGAAACAACACCCTACCCTCTGAGGGAAACTCCTCTCGTAAAAAAAGTTCTAAGAGAGTGCTCTTTCCAGCTCCCGACTTTCCCACAAGAGATATAAACTCTCCTTGCGAAATTGTAAAGGAAACGTCTTTCACAGCTACGCTGTTTGGTGGATAGATTTTACTTACCTTTTCAAATTGTATCATTATAAAATGGACACAATTAAAATATCGTATATATCTTAAAAATATTACTTTCAACAAACATTGAGGAAAAATTATGTCCAAATATTTAGTAGAAACTCATTATACTTGCAGTTTTAAAATAGTTCACGAGCTTGAAGAGCTAAATGAAAAAACACTTCAAGATATAGATAAAAGGCAAGATGGAAAAGTAGAAATTGTAGATTTAAGAACCATTCATCCGCTGGATGAAGAACTAATATTGAATACAGCAAAAAGACATGGTAAATGTTTAGTTGTAACAGAAGAACCATCAGCAAATACATTCGCTCAAAGCGTAGCTGCATTAGTTTCTTATGAATGCTTTGAGCAATTGGATGCTCCTGTACAAGTACTAGGCTCTGAAAATACACCAGCAATTCCATTAAACTCTAACTTGGAACAAGCAATGATTCCAAATGCGACTAAAGTTGAAGAAAAAATTAAAGAAATTTTAAATTACTAAGATGGTACTAAAAAGTCTTTTCAAGAAAAAGATATCTGAAGAAAAGCTATCGAATGTTTTATTAAACGCATTGATAGATACCATGGAAAATGGTTTTGGTGAAGTAGCGCAGCTTATCAATAACTCACCTGATTTTGTTACTAGTCCATCCATTCGAGAAGATCAGTATGATCAGTTCTTGTTTATCTTATTTGTTGGTAATTTAGAAATGATGAATGATGCATTAGAAACGTATGAAGCTGATGCACTGGAGGACTTGTTGATCGAAAAGTTCTCGCTTACTTATCAATTAACTACTAACCAAACAAAGGGATATATTAAAGAGTATAAAGACTTTATGCGTAGGGTAAATTATCCATCTAAAAATACGCTTTATGCTATGAGTAAGTCTGTATTCTATAAGTACAACCTTTCTCAATTTCAAGAGGATTATTTTAAAGATATGAATGTGCCTAACCCAGTTTTTCTAAAAAAGCTTAACGAGTTAGTTAGCAACTTCCTTTGGGACTGGGATTATTTCTTAGATAAGTATAAAATGGATTAACAGCTACTTAGCTAAGAATTTTTGATTCTTCTTATTTTTTAACATGTTTAGCTACTGGGAGAAAAACACCTTTCTATCTCAAACAGATTTCACTATTCTAGGAAGCGGTATCGTAGGATTAACCACTGCTATTTTTCTTAAACAAAAACATCCAAAATCATCTGTGCAAATACTCGAAAGAGGAATGTTACCTACTGGTGCTAGCACTAAAAATGCAGGTTTTGCTTGTTTTGGATCTTTAGGGGAGCTGATGGATGATTTTACTCAAACCAAAGAAAACCAAGTTTATCAACTTTTACTAGAGCGTGTTAAAGGCTTAGAAGAGCTTAAACATTTAGTTGGAGAACAAGCGATAGACTTCCAACAGCTTGGAGGATATGAGCTATTTAAAACCAATCAAGAAGAAGAATTTGAAGCCTGTTTAGAAAAAATGAATGAGGTAAACGAACACTTATATCCATCTTTCTCATCAGTAGTTTATCATCAAGTACCTAACACTTTTGGGTTTCAAAATGTGTGTGGGATTATCAAAAATCAGTTTGAAGGTCAAATAGACACAGGATTAATGATGCAAAGTCTTTTACGTTTAGCTAAAGAACTTGAAATTAGGATTCTTAATGGTTGTGAAATAACTAAAATAGAAGAAAAGCCGCAAAAGGTACTTTTACGAACTAAAAATGATGAAACCATACAAACAAGTAAGCTGTTCATCTGTACAAATGGTTTTGCAAAACAATTTCTGCCTAATCATAACTTAAAACCAGCTCGGGCACAAGTTTTAATAACTAAACCAATAGAAAAATTACCCTTTGAAGGAACCTTTCATTATGATAAAGGATATTATTACTTCAGGAATATACATAATCGCATCTTACTTGGTGGAGGAAGAAACTTAGCATTTAAAGAAGAAACAACAACTGAAATGATTAACACGGATTTGATTCTAAATCATCTTCAGCTTCTCTTAAAAGAGGTTATTCTCCCCAATACTCCTCACGAAATTGATTATAGTTGGTCAGGCATTATGGGGGTAGGAGAAAATAAAAGTCCATTTATTGAACAAGTATCGGAGAATATTTATTGTGGCGTTAAACTAGGAGGTATGGGGATAGCATTAGGAACGCTGGTTGGGAAAAAACTAAGTAATTTAGCTTAAGTTATTCACACATGTGAAGTTTTATTATCTATTTTTTTAAACCTTCCTAGTTTATTTACGCAAAATCATAGAAAATAATAGCATATTCTAAACTCAAGTTTTAGGTTTTAGAAAAGCAAAACATTTACTACGAAGAGCTACTAGTGATTACTTTTTTGCCTCTCCGAATGGAGAAATAGACGAAAAAGCATCCATCTTCTTATATGATAGTACAGGAATGTTGATACATCATCCTATGCGAATGGTACGTACATCTTAAAGATAAAAAGAGGTGTGCTTAATTATGAAACAACCAAATAGTTAAGGTTTAAGCTTACTGACTAACAACTAATCTATTTTCATAGCTAGTTCCTGTGTGTCCTTGATAGGCAATAATGTATTTACCGTTAGCGTAAGCAATTGTGGGCTTATCTGATTGAACACCACTAGCGCTCAAAGTCTTTGGAATCGAAGCAGCAATGTTTGTTCCTGAAATTTGAACCTCACTAAATTGAATTTCGTAAGGAGCATCTTGTGTTGCCCAAACCAAACCATATTTTTGTCCAGCAGCAACTACAACTAAATCAAAATGTAAATAAGCTCCATTTTCGTATGGGTTACTTACTAATAATGATTGATCTGTTGAGCTAAAGATATCAGTTGCCCCATTTGCATTAATTAATGTTCCTGTAGAAGATATTCTAGCAATTCTTATGGATGGCATTCCAGTTACGCCTGTATTCTCTCCAATTTTAATGAATCGATAATCTCTCCAAGCAATTACAAATCCATCTCCATCTTCTTTGATGATTGGAAATTCAGCTGTACTTCCTGTATTGATGATCTTTTTTTCTTGCGTGATAACTGTTCCGTTCCCATCAAACGTTAAAAAGTAAACCGTTTTAGCAGTTCCTGTGCCTTTGGTATACACTACACCATAAAGATTTTGATTGCTATTGAAAGCTACTTTAGCAAATTGAGCTCCGGTATTTGATAAAACGAATCCTGTTTGCGTACCAGAAGAATCAGCAGGGGTAACATTTCCTGCTGCATCAACCAACTTAAGCTTAATAACCGAATTATTAGAAAAACCTTCATCCGAATGATAAACCACAGCAAACTGTGCTTGTCCGTTTGTAGCAACCGATGGACGATTAGGACGTTCGTTCGCATAATCAAATGGTCCTTCGATGTAGAAACTACTATTGGTTAAGTTGAGTGGATTATAAAGCTTCCCTTTTAAAGAAAAGTCTTTTTGAGCGGTTGATGTATTATTTTCACTATGTGCATAAACCGATAAAAGTAGGGTAGAGGTTGGGTCGTAAGCAATGGTTTGATTGTAACTGTCTGCATCATTAATATTTCCACAATCATCCACCACGTTACTAGCGTTTCCTACAGCTTGATAGTTTTGATCAAGTTCTAACATTTTGATGGTTCTTGGCGTTGTATTTTCTCCCCAAACCAACGCCTTGAATGAAGCGTTACTAAAAATAAAGGGATAATATTGTGAGCCACTTGCTGCTCCGACAGTATATGAAGAGCTAAAAGAAGGAGCTGCAATGTTTGCGTCTCCAACAACAGGATCGTCAGTTTCTGTGGTGTCTTCTTTGTCTTTTTTACAGGCTGAAAGCACTAGAATAGCACTAGCAAAGATGAAGTATAGGTTTTTCATAGGAAGTTATTTTGTTTAAATATAGTGAATTAGATAAATCCAAGATGATTAATCATTTTTTCCTATTCTATTATTTTTTTAAGATAAAGTTGCATGTTTTATTTATTTAGGATTTTGAAACTATCCAGAATCTTCTTTCCAATATTTCTATAGTTTTGAAATTCTTTTTCCTCAGCAGTAAATGTTAATATATAAGCTTTATCTTCTAATAACCAACAGTATTGTTCTTGTTTTAATTTGTAAATACTGTGTTCGGACGTATAAATAAAATGGTGAAATTCTAAATCTTTTTCTTTAATACGTTTACTGAGAATTAATTTCCCATTTTTAGCTCTAGTATTAACTTGATTTTCTGAAATTTCAACAAATTTATCTAACGTATAGCTAGATTCAGGCAAATTTTGAATCATTAGATTAATATTTTCTGCAAATAAATCTCCCTTATGCTCAAGTGGACTTAGAATAAAAAAACTTGACCCCATTCTTCCTGAAGTATCAAGATTCCATTCTTTGGGATATTCGAAAGAATAGTTGTCTTTAGAATATGATTTCCAGCTACTAGTTGTAATAGTTTTAGAATCTTTTTCTTTGTTTCGGGGTGTATCTATACAAGAATATACGATTGAAATAGTTACTGTCAGCAATAGAACTTCTTTTAAATTCATCTAAATATTTTTAATGCAAATGATTTATTAATCAATTAGTATAGGCTTAGTTTGTGGACTAACCTTTAGTTTATTGCTAATTTCAGGAAATTGAGACCTTACTTTTTCAAGTGTATTGGATGAAACACTCAAGTATACCCAGCTATCTCCTTTATCATAAGAAACACCTATTAAATCTCCAATAGTATATAGTTTTTGACCATCTATACTCATTATTTGTTTTTGTTTAAGTGAACATTGAATATTATTACTATCCTTTATCATTTCTGAACACGATAGTATTTCTATTTTTAATACTTCTACTTCAGGACCAATTCCCTTTTGAAGTATTTTAATCATTGCATCCTCACCTCCAGCCATACTAACTATTGGTGGGTAAGTTAGCTCAATGAAGGTTTCATAATCTTCTTCTACGAAAGAATTAAACATTTTAGCTGCTTCGGTTTTTGCCTTTAATTTGAGGTCACTGTCATTGTTTTGAGCATTGCATGAACTGAGCAGTATGTTAAACAGTAGTAGTTCTAATAGTATAATTTTCACGTTATTTATATTTGATCATAAATTAATTATAATTTAAAATTAATAATATTTAAGCTTTCTACGTTCAACGATTATTGGCCCATTTTCATTTTGATATTTCCGCCTTTTCCAGTCGCCCTTTTTATTAAGTTTGTAGTCGAAGTATTTTTCCAATACTATGCTTTGATGAATAGACTTTGGGTCAAAAATAGTTTTTATTAAACATCTGTCTTCATAATGGTATGTTACTGATTGTAAAGTGTCGTTATTTTGAATTAAATAGCCAATTATTGTTGCACAACTAAGATATTTCTTACGATAGAATGTTGAGTCATTTTCTTTAATAATTAGAGGACGTCCAATACTATCCCTGCTTAAAACGAAAGCTGTATCAATGAATCTAATAGGCTTTTTATATATTGAATCTATAGCAATACCATCTATTACTCTTCTATTTAATAGTCGATTGCTGACTACATAAATAACAGAGTCGCCACGATATACAAAATGGGTATGCGAATGATTGATCGTGCTTATAATACTATCTGGTTTTCCTTTTCGATCAAAATAGATTATTGATTTATGTTTCTTAGTTTTCCCTTTTCTATCTTTCGTTTTCCAAATGCGTGTTGCTGATTTTAAACCTGTGGGAGGGTTGCATCTTGGATTGTATTGGCTTATCAAAGGCTGAAAAGCAAACACTAGGATTAAATAGGTTAATGGTTTCACCATAATTAAAGGTAGTTAGTTCATGTCCAGAAAAATAATAATTAACAATAATTAAGATTAACTTTTCTTATTAGTAATAGCTAACATACAGCGCCTCGCCATTTTTGCAGTCAATATAAAGTTGTTCAGTGTGTCTACCATTATCGCTAATTTTTTCATAAAGGGTACATGAATTGATGTTTTCTTCTGAAATCCAATCTTCAGGAACACCGTTTACACCAGATGATGGGTAACCTGAAAACTCTTTTGTTTCAAATCCATTACTTATGCGTTCTATTTCTTCCTTAGGTGCTATAAAGTGTATCATTACAGCATAATCCATAATTGGAACAACAGCGTCAAGAGAATTCAATACTTTAACACCTTTTGGTTTTTTATCAAATGCAGTACTGTAAATTTCATCTCCTTTACGTGCGCATGAGATAAAAAAGATTAAGGTTATGATATATATTATTTTATTCAAAGTCTTTTTTATTTGACAAATGGAGTATTTTTTTGTTATTAGTATCTAATTTACATAGTTCTATTTATGGGGAAGCTTACATTATGATTACCGAGAAGTTGTTAACTTGCGGGAAAAAGGCACTCCTCAGTCAATTATTGGCGGAGCCGTCTACTCGATTAGCACCTATTTTTTTATTATTTTTTTTGTCTCTATATGCGTGTTTGAAGTTATTCTTAAATAATACGTACCACTTGCTAGACTTGAAATATTTATCTCTGAATTAAGATTTTTGACATCTATATTTAAAACTTGTTGTCCAAGGTTATTGAACAAAACCATTTCAGCAATATCTGTTTCACTATTGCTTTTTATATACAATGTGTTAACTACTGGGTTAGGATAGAGGACAAATGAATTAGAAAAACCCTCATTAGGACTTATTATGGTTAAATCGTCAGCAATTATACTTTTAATGGCGTAAAATTGCCAGTTACTGATTCTACTGTGACTCAAATTGTTTGATAAACTGAGAACACCATAGGAGGTGTACTCCTGCCCATTTATCACTTTGATTAAAGAACTACCGCTTTCTCCAGGTATACCATTTGTATTATTTATCCCTATAGAATTATTTGTAATAATATCAACACTTCCATAATTGTAATAGAGTGTATCTCCGTTATATTCATTAGAATCAATTGGAAGTATAGTAGTAGCGGGGTAGGTGAATTTGTAAAAAGTTCCATCAGATAGAAGGCTGTCAACTTTGTTGAAACCAATACTTAACCAACCTGTGGACTCTCCAATAGGATCTTCTAATTCTAATATGGAAAAATCACTACCAGAAAAACTCCAATCTTTGAAAAAATAAATCTTACTAACATAACTAGAATTGAACTGGGCGTTAAAAACACCATTATCAAAAATTGGAGCAATTTTTATTGAATCTTGAGATGTAACATTTGAATTAATAGGTGAGACACAGTGTGCAGCAGTAAGTACATGTTTTTTACTAATTAGACTACCCGAACAGAGACTTGAAAGAGAGTCATTCTCTACTGAAAATATTTTAACACTTGTACGAATAGGGTAGATAGTTAAATCAAAGTCGGTTGAAACTCGTTTTTTATAAGTGAAATTACTACTTGGATATGTATTAGAAACAGGTGGTGTTTGTTCTAAAATTTCTGTACTGGAGTTGAAGTTCCCTATAAAGTAGTTAGTATAATCACTTAAGTTGGTATTGTCATATGCCATCGTTGGTATTGAGTCTACTGTCCCATTAATTAAATCAAAAACTAAAATAGGTTTTTCCTGTCCGTAGGATGCTATATAAAATAGAGTAATAGCTAATATTGAAATGATTCTCATTCTGTTTTAATAGGTGCTAACGTCTTCGTGTATGGCTAGTTGCGGAAAAGAGCGTGCGATATTTTCCGCTAGATTGATTTTTAATAAAGGTAAGAATTTTTCTTTGTCTTAACCAACTTAGCAATTAGTTATACACGTTGTGTGTGCCCAGCATGAGCTGCCGGACACCCACTCTTCTACGTTTTGTTTTTGACAGCAATAATGCAAATTATATAAAGATAAAACAACAAAGAGTAGGTGTTTTTTTTTTTTTCTAGAGGGTGTAAGTCCCTTATGGGCAGGGGTAACGCCTTGAACCATTAGTAAGTCGCAAGGTGGATTGCTGTGAAGCATTAACTGAAGGAAGCGAGACTGCAAAAGTTGGTACTGACGAACAGGAAGTACAT
>CATLPG010000095.1 GCA_950054195.1 uncultured Saccharospirillaceae bacterium
GACGATAAAAACTATGAGTACGACAGGAACACTTTCATAGAAATGCTAAATTGTGTTTTCTCGATGTTCTATTGTTCTTCCGGTTGATGAAGAGTTCTCTGTTGATAATTCGAAAAGAAGAAGAAAAATCAAAGAGGAAGGAGTAACATTTAAATCGCATATTGATGGCTCAAGTCATCATTTCACACCAGAGTATGCGATGGATGTTCAACGAATTATTGGAGCAGATATTATCATGGCTTTTGATGAATGTACACCTTATCCTTGTGAGTATGGTTATGCAAAGCAATCCATGGAGATGACACACCGATGGTTAAAGCGTTGTTGTGATCGTTTTGATAGTACAGAAGGACTGTATGGTTATTCTCAAACATTGTTTCCAATTGTTCAAGGAAGCGTGTATAGCGATTTAAGAGAGCAATCAGCTGAGTTTATTGCTTCAATGGATAGAGAAGGAAATGCAATTGGAGGTCTATCCGTTGGAGAACCGGCTGAAGAAATGTATAAACACACGGATATAGTATGTAATATCTTGCCTAAAGATAAGCCAAGGTATCTGATGGGAGTAGGTACACCTGTAAACATTTTAGAATGTATTGCATTAGGTGTTGATATGTTTGATTGTGTAATGCCAACAAGAAATGCTCGTAATGGTATGTTATTTACCAGCGAAGGATTTATTAATATCAAAAATAAGAAATGGGCGAATGATTTTTCTCCTATTGATCCTAATGGTATAAGCTATGTAGATCAACAGTACTCGAAGGCTTATTTAAGACATTTAATTCATTCAAAAGAAATTTTAGGAGCACAAATTGCCAGTATACACAATTTATCTTTCTATTTGTGGTTAGTAAGGGAAGCACGTCAACACATTTTAGACGGAGATTTTGTTTCTTGGAAAAACACCATGGTTAAACGATTATCCACTCGACTGTAATTATATATGATTACTACGTTAGATAGATACATAATTAAAAAGATAGTTTTCACCTTCTTTTTTTCAATAATATCAGTATTATCTATTGTTATTGTGTTTGATATTTCTGAAAAACTAGATGATTTTCTTGGAGCAAACATGAGTTTTTGGGAAATAGCTTCAACTTATTATGTTGGCTTTGCTGTTTTCATTGGAAATCTATTTTTTCCTTTATTTACACTCATAACCATTGTAATGGTAACCACTAAAATGAATCAACGTAATGAAATTACGGCTATTCTAAGTTCTGGAGTTAGTTTTAATAGAATGTTACGACCGTTTTTCGTTGGTGTTGGAATTATCGTACTTTTTTCTTTTTTCATTAATATATTTTTATTGCCAGCAGCAAACGAAAAGAGACTTAACTGGGAAAATCAGCATACAGGCTACTCTTCTATTCGATCAAAAGTTAACATGGAAGTTTCCAAAGGAGTAGTGGTATCTTACAGTAGACTTAATATTAAAGATAAAGATGTTGTTAACGGCATGTGGATTGATACATTTAAAGAAGATTCTACAGGGAAACAGGTACTGGTAAAAACAATAAAAGCAGGGCATGGTTATCAGCAAGATACTACTAAAAAAAATAAGTGGAACTTGAAGTCAGTTTTAGTTAGAGATTACAAAGGAGGGGAGGAAAAAATGTATCGAATGGCAACCCTTGATACGATACTACCTTTTACTATGGATGATTTAGGTCAACGAACCAATGTGGTATCTACAATGACAATAACTGAGTTAAGAAAATACAGAGAAAAAGAGCAACAGAAAGGATCTAAGTTAGTTCCTTACATAGAAATTGAAATGTATTCACGTTATGCTAATCCGTTATCTTTATTTATTATAGCATTATTAGGTATTTGTATTAGTATTTCTCCAGCGAGGAGTAAAGTTGGTATGACAATATTAATAGGCATAGGAACGGTTGCTATCTATTTCGTGTTTAATCGATTTACAACTGTAGCAGCAACAAATGCAGGCTTTAATTCTTTTCTAGCCGTATGGATTCCTAATGTGTTTTTATTGATTTTTTCACTCTATGTGTATGTGAAAACACCAAAATAAAATTGCTCAACCTGTAAAGTTGAGCAATTCACTAGTTTTTATTATGCTTTAGGACGCATCAGTTTTTCTAAAATCTCTTTGCTTGTAACCTTTCCACGATTTTCAAAGTCAAAAGTTAGTGTTACTTCTTCCTGTTTGTGCTGTAATTCACTAAAAGGTATTTGTTGATATTTATTATTGCTAAATACCCCTAATTCTTGGTTGGGCAACACAGCAAAGATAATGGCTTCATCTGCAGGTCCTAAAATGACATCATTTCCATTGTTGAATTTAATGACACTATTGGTCTGTGGTATCATGCAGTAGGCTTTTATACTTGTTAGCTTATCAAGTTGAACTGGGAATTCAAATTTAGCTTTTGCTTTAACCCATATTTCTTGTTTTTGAAAGCGATCCCAATTATATATTCCCATATCATTAATGCTAAACTCTCTAAAACAATCTGCTTCAAATGCTAAGCGCTTTTCTTCTTCGTTAATTTCTTTTAAAAGTTTACTTCTTTCATTTTTCCATTGATCATCTGGAATAGAAGTTAAGTATTTTAAAGGAGCATATCCTTTAATGTATGTTGAAAACAGCTTATTTCCATTTCTTCTATGGTAAAAGTTAACTTCATAGATGTTTCCTTTAATATGAATCATTTCTTTCTCAGCCGACCTTAAATCAGTTTTATTTTTAGGAAATTTTTGACCAATATTTTCCCATACAATCATATTAGCAACATATTCTCTTTGGTTGAAACGAACAGGTTCATAATTGCTAATGTTTAATAGTTCTAAGCCGTAAGATTTAACCTTGTCCATTACTTGATTAGTATCCTTTGATCTTTTTACTTCCCAGAAGTTATCAGGAAAAAAAACATCTAAAGCAGATAGGTAATCAAATACAAAAAAATTGGATGATTCATGAACAGCAACTTGTTCTTTTAAGCGTTTCACTTTTTCTATTCGTTCAAGTTTAGATTTGTTCATAATAGGATCAGCTTCTCCCATATAGTCCCAATTGTCAACTTGATTATTAAGCTTAAAAAAACGGTAATCTTTTTCAGGTTTGTACGAAATCAGTGATACTTTAATGTTTTTGTCGTTAGCAACATAAACTTTTTGGTTGTTTTGTTCCGCTTGAATTTCAAACATTCCCGCTGATTCGAAGTGCTCCTGTTTGCCGTTAGCATCATATTCCATAGGAATTCCAGATAAAAACATATCCAAGGCATTGTGGTATTCTCTGAAGCTTATATTTACGCTACCAGTAACAGGTTTACCATTTTCATAAGCAAACGCATCACTTGGAATATGTATTGTAGATCCTTCCCTTGTTTTAAATGTTCCTCCTTTTTCCGGATTTATTTTAAACGTTTCAAAGGGTGTTTCTAACCCAGCTAATGGGGGAGTGACCTCCTTTTTTAATGTTACAATCTCTTTTTTTTGTTGACAAGCAAATAGTAGTATGCTTACAACGGCCGTTGTAGTAATTACCTTTTTCATCTTTCTTCTTTTTATTTATTTGTGTTGTAGTAGTGTAGGGCTATTTCGCTATAACTAAACTTGGTTCCTTTGTATGATTTTCCATAAGGAAATGCTTTGGTAGTTTCCCAAGTTTTAATTTCTTCAGGAGGTTTTTTAAAACCATAATTGTAAGCCGCAGATAAAAAGCTTAAACGATCGGTTATGGTTTCTTTTTCTAATTGATAGGTAGCGTTTAAATAATCAATAAAACAACAAATGTAAACTACTTGCCATTCGGTTTGTTTTAATCGATTTAGTCGCTGAGCTTTATGATTAGCTTTAGAAGAATAAGTGATGATTGCCTTGTATTTTTCTTTTAAATAAGACGATTCTTTTGTGATCTGTTCAATCTCCTCCATGAAACTTGGTTTCATTTGAAAATAACCAATGGAAAAATCAACCATGTCACCTGCAATATAAAACGTCTCTAAACTACTAGTTTCAATAAAGTCTTTTATGTTATTGTACCTCAGTAGTTCAGGAAAAACAATGGAGCGAATTGTTTTTGGAGGGATATCATAGATTTGGGCTATGTCATCAATCGTTTTTTCTTGATCTTTTAGCGTATTTACGGCATAAAAATAATCGCTTTTAAAAAAATTAAGGTATTTATTTTGACTGTATAGTTTAGTTGAAAAAAATAAAAACACAACGATTGCAATGAAAGCTTGTAACTTCAAAAAAGACAAGAATATTTGCTTAACAAGGTTCATAGGTCTAGTTCTTTAGATCAATCTGCTTGATTTGTGAAGATTTTGTTAATTCATAGGCTTACTAGTTAATACTCAAATTGTCAGTTATTTATTGTGTAAAGAAAAAATCACTCTTTCAAAATCCGAATATTCCTGTATTTTTGTAGTAATTGAAAAATAGAAAACTGTAAAGCAAAACGCATATAGTTTCTTAAATATTAAATACAATTACATGGCTGAAATTGAAGTGATTTTACCTAAAATGGGAGAAAGTGTAGCGGAAGCTACGATTACTTCTTGGTTAAAGGAAGTAGGAGACACTATTGAAGCAGAGGAATCTATCATCGAGATTGCTACTGATAAAGTAGACTCAGAAGTACCAGCTCCAGCAGATGGAGTTTTAGTAAAAAAACTTTTCGAGGAAGGAGAGGTTGCTAAAGTAGGAGAGGTAATTGCAATCATTTCTACTGATGGAGATGCTCCTACTACTTCAGCAGCACCAACAACAGAAACGAAGACCGAACCAGCACCGGCGGCTGAAGTAGTTAGTAAGGTTGAAGCCCCTCTAAAACAATCAGCATCTTCAGAAACCATTAGTAAAACAGGTGATTCTGGAAGATTTTACTCTCCATTAGTGAGAAATATTGCTAAAACAGAAGGTATCGGCATGGATGAGCTAGAGTCAATTGATGGTTCAGGTAAAGACGGGAGAGTAACTAAAGCTGATATTTTAGCTTATATAGATGGTGGTAGAAAGAGTCAAACTACTACAGCAACCGCAACACCTACTAAGCAAGCACAACAAAAAGAAGCACCTAAGCCAGTTGAAAAAGCTGCACCTGCTGCCAATAATGCAGGCTCAGGAATTGTGATTAAACAACCAGCAGTTTCAGTAGGACCAAATGATGAGATCATCGAAATGGATCGTATGCGTAAGCTTATTTCAGATCATATGGTGATGTCTAAACATGTTTCTCCTCACGTTACATCTTATGTGGAAGCTGATGTTACAAATATTGTAAACTGGAGAAATAAGGTTAAGAATGAATTTCAAAAGAGAGAAGGAGAGAAGATTACATTTACCCCAATCTTTATTGAAGCTATTGCAAAAGCAATCAAAGACATGCCCGGTGTTAATGTCTCTGTAGACGGCTCAAAGGTTATTCAAAGAGGGAATATCAATATTGGTATGGCAACAGCCTTGCCTTCAGGGAACTTAATTGTACCCGTAATTAAAAATGCTGATCGCCTCAACTTATTAGGTTTGGCTAAAACAGTAAATGATTTAGCTAATAGAGCAAGACAAAATAAATTAACTCCTGATGAAATTCAAGGAGGCACATATACCGTTACGAATGTAGGAACCTTTGGTAACGTGATGGGAACACCAATCATTAACCAACCACAAACAGCAATTATGGCTGTTGGGGCAATTCGTAAAAAGCCTGCCGTTATTGAAACTCCATTTGGGGATACTATCGGCATTCGTCATATGATGTTCTTATCACATGCTTATGATCACCGTGTGATTGATGGTGCTTTAGGAGGTTCGTTTGTTCGTAAAGTAGCAGATTACTTAGAAGCTTTTGATCCAAACAGAGAGTTTTAATACTCTTTTTATCATAATTCATTGAAAACGGCTAGTAAATACTTTTTTGTTGTATTACTAGCCGTTTCTCTTTTTGCTCTTAATTATTGTATTGAAAGAGCTAACTTTCCTTGGCTAATATCTCTTGTAACTATTGCTGGCGGAGCATACTTTTTCATGCTTTTTAAAACAGTGTTTAGCAAGAAAGAGATTTTACTAGTAGCCATAGGTATTCGTGCACTGTTCTTATTTTCAATACCTAATTTATCGGATGATTACTTTCGTTTTGCATGGGACGGACAAATGATTGTTGAAGGTGAAAACCCATACCTGATTTTACCAGAAAAACACATTGACACAGATCAAAGTGATTATTTGAGAGAATTGTACGAAGGGATGAATTCCAAGAGGTATTTCACTGTTTATCCTCCGTTTAATCAAGCTGTTTTTGCTGCATCAGCTTACCTAGGGCAACAATCGATATCGTTAACGATTTTTTGGATGAAATTCTTTTTGCTTTTGTCGGAAATCTTGATGCTTTTTATCATTTTTCAATTATTAAAACGTTTAAAGCTAGCAGAGCATTTAGCTATAATCTACGCCTTTAACCCATTAGTAATCGTAGAGATCGTTGGAAACATTCACTTTGAAGGAATGATGCTCATGTTTATGTTTTTAAGTGTGTTGCTTTTAATTCAAAACAGATTGTTTTTAGCAGGTATAGCGATGGCTCTAGCAATTAATACTAAACTAATACCTTTCATGTTACTACCCTTGTTTATTAGCTACTTAGGATTTCAAAAAAGTTTAGGATATTTTATGATTATAGGAGGAGCTATTTTGCTCATGTTTGTTCCCTTTGTTTCTCACGAATTAATAGCAAATTTTGGATCTAGCATTGATTTATATTTTCAAAATTTTGAGTTTAACGCTAGTATTTATTACCTCATTCGTTGGGTAGGATTTCAAATAACAGGATATAACGTTATTAAAATTGTGGGATATATCTTACCTGTACTTGTATTAGGAACAATTCTGATACAAAGTTTAAAAGGGAAAAAAGAGAATATAACACAGCTTTTCGCTAGTATGACTAGCGTATTAACAGTTTATTACTTAGTTGCTAGTATCGTTCATCCTTGGTATGTAATTAACCTGGTCGTTCTAAGTGTTTTTACAAAGCGTTATTATCTTTTGGTATGGTCTGTAACTATATTTTTAAGCTATTTTGCTTACAGTAATTATATTCAAGAAAATGGTTTAACAAAACATACCTCTTCTTGGTATTTTGCATTGGTTGCAGTTGAATATATGCTTGTTGCATTGGCTTTTATTTTAGAAAAAAACAATAAACTAAAAATTAAAATTTAGTACTAACATGCGTTTAAAGCAACATAAGTTCTCTCTAGTCTGTATTTTATTCTGTTTCGTTTTTAATAGTGCCTGCAGCCAGTCGGTTACTGCAGAAAAAGACAGTTACGGGATTGATCAAACCAACAAGCTAATTGTTTGGCATGTTCCAGATTTGGATACGTCACTTTCTATAGGTCAAAACGTCTCCGAACTTGTTTTTGATAGTAATTATAAAATGACATCTAGTAACACCAAACTATCTTACGAGCAATCTTATAAAGTCAATGCGAATGGCTCAGATTACAAACTTTACGTTACCAAATTGCCTATTATACAAGTTGAACTTGACACAACAACACTTAATAGCGATAAAAAATTTGGAGCGAACTTTAGATATTTTTATCAAGACAAGGCAATATCTTCTGCTATGGGTATTCGCCAACGCGGTAATTTATCGTTGACGTTTCCTAAAAAATCTTATGATATCGAATTCTGGAACGACACCATTTCAAAAGAAAAAAAAGATTTAAAGTTTGAACTTGGTATAAAAAGAGATTTAAAAGAATCAAATATTACCAAAAAAG
>CATLPG010000096.1 GCA_950054195.1 uncultured Saccharospirillaceae bacterium
GAGTCTTTCTTTTGGGGCTTACTGGTTATAATTTTTGCTTTTTTCTTTGGATTAGAATAATTAACCGTTTGGCAATAATTTGCAGATTCGTTTACAGGCAATACTTCAATATTATCAAAAAAGTAATAGGCAACACGATCCATTTCTCTATTTAAGGTTTTGGAAGCATCCTTGTAGAGAATTCTTGAAATATGTTTTTTTTCAGTAAACCGGAAACGAGTATTCATAATAGTTAAATACTCTTCTCCTCCTTTTGCAGTGTAAATACCACTTAGTTGAACCCATTTATCTGTATAAATAACGTGTTTATCCAATTTTATTACTTGTAATTCAATTGAAGAATTGTTTTTAATATCCTTCGGGTTTACTTTTTCTTTCGTTAACAAAAATGGGAATTGGCGAACAGCAAAATCAGCATACTGACAGTGAGCTACAGTAAAATTAATCTTATATGTTTGTCCTTTAACTAATGGTGTTTTTAGTTTTGTATAAATACCTTCAGCTTTGTTTTGGGTATTGTACATCGCAATGCCAATTTTACCCCCACGCTCAATAGATCGAATGATGGGATACCCTCTGTAAGTTGATTTATAGCTGTTAAAATAATCGGGAGTACTTCCATCGATAGCATACCAACCATCAACTATAGGTCCAGAAACTTCTTTTAGTGGTTTATGAATAGGTTTACTTTGCTCTCTTTCTTCAAAAAAACCGTTCTTAACCAAGTTTTGAGCTAAAAGAGAAGATTGAAGAAATAAAAATAAGAGTAATCCTTTATACATAACATGGTTTTATACTAGTTAAAACAAAGAGTATGCCAAATTTAGCTGTTAGTTATAAAGGTAGATGTACCCATTTAAAGAGGTGGCGATTGCTAACCAAATGACATAAGGAGCAAGTAAAATAGAATACCATTCTAGTTTTTTACGATAACCCACCAAAAAGAAAACGATAACCAAGAGTAGTGTACTAATAACAACTAGTCCTAATCCTACAGCTTGGTAATAAAAGAAAACAGGGTTCCATCCTACGTTTAATATCCATTGGATGATATAAAGGGGGATGAGGCTTTGCCATAGTTTTTTATGCTCGAAGAGTTTGGCTAAATAAATGGAAAAACAAATCATAATGGTTGTCCAAGCAACACCAAATACCCATCCTGGAGGAGTCCAAGGCGCTTGGTTTAAGGAGTTGTACCAATCTGAATTTACTCCGGGTGTAGTAAATAAGCTACCTAAATAAAGCCCTCCAAAGTTTAGTAAAAGAAATAATATTAACCTACTAACCATATTATAATTTACTAAAATCCGAAACCTAGAACAAATTTATAAGCAAAATTATCTGCTAGGTTAGGTAGGGAATATGAACCATATCTATAAAAAGTTCCGAATCCTATCTCTGTAAATTGAATTTTAAATAAACGATGAACCCTTACTCCTGTTTCAAAGTAACCATGATCAGCAACTTTAAAAGCAGTATTTTGATGTACATCAACTTTATCTAATGATCCAAGTGTTAAGTTATGAACTAACTCAATGGATGGACGAATTTTTTTAGAAATGTTGATCGGTCTAAATTTATGACCATAAAATACATTTACATATTTATTAGCTAGAAACTCATTAAAACGCATGGTTTCAAACCCTTCATTTACTGATATGTTGAACTGCTTAAAAGCTCCGTCAGGGTTATGCAATAAGGTATAAGGAATATTTCCATTTGCTATTCCTCCTTCAATACTTATTCTGGAAGTTCCAATAGCCCCAACTTTAAAGGAGTCAAATAATTTAGCATCGTATTTTAGATATGATTCAGAGTTGTTATCCGCAGAAACAGTACCGGCAGTTACTTTACCATAAACAATAGGATATTTAGTGCCCATACTAAATTTGTCTATTCCATCAAAGAAAAACTCTTCTTTGTAGGCGTAGCGAAAATCTAACCCTACTTCTGTAATATCATATTTTTCTTGTCCATCTTTTATGATGTCTGAATTTGGAACAAACTGATAATCATCGTTCACAATACGTGTTTGCTGGTTACCAAACAAATTAAACTTACCATATTTTAAAGCTCGAAAGCTCAAACTTGCTTGGTACTTTTCAATATTATCCATTCGGTTAAAGAAAATTTGCTCGTAGTTAGCTGCCAAAAGAGATGTTTCTCTCTCAATAAATTGAGTTTTCCCAGAAGCTACAACATCATTTATATATGAAATATTTATGCCAATATCTCTTCTTTTAGATAAAAGAATACCTAAATCACCACCGTATTTCCATTGCTTATCGTGTAATCCATAAGCAAAATATCCGCCAACATTAAAATATTTAGAAAGTTTATTATTCGTATGAAGTCCAAACCCAAGTCGGGTACCTTCAAAAATATTGTAGGTTATTAGCCGATCAAGATCAATACTGGTCCAATAAAAAGGAACTTTACCTGTCATAAGTACTTTAAAACCTGTGAGCATATTATCAAAATTCACGGGGATTGAATCTTTTAGGCTATCTACGATAGTAAATGATTCCCCTTCTGTTAATGGATTTGTTCTTAATTGACTCCATTTACTAGAATCCACTCTATGAGCTTTTGGGGCAATCTCATAAGTGAGATGGTCTATTTCTCTTCGTCTTACTTTAGTGTCATCATCAAAATTTTTGATGTATGTTTTAACTATTCCTTTTAGTTCGTCAGGTTCATCTGCATTTGCAGAAAAATCAAGTTCACCTAATAGCTGATAGGGTTCCCATTGATTGTTTGAGTCTGTTTGATACAGCTGATTTATTGTTATACGAATGTTTTTGGTAGAATCTGCTTCAGTAGCAGTAACATTTTTAATAGCCCATTGGTTGGAGCTAATTTGCATAATACCTTTCATTCCGTTAAATACTTTGCCTTTGTAAGGTCGGTAGGATATAACAAATACACTGTCGGAATTATCATAAATAGTGTCTTCTATTAGATAAAAATACTTTCTAAGCCCTTCTTTGCTGACAGGAGATAAATAAGGTTCTCCCTGTAAAGCAAATTCGCTATTGTAAAAGCTAAAAGATTGTATTTTTGTTAACAAAGTCATGATTGATGGATTCTTAAATCCCGACATTTTTGTGGCGGTAACCAACTCTTTATCCAAGTCGGGAGCAACATGTTTTTTTTCTACGTAGGTCTCCAATAACATTAAAGGAGTATTATTATAGTATTCCAATTCATTATAATAATCCTTTTTTGCTGAGTCTATTTGTTCTGGAGTTCGTTTAGTAGAAACCCATTCACCATCTTCTTTTTTAAAATCAAGATCAAATACTGGTTGTTTGTAATTAGGATGGGCTGTATCTTCAAAAACATTTATAGTAAACTTATTATACAATTCACAGGTATAATCCCTCATTTCTACATCGTTAATTTTCCTGTTTTTAATGACGTTACGAATAATTCGTAGAGCAGGGTTTTCCTCTGGATTAATAACTACTTCGTTTAGTTGAGTTGTTCTTTCATCTAAATAAACAGTTAGTTCTTTTGACCCATCAACAGATATACTTTTAGGTTGGTAGCCAACATAAGAAAACTGTAAAGAAGATACTTTATACTTAATGCTAAACCTACCATCAATATCCGAAGATGTTCCATAGGAGCTATTATTTACTCCAATGTTTACAAATGGAAGAGGTTCTTTCGTTTTACTGTCTACTATTTTTCCTGATACTTGAGCCTTATTGACAAATGGAAAGAAGAGAATAATTAAAAAAAGCTTTTTTATCATGATGTAAATCTTAGGTCGTTGTTAAGGTGTTATTTTTCTTTTTTCGCTTCAGCGTTATAATAATATCTATGAGTAAGATCACAAAAACCACACCAAAAATAATGTAGCTAACTATATAATAAGTATTAAAAAAAGCAGCTACAGGTTTGTTTACCTGCTTCTCTATTTTTTTGAACGGGACATGGATAAAGTTTTTGTCGTCCTTTAAAACAGCTATCGTTAGGTGATGATTTTCAACTTTCACTCCTGTTTGCTCCATCGCTTCTTTTTCAAGATATTCCAATAGTTCAACTAACGACCAATGCAATGCTTTTCTTTTTATCCATCCAGATGTAGAATCTTCCTTTAAAAAAGAAAAAACAATTTCATCATTTGTAGGGATTACTAACTGGTCACCATAAGCTTCTATAGTTGATGTTATATATGTATGAAATTCTTTGTAAACGATATCTTCCACTGATTCTACAGTATACTTAACACTAAGTTCTACTTGATGATGTGCAGCTGATACTGCTTTATAAAACCATGAAGCGAAAGCAATGGCTAAAGGAAAAAATAAATAGTAGGCGATAAGTTTAATTTTTTGCAGATTAGAAGACGTTCCTATCCATTTCTTTTTATTGAGTAATGCAAGAATAAAAAGCGTAATTAAGAATCCTAAAAAGCCCCAAGAGATAGAACTCCATAACTCTTTTAGAATAAGTTGAAAAACATCCATTTTAAAAAATTATTCTTTTTCTGGATAGTTATCATCCCAATTTTTAACATCAGGATCACCAAGTTTACCTACAGATTTAGCAACTAACATGGATACAGTAGCATCACCAGTAACATTAACTGTGGTTCTACACATATCTAAAATACGATCTACAGCAAAAATTAAGGTTAAACCAACTGCTATTTGTTCTGGTGCAAACTTACCAATAGCTTGCAGTACGATAACTAACATTACCATACCAGCTCCTGGAACTGCAGCCGAACCAATAGATGCCATTAAAGCTGTTAAAATGATTGTCATTTGATCCATGAAATCTAGCGAAACGCCTAATGCCTGACCAATAAATACAGCTGCAATTGCTTGGTATAAACTCGTGCCATCCATGTTAATAGTTGCTCCAACAGGTAGAACAAAACTAGATACTTCTTTGTCAACTCCAATGTGTTCTTCTACGCGTTCCATGGTAACAGGAAGTGTAGCTGCACTTGAACTAGTAGTAAAAGCTAATAATTGAGCAGGAGCAAGTTGTTTAAGAAACCAAAACGGATTTTTCTTAGTGAAAACAGCTACTAACATGCAATAAAATACAATCATAAGCGCTAATCCTACGATAACAGTTAATGAGTACTTGATTAGTGCAAAAATAATGTCCCAGCTTTCTGCTGATGCGACTACATTAGCCATTAATGCAAATACAGCAAAAGGAGCTGATAACATAATCAAATCAACCATTTTTAAAACCACGTCATTGAGTGCATCAAAGAAGTTTTTAAGCGGCTTTGCTTGTTTTTCGGGAATAAGAAGCAAAGAAATACCAAAAAAGATGGCAAAAAAGATGACCTGTAACATACTCCCGTTATTTGATAAGGAACTAAAGATGTTACTAGGAACCATGTCTACAATAAACTGTAAAGGTCCAGCTGATTGTTGATTTGTTGCCTCGCTAAGCTTGGAAGAAATACTTGTATTACCATCATAAGTAGAGGTAAGCTGCTCTATCGTTTCTTGTGAGATACCACCACCAGGTTTAACCAAGTTAACAATCACCAAACCAATAGTGATGGCAACTACTGTTGTTCCTATGTATATTAAAATAGATCTTCCGCCTATTTTAGCAAACTTGGATATATCCTTTAGGTCACTAACACCTTTAATTAATGAAGCAATAATAAGAGGTATAGCAATTAACTTTAATAAATTAATAAAGATTGTTCCCCATGGTTTTATCCATCGCTCAATGAATATTTGTCCTTTCGATTGTTGAAAAGCTAATTTTTGTGCTTTGCTATAGTTGGATTTGGTAACTTCTCTTTGGAGCTCTAGCTTTTTTAACTTTCCTAAACTAGCAATATTTAAATTTTGATCTGATGTAAAGCTATTTTCAATCGTTTTTATCTCAGCTTCAATGGACTTAAGCTCATTTTTGTACCGCTTAGCTGTTTCTTTATTTGTATCTAATACACTTTTATCTGGAGATCCGATACCAACAACTAAAGCTCCAAAAACAACACCAATAAACATCCCGAGGATGATTTTAATATGCAAAGGAATTTTTTTCATTGTATCAATCTCTTTTATGAATAGCTTCGTAATCTTTCATAAACTGGTTAATCAAATCTTTTGAGAAAGATTCAATCATAGCACTTTCTTTTTCATCAACGCCATGACTAGCTTTAGCAATTTCATTCATTAAGTCAATAAATTGTTTGTACTCCGGTGATGGACCATGGTCATAACACCGTGTAATTGCTTTTTTATAAATGACTTCAGCATCTTCATCCCTTAACCACTCATAGTTAAAAGACCATTTGATATTGCTAGCCCAAGGGTGATTATCAATAATTTCCGTTAGCTTATTGATCTCTTCTTGATCAATCAAACCATCTGCTTTGGCTATTGCATAAGCTATTTCGCCAAAGGCGTCATATAATCTATCTTTATCACTCATGAGCTTGATTTTTTTTATATCTCCAAACACTGTAAATTCCCATACCAATACCTAAAATAATCATACCTATTGATATGGCTTCTGCTTGCGTAAAACCAGCAAATGGACCGTGTTCGTAGACTGTATTTACTCTTATTTGTTCAATAATGTAACGCTCAACTCCCATAGCTAAAACTACTAAAGAGAACATAAGCAATGGTATCGTAATAAGCTTTCTAACGCTCCATAAAATACCAAAAAGAATAGTACTCATAAAAAACTCATAAAGGGGGGTAGGATAAACTGAAGGTACTAAGTGATTACAGTATTTGGGGTCATTATAAATACAATTTGTCATAGGTACACCATCTCCATTCACATTATTAGGGTAATCGTATGCCCATAACCAATCTGGTAAAAAGCTCATCCATTCGGGTTGTGGATTAGTATTTACAATTCCCCAATCACCATCTCCAGCCATATGACATCCAATTCTACCAATTGCATATGCCATTAAAATAGTTGGAACTAAAGCGTCCAGAAATTGTATGAGGTTTAGCTTGTTTTTCCATACATAGTACATACCAATCAATATCCCTAGAATAACACCTCCATAAACTGATAGCCCATTGTATAAATGAGATATACCTAAACTTGGATTAGCAAAAAATTCTGAAATTAAGTAGGGCTTTTCTAAGGTTCCAAAAATAACAGATCCTCCCATTCCACTCGCAATACTGAGCATCGTGATATTACTCATATGCTGATACGGGTGCATGTTAACCTCTTTTTCATAAGGTTCTGGAAGCTCAGTTTTCTTTGCTTCTCGGTATTTCCAACCAACCATAGCAGCTCCAACTAGTAAACCTCCAATTAAGCTCCCTTGAGTAGAAATTAAAAAGCTAGGGAAATTTTCGAGTACTTCTTGATGAAAAAAAACATAACCTATTTTAAATCCAAGTAAAAAACCGATGACACCATTCGAAACATATTCTGAAACTGGAGTTTTTGCTCCAATGGTAACCGTTTTAAGTTTAGGACTAATGTATCCAGCTTCTTCTCTTCGCTTAAGTTCAATTACACTTAACCAGCTTGCTACCATAAAAGCAGTGATTACCCAAAAACCAAACATAGGAATGACTTTTAGAAAACCAACTTCCCAACCTGTTAAGTCATAAAAAAAGTGGTAAAGCGTAGGGTACATATCGTTTATTTTATGCTAATATACACAATGCCTTAAAACTTAAGTTACATTTGCTACATTACAAC
>CATLPG010000097.1 GCA_950054195.1 uncultured Saccharospirillaceae bacterium
CAAATAAGCACTGTTTGCATCTATAACTAAATCTTTATTTACTCTTACTCCGTAGTTAAAAATTTGTTTTTCGATATCGTTAAGATCGTAAGCTAATCCTATACTCTCCCCTCTCATGTAGAGTGAATCTATGCTTACATCAACAGGATCAATAAGCCAAGCCACTTTTCCTCCATTCATTATAAACTGATCAATAATAAATTGGTCTTTATCAGGGATTGGTAATGTTGGTTTTGCAATTACAAGTGCATCTAATTTATCTAAGGCATTGATTTGCCCATCTATTTTCAATTCTTCTACTACATGAAATTTCGAAAGCTCATAAGTGATATCTGCTATTTGAGCTCCTTGTAGTTCACCGTGACCTTTAAGAAATCCAATTCTTTTTCGACTAGGTGTAGTTACTTTGTAAACTCCTTCAAGCAGTGAATATTCAAGATTATTAATGATTTCGTTAATGGCATTTACAGGTACTTGTACGGGTCTAAAGCTCGGTTGTAACAATTGAATTGGTTCAGGAAGTGGTTTGGTTGGACTTCTCAGCATTATTCCTCCAAAAACAATCATGTCTTTTTTAGAGTCATCGGAAAAAGTTGAGATGATTGTAGGTTGTAGTCCTTGCTCACGCAGTTGATTTTTAACATCTTCTTCTGTGTCGCTATTATCCGAAGGATTAATAAATTCATAGTAAATTTTATCGCCTCCATACGCTCTAAACTCATCTAACTTTTCTTTTATTGCTAGCTTTAACTTTCTTAATTCTGGCGGCAAATCTCCTGTTAGATATACTTCAAATTTAAGTTCATCTTTAATCAATGAATCAGATGATAAAACCTCGAGTGTTTTTGGTGATAATGAATGTATTTTTTCTTCGGTAAGATCAATTCTCCCGAACTTAAAAGAACCGATATAATTGATTAGTAGCAGTGCTACTAACACAAACAATATTAATTTTATTCCTAAATATTTTTTCATTTTTAAAATCCTGTTTTAATGTCATTATTTATAAAACACCTAGAAGTATTTCTTTTGAATACCTATTTGATCCGTTTATCTATAATGCTACCCTTTTTTCTTGATAAAAAAGAATGAAAAAATCAAGAACAAAATCTAACTAGTTTCTTTTTCTCTCGCACGAAGCCTAAGCTATATTTCCTGAAAAACTAGTTCGCACATTTTGTTCACTCCTTCCCTTCAAATTTGAAGTTGTGTTTACCAATTCCTTTTTAATAAACCTGTGTAGGTTAGGGTTAAGAAAAACACAATCACACTTAAAAAATAAATAATATCTCTAGAATCGATCACACCTCGCTGAATAGACGTGTAATGTTCTTGAATGCCTAATTGCTTAAAGAAATATCCTGTTTTACCGTTTCCAAAGACGTCTCCTAGCGTATCAAAACCAAGGTAGATGAAAAAGCATAAAATGAGTGATAACAAAAAGGAAACAATTTGATTACTCGTTAATGAAGAAGTAAAAACACCTATAGACAAAAAGCTTGCTGCTAGAAAAAACAATCCTATGTAAGACCCCATCGTTCCTCCAAAATCAATATTTCCTACTGGATCGCCTAATTGTACAATGCTGTAATAATATACAAATGTGGGTACTAATGAAAACAGAACTAAAACAATACCTGCAAAATATTTAGCTAAAATAATGTCCCAGTTAGTTAACGGCTTCGTCATAAGTAACTCCAAGGTTCTTAACCTTTTTTCTTCTGCAAACATCCGCATGGTGATGGCAGGAATGAGCAATAAAAAGAGTACTGGTGCATTTATAAACAGGAACTCCATTGTAGCATATCCGTTATCCATGACATTGGTTACACCGGGAATTACCCACATAAAAATACTCGTAGCTAACAAAAAGATAATAATTGTAATATACCCAACAATAGAGCTAAAGAAACTACTAACCTCTTTTTTGAATAATGCTACCATTTACTTCTTTTTCTTTAATTGCATTAATACTGTAAATAAACGATCTATTTCATCATCACTAACAACTAATGTTAGTTCATTTCTAGTTGATATTACCTCAGAAATATTAATGTTTTCCCAAGCAACATGCTTTAAAATATAATAATATACTCCTGGTACATCATTGGTTGGTAACCTTAACGTTACTGATGACAGATTTGATTGGTTTTCAATGACACTTTCCTTAGCAAATAGTTTTTTTACTTCATCATCGAGTGTGCTAACAGTTACGACAGTAGTTTCATAAACCCCTTGTGAAACTGTGCAAAACCCATCAATTTCATTACTAACGATATCCATCAACTTCATTTGAGCTGCAGATAACGTCATTGAGTTTTTAAATGTATAAGTAGAGAGGTTACTTCTGATAATAATATCTCCTACTCTTGATAAAAAGTCGCTTACTTCATTATTTACTTTCTTTAGCTTTTTGAAGTTTAGTCGGTTAATTGCCATAACAACGGCTCCAATTTTTACTGTTTTACCCAGTTCCTCCTCTATTGCAGGTTTTAGTCTTCTGGCTAAAGATGAGATGTTTATCAAATCATCTTGAATAGATTCTTCTAAAAAAGGAATAGATGAGATGTGTTTTTCTACTAGCTTTGCAACACTCATAATACAGGATGTTTATACGTATAACACAAAAATATCGTTTTTTGTATATAATACAAGGTAAAAAGTTATTTATTTAACAAATGTATTATTTATTAAATACTGCTACTGCCTCAATATGAGCGGTATGAGGAAACTGATCTACTAAACTGATTTTATTTAACTTATATCCTTTTTCAAACAACAGTAACATATCCCTTGCTTGAGTTGAAGGGTTACAAGAAACGTAAACAATTCGTTCGGCATTGAGATCAATGATTCTTTTTAAGGACTTTGTTGAAATCCCTCCTCTTGGTGGATCAATAATAATGGTTTTAATTTTTCCTTGATATTGAGGAAACTCCTGTAAAAACTTGCCTACATCAGAAGCAAAAAATTTAGCATTAGAAATTCCATTTTTATCTGCATTTACTTTTGCGTTTTCGATCGCTTCTTTAACAATATCAACACCGATAACCTCAACATCTGTTTGTTTTGCTACTAATTGTCCAATTGTACCTGTACCACAGAATAAATCCATCACCACGTCTTCTTGGGAGTATTCTTTATCCTGTAAAGTATAATCGATCACTTTTTGGTAGAGTTTTTCTGCACTTTTTGGGTTCGTTTGAAAAAAACTCTGCATGCTCACATCAAATGACAAACCTAATAAGTCTTCATTGATTTTATTCTCCCCAAAAAGCATTTGGTAGGTGTTATCATCATTATACGAACGTTCTCCTTGGCTATCATTAATAATATGTAAAATACCTTTTAGTCGGTCACCATAGAGTTCGATTAGCTTTTGTACAAAACCGTTTTTATCAAAATCATCAAGTTGAGAAGCTGACGTTGTTAAACTTACTAGCAAACCATTATCCTTAAACGATTTCCTTACAGACAAGTACCTATAAAACCCTTCTTTTTTGGGTGGGTGCCAAGCTGGCAAACCTGTTTCTTGTAAGTAGTTCGTAAGTTCATGTATTTTTGATTCAAATTCTTGATCAAAAATCCCTGAGTCTTTTTCTAGGTTTTCAACTATCCACCATGTCCCTCTTCGTTTTGAGCCAAGTGCAAATACATCATCAATTACTTCTTTTTTATCAAAATCATAGGAGATGCTACTAAAGGCATATTCCATTTTATTTCGGTAATGAAAGAGAGCTGGAGAAGAAATATATTCGTCAAAGACTTCTTCTATATTCTCTACTTTAGATAATCGTGCATACTGGTCAAGCGTATTTCTCTTTTTATAAAATTGCTGCTTATCAATAGGCAACTTCATAAAAGGAGCTCCAGATATTGGTTGATAATCTAATGCTTCTTCATCTGGCGAAGCCGATAACACATCAATTAATTTACACTCGATAAAACTTTTTCTTTTTTTAAAAACTCTTCCGAGTACTTTTTGACCGGGAATTGTATTTGGTACAAAAGCAATGAGCGTTCCGTTATCCGTTTGAATTTTTGCTATTCCTTTTCCTCCATAAGCCATGTCAGAAATTTCAAGTTCAATGAGTGATCCTTTTTTTAATGCCATTATCTTCCTGCTTTTTGAGGTTCAAGAGGGTTTTCTGTCATCTCTTTATATTTCAATCGGTTCTTATGAATTTCAATGGCTTTGAACAAAGCATTTCTAAACGATTGCTCAGATGCTTCTCCTTTCCCTGCGATATCGAAAGCTGTTCCATGATCGGGAGATGTTCTAACTATCGGTAAACCTGCAGTATAATTTACACCATTACCAAACGTAATGGTTTTAAAAGGGGTTAATCCTTGATCGTGATACATTGCCAAAACAGCATCAAAAGATTTGAACAGACCATTTCCAAAGAAGCCATCAGCAGGATATGGGCCAAAAGCCATGATTCCTTTATTAAAAGCAGATCTTACCGCTGGTGTTACAATATTTCCATCTTCTTCACCAATTGTTCCTTTATCACCTGCGTGCGGATTAATTCCTAATACAGCAATTCTTGGTTTTACAATTCCAAAATCCTTAATTAAAGACTTATTCACCTGTTCAATTTTGGATAGTATTTTTTCTTTAGTTAAGTGTTGAACTACATCTTTTAAAGGGACATGTCCAGTTACTACAGCAACTTTTAGTCGGTCGCTAACCATAAACATAAGAGCATCTTCTACATTAGCCATTTTAGCCAAAAACTCTGTATGTCCGGGAAAATTAAATTCTGGAGATTGTACATTGTTTTTATCGATAGGCGCTGTAACCAGTACATCAATAAATCTGTTTGCTAAATCTTGACTTGCAGCTTTTAATGATTGTATAGCATACTTTCCACTATCATGTGAAGCAGTTCCAAGGTTTAATTTAACATCTTCATTCCAACATTCTTTAATATAGATTTGTTTCGCTTTTAAATCCTTTCCTTCTTCTACTTTTTGAAAGGTAAGATCTCCTATTTTATTTGCTTTACGATGAAAATGTATCACTTTAGAAGATGCGTAAATAACTGGAATCATAAAATCCAGTATTCTAGCATCAGCAAGTGACTTAAGAATGATTTCGCAACCAATTCCATTTAAATCTCCAATGGATATTCCAACCTTAACTTTATTTTTAGACATAATCTGTATACTGTTTCTACCTCATTTAGCTTAGCTATATTATACAATGTAAGCTAAAGATTGTACCTTTACCAAAGGTATTTTAATTTTTAAAATTATTAGAAGCATAAAGCCAATAATTACGGCATTTTTGAAAGTACCAATAAGTAAAACACCTAATACTTACATTTAATGGCATATCATACAGAGCAAATATTAGAAGCACTTACTCACGTTATAGAACCAGACTTAAAGAAAGACTTGGTGACCTTGAATTTAGTTTCGAATGTAAAAATTGACGGCAATAAAGTTTCTTTGGACGTACAAATAAGCAATCCTGCTATGCACAGCAAGAAACGCATGGAAGAAGCTATTATTTTTAATATTCAACGGTTAGTTTCAAAAGATTTAGAGGTTACAGTAAATATATCAGGTATTAAAAACGAAGAAGGTGATCCAAACCTGAGAAAAGTTTTACCTGGTGTTAAGAATATTATTGCTGTTGCTTCTGGTAAGGGTGGAGTTGGGAAGTCTACTGTTACCGCTAACCTTGCTTTAGGCTTAGCTAAAAAAGGATATAAAGTAGGTTTGATAGATGCTGATATTTATGGTCCATCCATGCCGATTATGCTTGATTGTATTGGAGAGAAACCTACGATGGTTGATGTAGACGGTAGACAATTAATTAAACCAGTAGAGGCTTACGGTATTAAGTTACTATCTATTGGATTTTTTGCAGATTTAAACCAAGCTATTGTTTGGAGAGGTGCTATGGCATCAAAAGCCATTAGACAAATGTTTTTAGATGCACATTGGGGAGAATTGGATTACATGTTGATTGATTTACCTCCTGGAACGAGTGATATTCATCTTACTTTGGTGCAACTTGTACCTATATCTGGTGCTGTTGTTGTTAGTACTCCGCAAGAAGTTGCTTTAGCAGATGCTCGTAAAGGAGTTAATATGTTTGCCCAAGACCGTATTAACGTTCCTGTTTTAGGGTTAGTAGAGAACATGTCGTACTTTACACCAGAAGAACTTCCAGAAAACAAATATTATATTTTTGGAAAAGATGGCGTTAAAACGCTAGCAGACCAGATGGAAGTACCTTTATTGGGCGAAATTCCATTGGTACAAAGTATTAGAGAATCGGGAGATGTTGGAAGACCAGCCGTTTTACAAGAAGGTACTCCAGTGTCAATAGCCTTTGATTTATTAACAGCCAATGTAGTTGAACGCGCTGCTTGGAGACATAAAAACATAGCTCCTACGCAGGTAGTAAAAATGGAACAATAATTTAACTAATTAATTAAACGATTTTAAACGTTTGTATCCGTTTACATATGGAACTGGCGTTTATTCGGATGTTGTACTTAATTGGAATAATACACACCATCAATGAATACAGAAACGAAATATTTAGAAAGTCTGCAGACTTCCAAAGAACTTGTTGACATTTATACTGATATGTACGATGATTCGTATTACGGATTTATAGTTCAATACAACGATGACTACTTAGTTTTGGAATCGATTGATGATGACAATAACCCTGATGGTCTAATAGTATTTTACCGTGAAAACATCACAAGAATTCGTTGGGGAGGAAATGAAATAACCACTACACAAAAATTGATAGATCAATCAAAGCGACTAAAAGAAATTACAACTCTTGACTTGTCATCAATTCAGACCATTTTAAATGGTATTCAAGATGTTTTTGGGTATGTTAATATTTCATTCGAAGACATTGATTCAGGCGTATGCTTCATAGGTGAAATTGAGAGTATGGATGATAAAAGTATAGTTATTCATGAGTACGGAACAAAAATTTCACTTGATCGAAAGAGAATTCTTCTGAGAGTTGAGGACATCACAAAAGTAGAAGGTGGTGGAAGCTATGAAGAAAGAATTAAAAGAATAATAAAAAACTAAGTACAATCGAGTAGACGGCTCCGCCAATAAATGACGGAGTGCGCCTCTCACACCACCAAGCGTACGGGTCTCGTACTTGGC
>CATLPG010000098.1 GCA_950054195.1 uncultured Saccharospirillaceae bacterium
TTATGTTAGAGGAGGAATTACAATAGGAATATAGTGTTATCATATGTCAACTAAACAGTTAACATATGTTTAATAATTAAGTTAAAGCTAACTTTAAAGCTGTTTCATATTCTTTTTTTTAGTAAATTATAATATCTAATTCTAAGCTGTTTTACATGAAACTATTTACTTTTTTGCTAGCTGTAATCTTATTTAGTTTAACATTACGTGCTCAACAACCTTTAGTGTTAACTTCTAGCAATGATTTAAGTAAAGAAAAAGGGCTTCCATTTCAAAGAGATGTATTCATAAATGCGGCTGATGATAATCAAGGAGAGATTATTATTAAATCAAACTACATGTTTGATGTAAATGCATTTGGTGTAGGTTGGACAACTGCTTCGAATAGTGAAGACGCTCATCGATTTCATGTAGAGTACCGTTTCTTAATGACTAGTACTCAACGTTGGTCCAATTGGTTGCATGGTCATGGAGAAGTTAATCCAGATCAAACACCTACTAACATGTTTTGGGCAGGGCTTCTTATCCCAGATTATATGGAGTCTGTTGATGCTATTGAAATAAAAATATCACATGCTACAAGTGTGATTGAAAAAGTTCAAGTTGATGGAAATTATATATCACTTGATAATACATCAGGAAGTCAGCTAATAAGCACAGGCACTCGATCAGGAAGTTGTCCACAACCAACCATCATACCTCGATCGGGATGGTGGAATGGAACACTTCCTAGTGATGAGATGCATTATCCTAATTCAACTAATTCTAAATCGGTAAGTTACAATACAAATACCACTCATGCGTTTATTCATCATGGTGCTTCAAACAATAACTATACCAATGGAGCAGCTGTTGTAAGAGCATACTGGAGTCTCCATGTTAATTCAAATGGGTGGAAAGATATTGGCTACAACTATTTAATTGATAAGTTTGGTAACCTCTACATTGGTAGACACAATCCAGACTTTCCCAATAGGGATGCATTAGGAGCTCATACTGGAAGTAGTAATCCTTATGCTTTCGCCATTTGTTGCGTTGGAGATTACACCAATGTTACATTACCTCCAGTTGCTTTGCAAAAACTTTATGAAATGTTAGCATATAAGTGTGAATTAAGAGGTTTAAATCCTACTGGTACAGGTACAATTGTTGGAGCGAATATTGATATTATTTCTGGCCATAGAGATGCTACTGGAGCTTCAACTGCTTGTCCAGGAAACTCGATGTATGCTATTTTACCATCTATTAGAACGAATGTTCAAAATACATTAAACAATTGTGCTAATGGAGGTGTTTTGGATAGTATTGCTCCAACGGCTTCTATTGTCCCGCTTAATAGTTGGAAACAAACTGATTTTACTGTAAACTTCACAGATACAGACAATGCAGGTGGAAGTGGAGTTAGGGACCAGCTGGTAAATGTTTCTTACGCTAATGCTAATGAATGGGGAGCTAATGCCAGTAATGGTTACTTTAGGGATGAGTTTGATTCTCAACAAACATACTGGACTTTAGGTACTGGAACTTGGAATGTTTCTGGCGGTGAATTAGTGCAAACAGATCAAACAGTTACTAATAGTAATAGCTCAGCACCATTAAATCAAAACAATCATAACACATTTATGTACCACTTAAAAGCTAAAATTGATGCTGGGGGGTCAAATAAAAAGGCAGGATTACACTTTATGGCTAGTAACCCAACTCAAACAGAAAGAGGAGACTCCTACCTAGTTGTATTTGATATTGATAATGATAAAGTGGAATTACATAAAAGTGTATCTAACACTTTATATAGTAGAGCAGATAATGATATTCGTTTTGATTTAGGAACGCTTTATGATTTTAAAATTATTTTCAACAAAGCATCAGGAGATATAGATGTTTTGGTTGATGATGAATTAGCATTATCCTATAACGATCCTTGGGCCTTTACAACAGGGGATTATATTTCTTTGCGATCAGAAAACTGTGATTTTAAAGTTTCGGAGTTAACAGTTTACCACGACCGTTCATCATCCTTACAAGTGAGTGTTGGAGCGGGTAAAGATTTACCTTATCAAAATTCGTCACCAACCTCTTCTGCAGGAATTATAAAAGCTATAACTACTGATGTAGCAAAGAATATTTCTCCAATTGTAGAACAAACGATTAATGTTGATTGGACAAAAGCAACTTCAGACTTTGTTTATGATGGTTCTACTTATGGAAATGATGTAGCAGAATTTTATACAAATGATGAAATTTTTGGTAATTGGGATATTTTAGACGAACATTCTGGGATTGATAAATTGTATTTTGCAATAGGTAATACACCAGGAGCTCAAGATATTTTTCCATTAACAAACATTGGTGTTGTTACGCAATTTTCTCAGAGCGGATTGAGTTTAACCTTAGATTCTACTTATTATATAACATTGCAAGCGTTAAATGGAGCAGGAATGGATACTACATTTGTATCTAATGGACAAAAATTATTAGATGCTCCATCAAGCATAGAGGAAAATAATTTACTACAAAATGTAACTATTTATCCAAATCCGTCTAATAGTGAGTTTTTTATTGATTTTATTTCAAAAGAAGAAGGAAAAAGTAGTTTTTCTTTAATAGATGCACGAGGAAGAGAAGTGTTTACAAAAGAAGTTTATTTAACTAACGGACTTAATAAAGTATCTTTTCTCCCTGCCATTGAAAAAGGAAATTATATAATAAAGGCAACTTATCGAGGCGAGCATATTGTATTGGGAATGCATACTCATTTATAGTTTTGGTTAATAGAAGATTGTGAAATAAGTATTAATAACTGGCTTTTTTTAACGGTAGCGTAACGAGTGCCTATTTATTCCAATCTATATATCCTTTAATAAACAAAATGCAACTGAATTTAAAATAAACATACTATCTGATTAGATTTAAGTTAGGCACTTGTTGCAAACGAGCGTTAGGGGAGCTGAGACGACAACAGATTATTAAAAATAATTTATGAAAATATTCTATACATATTGGATAAGATATTATATGATAGTATATGAACTTTATAAAGTAAAAAATAAGGAGGCAAAAAATAACAACCTAGTTCTGTCTATATCTCTTCTCCTTATAAATCTACTTTCACTTTTTATACTTTTCAACTATACCAATGATAATATGGATGTTGTGGTAAATTTTGTTAATGAGAATAGATTAAAAGCAGTTTATACACCTTTATATTTCTTATTTACATATGTCCCTCTTTTTACAGTAATTTATTTTTTGAAAAGAAAAATTTTCTTTTTCGATAGAGTAAAAATTATTAGGAAAGAGTTAGCTAATACAATAAAGAGAAAGTATTCTTTCTTATATCTGTCTCTTAGTTTAGCATTACTTTTAATTAGTTTTTACTTAGTTTTAAAATCCCTGTAAAAGTGGGCAAGATTGGTTAATATTCCAATTGGTTCTTTTAATCCCTACCAACCAATAAAATAAAGGGATAAAAGGATGCTTGTTTGGTTGGGCGTAATTTAAAAATATTAAAGCTACATTGTAATATATTATTGTAGGCACTCGTTACAAACGAGCGCCAGAGGGGGGGATAAATAAGGTAAGCTTGTAGCTTGCCATAGTGATCAATAAAAACTTCACCACCAACCAATAAAACAAAGGGATAAAAGGATGCTTGTATAGTTGGATGGGCGTAATTTAAAAATATTAAAGCTACATTGTAATATATTATTGTAGGCACTCGTCACAAACGAGCGCTAGAGGGGGGATTAAAGTTATATTATGGAAAATTTTATTGAATGGTACATATCATTTTCAACTAGTTATTTAGGTGGCTGTATATACGTTTTGTTAGGTGTTTTTTTAGTTATAGTAGTGTCAAAAATACCTAAAAAGGATTGGGATTATATAGGAAGACTTTGGATCGTTGGTATTGGATTCACATTCATAGGGCTTTTTATCATTTTTTTTAAGATCTTGAAATAACATCATAGTGTATCAAAATAGTTGATAATATTCTCCCTGGTACTCGTCTTAGATAGCTGGCGCTTGTTTAGCGGTAGTGTAACGAGTGCCAATATTAGTTAGAGCGTTTGTAACGAGACATAACATATAAATCTTCAGCACGGCTATTCAAGATCAAAGCTACATTAACACTTAACCACCTCAATATTCTACAATAAACAGTTACCAATATTTTTTATTCATTCTAAAAGCAGGACCAATAGTATTCATTAAAGTGAAGTTGTAACTGATTGGTGTTGTTTTGGATTACATCATATAAGAGGATATCTAGTATAAAAAAATATAAGGAATCGGATTTAGAGGTGAAAAGAAAATTAATTAAGAAATTTCATCCAATTAAATAGTACAAAGATTGAGTTCTTTCATGCTTAGTATAAGGGGGATATGAAAGAAATGGTGTGTTTACCTAAGTTCCTTTAGTAGATTTTCAATTTCTTTATCTGTAATCGTTGACTTAACAGATTTGTCATAAATGCTTAGTAAAATAACCTCGTCATTAATCACGTAGAAATGAGAAATAACTCTTGCACCAGCGCTTTTCCCTTTTCCTTTGGATGTAATTGCTAATCTAATTTTATAACAATCTTTTCCTAGAGCTGTTCCAGTATTCGGATTTGATTCAAGTTGAGGAATTAATTCGGATAAATCTTGTGGTAAAGATTTGTACTTTTTCTTTAGCTTTTTGAATTCCTTTTTAAAGGAAACTCCAAGTTTTACTTTATAGTTCACTTAAAAATTCTCTTGCAGATTGTAACTCAATTTTACCTTCCTTGTAAAGATTCATTTCCTTAACAGCTTTTTTAATTCCGTCAAGAACTTCCTGATCTTCTTTACTACGAGATTCATTACGAACTTTAGCCAGTTTTTTCAAAGTAGCACGATCCTGTAATTGAGTAATCCACTCAATTAAGCTAAGTTTTTCTTGTGATATGTTTATGTTATCAGCTTTCATACTATAAATATACGAGTAATTGTTATAAAATGTTACTGCCTACTAGAGTAACAACGAAAATTTTAAAAAATAATTATGAGAGAGTGGTTAGTTCTTTTTTAGTGGAAAAGTAAGGTATGAAGGTATGAGTCTAATGAGCTTAGTGATCCAAAAGGGTAAATCATGTCTCTTTACTTACAGAGCAGCAGGGTGATTCAAAATTTAAGTATTTATGTTGGGCTAAAAAATTATAATTAAGTTTGACACTCGTTGCAAACGAGCGTTAGATGGTTTTAGTTTTAAAGCTAATGTTAATACAACTAAAATAGATGAAGGTGGTGCTCCTGTTTTGGAGATGGGAGGTAATAATAAAATTGAGAAATCAAATATTAAATAAAAAATGAAGTATATATATAATTATATTTTTTTGGTAGTGTTAATACTAAATTTTTCTTGTGGGAATAATAAAAAAACTACTAAAAGAAAGCGTGCTGATGCGGGCTACGTATTTATAGATGATGAAAAAGTAAAGATAAATACAGACTATAAAGATTCAATTTATTTTAAAAGTGATTCATCATACATAAAAAATAAGCTTCTTAGAAAAGATTATATTAAGATAAATAAGTAAAATCCTAATTGGTTCTTTTACTACACCCTCCCACCAACCAATAAAGCAAAGGAATTAATGGATGATCGGTTGCTTGTTATTGATTACTTTTCCTAAACCTTGATAACTTAAGAATGTAATTAACTTGTACTAATCCAACTAAACAGTATAAAACGGGGTAAAAGTAAACGCTTAAGTATGTAAATAAATCAAAACCTAGATAATAAATAGCTGTGTAAATCATATAACTATTGTATAGTCCAGTAAGGATCAAAATTACCCCATGAATGATGAGTAAGGTTTCTATGAATTCCATCCAAGGGTTATAAATAACTCTTACTTTTCGGCTAAAAGCATCTATAACAGTTTGATCTTTTTTAGCTAGAATAAAATTTTCATGATCAGTTTTTACTTTTGCTAAGTAGTAAAGAGCAATTACAGAAATAAAAAGCAGAGGTAAACCGATTATAAGCTGCGTATAATCATAGTAACCGAAACGTAATTGATTAAACAATCGGTATATCCCGCTAATAATAAATAGAATATGAATAATAAATAGAAAACTTCTCATAGTTGGTATACGATTGTAATCGAAAGAAGGTTAAATAAAAAAGCTCTTCTTTTGGAAGAGCTTTAGTTTAATTTGATGAAATCAGTTATTATTTTTTAACTCGCTTGATGCTACAACCTAAGTTTTTAGTTTCAGCCGGTGAAATTTCTGTTCCAGCAGCTAAATTAGTTAAGGCATTGGCTAAATATTGTTCTTTAACTTCTTCTTTGCTATCTACATTATCATCAATAGCTCCAGTGTAAACTAAGTTGTTCTTGTTGTTGAATAAAAATACGTGAGGAGTTGTATTTGCTCCGAATAAATCAGCCAGTTCATGGTTTTCATCTACAACATAATTGATACCATCATAACCGGCATCAATAGCATGTTGTTGCATTTTTTCGAAAGAATCATCACCATCTCTTTTTGCTTCGTTAGAATTTACCAAAACCAATCCAACATTTGCTTCATCTGCCCATGATTTAACATCGTTGTATCTTTTTTCCCAGCCTTCACTTTTTTCTCCTCTACCAACTACGAAAGGACATGTGTTACATGAAAAAATAACCAATAACCCATTTTCTTTGGCAATATCAGCTAATGCTAATTCAGCACCTGAAATATCTTTCATTTTTGTATCGTAAGCAGGTAAGCTAGCACCAATTTCTAGTGTCTCCAACTTTTCTTT
>CATLPG010000099.1 GCA_950054195.1 uncultured Saccharospirillaceae bacterium
AGCCAGAAGCCAAGATTTTATGACTAAAGAAGGTCGTCAAAAGGCTTTTGAAAACCTTAAAGAAGCCAATGTTGATGGAGTAATAGCCATTGGAGGGGATGGAACATTTACAGGAGCTTCGATATTTAATAAAGAGCATAAAATTCCCTTTATTGGTATTCCTGGAACTATTGATAACGATTTATATGGTACTGATTATACCATAGGGTACGATACAGCAATCAACACAGTAGTAGAGGTTGTAGATAAAATTAGAGACACAGCAAGTTCTCATAATCGGTTGTTTTTTATTGAGGTTATGGGTAAAGATGCTGGCTTTATTGCTTTAAGAAGCGGTATTGCAACAGGTGCAGAAGCTATTTTAATTCCTGAAACAACAACTTACATTGATGAGTTAATAGCAAAACTAGAGCGAGGAAGAAGAAAAAACAAAACCAGCGGAATTGTAATTGTAGCTGAAGGTGATGAAACAGGAGGTGCCTATAAAGTAGCGGAAAAAGTAAAGGAAAAGTTTAATCACTACGATACGCGTGTTTCTATTTTAGGACATTTACAAAGAGGAGGTGCACCATCAGCGATGGATCGAGTATTAGCTAGTAAACTAGGTAATCAAGCCGTACTTAGTTTACTCGATGGAGAAACGAATAAAATGATAGGTGTTATTAACCACAAAATAGCGTTAACATCATTTGCCAATGCAATCAAGCATAACAAAGAAATTAACCAAGATTTACTTCAGTTAGTTGAAATTTTAAGTTTATAAAAGATTGCTAATTGAAGGAACTCCTAATACCCTAGAACAAGTAAATCCTTCGGCATACTTAACACTTATGTTCCTGCCAAACTGGATCGCTCTTCCCTTTAAATGATCCAAAAATTCTGGAGATGAAATAGGTGTTTTTGGCTCTGTACTATCTGGGTTGTAAAATTGTGTTTTATAGGCTAAAATAGCTTTCATTTTTTGATCAAAATGAGGCGTTATGTCTATAATTATATCTGGCTTTAAATAGTTGTCTTGAACGTAGTTTAAAACAGTTTTTGGACGCCATTTTTCTTGTGATTGTCCATCTAACTCAGTTTGTATTTTAACCAAACCCGATAAAAAAGCTGCTCTTTCTACAAGTTCGTAAGCCCTACCATGATCTGGATGTCTATCTGATTTAGCATTTGTAATCACAATAGACGGCTGGTATTGCCTTATTTTTTCAATAACCCTTAAAATGCTAGCTTCGTTTACTTCAAAAAAACCATCTCCTAAGTTGAGGTTTTCTCGAATAGAAAGACCTAAAATATCTAAAGCTTCTTCTGCTTCTGTTTTTCGTGTTTCTCGCGTTCCTCTAGAACCTAATTCTCCTTCGGTTATATCGATTATTCCAACCTTTTTACCTTGTGACACTTCTTTGATGAGCGTACCACCACATCCTAACTCAATATCATCGGGGTGTGCCCCAAAAGCTAATATATCTAACTTCATTTTAAGTAATTTTTTTGATCTTCCTTTTGAAGCTTTTTAATTACAAAGAAAACAATTATTGATAACATACAATAGACTAAGAAGAGATGTAATCCAACCAATGTTTTAGCATCTACTGTTACTCCTGGATTCATATTTTCAAAAGCCAAATAAGCTAAAATTGTAGCTACTACAAATACATCTGCCATGCTAAACTTCCCGATGTATGATATTACATTAACCAATAATTTTCGCTGTCTTGCTTTTTTACTAAGCAAAAATAAACTTGAAAAAAGGAGTTTCAAAAGAGGAAAAATGACACTAAAAAACAAAATAGCGATCCCTACCGTATAGTTTTTACTTGTAAATAGAATATCAATTAAATCAAGGATAGACTTTGATTGATGAAATGCATAGATTTTACCTTCAAAATCGGCAGAAGTATCAATTTTAAAATCAGGAAAGATATTTCCAAGTGTTTCACTAACATCTGCCAGTCCTGCTTTAATAGGAATGTGTAAACCATCTAAATAGGCTGCAATTTCTAACATAGGTACAGTAATACCAACAGCTAAAAAAACAAAAGACGCTACCACTACCGACCAGCCTAAAAACTTCCATTGCTTTTTAATTTCACCATAAATGAATGCATAAAGAACAAAAATCAAAGTTACTATTGCAATAATCCAAGCGTATAGAACCATTTGTGCTTTGGCTTCTTCACTTTTAATTAAAAAGAGCTCAGCTGTTTTTTCTGCTTTTTGATATTCGCCAGTAATAAAATAATCCCTTGGATCAAACACGTTTTCGTTCATGTTTAATCGTTTTGTGTAGGTGGTTTTAAACTCTTTGAAATCACTTGCTTCTTCCATAATTCCATAAGAAAGAAAACTACTTATTGCTAAATAAGCGATTATTAAAAAGGTATTTATTCCTCGAAGCATCATCAAAAATAAGATATTAAGTTCCTTTACTGCTCTTTAATAATGTAAAAAACTGTTAAATGGAGTTTCAATTGTAATAAAATGAATCAATCCGAGTATCTTTAGTAAAGAAGGTAGTAAACTATGCAAAAAATTATTTTCACAGTATTTGTTTTTCTCTTTACGACAACTTTTTCACAGGAAGTTACTGTATATAGTTCTTATTTAAGTGGTGGTGAAGCTCGGTATGGACTAAAACATGCCTTTACTGAAGAAGTAATAACCTCAGCATTATATCAATCCATAGGAGAGTTTACCGATGATGGTTTCGCCATAGCCAAGAAAGATGATTTTTGGGGAGTAATTACAAAAAAGGGAAACATTGTTGTACCGTTTGATTACGATTCTCTCATTAAACCAAGCGAAGGTTTAATCCCTTTCATTATTCATAATAAGTGGGGGTATCTAAATTTTAAAAGTGAAGTAGTCATAACTTTACTTTATGATGTAGCAAAACCATTTAAAAACGGACATGCTCAAGTGAAAAACAAGGGTAAATGGGGGCTTATTAATAAAAAAGGAGAACAAGTTATTCCTTTTGAGTATACGTGGATTTATCCACCATCCGAAGGGTTAATTGCAGCGAATAAAGGAGGAAAAGCAGGATTTGTCAATTTTAAAAATGAAGAGGTTATTCCGTTTACTTACAGTTGGGCTTATCCTTTCAATGAAAAGCAAGCACGAGTTGACCAAAAAGGTAAAACAGGTTTTATCAATAAAGATGGAGAAATTGTTTTACCATTTATTTACGAAGATGCTCATGATTTTTACGAAGGTTTAGCAGCCTTTAAAAAAAGTGATAAATGGGGGGTTATAAATACAAAAGGTGAAGAGGTTATTGAACCAACGTTCGATTATGTTAATCGATTTGAAGATGGCGTTTCTATTGTATCCAAAAATTTAAAAGTTGGTTTAATAAATAAAAAAGGAGAAGCGCTAATCCCATTCGAATTTGATGAGGTTAAACCTAAATATGGTTTGCTTCGTGTTGTTAAGGGAAAGGATGTAGGAATGTATAATCACAAAGGAAAAGTGATTTTGCCTTGTAAGTATTTTAATATTTTCCAGTTGGCAGGAGAATATTTGCTCGTTATTAAAAACGAAAAAATGGGAGTTTTTAACCGAAAAGGAAAAGAGGTATTCCCTTTGATGTATGAAAATATTGTTGATTATGGAGATGACTTAATTAACATCCAAGAAGATGGCATGTACACCCTCTATCACCTAAAGAAAAAGAAAAAATTGAGTGAAACCTACGAGTGGATAAGTAATCCTAACAACGGTTCTGGATTAGGTCAAGTGGAGCGTAATGGTAAATATGGGTTTATCAATAAAAAAGGAAAGCTCGTAATTCCTCTTATGTACGAAGATGCAATAGGTTTTGCTAGTGGCTATTGTGCTGTTCAAGTTGGTGAAAAATGGGGGTATATAAACGAAAAAAATGAGTTAGTTATTCCTGCTATTTATGATTGGGCAGGTGATTTTTATAATGGGGAAGCCATTGTAATTAACAACACGAAAGAATATACACTAAAACTCACTGATAACGGTGAAATAACCGTTAAGTAACAGAAGAGAAAAATTATTTACAGATATTTGTAATATAAACGGAACGTTTTGAAGCAATTTAACATACCATCACAGTACAAGTCTTCCATTATTCAAGAAATAAAAGAGAAAAGAAAAGCCGAAGATCGCTTAAAAAGAGACTTTTCTCCAACTTTCATAGAAAGGGAGCATGTTACATATATTTTAGCAAGGCATTTTGGCTTTTGCTATGGGGTTGAAAATGCTGTAGAACGTATTTATCAAACCATAGAAGAAAATCCTAACAGAAAAATCTACTTACTTAGTCAAATGATTCACAATCCTATTGTTAATGAAGATATCCAAAGTAGGGGAGTTGATTTTATTATGGATACCTATGGTAACCAATTAATTTCTTGGGATCAAGTGCAAGAAAACGATATTGTTGTTATTCCTGCATTTGGTACTACTATAGAAATTGAAAAGTTACTTACTGATAAAGGGGTAGACTTAAAAACATACGATACGACTTGTCCGTTTGTAGAAAAAGTTTGGAAACGCTCACAAAAGCTTGCTAAAGATGAACATACTATTATTATACATGGTAAAGCAAAGCACGAAGAAACCAGAGCTACATTTTCGCATGCAAAATCTTACGGAAAAGCCCTTGTTGTTCGCGATATCGAAGAGGCAAAAGTTCTTGGAGAAATGATTTTGAACGAAAGTTCTCAAGAAGAATTTGAACAAACATTTAAAGGCAAATTATCAGATAGTTTAGTGCTTAATAATGATTTCAATAAAGTAGGGGTAGTGAATCAAACAACGATGTTGGCAAGTGAAACCCATGAAATTGCAGAGTATTTTAAGCAAGTAATGATCCAAAAATATGGGGAGGATGAAATAAAAGATCATTACGCTGATACCAGAGATACACTTTGCTATGCTACAAATGATAACCAAACGGCCACCTTGGCTTTACTAGAGGAAGAAGCAGATTTTGCAATTGTAGTTGGTGGTTATAATAGTTCTAATACAACTCATTTGGTAGAGTTGCTTGAGCAAAAGTTTAATACATTTTTTATTAGTTCAAAGGAAAAGATAATTGATTTGGGTACCATCGAATCGTATGATTATAGAACCAAAGACGTTCAAAAACAACCTTTTGTTCAAAATAAAATAGAAAATTTAAAGATTATTGTAACTTGTGGTGCTTCCTGCCCTGATAAAGTAATGGAGGAAGTTATCGAACGTATAGATGAATTATTGATCAATGCCTATGATTAAACGCTTACTTTTAGGTTGTATAGTTTTATTAGCATCTTCTTCTTTTGCTCAAAAAGCAAGAATTCAAGCTGTGTTTGATTATAAGCAGTTCAATACACCATACGGAGCTCCTTACATCGAAACATACTTGTCATTTATTGCCTCAAGTTTGCATTACGCACCTAACGATAGAGGTCAATTACAATCCAACATTATGGTAACTCAAATCTTTAAAAAAGATAATGAGATTATTGATTTTAAGAAATATGAAGTTCTCGGGCCTGAATTAATTGATAGTGTTGCAGTAGGATTTACTGATCAAAAAAGGTTTCAATTACAGCCAGGAGTGTACACCATGGATATTCAATTGATGGATTTAAATGATCCAGACTCACTCTATAACAGTACTACGCAATTAATTTCGGTTAATGAGTTTAAAGAAAACATCAGTATTTCTGATATTGAATTTATTGATTATTATAAACGAACTGAACAAAAAAATGAATTTAGTAAATCAGGATATGATCTTTATCCTTTAGTCTCTAATTACTTATCTGATGATATAGAAAAGTTGGCGTATTACTTTGAAATTTATGAGCGAGACTCTTCTAATAATGATTACTTAGTAAAACAATACATAGAGGATTACGAAACAAAAGAAGTACTAGGCAGGTTCATCAAGAGAAAAAAGATGAAACTTGATAGGATAAAACCAATCATTAATATTTTTAACGTTAAAAAACTAGTCTCCGGGAATTATAACCTTGTGGTTGAGGTTAGAGATAGTCAAAACCATTTGATGGCTATTAAAAAGATCTTTTTCCAACGTTTAAATACATCTTATAAAGTGGATGAAATTGTGGTAGAGCAAGTTTCGTTTGTAGATGTAATTCCTACGGATTCCTTAGATCACTACATGAGGTATTTATTGCCTATTGCTACAGAGGTGGAAAAGGGAGTTATTCTATCTAAAAAAGAAGGGCTAACAGACCAAATGAAGATGAATTATTTTTATACATTTTGGAGCAAACGAGATCAAACCAATCCTAAAGGAGCATGGAGAGCTTACAAAGCAAAAGTAGAGATAGTTGATGCTGAATATGCAACAAGAAGAATTAGAGGGTATGAAACGGATAGAGGGAGAGTTGAAATTAAATACGGAAAGCCAAATAACGTAGTAAAACGACCAAATAGTAATGGTCAATACCCTTACGAAATATGGCACTATTACCATTTAGAAAACTCAAATGATGTTGTATTTGTGTTTTACCAACCACAAGTTATTCGCCAAGATTACGAATTGCTCCACAGCGATTTGCCAGGTGAGGTGAAAAATGCCAATTGGAAATCCTTTTTAAACGTAAACCCATCGGTAATGGATAACGCAGGGATTGATATTGAAACTGGGAGATAATAGCTACATTCGCTCAACTTTACTTTCAAACGTAAAATCTAAATCTGGACTCACAACTATTTGGGTGTAGTTGTTTTTATCTATGGTTATTATTTCAATAATGTATACCATATCCTCATTTGTGCCAAATC
>CATLPG010000100.1 GCA_950054195.1 uncultured Saccharospirillaceae bacterium
AGTTACGATTCTTCTCTTGTAGAGCCCTCCTATAGCTCGTTTAAACGCTTTTTTACTCATTTTAAGTTCTTCGTATATTTCTTCTGGTGAACTCTTATCTGTTAATCCTAAGTAACCATCTTCCAACTCTAGTTTGTTTAAAATAGTCTCCTGATCTTTATCTTTTTGGATCCCCCCAGTTTGTCTTAGTCCTAAATCTATTTTTAAATCTTCTCTGATTTTTTTTATGTAACCACTAATCTCATCACCAACAGCTAGTGGTTGAAATATTTCGTTTCTATATAAAAGTCCTTGGTACAAATTATTAATCACAGCCTTGTAACCAATGTCTGTTTGTTTGTAGATAAATAAATCAACTTCTTGATTTTCCTCAAGTTCTTCTAAATCCTCTAGCTCTAAGTACTTATCAATTTTATTAGAGGCAAGCAAACGGTCAGATTCATAATCAATATACATGGTTACTGGGTAATACTCCCCAATTTTCATTTTGCCATCTTGCTCTCTAAATGGAACAAATAGATCTTTTGGTAGGCCCCAGTCTAAAAAAGCTCCTGTTGAGTTTACATCAACTACTTTTAAGAAAGCAAATCCAAACAATTTAATTTTTGGAGTTATAGTGGTAGCTGTCAGACGATCTTCAGAGTCCTTAAAAATAAAAACATCAATAAAGTCTCCTTCTTTCCATTCTTCTTGAATGTAAGCATTTGGTAAAAGAACCTCATCTTCTTCACTTATTAAATAAAAGCCGTGATCAGTTCTACGGTTTATTTTTAAATTATTGACTTCTCCTAACTTTATCATTGCTCTTTATCTTCTTCTGATTGCTCTATTTGAGTGATTTTCTTTTGGTATTTACCTTGTACAATATCTACAATGATTAACACGGCTATTACAAAGTAAAATGTCGTCTTGTTCATTGGTAATACTGGGTTTTCAAAAATATGTAAATGTGCTTTGTGTCCACCTTCTGCAACAAGCATTACTCCAACAATCATTAAAATAAACAATCCTAGCACTTCATATAGTCTATTTTTCTTTAAAAACTCGGATACTCTATCAGCTAGTAAAATCATTAGTACACCACTAGTAATTATTGCAATAGACATAGTGATTAAGCGAACAATATATTTACTCATTCCAGCAAACTCACTTAACCCATCTGTTAAACTAATGGCAACTAGGATAGAATCGAATGAGAAAACCAAATTCATAATTACGATTGCTGCAATTACAGCTTTAGCTGTTTTCCTTGCATTATCTTTCTTTTCCTCTAAACTTTCATGAGATATCATGTGCCAAATCTCTTTAATAGCTGTATAAATGATAAAGCCTCCACCTAATAGAGAGATTACACTTTCTAGCGTGAAATCAGCAGATAACAAGCTGTTTACCTCAAATGTTTGACCATGATAAGAAGTAGTAGAAGATTCTCCTAAGTGAATACCGAACAATGAGAATTTTACCAATTCTAAAATGGACATCAGAACGAACAATAACACAATACGTAAACCTATTGCTATTAAAATTCCTTTTTTCCGAACTGAAGATTGTTTATCCTCTGGAGCTTTTTTTGATTCAAGAGAAATATAGAGTAAGTTATCAAAACCCAATACAGCTTGTAGCAAGACTAGCATCAATAATGTCCATAAAATTTCTAACATGTCGTAATTTTCCAACAAATATAAAGGAAAGTTTTAGTGGAAAATAATAATCCCTAAAGACATTGATGTCATTAGGGATTATTCTGTTACTATGTAACTGGTAAATTAAATTGGAGCTGAATAAACAACGTTAGTTAAACGAAGTGTATCTGTTGTATTGTTGTCATTTACAAAATCTCCGTTGATAGTTAATGTTATTTTATTAGGAAACTTTTCATACAGCAAAGTAACTCCAGAAGATACATTTTCCCAAGCATTAAATATTCCCGTACATGTATCTTCAAAAGATAAATTAAGCGTTCCATTGCTAGGAAAACTTGAACCATAGCTTTTTATATCTCCATCATTAATATCCATATCAGGTGCAATGGCGTCATCATTAAATATTTCAAATGTTTCACACGAATTAAAATTCGAAATAAAACTAAATCCAGCCAATGAAGTATCCATATTTTGATTAGAGCCGTAAATGAAATGATAAAAATTCACACTATCGTAGGTGATTGTTGTGTCTGATAATTCTGCCAAGTTTCCAGAAGGAGTTGGTGTTGGAAGTGGAGTAGGCGTAATTGGTTCTTCTTTTTTACATGCTACAGTTACAATTCCAGTAAAAAGAATTCCAAAAGTTAATTTACTAAGTGCTTTCATAATATATCTAATTTTTTGATTATACTATGGACACGTTAGTTATTCTTTAAAGGTTAGTGTAAAAGATACTTTATTTTATAATCATATGTAAATCAATAAAAAAAACATTTGAATACTTTTAGTTTAGATATATCTGTACAACAATTTTTCCTAAAAAGGATATAGAAAAACTAAATTAAGGTTTCTATATTTTCATCCTTTTTAGAATTTTTGGTAATGCTGATCCACTTTTTTCTCTGATAACAAAACCATTGTCGTACTCATACAATACTTGAGAAAAGATCGTATCATCTGGATTAATATCAATAATCAAAGTCCTGTTTTGTAGAGCTGTTTGAAAAATGTGATGAGGTAAACTTGTAGTTCCTGTAGTTCCAATGGTAAATAAAACATCTGTCTTTTCTGCTATTTCTAGTACAGAATTCAAGCGATAAAACTTTTCATCATAAGCTTCATCAAACCATAAAACATGCGGTCGAGTAATACCTTTGCATTTAGGACAAACTAAACGATCAAAAGTTTCCTTTGTTATTTCTTCTTCAGGATTAAAAAAGTCTCTGATCTTATACAACTCATCACTACACTCGTTAAAACATCGAATAAAAGTTAAATCTCCATGAATAGGGTAGAAGTGATCAATAGAGTTTCCCGCTTTAAGGTTTAAACCATCTACATTTTGTGAAACCAATGAAAATTGACCCTGCAAATGTTTCTCAAACTCAACCAATGCATAATGTCCTTCGTTAGGTATAGACTTACCATATGCCTTGATTCTTGAAAGGTACCATTCCCATACTTCTTTTGGATGTTTAGTAAACATTTGGCGTGTAGCCATTTCCTGCGGATGATAATTTTTAGATCCAATTACCCAATAGCCATCTTCTCCTCTAAAGGTCGGAATACCACTTTCTGCAGATAATCCAGCTCCCACCAAAAAAGTAAAATGGTTATTATTCTCTTTTGCCTTTTTTAATAATGCTATTACATCTGGCTGACTCAAACTATTGCTTTAAATAGGGTTCGTATGGAGGTTCAACTACTAAAGTATTCCTTATAATGTAGTTGTAATCAAACTCAAAATAGAGCATTTCTTTTTCTTTGTCCTTATTTTCAAATAAAACAAAAAGCTTATATCCTAATAAAGCGTTAGAGGAATCCTTTATTGGTTGAACGCTGCTGAATGAGATGTCTTTAAAATTACTTACATCTTTATTTCTTTTAAGATTTTTAGAAACTACTAAACGAGCTAACAAAGTTGTATCATAATAACCTGTGGAAGATATGGTTTGAATTGTGGACAAAATGGTACTCATTGCAGCTTCTTTATCAACTGTTTCGTTTAAATATAACTCATCTAAAAAAGCATAAGTTTGAATGTTGTACTGACGATCTTCCATATCTGTCTCAATAATTAAAGGTGATCTACGATAGTAGCGATAATAATAATCAGCTTCATTATCAATAAACTTATATACTAATTCATTAACTACATTTTTCACCTTTCCATCAGGGTAAAGAGTAAAGACTGAATGATAAAGTGTAGGTTTTTCAATCAATTCTTTTACTGTATAAAAGTGATCAATTTCATAAATGGTATGGAGTTTATTCTCCTTTATTAGGTTTACTTTATCGTTAATCTTCTTGTTTAAATTCAAGGCATCAACACTTGATGAATCAATGCGATACAAACTATCTCTTTTCTTTTTAAAAAGTTCGACCTCAGTGATTTCTGTAGGAATTATTTTAATTAAATCACCGAAAGTATATGGCGTATAAGTACTTTCTTTAAATACCTCTGATAAATAAACCGCTACAGCATTCTCTGCCTTGTTTTGAGACGAATTTTTACTGCGAAACTGAGTAAAACCGATTGAAGTAATCATCAGTAAGCATAGCAGGATATTATATTCTTTTCTCATTTTTATCTTTTTAGAGTATTTATTGCAAAAATTAAGCCATTAAGAGCCAAAGTATTCATCAAAAGCAAAAATCTCATTAGGTCTCACGCCTTTTTCAGTTCGTTTGAGCGTGCAGCATTCGTTTTGATAATCATGTTCAAAGAAAAGGATATAGTCGTTATCGACAGCCAATTCAAGAAACTGCTCTTTTTCTTTTAATGTTTGTAGCGGACGCGTATCATAACCAATCACATAGGGTAGAGGAATATGAGCAACTGCTGGCATTAAATCAGCTACAAAAACAATCGTTTTTCCTTTGTATTTTATTCTTGGCAACATTTGACTTTCTGTATGTCCGTCAACAAAAATCACATCAATATTGGGTAGTGCATCGGTTTGGTAATCTTCTTTACGTTCGATAAATTTCAATTGACCACTTTCTTGCAAAGGCATCATGTTTTCTGATAAAAAAGACGCTTTTTCTCTTGCATTAGGCTCTACAGCCCATTTCCAATGGTTTTCGTTGCTCCAAAAGATGGCATTTTTAAATACTGGTTGGAGTATGGTTTTCGTATGATTCCATTCTACAGCACCTCCAACATGATCAAAATGAAGGTGAGTTAAAAATACATCTGTAATGTCATCTAAGCCAAATCCTAATTTCTCAATAGAACCTCTCAACGTGTCTTCTCCAAATAAATAATAGTAACTGAAAAATTTCTCACTTTGTTTATCTCCAATACCTGTATCAATAAGAATTAATCGTTCGCCATCCTCTATAAGCATACAACGCATGGCCCATGAAACCATATTATTCTCATCTGCGGGATTGGTTCTAGACCATATTGTTTTTGGTACAACACCAAACATTGCTCCTCCATCTAATTTAAAGTTACCTGTATTAATTGGGTATATTTTCATATTTACTATTATGATTATTAAATGAATTGAAAGGTACAAAAAACTTTAACGACTGTATAAACGTATATTTAGTAAAACACATACCAATGAAAAATACACTTTTAATTATCTCTATATTTACCGCGCTAGTTAGTTGTGCTCAACAAACGAATACTTCTTCCGAAGAAAAAAAGAAGTTAGACAAACCTTATTCTCAATACACAAGCGATGATTGGAAACAAGTTTTATCAGACGAAGAGTATTACATTTTAAGAGAAAAGGGTACAGAAAGAGCCTTTACAGGAGATTTATTGGATAATAAGAAAAAAGGGACTTACGTGTGTGCAGGTTGTAGCACGCCTTTGTATTCATCTGAAACAAAATTCAAATCAGGAACTGGGTGGCCATCCTTTTATGATGCTATCGATGGAAATGTAGGAGAAGTCCCTGATAACTCCTACGGGATGAGTCGAGTAGAAATTATTTGCAATACGTGTAAAGGACATTTAGGTCATGTTTTCACCGATGGACCCCAACCAACTGGTTTAAGACATTGTGTTAATTCGTTATCTTTGGATTTCGAAGAAACAAATGAATGACAAAAGACAAGAAACTCCCTTTTCATTTAAAAGAGCATATTGATCAATTTGGATTAATAGGAGAGGAGGCACATCTTAAAATGACTCCTTACAGAAAATTAGCTCCTACTATCCCTAACAATCATAGAAAAGGTGCTGTTTTACTCTTGTTGTACTTTAGAGAAAATGAATGGTTTTTTCCGCTTATTCAGCGTCAACCGTATGAAGGTGTTCATAGTCAGCAAATGAGTTTTCCTGGAGGTAAAATCGAATTATTTGATCAAACACCTTATGATGCTGCACTAAGAGAAGCCAATGAAGAAGTGGGAGTGGAGGTTACTTCGATTGATTTGATCGAAAAACTATCTCCTCTTTATATTCCACCAAGTAATTTTTTAGTATACCCTTTCGTTTCATTTTACAACGGAATGCCAACATTTATAAAAGATGAAATTGAAGTTGATGAGATAGTAGAAGTACCTGTTTCAGAATTGTTAAATAAAGAAAATGAGAGGCAAACACTTGTAAATGTGAAAGGTGGAATGAAATTAAAAACACCTTATTTTCACTTGCAAGAAAAAGTTGTTTGGGGAGCTACAGCTGCTATATTAGCTGAGTTTAAAGATATTTTGAAAAAGTTATCGTAATATTTAATATTAATTATTCTTTTATCTAACTTTAAAGAGCAATCAGACTTACTTGTCGATATTGTTTAACCAATAATTTATTTATATCACATGAGTGAAACTGCAAAATTAATCTTAGGGGATAAGAC
>CATLPG010000101.1 GCA_950054195.1 uncultured Saccharospirillaceae bacterium
ACTGCTGCCTCCCGTAGGAGTCTGGTCCGTGTCTCAGTACCAGTGTGGGGGATCATCCTCTCAGAACCCCTAGATATCGTTGCCTTGGTGAGCCGTTACCTCACCAACAAGCTAATATCACGCATGCCCATCTTCAACCGATAAATCTTTAATTATTCTAACATGCGGAAGAATAATATTATAAGGTATTAATTCAAATTTCTCTGAGCTATTCCTTAGTTGAAGGCAAGTTGCATACGCGTTACGCACCCGTTCGCCACTCGTCAGCAAGAGCAAGCTCTTCTGTTACCGTTCGACTTGCATGTGTTAAGCCTGCCGCTAGCGTTCATCCTGAGCCAGGATCAAACTCTCCATTGTAAATGTTATTAAATTGTTTCGTTGTTTCTCAATCTTTTCAAAGAACTTATTAGAAGAAAGATTCACTTGATTTTTAAATCATGGTGGCTCTTAAACTATTTTTTAAAACTATGCCTCGTTAGAAGCGGGTTGCAAATGTAATAACTTTAATTTATATCTTCCAAATTTATTTTCAGATTTTTTTTAAAGTTTTAATTTGAACGTTGCCTCATTTTTGAAGCGGGTTGCAAATGTAATAACTTTAATCTATATCTTCCAAATTTATTTTCAGATTTTTTTTAAAGTTTTAATTTGAACGTTGCCTCATTTTTGAAGCGGGTTGCAAATGTATTAACTTTAATTTATATCTTCCAAATTTATTTTCAGATTTTTTTAAAGTTTTAATTTGAACGTTGCCTCATTTTTGAAGCGGGTTGCAAATGTATTAACTTTAATTTATATCTTCCAAATTTATTTTCAGATTTTTTTAAAGTTTATTTATTTGAACAACGCCTCACTCTCGAAGCGGATGCAAATATAGGATAAGGTTTTTGTTTTCACCAAGGCTTTCCCTAATTATTATTTATAAAATTTAATACTTAGCTAATAATCAAGGGTTATTGGCTGCTATTATTAACGTTTGTCCGTTAATAATTTTAGAGGAAATGGAGAAATTATAGATATACTCGGCCATTTCTAATGGCGTTACTTTATTAGCTGTTGAAGGAAAGGCTTGTTTTAGCATTGGAGTTTCTACTGCTCCGAGTGCTAAGCAATTTATAGAAATATCGTATTCTGCTAACTCTGTAGCTAAACATTCTGTATATACTGATAGCGCAGCTTTTGATGAAGAATATCCAGACATACCTGGAAACTTTAATGTGTTAGTTACTCCGCCTGCACTCCCAATATTAATAATTGATGCTTTATTTGCTTTTGAAAGCTTTGAATGTAATTCTTGAATTAGTGTATGAATAGAGAATATATTTACTTCATACATTTCTTTCATCTCTTGATTAGTGAGCTTAAGAAAGCTCTTCTTTATTAATAAGCCAGCATTATTAATTAATAAGTCTAATTTAAGTAAATCTTTAGTTTGCTTTTTTAAATTTTCTATACTTAGATCTAACAAATCTGCATGTATAGTTTTTACTTTTGTATTGCTAAATTGATTTTTTAGTTTGTTTTTATCACGTCCTAATGCCCAAACTTCCCATCCTTTCTTTTCATAGAAAAAACAAAGCTCTTTGCCTACTCCACTTGTTGATCCAGTAATTAAAACTGTTTTACTCATCGAAACTAACAGTAATACTTTGAGTTTTGGGATATGTTTGACAAGTTAAGACATAACCTTCTTCCACTTCCTCATCAGTAAGTGCGTAATTAACTGTCATTGTACCATTACCTTCTAGGATTTTAGCTTTACAAGTACAGCAAACACCTCCTTTACAAGAAAACGGCACGTCTAAGCCTTCTTCCTCAGCAGCTTCTAACAAGGATAATTTAGATGAGGCATCATATGTAAAGTCAAATTCATCATCATCTATAATCATTTTCACTTTTGATTCAGAAAGATCAAGTGAATCTATTTGTTCGTCTGAAGGTAATGATGCAGTAAATAATTCGAAGTGAATTTTTGAGTCTGACACCCCATTTGAGGCTAGAAATTCTTTTAAATCAAGAATCATTTCTTCTGGTCCACAAAGGTAATATCCATCTGCATCAAAGTTTAAAACATTAAGTTTTACTAAATCTGAACATTTGTTTTTATTTAATCTACCTTGATAAATTGGCTCTACATTTTTATCTCTTGTGTAAAAAAGGTTGAGCTTGAAATTTTCATGTTGCTCGCTTAAAGGAATTAATTCCTTTAGAAACGCTGTAGATTGTGGGCTTCTATTTACGTAAAACAGAGAAACTTCTTGATTATTTGAAATTTGCTCTTTTAGCATAGAGAATACTGGAGTGATTCCACTTCCAGCAGCAAAGTATACAGATGCTCCACCATTATTAAGAAATGTTCCTTCAGGAGCCATTACTTCTATATAATCGTTTTCCTTTAAGCTTTCATTAGCATATGTTGAAAATAATCCGTTTTGAATTTGTTTAACCAATACTGCTACTTTGTTCTCTTCAGGGCTCGTCCATATACTATATGCTCTTCGGATCTCCTCTCCTTTAATTGAAGTTTTTAATGTTAGGTACTGTCCAGCTTTGTAATCAAATTTATTTTGAAGTTCAGCAGGTATATCAAATTCGATAGAAACTGATTCTGGTGTTTCTTTATTAATTTTTTTTACAGCTAATTTGTAAAATTCGCTCATAGGTTTGCAATTATACAACTAAAGATACTATTATAGGAATGAATTTAAAATGGTAGTCTGAGTTGGATATTAACAAGTAATTTTTAATTACTCTAATTTAAACTGATCTTAAGTTTCAACCTATTTTAAATTTTTCGTATTTTTATTATTATGATTAGAGAAGTTAAAACTGAAGAAGAGTTATTGGAAATTTTCAATGCTAAAATTTCTGATGGTATAAAAATTGAACCTAAGGATTGGATGCCTGAAGATTACAGAAAGCATCTTCAAAGGCAGATGAGCCAGCATGCACATTCGGAGATTATAGGTATGCAACCAGAAGGTAATTGGATACTTCGTGCTCCAACTCTAAGAGCTAAGGTTATTTTATTGGCTAAAGTTCAAGATGAAGCTGGTCATGGTTTGTATCTATATAGTGCGTCTGAAACTTTAGGAAAAAGTAGAGATGAATATATTCATGAGCTTCAAACAGGCAAAGCTAAATACTCAAGTATTTTTAATTATCCTACATTATCGTGGGCTGATATAGGTGCTGTTGGTTGGTTAGTTGACGGTGCAGCTATAGTAAATCAAGTTTCTTTACAGAGAACTTCTTATGGACCATATTCTAGAGCAATGGTTCGGATTTGTAAAGAAGAGAGTTTTCACCAAAGACAAGGTTATGAAATAATGGCCAGATTGGCACAAGGAACTCCTGAGCAAAAAGAAATGGCACAAGATGCTCTAAATAGGTTTTGGTGGCCTTCATTAATGATGTTTGGTCCGCATGATGCTGATTCTCCAAGAAGTGGTAATGCTATGAAATGGAAAATCAAATTAGAAAGTAATGATGAACTTAGACAAAGTTTTATTGACAAAACTGTTCAGCAAGCTGAAGTTATTGGTTTAACTATTCCTGATCCAGATTTGAAATGGAATGAGGAAAGAGGTCATTATGATTTTGGAGAAATTAACTGGGATGAATTTTGGAATGTTGTTAAAGGAAACGGTCCTTGTAACAAACAGCGAATTGATCATCATACAAAAGCTCATGAGGAAGGTGCATGGGTTAGAGAAGCTGCTAATGCTTACGCTAAAAAGAATAATTAATATTTATGGATACTCAAGGAGAAATTTGGGAAGTTTTTATACAAAGTAAGCCAGGATTGGCTCATAAACATGTAGGAAATGTGCATGCTATGGGTAAGGAAATGGCTTTACAGAATGCACGTGATTTGTACACGAGAAGAAAGGAAGGAACCTGTATATGGGTTGTTAAGCATCAAGATATTGTTTCGTCTGTTCCTGATGATGATGGTAGCTTTTTTGAACCATCAAACGATAAAATATATAGAGCGGCTACCTATTACGAAATCCCTGAGGGAGCAAAACATATTTAATAATGACAAAAAAAGAAGCTTTAATTAATTATTGTTTAAGAATTGCAGATTCATCACTAATTCTTGGTCAGCGTATGGCTGAATGGTGCACTAATGGACCAACTTTAGAGGAAGATATCGCATTATCTAACATTTCATTGGATCTATTTGGTCAATCTAGGATTTTATATGAGTATGTCTCTGAACTTAAAGGTGGAGATACAACAGAAGACTCTTTAGCTTTTAAACGCAATGAACGAGAATTTTACAATCGATTAATAACTGAAAGGCCTAATGGTAATTTTGGCGATACAATTGTAAGAAACTTTCTATTTGATGTTTTCTGTTACTATTTCTATACAGAATTATCTAAAAGTACAGACGAGAGATTGGCAGCCTTTGCCGAAAAATCTTTAAAGGAGGTGACTTATCATATGCGCCATAATGGGGAGTGGATTATTCGACTTGGTGACGGCACTGAAGAGAGTCATGAAAAAGCTCAAAATGCATTAAACAATGTATGGGCGTACACTGATGATATGTTTGAAATGGATACCACAGATGAGCTTTTAATTTCTAAAGGCATCGCTGTGGATTTAAAATCATTTAAAGATAAATGGTTTACAACTGTTGAAGATGTTATTAATAGAGCTACGCTAATAGTACCTAATGATGTGTTTATGCACAAAGGAAGTAATGAGGGACAGCATTCTGAATTTTTAGGTCATTTGTTGTGTGAAATGCAATATTTACAGAGATCGTATCCCGAAGCAACTTGGTAATTGAATTTAACAACTAAAATAAGCGAAGACTTGGTTTGGAGTATTCTTAAAAATATTCCTGATCCCGAAATTCCTGTAATTAGTATTGTTGAGTTAGGAGTGGTTAGAAGCATTGTTATAACCGATGAAGTTGTTCATATTAAAATTACTCCTACATATAGTGGGTGTCCTGCTATTGATCGTTTTGTCGATGATATTAAGGCGTCATTTAAACGACATGAAATTCCTGTAGAAATTGAATTTGTATATTCTCCAGCTTGGACTACAGCTTGGTTAACAGACGAAGCAAAAGTTAAATTAGAGAAGTATGGAATAGCTCCTCCTGTCGAGAATTCTGAAGATAAAGGATTATTATTTCAAGGCGGACCTAAGCAGGTTAGGTGTCCACAATGTAAATCTACTAACACGAAACTAGTTAGTCAATTTGGATCTACAGCATGTAAAGCTTTATATAGTTGTAACGATTGCTTAGAGCCTTTTGATTATTTTAAATGTATTTGATGAATACTTTAAATAATTTTTAGTTTAGAATTACAAACTCTACCCTTCTATTCATTTGGTGTTGTTCCTCTTCACAGTAAACTCCGTCAATACAAGCATTAATAATTTTCGATTCACCGAAACCTTTTGCCTCTATTATTTGATTTTTTTGTACCCCTTTAGATATTAAATAATCTTTCACAGACAAGGCTCTTTCATTCGATAAATTTTGATTATAAACAGTTGTTGCCCTACTATCCGTATGTGCCCAGATTTTTAATTTTAGCTTTTTATTAGCTTTAAGAGTCTCTACCATTTTGCTTAGTTCTGCTGCAGCTCTAGGTCGTATTTCAGCACTATTTAGGTCAAAATATATGTTTTTAAAGTCAATTTGAAGTGCTTTTGGTTCTAATTTCTTTATTTCTTCAATTCGGGCAGTAATTTTTTCATCAACTTTTTTCACTTCTACTATTGTGTCTTTTTCAATAATAGGTTCTTTTTTGACTATTGGCTTTTCATTTAGTTCAAGATTTACTGAATCTATAATGAAAACATCTGACAGGTCTTTTTTAGAATAAGGTCCTAGAGCTATATTTTTAAACTTTGAATTCGATGGGAAAACAAGTTCATATTCGACTCCTTCCTCAAGCTTTTCAACTAAATAACCTTTTTTAACCGTATTTTTTTTAATTGATTTTGTTTGATTTTTAGCAACTAATCGTGGGCGATAAGCCTTTAGGTTACTAATTCCTTTATCACTTGTAGCGGTTATTAAAAGGTTGAATTGATTATTACCAAATATTGGTTTTGATAAATCAAAATAATAGATATCGTGATTATAATCTTCTTTTTCGTTTCTATTACTGGTCACATATCCTTCTTTATCACTAATAAAAGCTAATCCGAAATCATCATAATCTGAATTTAAAGGTCCACTTATATGCTTTGGCTTTTCACCATAGAGTAAGCCTTCCTCTGTTACATAGTACAAATCCCAGTCATTTCTACTTCTAGATTTATGTTTACCTTTTGAGCTAAAATATAA
>CATLPG010000102.1 GCA_950054195.1 uncultured Saccharospirillaceae bacterium
AATGACTAACTTATGTTTTGCTTCTTCATAAGTATCCAAGCAGAGAAAAAATCTAATATCTTGTATCTAAAATCTTATAATCTGAAAATAAATGATTTTAATAGACGGCAAAAAAACATCGTTAGATATTCAGCAAGAAATAGCTGAAGAGGTAACTTATTTAAAAAGTAAAGGAAAAAAAACGCCTCATTTAGCAGCCGTTTTGGTAGGGAATAATGGAGCAAGTATTACGTATGTAAATGCAAAAGTAAAAGCTTGTGAACGCGTAGGCTTCGAATCTTCTTTAGTAAAACTTCCAGATACTATTTCGGAAGAAGAACTATTAAATAAAATTGAGAAACTTAATAACGATGATTCCATTGATGGCTTTATCGTTCAGCTCCCACTACCTGATCATATCAATGAAAAAAAGGTCATCCAAGCTATTTTACCGAGTAAAGATGTAGATGGGTTCCATCCAGAAAACATCGGACGTGTAGCCCTTAATTTACCAGCTTTTTTACCAGCAACTCCTTACGGAATATTGCAATTATTTGAACGTTATAATATCGAAACAGCAGGAAAACACTGCGTAGTAGTTGGTAGAAGTAATATTGTTGGTGCGCCAATAAGCATCATGATGGGAAGAAATGCATACCCAGGAAACGCAACCGTAACTTTAACTCATAGTCGAACGACCAATTTAAAAGAGTTGTGCTTACAAGCTGATATCCTTATAGTTGCACTTGGCAAGGCCGAGTTTGTTACAGCCGATTATATCAAAGAAGATGCTGTTGTGATTGATGTTGGAATTACCCGAGTAATGGACAAAACCAAGAAAAACGGTTACCGACTATTAGGAGATGTCAAATTTGATGAAGTAGCTGAAAAAGCATCTTTTATAACACCAGTTCCGGGTGGAGTTGGACCAATGACCATTGCAAGTCTATTAAAAAACACGTTATTAGCTTCTAAAAAGAAAATCAATGGCTAAAACCAGATGCTCTTGGTGTGGCACTGATCCAATCTATGTAAAGTACCACGATGAACAATGGGGAGTTCCTGTTTACAATGACAAAGAGCTATTCGCTAAACTTATTTTAGATGGTGCTCAAGCAGGACTAAGCTGGATTACCATTCTAAAAAAACAAGAAAATTATTATAAAGCTTTTGACGGACTAGATCCAGAAATAATGGCCACTTATGGTGAAGATAAAATTCAAGAATTATTACAAAATCCAGGGATTGTAAGGAACAAACTAAAAGTTAGAGCAGCAATTACCAATGCACAAGCTTATTTAAAACTCGTAGAAGAAAAAGGGAGTTTTTCTAACTATTTGTGGAGTTTTGTTGATGGAAAACCAATTGTCAATGCTCGCAAAAGCATGGCAGATGTCCCAGCAACTTCCCCAGAATCTGATGCCCTAAGTAAAGACTTAAAAAAACGAGGATTTAAGTTTGTTGGTTCAACCATTGTTTACGCCTTTATGCAAGCTGTTGGAATGGTAAATGACCATTTTGTGGATTGTTTTAGGTATGAGGAATTAAGATAAGTTACTTAGAAACCACTTTTAACCGTGTTGGTTATAATTGTTTATATGTTTGGGGGCATCAGTTGTATTTATAGAAATGTTAGTGACAACTAAATGAAGACAATTAAAATATTTTTAACATTAATAGTAATTTTCTTAATCTACTTTTTACTTGATAGATTAAACAAGAGAATTGAGATCAACAAAAAGAAAAAACTTTTACTAAGTTATTTGAGTGACAAAACATTTATATTCGATAAAGCTAAATTCCACATAAACACAGTTAAAAAATTAAAACTTGACCATATTCAAGCTTATGTGCATACAGGATATTATATATCATGGCTATTAGCAAATAATTTAATTAAAAATGATCTTGTTGATATTGAAAAATACAAATCTGATTTAGAAGCCAATAAACAAAGTCCTATCCAATATTATTTGGATTTCGATGGTGTTTTTTCAGGAGAAGACTTAACAAATAATGCTTATATGTTTTCTAGGGAGTACTTTGACATTGAGGAAGGTCAATATTTATCTGATTATATTACTACACTTTTAACTGTTGAACAAGATATTTATGAGTGCGAAATAAGTTGGGAAAACTTAGAAAAAATAAGTGTAGTTCTGAATAAAAAGTTTGATGAATGGAAAAATAAAATGTCACTAACGTAGCCTATATTCCAATGCCTAAATATCATTTCAAATGATAAATCATTCAAACTTAACAAACCTAATTTCAAAAAAAACAATTAATTTTAAACTGATCGCTATAGCCTCAAACGTATTAGTTAGCAGAATGATCATTATGAAAAAGCTGAACATTACGATAGGAATAATGATATGTTTAAATAGCTACTCACAAAATGAACCCTTAGCTAGTAAAAACTATCAAGAAGAAAAATATGATACATTAACTTGTTGGCATTTTAGACAGGCTCATAACATTGTTCAAAATGAGGGGATAAACAAATATGCTCATATAATTGATTATCCAATTTTGAGATATATCCATGATACAAAGGAATGCAATAACTTGGAAGAACATAACATCAATGTTGGTGAGTTGAAGTACTTCATATTCACAATAATTACAACTTCAAATGATATTGATAACTAATAATAGAGAGACTATACCTGAACCGAAAACTAAAACCAAACCTTCCAATAGTGGAATTCAATCTATACCCAAAATATAAAATAAATTACAAGGATTATATTTATTACAATACATACTTTGTAAAAAATACTTACGATAGGGTGCTAGAAAATGAAATAGTTGATCAATTAAGGTTTATAAATAAAATGTTTAATAAGCGTCAAGATATTTTGTCAGATGATAACATTCTAACAATAATTGATAAAGTAAAAAAAGACCTACGGTTTAATAGAAAGTTTTTATTCGGAAGCGTAATTTTTATGACTAGTTTATTCTATTTGGCGCTCTATTATAACCTTGAACCTACGGTAGGGGTTAATTATCGCGGTTTAGTCGAAATGCGAAATAATGTTTGAGATTTTATACCTGTTATTCTCATGCTATTGATCGGGTGGTTCTATGAAATAAAAGTATACCGCAAAAACCTGCTAAATAAAACAAAGTGTCATATCATCCATGAGATAGAAGAGGTATATCTTGACCTAAAACAGACAAAGAAACATGCAAGAGCAAGAAAAAATCAAAATATAGCTTCAAACAAAAAACGTAAAAAACGTAAATAAAATCACTTAATCTTTTTCTAATGATATATTGGTTAGCTTTGTTATGGAGAAATCCAACCATAGATAAATCTGTTAAAGTTGATTATACCTTTGGGCTAATTATTGCTCCTTTTATTTATGCGCCAGTAATCGCATTTAAATTTTCTTAATACGATATAACTGATCTTTCCAACAACTTATTAGTTTGTCAATTGTTAATAACTAGCCTTTATTCCCCTTTGTTTATTAGCTATCTTTGTATTCTGTTAAACAATTAAAACGGCAAGTATTTTATGAATGTTACCTATTTCGGTCACTCGTGTTTTCAATTAACTATCAACGGCAAAACAATTTTATTTGATCCTTTTATTACGCCTAATGATCTTGCAAAAGATATTGACGTTTCTCAAATAAAACCAGATTATATTCTTGTTTCTCACGGGCATTTTGATCACATCAATGATGTAGAACAAATTGCAAAGCAAAGCAATGCTAAAGTTGTAGCTAGTTGGGAAGTAATCGAGTATTTTAAAAAGAAAGGACTTGAAAATGTTCATCCAATGAACACAGGTGGTACTTGGGAGTTTGATTTCGGAATTGTAAAATGCGTAACAGCAGTGCATTCAAGTGGCTTACCTGATGGAACTGATGGAGGAAGTCCGATGGGATTTGTTATTTCATTCATGGAAGATGACGTAAACAAAAACGTTTATTTTGCTGGAGATACCGCTTTAACGTACGATATGAAACTTATCGAAGAAACATACGATCATATTGATTTTGCGATTCTCCCTGTTGGGGATAACCTAACCATGGGAATTGATGATGCAGTGAAAGCAGCTACATTTGTAAACGCAGATACAGTAATTCCAATGCATTATGATACCTTCGGCTTAATCGAAATCGATCATGAGTATCTTAAAGATGCGTTTAATGACTTTGAATTGCAAATGTTTAACATAGGAGAGGAGAAAACACTTAATTAGGGAAAGAATATGACAAAAGTTATTGCGATAGCGAATCAAAAAGGGGGAGTAGGTAAAACAACTACAGCAATTAATTTAGCTGCTAGCTTAGGTGTTTTGGAGAAAAAAGTATTGATCGTTGATGCTGATCCACAAGCAAATGCTTCAAGTGGTTTAGGACACGACCCTAGAAATGTAAAAACAAGTATTTACGAATGTCTTGTTGGAGAAGTAGAATCAAAAGATATTATTCTTGAAACAGCTTCGCCTAACGTAGATATTTTACCGTCTCATATTGATTTAGTAGGTGCAGAATTAGAAATGATCAACCTTCCGAACAGGGAGTTTATGCTAAAAGCTGCTATTGATAAAGTAAAAAACGATTACGATTTTGTTATCATCGATTGCTCACCGTCTTTAGGGTTGATTACGATTAATTCCTTGGTGGCTTCTGATAGTGTGGTGATTCCTGTTCAATGCGAGTATTTTGCTTTAGAAGGTTTGGGGAAATTGATGAATACCATTCGTATAGTTCAAAGAAAACTAAATAAAGAACTTGAAATAGAAGGAATCCTATTAACCATGTATGATTCTCGTTTAAACTTAGCGAATCAAGTGGTGGAGGAAGTGAAAACACACTTCCAACAAATGGTGTTCGATACGATTGTTCATCGAAACATTAAATTAGGAGAAGCTCCTTCTCATGGAGAATCTGTTGTAATGTTAGATGCAAGTAGCAAAGGAGCTGTAAATTATCTTAACTTAGCAAAAGAGTTACTTCAAAAAAATGATTTAACTAAAATCAAAGAAGAGGATAAAATTTTAAAGTAAAATGACCAAGAAAAGAGCGTTAGGAAAAGGACTTGGGGCTTTATTAGAAAGTCAAGAAACAGACATAACAGGAAAGGGAGGAGATGATGCAGCTGTAGTTGGTGCAGTATCTAATATTAAAATTGAAGATATTGATGTAAACCCGTTTCAACCGCGTACAGAATTTGAAAAGCAAGCCTTAGTTGAATTAGCAAACTCAATCAAAGAGCATGGCATTATTCAGCCAATTACCTTAAGAAAAAATGGATACGGAAAGTATCAAATTATATCTGGTGAAAGGAGGTTTAGAGCTTCTCAAATCGTAGGTTTAACCGAAGTTCCTGCTTACGTTCGTATTGCTAATGATCAAGCGATGCTTGAAATGGCAATCGTAGAAAATATTCAACGTCAGGATTTAAATCCTATTGAAGTAGCCATTAGTTTTCAACGTTTAATCGATGAATGTGATCTAACACAAGAAGAACTTGGAGAAAAAGTAAGTAAAAATAGAAGTACTGTAACTAATTACTTAAGATTATTACGTTTACCAGATGTCATTCAAATTGGATTAAAAGAAGGAGAACTTTCTATGGGGCACGCAAGAGCTTTATTAGGAGCTGATTCTGAAGAAGAACTGATTAATTTCTACCATCGAGTAATTGATGAAAAATTATCGGTTAGAAAAACGGAAGAATTAGTCAAAGGAAAGTTAGATGATCCAGAACCTAAAACTGTTCAAACAGAAGTAAAGGAAGCAACAAAACCTCGTTATTCACTTTCATTTGAAGAGCAGAAAAAAAGAGATCGTATTGCAGAGTATATTGAAGCCAAAGTTTCAATATCAAAATCCAATAATGGAGGTGGTAAAATCGTTATCAATTTTAACGACCAAAGACACCTTAAAGATATTCTAGAGGCGTTACAAAAAGGATAAGCTTTGAAAAAAATTATTATTGGACTGTTTGTATGTTTCTTTACATTGTCTGCTTTCGGACAACGAGCAAATGATACAATAATAAAGCAAGAACACTCTCCTAAACGAGCAACACTTCTATCTACATTTCTGCCAGGAGCAGGACAGGCTTATAACGAAAAGTACTGGAAAATACCTTTTGTTTATGGCTTAATTGGAGGTTTTGTTTATGCCGGACAAGTAAAACACAAAGAGTTTGTTACGTTCTTCGCAGAATCCAAGTACAGGGTGCAAAATAACGGGAATACATTCAACGAAGATTTTGAGAGTATGAACGATCTTGAGCTTCAAAC
>CATLPG010000103.1 GCA_950054195.1 uncultured Saccharospirillaceae bacterium
ACCAGCGGGAACGTACTATTACATTTTAGATTTAGGAGAAGACTTTGAGCCGATGAACGGGTATTTTATTGTGAGGTGATCTTCCAGTTCACAAATTTTAGAGGATCAAGGATTTGTTGTAGATTTACTTTATGGAATCAATCGTTTTAGGTTTCGGGGAACTCTTGTTAAGATTGTCAACCCAAGGAAATAAACTACTTGTTCAAAGTGATTCATTAGCCATGCATTATGGAGGTGCTGAAGCTAACGTGTGTGTGTCACTTTCAAATTTTGGAATACCAACAAGGTATATTACTAAGTTACCGAATAACCCTATTGGTATTGGAGGCATTTTAAATCTTAACAAATATGGAGTAGATACGTCTTCTATTTTATTAGGAGAGGGAAGAATTGGTTCTTATTTTTTAGAGCAAGGAGCAGGAGATAGAGGAGCATCAGTAATTTATGATCGAAACGATTCTTTATATTCAAATTTAACGGCAGAAGAGATCAATTGGGATGCAGCTTTTGATGGCGTTGGGACTTTAGTTTTGAGTGGTATTTGTCCTGCAGTATCAGCAACAGGAGCAAAAACAAGTTTAGCAGTTATTAAAGAAGCTAAGAAGAGAAACATTCAGGTTGTTTTTGATCTAAATATACGAGAAAAGTTGTGGAAATGGGGCAAAGAAGCTTCAGAAGTACTTCCTGATTTTTTACATCATGTAGATGTATTAGTAGGTAATGAAATGCATATTAAACAATTGTTTAAGCTTATTATACCTACAGAAGATGAACCAGAAGCTTGGTATTATAATAAACTAGCTACTGAAATTTTAGCACAATTTCCAACAATCAAAAAGATAGCGATTACTTCTAGAAGAACGTATTCAGCAACATCAACAGGTTTTAGGGCAGCTTTTTACGATGGAAAAGATATTTTTCTTTCCAAACGATTGGTATCGCCTCAAGTAGTTGATCGTGTAGGGAGTGGAGATGCTTTTACTGCTGGTTTGATTTATGGTTTACTTGCATTTCCGAATCATTTGCAAAAAGTAATTGATTTTGGATCAGCATCTGCCTTTTTAAAACACTCCATTGTTGGCGATTTTAACCAAGTATCTGCACAAACTGTTGAAAGTTTTATTAATAATCAAGAACAAACCGCTTTATCCAGATAAATTATGTCTAAGCAAGAGCAAGTTATACAAGCCATAAAGGAAACAAAAGTTATTCCTGTTTTTTATCATTCAGATATAGAAACAGCTAAAAAAATTGTAGATGCTTGTTATGCAGGAGGAGCAAGGGTTTTTGAGTTTACAAATAGAGGAGATCGAGCATTGGATGTATTCATCTTATTAAAAAAACACATTGAAAATAAGTATCCTGATGCCTTTTTAGGTATTGGTTCAATCGTAAATAAGATTCAAGCAAAGCAATACTTGGACTTGAGAACTTCGTTTATTGTTTCGCCTATTTTTAGTAAGGAAGTGGCTGATATGAGTAAAGAAGCTTCTATTCCTTGGGTGCCAGGCTGTGCAACACCTACAGAAATGTATGATGCATATGCTTACGGAGCTATTATCGTAAAAGCTTTTCCAGCTTCGCAGTTGGGAGGTCCCAATTTTATTAAAGCAGTAAAAGCACCAATGTCTTTTTTAACCATCATGCCAACAGGAGGTGTAAAACCAACAGAAGAAAATTTAACCGCTTGGTTTGATGCAGGTGTCATTGCTGTAGGCATGGGATCAGCAATGATTTCAAAAGAACGAATTGCAAACAGTCAGTACGATGAAATAACCGCTTTGATGCAACAAAGCATAGAAATCGCCAAAAACTACCAGTAATTGAAAAGTTTTTGGGTATATATTATCTTTTTATTTCTTTTTGCTTGTCAGGCAGAAGATAAAGTCAAAACACTAAAGTTTGCCCATGGATTGGATCAATCGCATCCCGTACATAAAGGGTTGCTACACATGAAATCATCTCTAGAGAAAGCTTCCGAAGGAAAAATGACTATTGAGATTTATGCTAATCAGCAATTAGGTGCAGAAAGAGAATGTTTAGAGCTGTTACAGATTGGGAGTATTGATATGACTAAAGTTTCAGCAGCAGTCATTGAAAATTTCATTCCAGAATTTAAAGTGTTGGGCATTCCATACCTGTTTGATAGCAGAAAACATATGTTTAGCGTGCTTGATGGAGAAATTGGTCAAGAGTTATTGGCTATCGGAGAGCCACTTCGGTTAAAAGGAATGGGTTTCTATGATGCTGGAAGTAGAAGTTTTTATAGTACTGAAGCACCTATTTCAGCTCCTTCCTCTTTAGATGGAAAGAAAATCAGAACCATGGAAAGCCCTATGGCTATGGAAATGATTAGCACTATGGGAGGTGCGGCTACCCCAATTTCTTATGGAGAGCTGTATACTGCTTTACAAACCAATATGGTGGATGGAGCAGAAAATAATCCGACTTCTTTTTTTTCGTCTAAACATTATGAGATTTGTAAATATTATGTGCTAGATGAGCATACTTCTATTCCAGATGTACTCTTTATAGGAACATCTTCGTGGAATAAACTGTCTGATCAAGAAAAACAATGGTTAACTACAGCTGTTAATGAGTCGGTAGAATTTCAACGTAATTTGTGGCTTTCGAATGATCAAGAAGCTTTAGAAAAACTAAAAGAGAATGGGGTAGAGGTAATAGAACCTGATAAAAGCCAGTTTCAAGAAGCTGTTTCGAGTATGACTGATAAGTACATGGAAGATGATCGTATGGGAGCAATAGTTAAGAAGATTAAACTAAAAAAAGAAAATTGAAAACAACCATTGATAAAATATTAGAACGTACGTTAGTCGTTTTTTTGATGGTTTTGATCATTAATATATTATGGCAAGTTATTTCACGTTATGTGATGGCTTCTCCTAGTTCTTTTACTGATGAACTTTCTCGCATTTTGTTAGTTTGGACAGGTTTATTGGCAGCAGCCTATGGAAGTGGAAAAAATATTCACTTAGCGATTGATTTAATATCAGGTAAATTATCTAAAAAGTGGAACGATCGATTGGTTAAGCTACCTTATATCATTGTGGCACTTTTTTCTCTTCTCGTTTTTATTATTGGAGGAATTGCTTTGGTGTTGATTATCGCTTCACTCAAGCAAACTACACCAGCCTTAGGTTTACCTGTATGGCTTATTTACTTAGCTGTACCTTTTTCTGGAATCATTATTCTGTATTATAATTTTTATCATTTGATGCATACTAAAAAGGAAGTGGAATAATGGAAGTAACCTTGTTATTAATAGTATTTATTAGTTTGCTCCTTTTAAGAGTCCCAATTGCTTTTGCTATAGGGATTTCTGCTTTGGTATTGATAGGGATTAAATTACCATCAATTGAAGCCTTAACAACGGTTGCTCAGCGAATGGCTACAGGATTAAATAGTTTTACACTATTAGCAATTCCTTTGTTTGTAATTGCTGGAGAAATCATGAATAGGGGAGGAATAGCCAAACGATTAATCAATTTTGCTAAGTCTATTTTTGGTTTTTTCCCTGGAGGAATGGCAGCAATTAACATTTTAGGAAATATGTTATTTGGGGCTATTTCGGGATCTGCAGCTGCTTCTGCTTCTGCGATTGGAGGAATTATGAAAAAGCCTTTGGAAGATACAGGTTACTCAAAGGAATTTGGAGCGGCAGTCAATATTACTTCATCTACTACAGGGTTAATTATTCCACCAAGTAATACGCTGATTATTTATTCGTTAGCTAGTGGAGGAACATCTATTGCAGCTTTGTTTTTAGCTGGTTATATACCGGGTATCTTAATTGGTTTGGTATTGGTAATGTTTGCAGTTATCTATGCGAAAAGAAATAAAATTAAAACCGATACAAAAGCAAGTTTTAAAACGTTTGTGACTTCTTTTATAGACGCTATTCCTAGTTTTTCAATTCTAGTAATTGTAATTGGAGGAATTGTGGGCGGTTTTTTTACAGCAACAGAGTCATCGGCTATTGCAGTGGCTTATGCTTTGCTTATTTCAGTATTCCTTTATAAGGAAATTAGTTTTAAAGATCTACCAGAAATTTTATTGGCTTCCATGAAAACAACAGGTATTGTATTGTTGTTGGTTTCTTGTTCGATGGCTTTATCTTGGGCATTATCCTATAATAATATTCCTCAAGATATGGCAGAAGCACTACTATCTATCAGTGATAATAAATATGTAGTACTTATTTTGATTAACATCCTGCTGTTATTCATTGGTATTTTCATGGATATTACCCCTGCTGTACTCATTTTTACTCCTATCTTCTTGCCTGCTATGGAAAAGTTTGGTGTTTCTCCTGTCCATTTCGGAATCATCATGGTATTGAACTTATGTATAGGGTTATGCACACCACCAGTGGGTTCCTTGTTATTTGTTGGTTGTAGTGTGGCAGAAATTAAAATTCAATCTGTAGTCAAAACATTAATTCCGTTTTTCCTCGGAATGATAGCAGTATTGTTAGCTGTTACATTTATCCCAGCATTGAGCTTATGGTTACCTGAATTGTTTGGATTTTGATGAATAAGAAGTGGTTATTGACAGTAGTTCTAAGTCTTTTTCAAACACAGACGTTCTATTCACAACTTATTTCTCCAACTTTTCAACTCTCAGCCAGTTTTGCATTGGGAGTTCAAGATATTCAAGGGAGTATAGTGGCTAATCTTGGATTGCTTTACCAGCATCGTTATGGATCGATTGCTTGGAGTTCTTCTGCGGGAATGGATTATAACATATTCAAATATGGAGTAAAACATGTGGCTCCAACGTTTTACTATGAAAATTATGTGTTTTTTGGTGATGGAAGAGAAAATAATAAAAGTGATTTTACATATGTAAGTAATTTGTACAGTTCTAATTATAACCTAGACAATAATATCAATACTTTTTCTGGATTCGGAATAGGAGCGAAGCGTTATTTTTTGAAGAAGGATTTAAAACATTTTTCAAATCAACAAGCTTTGATTGTTGGTAGGATAAAAACGAAAAAGGGGATGGTTGTTTTTAGAACAAATAATGATTTTAAAACTACCTTGTTTCGAGGAGGGGGAACCGATCAAGGAGAAACAGGACGGTTTTATTTGAGTTATAGCCATGTGGAGGGACAACAAGTTCATACTCTTAGCTTAAACCTTAATTTAATTACTCCTGTTCCAGATTATAGTAGAAATCCAGATAATCCAGTAAATAGTGAATATGGAATGCGTGCTGTTTTACACGGTATAGCTCCTCACGATAACTTGTTTCATGGGAATTTTTATGTGGGGTATGTGTATCAAGAGGGAATGTTTAATCAAACAGTGGAATTAGGTGTTGATAGCCAAAAATGGGGAGGTTTTTTACAAAACATCTTGCACGATTCATTTGGTTTATATCCGCGATTTGGCTGGGATATGAAAGCGAAGAATAAATTGTATTTTCAAACAATGGGAACAGCAAATGCAACATTTTAGATTGATCATATTTTTCATTTCTACCTTTCACTTTGGTTATGGATTGCAGGTGAAAGAAGCTGCTGTAATCGATTTAACAGGTGTTAACTTGAGTAGTGAAATATTGAATTTTGAAGCTCCTTTAAAAGTTAATGTATTACTCTTGGATTCGTGCTCGCTTAATACATTACCTGAAGCAATTAAAGAATTAACAAACCTTAAGCACCTTTCGTTAGTCAATAACAAAGCACTTAATTTTGAGTCGTTGAAGGTGCTAGTTGATTTAAAAAAGTTAGAATCGCTAAACCTTTCGGGTAATGGAATCATACAATTACCCGTCTTTTTAGGTGATATACATAAGCTCAAAAACTTGCGGTTAACTCAAAACAGACTTAACGTAGTTGAAAATAGACAAGTATTACTCTCTTGTAAGCGATTGCGAAGGCTTTGGATAGATGATAACGATTTACATGTGCTAGACTCTGTGTTTTTACAAATGAAATCACTTACTTTTTTATATGCATACAATAACAAGATAAATGACTTGTTGATACCTAGAAACCAATCAAAGTCGTTGTGGGAATTGCATTTAGGAAATAATAGGTTTATGCAACTATCACCAAAATTTGCAGAAATAAAAGGACTCTTA
>CATLPG010000104.1 GCA_950054195.1 uncultured Saccharospirillaceae bacterium
GTTAATCGCTTTAGTTCTTGTTTGAACTTCTGCCACCCTGCTCTATTATTTAGCCTCACCTATAAATAAATCAAAAAAGAGCCGCCTCTCGGCAGCTCTTTACAAAACAAAACAGCTAGTATTTAAATTCAAAACTAACGTTAATGCACATGTCCATGTCCCTCTACGTGATCATGGCTGTGCGTATGATTATCATCTTCATGACCATGAGTATGTCCGTGTTCGTTTACGTGCCCATGCTCATGTCCGTGTCCATGCTCATGAGAATGTCCGTGTCCGTGACCATTGAAGTACCCGTTAAGTTGAAAAATTAATAAAGCAATTCCTGCTACTACCAAAAACCAATTTACAATATTGTAAAATGCTTGGTACCCTGTTTTACCTCTCCATTGGGAGATAATTAATACAACAGGAATAAGTGCTAGTACTTGACCTAACTCAACTCCAACATTAAAGGAAATAATCTTCAATAGAAACTGTTCTTCCCCAATATCCAAGGACTGCAACCTTGTAGAGAGTCCAAATCCATGAATCAAACCGAAAATAAGTACCATTAATAATAGATTAGGTGACTTTACCCCAAAGATTTTTTTAAAACCTCCAAGGTTTTCAAACCCTTTGTAAAGTACACTAATTGCTATTACTGCATCAATAAGATGCTCATCCATTGTAATACCTATATAAGTTGCTCCGATGAGTGTAATACTATGACCTATTGTAAATACAGTGATGAATTTAAGGATATCCTTAAACGTACTTAAATAGAATATTACACCGATCAAAAACAGAATATGATCATACCCTGTAACCATATGCTTAGCACCAACATAAATGTATGCTAATAACCCACCTTCGTGAAGCATATGACCATCTGCACTACTTACCCCATGTGCTTGTAAAGCAAATGGTAGCAAGATCAATAGAAATAATGGAATTAGTTTCAATTTATTCATGAACGATTCGTCTTTTTAATTATGATTAGTCACAAGATGTTGTTCTTTCAATATCACAGTAAGTTGCCCACCATGGATTAAAATTTTCATCTTCTTCATCATTACTCATTGCCAGAAGCTTTTCAACATCATTCCCATACCTCAAATGCATATGTACAGGATCTCCATGTGGTGATCTTGATATAACATAGGTGTAATTTGAGCAATCTCCCGAAAAATCCTCTACCTTTTTAAACACATCCCAAATAGATGTTTTTGTTTGCTCAGGATAGTAATGCGGATCTGGTCTACTACCAATAAATTCGTACCCACATTCAGCTAATTTTAACGAGATATCGTTGTGATCATAAAAAGTCATTTTAGTAACTGATCCTTTTTCTTCACTCGTTTCCAATGTCAATCGAGCTGGGTTTCTAGGGTCGTTTTGCGACATTGAATCCTCTGGATTTAAATGAAAATCTCCATTCATCGTTAAATACGTAAATGCTGGTTTTTTAGCTTTAGGATCGTAATGACTGTGTCCATCACCTCTTTCATCATGATCGTGACTATGTGCTTCATCATCTCCGTGAGCATGTGAGTCGTGACTATGGCTATGACCATGATCATGCGAGTGATCTTCGTGTTCATGGTTGTGACCTCCACAATTAGTGAATAGCATTGCTAAAGCACAATATGGTATAACAGTTACTTTGTTTAATATTGAATATTTCATGTTTTTTTTATTTAAAAGTTATAGTTAATTCCAACCATTACGTTTCTTGTTGGAGCTGGAGTAAAAATTTGTGATCCCGGATCGCCAAAAACAGTTTCTGAATAAATTTCATTAAATACATTACGTACTTCTACAAAAATTCTTCCTTGGTTAGATGTAAACTGGTTGAAGTTATAAAATAAAGTTACATGTGATACTGTATATCCTTCATAAGTTCCAGTATTATCTCCATTTGTGAAATATGGACCTACATCTCTTAATCTATACCTTGCTCCAACACCATTTTTCATTGCATAAGAAATATCGAATGTTCCTATTGTTTGCGGAACATTAGTTACTGATTTACCTATCATTGTTTCCTCTGGATTAGTAGTTACTTCTGTTTCTGTAACAGCAAAAGTTCCTCTAATGTTTAATCCTGGTAGTGGCTTGATAACAGCTTCTGATTCGATTCCTCTTCTAGTTGTTGCTCCAACATTAACAAGATCTCCAGAACCTGGAGGATTTTCCATAATTTCATTAGAAGTATTTAAAATATATCCAGCTACATCCACATCTAACCAGCTTAATGCAGTATATCCTAAACCAACTTCGTATTGCCATAACGTTACTGGATTAACATTTACTCCTGGATTATACTTTAACGCACTGTTTGGCAAAGTAAATCCTTGAGAAACACTAGATCTTAAATCAAAACCTTCTATTAGTGTAGATCTAAAACCTACTTTTGGACTAACATTTGAAAGGTTTGACATATCATTAGTAAAAGGTGTTTGTCCTGGGTCATTATTTGTGTAAGATCCAAAGTATTGATCGTATCTAACCCCTATAGATGGTCTAAAATAAGGACTAACATCAAATTCACCCTTAGCATAAGAAGATACTGTTTGTACTCCAAATTTTCTATCTAAAATTTGATTTCCTCTCACTCTGTTGCTTGATTCCCAACGTTGTCTATCGGTAGTTTCACTATAAAACTCACCTCCAGCGATCCAGTCTACTCCTATTTTCCCTAGCATATGTCTTCCATTTAAACTAGCTCCTGAAGCATATACGCTTCTAGTGTTATAACGTTCAGTTTGACCACCTACTTGTGTACCAAACTTAGCCCAACGTGTAAATTCTTGCTGTACAGCATAACCAAAAACTAATAATCGTAAGTTTTTATTAAACGTATGGTTAATATCTAAACGCTCAGAATAAAACTGTTTTGCACCTCCATCATTTTCAGCATTAATTTCTTGCGTATTTCTTAATTGGTGGTCGTTTACTCGTTCTTCAGAAATATATCCAGAAGCATCCCATTCACTGCTATGCCCTCTTAAAGTAAGTGCAATATCTGTTTTATTGGTTAAATTATAAGCAACTCTACCAGTAACATTTCCTCTAATATTATCTGAGTTAGCAGCATATCCATCTGTTTGAAAAAACTGATAAGCAAGATTCGTTGTAAGCTTTCTTTTTTTCTTTCCAACTTCAAGTTCTTTACCTATTGCGAATTGTGCATTAAGTGTATTAAAAGAACCTCCAGCTAAACTAACGTTTTGATAGTTTCCTCCTTTTCTACTTTCGAAAGCAAGTGTTCCTCCTTCAGCAAAACGTCCAAATAATACAGATGATGGGCCTTTGTAAACTTTTACTTTTTGGATATTTAATGGAATAAGAATGTTTAAATCAGCATATCCATCTGAATGTCCTTCCGCTTCATTAAGTGATACTCCATCAATTTGTGCACCTGCTTGTCCTTCGTGACCTGCTCCACCAAATCCTCTAATCGAAAATTGATCAGCTACTCCTCCTTGGTTATAGGCAGAAAGATCTACTCCAGGAATTTGTTCTACTAAACGAATAGGTTGATCAACATTTAATGTTTGAATTTCGTTTTGAGTGATTTCATTTACTGTAATCGTTCTATTCCTTGGGTCTAAAGCTCCTCCAGAAATAGCAATTTCAGAAAGTACTGTCATGGATGGTTTTAAGTTTAAGGTTACTTGCTTAGTTTCACCTGCATCGACTGTAACAGTTCTTTTATTTTTTTCAAAACCTACCGAAGAAAAAACTAAGGTATACTTACCTGGTGCTAAATTGTCTATAACAAATTTTCCATCCAAATCAGTGGTTGTTCCTTTTGTGGTATTTTCTAGTGCGACATTCACACCTATTAATTTCTCATCAACATCTGATAAGATTGTTCCTACAATTTTTCCGTTTCCTTGACCTATTAAGGTAGTAGCTAACGGTAAAAAGAGAAAAAGTATGATATACTTTGTAATTGATAGTTTCATTTAATGATTTTTAATTCTGTTGTTTGTTGTGTTTTTAATGCTAAAGTTTGAACATCAATAGCTAAACACCTATAACCACTATCCCTAAAAGGCAAAAAAAAAGACAGTGATTATTTCACTTATAAGTAAAAAAACTTTTAGGTTAAAAACCAGTATACGCGAAAATCCTACTCGTTTAAATTATAGGTGTTAGAGCTATAAATCGGAATACTTTGTATTTCTAAAAAGAAAAAAGGGAATATCTTTCTCTAAAAAATTGAATATCAAAAAAAATTTTTAAATAAAATTCTTAGTGAACCAAAACAACAAGCCTTTAGTTATGTTATCAATTACTTTCAAAAAAGTTTGAAGAAACTTCATAATAAAATAAATCACTCGGCTAGCATTGTTTCAATCAATTAAAATTTATCATTGAACTTGATAATTTAATCCCATTTTCCTAGAAGTGTACAGAGTATTAAACCACAGTTTCGGGTGGTGGAGAAAAGACAGATATAAACGGAATTTGTGGTAATTCCGAATTATATAGAGTAACAATTTTACTGGTAGCAGTACCAATAAGTATTTCATATCTCGTTTCTTGACAAATTTGTGGCAGCTTATCTAATGAATTTTTAAGCTTGGTATTATTATCAGTTGGCGTATGACTAAAATTCTCAAATACCTTTTCGGTAAGGTTTAATGTTGTATGCTCATGGTCGTGAGAATGACCATGATCGTGATTGTGTGCATGTCCGTGGGAATGACTATGTGCATCGTTACCATGCGTATGAAAAGCATGTTCTCCTAATAATTGGTGGCTTACAACATGCGCTACTTCAAATATTCCATGATGAAACGTTCCCACAAAATAAACCAGCATAACGAGACCAAGTATCGTTTTTGTTAAATATGGATATTTAAAATTTGGGTTCAAAGTTAGGCTTTGGTTTTATCTACATGCAAACATACGGTTAATTTTGAGGTTTGGATTTATTAAATTGGAAATTGTTTATAAATCAATCCATAAAATAACATCAAAAACTGTGCGTTCTTACGCTAATCACATAAATAAAAGACATCAAAACTAATTGAACTTAATCCAGACATTCTTTTATATGGTCATCTTAAACATTTAAGTTATATGAATTTTAACCATAACCTTGTAAAAGGTATATTTATAGAAGGGTAAGAAATTTATAAAAAATAAATAATCCTAGCTGTTTTTTTAAAGCCTTTGAAATAAACAATAATTAAAGTGAGTATATTTTCCTATCATTTAGTCGAAATTCCTTTTTTTAAGGCTCTACGCGGTATGTTTTTGAGTCCGATAAAAAAAGATGTACAAGGTTTAATTTACTCTGAGTATATGACAGCCATGACTTTAGGTTCTCCAGTTTTTTCAAGAGCTAGAATATTGCCTGGTCAGGTGGCAGTTTTTATGCAATGGGAAAGTGAAAATGATTTAGACAATTACCTTTCGAAAAATAAGTTTGGTAAAGTCTTGGCAGAAGGTTGGTATGTAAAGCTAAGTTTTATTAGAAAATGGGGTGAATTCACAGGTTTTAAGCTTCCAAAAACGAAGGATAAGCTAGATAATGACTCACCTGTTGTAGCGGTTACGATAGCTCGTATGAAACCTTTAGCTGTACCAAGATTTATTCATTGGGGTAGACCTGTTGAAAAACTTGTAAGAGATCATCCTGGAACAACATTATCCTTGGCATCCATCAAATTTCCGAATACAGTATCTACATTCTCTATATGGAAATCAGTTGAAGAAATGACCGGTATGGTTCACGGACATAGTCGTGTTGAAGACCCTAAACGACATTCAAATGCT
>CATLPG010000105.1 GCA_950054195.1 uncultured Saccharospirillaceae bacterium
ATTCTGTAACGTTTGAGATGAGTTAGAAGTTGTTGTTCTTGAGTTAGATAAAGAAGAAAGAAAACTAGCTTTAGGTCATAAGCAATTAGAAGAGAATCCATGGGATGTATTCGAAGGAGTATTTACTGAAGGTTCTGTTCACCAAGGAACAATCATCAAAATTGAGAACAAAGCAGCAGCAATCGTTTCTTTACCTTACGGTGTTGAAGGATATGCTCCAGCTAGACACTTGAAAAAAGAAGATGGTTCTAAAGCTAAAGTTGATGATGTGTTAGATTTCGAAATCTTAGAGTTTGATAAAAACGCAAAGAAGATTATCGTTTCTCACACTAAAACATTTGAAGATATAGGCGGAGGTGCTAGTAACCAAGGTGGTGGAAGCAAATCAATGAATAAAGCTAATTCAGGATCTGCTAAGTCTACACTTGGAGATTTAGATGCTTTAGCTGATCTTAAAGATAAATTAGAAGGGAAATAAATTCCTCTTATTAATATCATAATTGAAAAACTCCTTGATTGTTTCGATCAAGGAGTTTTTTTTTTAATTTCGTTTTAGCTTTTGGTGTATTCGCTTAACTTAAAGGAATAGCTAATAAATTAAAAGTTAATAAGGCACTTTGCCTTTAAAATGAAGACCTTTTAGAAATTAAAAAGTAGCAAATGTCTGCAAGTAAGAAGGAAATATTAAATAAAAAGGCATTCGAAGTTAGTATTTCCCGTTTGAGTAAAGAACTCATCGAAAATCACGATCTTTTTAATAACTCTGTTATAGTTGGTGTACAACCAAGAGGAGTGTTTTTAGCAAACAGACTTCAAAAAGAGCTTCAAAAATTATTAAAGAAAGATATTATTGCAGGAGCAATTGATACTACCTTTTACCGAGATGATTTCAGAAGAAAAGAAAGTCCCTTATTGCCAAGTGTAACAAACCTCGATTTTACAATCGAAGATAAACGTGTAATCTTAGTTGATGATGTATTGTTCACTGGGCGTACTACTAGAGCAGCTATGGATGCATTGTTAGCATATGGTCGTCCACTATCCATTGATTTGTTAGTATTAATAGATAGAAGATTTAGTAGAAGTTTGCCTATACAGGCAGATCATGTAGGGCTTTATGTTGATACGCTTTCTACAGAAAAAGTAGAAGTAATATGGGATGAGAGCGAAAACTTTGAACATGTTGTTTTAATCAAGAATGAGGAGAAGTAATTAATGAATATCAATAATATGCAAACAAAAGAGCTTAGCGTAGACCATTTATTAGGTATAGAGCATATAACAAAAGATGATATTCAACTAATTTTTGAAGTAGCTGATAGTTTTAAGCGTATTATTAACCGACCAATTAAAAAAGTTCCTTCATTAAGAGATATAACTATCGCTAATCTTTTCTTTGAAAATTCTACGCGAACAAAACTCTCTTTTGAGCTAGCAGAGAAAAGACTTTCTGCTGATGTAGTTAATTTTTCGGCAAGTAACTCCAGTGTAAAAAAAGGAGAAACACTTATAGATACAGTAAATAATATCCTGTCTATGAAAGTAGATATGGTAGTGATGCGTCACCCCTCTCCAGGTGCTCACGAGTTTCTTTCCCGACATATTGATGCTAAAATAATTAACGCAGGAGATGGTACTCACGAACATCCAACACAAGCATTGCTGGATGCCTATTCCATGAGAGAAAAACTAGGAGATTTAAGAGGGAAAAATATAGTGATAGTTGGAGATGTTTTACACTCAAGAGTTGCACTATCCAATATTTTTTGTCTACAAAAATTAGGAGCAAATGTAAAAGTTTGTGGTCCTCTTACCTTAATTCCAAAATATTTACACGAATTAGGGGTCGAAACAATAAAAAATATAGAGGAAGCTTTAAATTGGTGCGATGTTGCTAATGTATTACGTATACAACTTGAACGACAAGACATTAAGTTTTTTCCATCAATTAGGGAGTATAGTCAGCAGTTTGGAATCAATAAGGAACGATTAGAGAAGTTAGGTGAAGAGATTGTTATTATGCATCCAGGACCAATTAATCGCGGAGTAGAAATTACTTCCGATGTTGCTGACTCAAAACAGGCTATCATTTTAGATCAAGTAGAGAATGGAGTAGCTGTTCGAATGGCAATAATTTATTTATTAGCTTCAAAAATTCATAAATAAAAATTTTACTTTAAAAAAAAAATCATATATTAATGCCTAATTATGGGATTAACTGTAACAAATAAGGAAAAGTACACTGTTATAACGTTTGATGACGAGAAGCTAGATAGCATTGTAGCACCAGATTTAAAAGCCCAATTTGTGCTTTTAAGTAAGGAAGGAGTGAAAAATATTATTGTAGACCTTGAGAAAGCTAAATATTGTGACTCATCGGGTTTAAGTGCATTACTAGTAGGTAATAGAGGAGCTAGAGATGCTGATGGTATTTTTATTATTTCAGGCTTACAGCCAATGGTTGAAAAGCTTATTGGAATATCACAATTAGATAAAGTATTGACCATTACACCAACACTTAGCGAAGCTGAGGATTACATGGTAATGGAACTATTAGAAAAAGAAATATAAACAACAACAAACAACAGTATATGAAAAAACAATTACTTTCTTTAGGAATTATCGCTCTAAGCGGTTTTTCTTTAAATGCTCAGTGTGGCGGAACGGAATTATCACCAGCAGTTATTGATGATACATTAGCGGCTAGAGGTACAACTTGGGGAGCTATACCTGATACTACAACAAACCTTCCAGCTGGTGCTGCAGGAACTTTGTATGATGAGGTATTAAGTTTTAAATTGCCTTCAGATGCTGGAGAATTAGATCCTCAGTATTCAGGAGTATCATTGGAAGATATTAGAGTTAAATCTGTTTCTGGTTTACCTCCAGGGCTAACTTTTATTGCTAGAGATGATGCAACTGATGATTTTTATTGTGATGGTTCGGCAGGACCTTCTGGACAACCGGGAACACCACAAACTTGTTGGTGGGCTGGTGGAGCTTATGGATGTGTAAGAATTCAAGGAACTATTGCTGCTGGTGCACCTGTAGGTGATTATCCATTAGATATTCAATTGACTGGAGCTGGTGTAGTATTGGGCTTTAGACAAGAGGCAGATGGTGATTTACCAGGCTACAAGATTGAAGTACAAACTGTAGGTGTTGACCAAATGAACCAAGATGCTTTTAAAGTAAACCAAAATAGACCTAACCCATTCAATGGAACTACTAAAATTCTTTACGAAATGGAGAAAGCTACTACTGTTGACTTCAAAGTAATTAACTTACTTGGAGAGATAGTTTACAAAAATACTTACGAAGCTAATTCAGGAATCAATAACATCATTTTTGACGGTTCTGATTTAAATGAAGGTGTATACATGTATACATTAGCTGTAGGTGCTAAAAAAGTTACAAAGAGAATGGTTATTAGTAAATAATTATTTCTTTAGAAATATTGATAAAGGCTCGCATCATGCGAGCCTTTTTTGTTTTGTAACTTTTCTTGGTAAATGCATCGGTCATCATTTTTTTACCGAGGATACTTTATATCGAGGATCTATCTTAGAATACCATTAATTTTTCTCTGGACTTGTAAGAAGTTGTAATATTTCCACCAGCATGGTTACTTTCTTGTAGACTTTCCTTCTTTGTTCGCTTAACGGTTACTTCTGCTTCCTGTACCTCATCAAAAATGAACGAATCAAAATTATAAGTAAAGTTATTCTCGCCAACTTGTCCTTCCCATTTTACTATCAAAGCATCAGGATAGTTTACCTTATCTCTTGCATGTATTCTTAATTCCACTTTTTCAAATGTTCCTACGGGTAATCCACCCCATACAGTAGTATAGCTTGTATCAAGAGCAACAGTATCAGGAAAGGTATCTGCACTTATGCTATCAATAGAAGCATAGTTAACATATATAGCACTTCCAGTTCCTCTAAAATTAAATTCACCAAGTGGAATAAACCCAGCGTATACCTTCTCATACATTACTTTACCTGTTACTGGATTGGTTGTACGGTATAACGTATCGCTATTAAAACTCACAAACTGATTACCACTTAATTCAATGGTTGTAGCAAAGGGGGCATTTTCAAAATCTTCTTGCGTGTATTTGCTAAAGGTGGCAGATACAGTAGTCACATTCGTTTTTTCATTATAGCTCATCGTATAATATGCTTTTACATCATCTTGATTGGAAGGCGTTAACAATTCTTTTTCGCAACTCGTAGCAAAAACAATCAGACCTAAATAAACAACTAACTTTTTCATACTTTTTTCTTTTTAAATCATGGTTACGACTATTTCAAAGGATATGCCAACAACACTTAAGTATAAAATCTTAACAGAAGACTAACATTTTTTATGAGATGCAATTTTCAATTTGCACCTTTGTTGAAGTGGAGATTTGAATGATTTTTTTATTTGTAAATCAGTGTTTTGAATAAATAATTGATTATTTATAGGATACCTTTTTACAAAACCTCCATTAATAGATAAAACAACAATCGCATGAGTGATGAGAAAATAATAGAATTGCTAAAAGTCAATAAGACCGACAAAGCCTTTTACAAACTTTATGCAGATTTTCCGAAAGTCAAGAAAATGATTTTAGCAAAAGGAGGTACAAAAGATGATGCGCAAGATATCTTTCAAGAAGCATTGATCATTTTATATAAAAAGGTAAACGAAAGCGAATTTAAACTTACCTCCAAAATTGGGACTTATGTATATAGCGTTTCTCGGTTTCTTTGGAAGGATCAACAAGCTAAAAGTAACAAAACTCAACAAATTGAGCTACCTGCATCTTTAACTACAAATGAGCAAAACGAACTGGAATTATTTTTGCAAAAAGAAGAAAAACTAAAAGCTATTTCTGCTGTATTAAACGAAATTTCTATCAAATGTCAGCAAATTTTCGAGTTGTTCTACTTCAAGAAATTATCAATGAAAGCAATCGCTCAACAGATGAAATATACTTCCGAGCGTGTTGCTCGAACGCAAAAGTATAAATGCATTGAGCAAGCGAAAAAGAAGGTAGTGATTTAAAAGAGGGAAAGATGAGAAAGGAATTGAATGACATAGCATTAATAGAAAAATATTTACTCAACAAATTATCACAAGAAGAGAAAAAAGGTGTTGAGCAAAGAATAAAAACAGATCCTCAATTTAAAAAGGAAGTAGAAAAACAACAGCTACTGATGGACGGAGTGAAAAGAAAGGCACTTAAAAATAGTGCAAATAGGGGGCTAAAAAAATATAAAACAATGAAAGCAGTAAAATATATATCAGCTACTATAGCTACGATTGGTGTTGCCACGATGCTCTACCTAGCATTTAATAATAAAGAGATTAAAACAACATCTTCGCCAGAGGAACTCTTACCAGAACAAGTGTTTATCCTTGATAATTCGCAAGACACAGTCATTGAAACAGAAAATGGAATGACGTTAGTGGTGCCAGCGGATGCTTTTGTAGATGAAAGCGGAAACCAAGTAAAAGATGTAAATTTTGAAGTAAAAGAAGCCTTTCAAACCGCAGATATCCTCAAAGCTGGGTTAACAACCTTATCGGATGGTCGATTATTAGAAACAGGAGGAATGTTTTTTTTAAATGCATACGACAAGCAAAGAAAGAAACTAAAACTAGCAAACAACAAAAAGATTCTAGCAGATGTCCCTAACATGAGCGGAAGAGACGATATGATGCTCTTT
>CATLPG010000106.1 GCA_950054195.1 uncultured Saccharospirillaceae bacterium
TTTATTTTAGCATGTAAAATAGCAGGCGTTAAAACTATTTATATCCAACATGGTTCGGTTAGTAAGTACTTTCCGCCCTTAAAGTTCGATTTGTCGCTTTTAGAAAGTCAATACTCTAAAGATATTTATTTATCAAATAAAGATTCTAATTCTAGAATTGAACTAATAGGTGTACCAAAATTAGATATTGAGATAGCTAAAATAAGAGACAGAAGCCTAATAAATAAAGTTGGTCTTGCTATAAATCAAAATGATGATTTAATTATCAAACTAGAGGAAAACTCTGAAATAGGAATTATTATTTCAGGTGGTTCTAGTTTAAAATTCTACATAGACAACAGGTATTTAGATGGTCTTGGAAAGCCTGAAGTTCATATTTATGATAATGATATTGTAGAATACAGAGCATATGTTACTAAAATAAATAATGAAAATAATCCATCAAAAAAAGCATTTAACACAACTAAAACAGAACTTGAAAATTTTCTAACCAAGGAAGCGATAGAGGAAGCTTACGCACAAAATGGGACAGTTGTCACAATTCCGGAAATAACAGACCAAATGAATGTTCCTAAAACAGTTGCCAAAGCACTTTATGAAACTTCAGACGAAAAGATATGGGACGAATTAGAAGTTTCTATGCAAAAAAGAAAAGAATCAAGAGTAAAGAAGTTATTAAACACTCAAGCTGTTGAGAAAATGAATATTGATAGAATTAATCAAAGAAATGGTTTTGAGGAGATTAAACTTTGGTTAGATACATTAAGAGATATTGAATAAAAAAACGAAATGTCAACAATGGGTATAAGTAATTGCTTGTTCTCGCCTACTTATGAAAAAAATACAGCCTATGAAAAATATAAAACTACTGTTTACACTCCTTATTATCCAACTTATTTCTTTTGGTCAAAAAGGTAGTTTAGTTGTTACCGCTAATGAAACCTGCCAAATAAACATCGATGGAGATGCTATGGGCATATTACAAAAAGATGATCTTAGAAAGTTTGAATTAGAACTTGGACAACATATTATGGTTTTGAAATCGGCTAAAGATGTTCAAAAGAAAATTTTTGAATTAACCGATAGCAAACAAGAAATAATTACGGTTGAATTCAAACCATCAAAAAAGAGCACAAATGATCTCGAGGTAAAGAAACAATCTGAAGAAATAGTTGTTACCAATATGGATATAAATCTTCCTGGATTTCTAACACAAAATGGAGCAAACATTAGGAAATACTACGCTTTTGACAAAGGAGATGAAATCAAAGTCTCTTTTCAAATATTAAACAATAAAGGAACGGGAGGAGTTTCCATACATCCCTATCCTAGTGGAGGAGTAATTTTTTCAGAAGGCAAATCTTCTCAATTTGAAAGCAAGGATATTATTATTCCAAGCAAAGGAATTTACTACTTCGATTTTCACTCAAATCATGGTTTAGATAGAAAATGTAATATTAAAATCACTCGTAAACCTGGACCAGAATCTTCTGTAAACTTCTCTACAAATGCAAGAAAAAAAGTATCTCTCAACCCTATTGAGGTCCTAACTACAAACCTAAGAGTATATTCAATAGAAAATTTAAATCATGTTAATAGAACTATTGTTCCTATTAACCTACCAAAAAACACTGTAAAGTGGACTTATTGGATTGGGGTTGGACAAGAATCGGTTGAACAATTGGATAACTTCGCCAAAACTTTATCATCTTCTGTGAAAGCAGTAACAAACAACCCTATAATAGCTATTGGAGCAGGATTAATTCCAAGTCTACCTATATTTAAATCTTCAGCTAATATAAACTACTTGTTTACTGATAAAGAAAATGCCGCTTTATTTAAAAACTATGGAAACAAAATACCATATAAGGCTTACGATATTAAACAAGGTGACAATATATCATCTAGTTATAGCACAGTAAACGGCATGTACCCTGATCTTGTTTTGTGCTTGTTAAATATGAATTCATTCTATGGAAGAGATGTTAACGTAAAAGTTGTAGCCTTTACTGAAGAAACAACTTATATAATGGGGGAAGATGAAAACAAATAAGTGTAACCTTAATCCTTTAACATTCTAATAAACGATTCTATTGTAAAAGAATTTATATTCAGCGAATATGCTGAAAGCCCAACCTTACAACTCTGCACTTCCGAAGAACGAAAATAATGTGTACTTTACATGGATATGACAGATATCTCTGGGAAATATGACGGTGTTTTAACTTACCTCAAAGGCTACAGAAACTTTGCAGGCAAAAAACTGTATTTCGAGATGGACATCAAAAAGGAAGGTGATAATTTCACTGGTACAGCTCGTGATAGTTCCGGTTTTGGTGTGCAAGATAAGCTTGCCAAAGTAAAGGGTAAGTATTCGAGTGAGGATGGTGTTATCGTTTTCGCAAAGCAATACGAGACGCTTGTTGCTTTCAAATCATTTTCTTCAGATGAATCGGTAGAGGATACTTCTCAAAAAGGACTACTTATTATTTATGAAGGCAAATTAATTCCTGAAAAAATAGAATTCTCAGGAACTTGGGAAATTAAAATAAAAGTGAAACTTTTCAGTTTTATTCCTTGGACAGTGAGATGCGGAGGAATTTGGAAAATGAAAAAAGCTGGTATTAGCTAAAAATATAATTGTTTAATAAATGAAAAAACTACTTACACTTATACTTATACTACCCCTACTCCATTTTAGTCAGTATGAAGTTCAAAATGCGCAGCTCGACAAGGAAACATCTGCTAAGTTGTTAGAGCTAGTAGATGAATTATTAACTACTGAGGTTACGGTTTCTTTTAACATAACTTATAACGACCTAAAAAGCAACTATGATGATATGGACGAAGGTGATGTAAAGGGTAAAGAATACATAGATAGTTTAATAACTGAGCAAAAAAGAGACCAAGAAAACCCATTACTACTAAGCACCATAGCTAGTTATTACGATAACAAAAAGAAGCCAAATATAGCTCAAGCTTACTATACCAAAGCACTTAAATATGTTGATAATCTTGATACAGATGACAGCGCTTTTTATTATTCTTTTAAAGGAATTTTAAAATCAAACATTAATGATTCTACCGCAATCGATGATTTCAGAAAAGCAGTAGAAATAAACCCTAATGATTCCCTAACTACCATTTTTTTTCCAATTATATTATTGAATGATGGGGCATATAAAGAAGCTAAAAAACTGCTGAAAAAACAATTGCGAAAAGATCCAAGGTATCCTGCATATTCTATCTTTCAATTAGCCATGGTTGAAATTTTTGATGCTATTCAAGAATCTTCAACGATTATAAACACCAGCGAAGAAGAAAAGAATAAGTACTTTGATAAAAACTATGATGAGATTATAGATTTTACTTCTGTAAATCGATACTTGAAAAAGCACAAAAAAGATGAAAAAATCAAAAACCTTGAAATAACAACTAATTTACTCGCTATTTTTTCGAAAGTGATCTTCCTTGAAAAGGATAGCGGAGAAATGAATTTAAAATTTACTCCTTATGAGAAGGACAAATTAAAAGAACTCATAAAGCAGATCAACAAACAAAACAAGAAAAAGAAAATCAATCCATTTACTGCGAATAAATGCCTTGGGATAGCTTATTTTCTTCTACAAGACAACGAACAATCTATTAAATATTATAGAAAGTCAATCGATGCTTTCCCTCAGGATAAAAGAAGTGATGAATTTAATGAAACAGAGTGTATTGAAGCTATTACCGCAATATATTTCATGAACAAACAATTTAAACAATACAAAGCATCGCTATTTGAAAGAATAAGTAATGAAAAAATAGAAGCAAATAATGCGGATGAATATATGCATCTTGCTTATGAGTACTATCGAACAGATAGTTTAGATTTGGCTGAGGAATATTGCAATAAAACAAGAGAATATGATCCTGACAATTTTGAAATGCTACGTCTTTTAACACATCTAAACTTCTTGAAAAACTTTGATTTCTCTACACGTATTTATGGTGATAAAGCCGAAAAAAATATGAGAAACGACATAGATGGTTGCCACTTGTTTTTACAGTTTGCCATTTACGATGTATATACTAAAGATTTCGAGACAGCTAAACTTAAAATAGATGCAATAAAAAAGGTGGATGTAGATGGTGTGTTTGATACAACTTTCACATTGGAGGAAATCATTAGAAAAAACTCTTAATCAAAACAATTTTTCACCCCAAAAACTGCCCTAAAGCTGGAGGGTGTTGCAACAGCCAGCCTGTTAAACTATATCTAGGCTTTATGGAAGGCATCACACCATGAGGAACTTCTGCGCTTTTAAACATTACACATCTTGCTTCAATAGGTTCTACAAGTATCGACTCTCCGTTTTTCTTGAAAATTTCTAGTTCTCCCCCATCTCCTTTTTGCCAATCTTTGTTTAAATACATCACCATGCTGATGGTTCGGTTGTTTCGGTTATTGAATTGATCCAAGTGCGTATCGTAATGACCACCTGTAGGATAATAGGCTAAATGAAATTCGTAACCAGAAAGCCCTAAAAAGCAATAGCGGTTGTAGATGTGGATAGTTTCATCTATCAATTGCCACAATTCATTGAGCTGTTCATCTCGTTTTCTATCGAGCCAAAACGTATAATCTCCACGAATATCGGTGCGGATAATATTATCAGCTAATGCTCCAATACCAGCTTTAGAAAAGGCATCAAGGTGAGACAAAAAAAATGATCGAACGGTATTAAATCTTTGAGGATCTAAAAAATTATCAACGACTACAAAATCGTTTTCGGAAAGCTCATCCATCCAAGTGAGCCAATCCTCTAGGTTATGGCAATTCTCCAATTCATTAAAAAAGTGATCAAATATAGTCTATTTTTTGAGTTGGAAGATAAAAAATACTTTCAAGTCATTCCTTACGGAATGAAAGGTGTAAAAAGATGACTAATAGTACTAAATTTTAATTTTTAGTTTATTGTTTTTTTCTAAAATAAAAGCCAATGCAACAAGCATATATTCAACT
>CATLPG010000107.1 GCA_950054195.1 uncultured Saccharospirillaceae bacterium
TTTCTTAAGAAATCAACGTATTTTGTTACAAAAAACTGAAAATCTTTATCTCTAATCGGATAAATAATTCCGATTGATTTTGCTTGAGCATAATTAAATACCTTTGATTTTCTCTTGTTAGATTTAAGCTCATTTTCAACCATTTTGAGCCCAAGTTTATGTCTTAATCCGTCTAAAAGCCCCATTAGTTAATCATTTCTAGGTAATCTGTTTCTGATATTATTTTTACTCCTAGCTTTTCTGCTTTTTGAAGTTTGGCTGGTCCCATTTTATCTCCTGCTAACACATACGTAGTTTTAGAAGAGATTGAACTAGAAATTTTACCTCCGTGCAACTCAACAGACTTTTTAATTTCCTCTCTAGAAAACTGTTGAAACACACCAGAAACAACAAATACACTACCTGCTAAAAGATCGGAAGCTCCTTCTTGCTCTTGAATTTCTAACTGTACCCCAGCTTCTTTTAATCTATTTATGATTTCAAGATTACTTTCCACTGAAAAGTAATCAATAACACTTTCTGCAATTTTATCACCAATTTCATCAACCTCTACTAACTCTTCAAGTGTAGCAGAGCTTAAAGCTTCTATTGATTTAAAAGCCTTAGCTAGTTTTTTTGCTACTGTATTTCCTACAAAGCGTATACCCAAAGCAAATAGTACCTTTTCAAAAGGAATTTCTTTAGAAGCCTCTATTCCATTTATCAAATTATCAGCTGATTTTTCGGCCATACGCTCTAATGGTAAAACTTGATCCTTCTTTAAGTCGTATAAATCAGCTATGTTTCTAATTAGTCCTTCGTTGTAAAGTAATTCGATTGTTTCATCACCTAGACCATCAATATTCATCGCATTTCTTGAGATAAAATGCTGTATTTTACCTTTAATTTGGGTCGGACAACCATTTTCATTTGGACAATAATGGTTGGCTTCTCCTTCTTTGCGAACTAGCACTGAGCCACAATCAGGACAGTTTTCAATAAAATTTAATTGATTAGGATTTGTTCGCTTAGATTCATCTACTCCAACTATTTTAGGAATAATTTCGCCTCCTTTTTCAACAAAAACGGTATCTCCTATCCTAACATCTAACTCTTCAATAATGTCTGCGTTGTGCAATGATGCTCTCTTTACGGTTGTACCACCAAGTAGAACTGGCTCTAAGTTAGCAACTGGTGTAATTGATCCAGTTCGTCCAACTTGATAGGTTACTTCATTTAAAACGGTTGAAACACGTTCGGCCTTAAATTTATAAGCGATTGCCCACCTTGGAGATTTACTCGTAAAACCTAATTGATTTTGCTGGTCGTAATTATTTACCTTGATTACTACTCCATCAATTTCAAAAGGCAATTCCTTTCGTTTTGTATCCCAGTGATTGATGTAATCTAAAATCCCATCTATAGAAGCCACTAATTCTATATACCTTTCTTTCACTGGTGGAGTTTTAAACCCCCATTCAGCTGCTTTATTTACTAAATCATAATGATTATCAATAACAATATCATCTCCATAAACACCATAAAGAAAACAATCTAGTCCTCTTGAAGCTACTACTGAAGAATCTTGCATTTTTAAGGTTCCAGAAGCTGTATTTCTAGGATTAGCAAATAAGGGCAATCCTTCTTTCTCTCTTTCTTGATTTAAACGCTTAAAGTTTTCTAGTGGAAAGAAAATTTCTCCTCTAATTTCAAAATCAGACGGGTAATCTCCTTTGAGTTTAAGCGGAATTGTTCGAATGGTTTTAACGTTAGCAGTAATATCTTCCCCTTTGGTTCCATCACCTCTCGTTACTGCTCGATAAAATTCTCCATTAATATATTGTATACCTATAGCTACTCCATCGTACTTTAATTCACATACATATTTGATCTGATCAGTAGTTAATTTTTGTATACGTGTTTCAAAATCTATGATTTCTTCTTTTGAGTAGCTATTTCCTAACGAAAGCATTGGGTATTTATGAATAACCGTAGGAAACTTCTTTGTTATATCTCCTCCAACTCTTTTAGTAGGTGAGTTTTCTTGAATAAACTGAGGATATTTCTCTTCTAAGTCTTGAAGCTTTTTCAACAACATATCAAATTCATAATCAGATACGTTTGACTGATTCAAAACATAGTATTGATGATTTAATTCCCTTAATTTTTCTGATAAATCTGCTATTTCTTTTTGAACATCTTGCATATTACTCTACCCATTCAGATTTTCTATATTTACGACTAGTTGTTAATTTCCATATTTCGCCCACAAAAATTTTCAATCCAAACGAATAAAACGGAGCACTTAATCCCTCTCTAATTTCTTGGTCTCCTGCAGTAACTAAATTATATCCTATTCCAGATCCAAATCCCATCCAGCGTAATACTTTATAATGACCTTTAACTGAAAAAACAAGCGAATTTGCTCGATTCACTACAATATTAGTGGTAACGGTTTGATCGTTTAAATTTTTTGCATATCCAATAATTCTCCCCTGATTATAATGAATTGGAGCTGAAAACTGCCATCTTTTAGACCTAAAAAACACATACTCATAAAATAGACTGTTGTAAGTATAGTTGATTGTTATTTCTACTGGCTCTCCATTTCTATTTAAATCTTTATAAATAACTGGTTCTCTGGTACCGTAAAAACCTAAACCAAAACGATGTTTTTTGTTTCCCAAACCAATTTTTAAGCCTGAAAATTTCACGTTGTGTCCTTTCACAAAAGAATTTCTTGCGTCTAGCTCCAAAATAAAATGTAGTTTACCATTTTTCTTTTGCTCTTTCACGTACTCATCAGAAGATTTGATATCCTCTTGAGATAAGCCATAAACGCTTAATAGTAAACATACAATGAAGCTCGCTATGTTTAATGAAACTTTCACGTTGCAAATTTAATGTTTAATCCCATATACAAATCGATCTTTGCCATGAATATCTTTAACTATAGTTACCTCTTGTAAGTCATTATCTTCAAACAATGATTTCGTCTCCTCTCCGTAATTTTCATTGATTTCAACAACTAAAACTCCTCGACTAGCCAACTGTTGCTTGCTTATTTGCACTATTTTCTCATAAAAAATTAGTGGCTGATCATCAGAAACAAATAATGCTAAATGAGGCTCATAATCTAACACGTTTTTTTTCATCAACTTTTGCTCACTTTCTGTCACATATGGCGGATTGCTAATGATAAGATTGTAAGGACCTTGTAGTTTATCAACAAACATATCACTTAATACATTTAACTGACTAAAACGAATATCAACAACCTGTTTTTTAGCGTTTTTAATAGCTACAATTAAAGCATCACTTGATATGTCGATCGCTTCAATATGGCTAAACCGGAATTCTAACGCACATATTATTGGTATAATTCCTGAACCAGTTCCAATATCAAGCATACGAGTCTGTTCAGGCAAATTAAGCTTGCCTATTAACTGGATTAACTCTTCGGTTTCTTGCCGAGGTATTAATGTATGTTTATTAACAAAAAAGCTTCGTCCATAAAACGAAGCTTTTCCTAAAATATATTGTATAGGCTCATATTTTTTTAATCTAGTAAGAACGTCTTGGAAATCTTGCTTTTTTGCTTCAAAATCAACTTTAACATTGAGCAAAACATCTGTCCGAGACAAATTCCACAAGTCTTCTACTACTAACTGAAAAATAGCTTTTAATTCATTTTCAGGGTAAATACCATCTAATGAATCAAAATAAAGCTTTTTAATTTCAGAGACAGTCACTAAACTGCAACATTAAAATCTCTTAAAGCATCATTCAGAGATGTTTTCAAATCTGTAGAAGCTTTTCTCTCTCCAATAATTAAAGCACAAGGAACTTGATATTCTCCCGCTGGGAATTTCTTTGTATAAGAACCAGGGATAACTACTTTTCTTGGAGGTACTTCTCCTGAATATTGCACGGGTTCATCACCTGTTACATCAATTATTTTAGTTGATTTAGTAAGCACTACATTCGCACCTAAAACAGCTTCTTTTCCTACCCTAACTCCTTCAACTACGATACTTCTAGAACCCAAAAAAGCTCCATCTTCAATAATAACTGGAGCAGCTTGTAATGGTTCTAATACTCCACCGATACCTACACCTCCGCTTAAGTGAACATTTTTTCCAATTTGCGCACATGAACCAACAGTTGCCCAAGTATCTACCATTGTTCCTGCATCTACATAAGCACCTATGTTTACATAAGAAGGCATCATGATAACTCCTTTAGATAAATAAGCACCGTAACGAGCAACAGCATGAGGAACAACACGCACTCCCAGTTCTTCATAATTTGTTTTAAGTTTCATTTTATCATGAAACTCAAATGGTCCTACCTCAATAGTTTCCATTTTTCTGATAGGAAAGTACATAACAACTGCCTTTTTCACCCACTCATTCACTTGCCACCCATTAGCTGTTGGTTCAGCAACTCTTAGTCTACCTTTATCAATTTCTTCAATAACTCCATTGATAGCCTCAACTGTTTCACTATTATTTAAAAGACTTCTATCGTCCCAAGCTTTTTCTATGATTTCTCTCATTACTTTTTTTTATAAAAATAATAATTCAATTTAGAAGTAACGCTTAATTTTAGATTCATGTTAGATACGCATCTATCTAGATGATTATCTATGCAATCAATAGGTTTCAGCTTATTTTTACTGTCCCTGGCCAAGAGAATAACCTCTTACGCCATCAAACTCATACAAGTTTTCTGTTTTTATAACATCTACACCATGGTAGACAGCTTCAGAAAGTAAATCGGGTATGTCATTTTTTTGCGCTTTTATATCCTCGCTCGATTCAAAACGACATCTCCAATGATCTGTATGGAATGTTTGATCAAAACCATTAGGCCAAACCTTTACTCCTCTGTTGGTGATCATTACTAGCTTCAATTTATCACTAAGTTTATTCAACGTATCAGCCAATCCCTCCACACTTTCTCCATCTCAGTCAACAAACACATCAACTCCTTTAAGTACTTTATCTT
>CATLPG010000108.1 GCA_950054195.1 uncultured Saccharospirillaceae bacterium
TGCCTTGGAGCGTAAGGCATTCGGGCAATCAATTTCAGAATTTCAAGTTATTCGTCATAAAATAGCCAATATGTTTACCCGAGTAGAAGCTTGTAGATCGATCAGCTATCGTGCTGTGGATGAGTTTATGAAGCATGGAGCTAAAGCTATTGAAATTGTTACCATGGCAAAAGCATACACCTGTGACGAATCCAATAAAATTATTAGTGATGCCATTCAAGTTCATGGTGGTTGGGGATATATTGAGGATTATCAAGTCGCTCGTATGTGGCGCGATACACGATTATATTCTTTAGGAGCAGGAACCACTGAAATTATGTACGAAATCCTCTCTAAGTTGATAATTGATCAAAAAGAACACAAGAAAACGATTGAGGTTAGTAGGTAATATTTAATACAGATTTCTTTTAATCTGCAAGTATTTAAAATACCTCAAAAATGAGTATCTTCTCACAACTTTAGGAAAGTAGCAGTTATGAAGATTACACTTTTTGATGGCATCCATCATGAAAAACTAAAACCGTTAACGTTTACACGCCCAGTATCTGATTTAAGAGTGGGAATAGAAACCATTAAAGAGAAATGGAATTTTTATGCTTCGGAGCCTGTTCAAATTAGAACGAAGGATTACTTAAAATCATTATTTAAATCTAACGATAAGGAAGGAGGAATAGGTATTAGTGCCTCTGTTTTACCAAGCAAGGACTTGATAGAAGAAATTTCTGAACTCGGAGAAAACCAAATTTTACTAAAAGAAGGAAATGTAATTGCCATACACCCATTACCTCCAATTGATGAAAATCCAAATGAATTTTTAAAGAATTTCAAAAAGATAGAAAGTGAAGTAGATTTTAGTCAAATTAATCACCCTTGGGATATCTTTCGTTTAAATGGCGAAGAAATAAAAGCTGATTTAAAACGAATAAAGAAAAATAAGCAGTTTATTGAACCATCTAAAACCAACACCATCATTGGTGATGAGGTTTACATCGAAAAAGGAGCAACAGTAGAGTGTGCCATTCTCAATTCAACTGCTGGTCCAATTTATGTGGCAGCTGGTGCAGAAATCATGGAAGGATCTATTGTTAGGGGACCCCTTGCTATGCTTAAAGGATCAGTTTTAAAGCTAGGAGCTAAAATTTACGGTCCCACAACTATTGGTCCATTTAGTAAGGTTGGAGGTGAAGTAAATAACTCAGTTATCCAAGGGTATTCCAATAAAGGGCACGATGGGTTTTTAGGAAACTCGGTAATAGGGGAGTGGTGCAACCTTGGGGCGGATACCAATAACTCTAACCTAAAAAACAACTATGGAACGGTTAAAGCTTGGAGTTACTTGGAACAAAAGTATGTGTCTACCGATTTACAGTTTTGCGGACTCATTATGGGTGATCACTCCAAAAGTGGCATTAATACCATGTTTAATACGGGAACAGTTGTTGGGGTTAATGCAAATGTTTTTGGTGGAGGTTTTCCAGAAAAATTTATTCCATCGTTTAGCTGGGGAATGGAAAAAGGAAGTGAGTATAACTTCGATAAAGCAATGGAAGTAGCTGAAAAAGTTTGTGAACGTAGAAATGTAGCACTAACAAAAGATCATATAACTGTACTCAAACATGTTTTTGAAGAGACAAAAAAGAGTAGACAATCTAACTAATCAAAAAGTAAAAGAAACCAAATTTTAGATTCAAACGAATCAAAGAGGTTTTCATCGCTTTCAAAGGAATAAGCAATGTCAAAGGTGCTTTTGGAATCTCCATTGTATATGTGGTTTCCATCTATGGTATAAACGCAATCGAATGTACTTTGCGAATCACCTTCGTACACTTTATTATCCTCAAACGTATATAGGCAATCAAACGTACTGGTGGAGTTTCCTTTATAAATTTTATTGTCAGTAATCGTGTATTTTACATCAAATGAACTAGTCGATCGTTCTTTGTATAATTTATTACCAGCTATCGTATAAAGTTGATCAAGCCTACTTCTTGAGTCACCATCAAACACACCGTTATTTGTTATGCTGTATTTACACTTAAAAGTACTTCTCGAGTCGCCCTTATATATTTTACCTTCCTCTATGGTGTATTTACAATCAAATGTACTGGTTGAGTTACCGGTATAAATTTTTGTTTGGCTAATACCTGTTGAAAGGGTAAGTAAGTATACAATTACTAGTAAAAATTTATTCATGGATAATTTGTTGGATATCTGCAAGTACAAACGATTTAATTGAACAGAAGTTGTTTTTAAAGGCTTATTTTTTATTAAATATCCAAACATCAATTCCTTTTTCATCAGCATAATCTTGAGTAGCTTCTCTAGAGTCAAACTGATTAACGAATACATAGTAAAGACCTCTTGATTTGTTATAAATGATGTCTGTATTATCAAATCCTTTCTTTATGAACTTCTTTTGTTTTCTAATGGCGTGTTTCTTTTCTCCATAACTACCAACTACTGCATAGTAAGCACCTTCATCAATTTTAGTATCTATTTTTTGTGTTGCTTTTTTAATTTCTTTAGGCTTCTCAACTTCTTTTTCCTCTTTAGTTTCTTTTGTTGAGGTGGTTGTCACTTTCTCTAAAGATTTCATCTCAGCAAGCTGCTTTTTAGATTCTTTAGCAATTATTTTTTCTCCAAGTACTTTTTCTTGCTCTTCAATTTTTGCTAATAGCTTTTCTGCATAAGTGATGCTTTGCTTAATGTGTTCGTTGTACTCTTTTTGAAGATCTTTAATATCGCTTAATAAATCTTTTCTAGCAATTTTTTGTTCAAGAGCTGCTAATCGATCTTCTTCTTTGCTATTAACTGTTTCAAGCTTTTCAAGCGCTTTTCTTTTTTGCTGTTCTTCATAAACTAACTCAGCATAAGCCAAACTTTCTTCTGTGTGTTTTTCAATTTGCTTAAGCGTGTTTTTCTTTATTTTATCCTGTTGTTTTTGGGCATCTTCTAAGTATTCAAAAAGTAACTCAAATTGATCTTTCTTATTCTCTTCCTTGTCGATGGATTTTCGCTCTTCTTTTTCTTTTAAAAGTTTCTCTTTTCTTCTTTTAGTGGCTTCTTCTTTTAGTTTAGCATCTTTTAACTTTTCTAATCGAATGTTTTCTTCCCTTATTTTTTCAGCAGCTTCAATTTTACTTTTTTCAATTAGACTTTTACCCAACGAAACACTTTCTTCTTTTTCTTCTTCGAGTTTTTTATTTAACTCTTTTTTGTACTCAGTTGCTTCTTCTATTTTTTTGAATAAAAACGCTGTTCTCTTTTCTTTATTTTCAATTGCTAACTGCTCAAGATTTTTTTCTTTTTCCAGTAGAAAATTAGCTAGTGCAATACTATTCTTTTTATGTCTTTGGTATTCCTCATTTTTTGAATCCAAAAATGCTTCTTTTTTAGATTTAGCTTCACCTAAACGAGAAAAAAGGAGCTCTTCTTTATTTTTTTTAATTGCTGCTAATTGTTTCTTTTTAGCATCCCTCATCAACTTAAGCTGGTTAGCGAGTTCAATACTTTTTGACGCATGATCAAACAGGTTGTCTTTCGCTTCACTTTTCTCTTTGTTATTATATGATTCTGCTTCAAGGATTGTTTTGTTTAAAAGATCTGCTCTTTTTTCTTCTAATGCTTTTTGCCCATCTCTTATAGCTCCTAAGCTTTCTTCTTCGAGCTTTTTGAGTTTTACTTCTTCTGATTTTAATTTGTTTTCTTCATCTAAAAAATCATTATAGCTATATACATTAATCTCTTTTTTTGTCTCCTCAACAATATCTGCCATTTCTCGTAGCGACCATGTAGGGGTTTCTTCTGCAGGTTGAATATATCTACCTGCTATTCCAAGTAAGGAGTTTCCTTTTCTAGAAGCAATAAGAGGGGCAGACTCATTTTCCTTTTCATCGTAATAACCATCATGAAAAATCATGATATTACCGGTGTAGCAAGCAACCCAAATATTTTTTTTAGCACCATCAAAAGTAATACCTATTGGGTGAGTTCCTGTGCTGTGTTTATCCACTACATCCATGTTTTGAGTTTCAATTTTCGACATGGTGTTACTTTGGTAGTTTACAACATATAAAAATTTCCCATCATCAGAGAGTGTCATTGATCGTGGAGCAATACCTGTTTTAATTTTTTTGATTTTATGGGTATTCAAATCAATTTTGAGTACTTTGCTTTCATTGTTAATGGAAACATAGAGGTCTTGATCATCAGGAGAAATACATATATGTCTTGGACCACTTCCTAAATCTTTAATCCAAGAAACTTTAAAGTTTATTAAATTAATTTTTGCGATTTTATCTGATCCCATAACAGCAACATAAGCATACGTACTTCTGTTGTTTACATCAATACCTCTTGGAAACCGACCAACGGGGATACGTTTTATCTCTTTGTTCTTTTTCGTATCAATTACACTAACATCTCCACTTGTCCAGTTTGATACTAATACATATTTGTTATTGGGCGTTACAGCCAAAAATTTTGGAACAGCACCAACTTCAATCACTTCTTCAATTTCGTAACTCGAAGTATTAATTTTATAAACAAAGCTATTGTCGTATTGCTTTCCAGAACATCCATCACAGCCTGGTCTATTAAATTCTGTGCTTTTTCCTCCTCGCATTTCGTAATTAGAAATCCAAGCATATTTTCCATCATGGCTAAAAGCACACTCCACGGGTGAGCCTAAGTAAGTCCCAAGGTATTGTGAATATCCAAAATCCTTGAGCTTTACCTCATCCGAAATGGTCTTAATTTTATTAAACGAACGGTCGTATACAGTAATCGTATGACGATACATCATGTTTTGTGCAAAAAACTTAC
>CATLPG010000109.1 GCA_950054195.1 uncultured Saccharospirillaceae bacterium
CCTTTAACTTTTATTTTTGCATCATCAAAGGCCATTTTCAGTTGTAATCCAGTACTTTCTGGAATAGTTTCTTCATCTTCATCACCAGAAGGTACAGGAGTTTTTATGTGAGGAAGCAACGAATGAAATTCTTTTTTGGTTTTTTCTTCTTTGATTTCTTCAATCTCAGCCTCAATATCTATAATAGATTGAGGAACATTAATGTTCGTAATGTGTACACGAGATCCCACTTCATCCAGGGCATCAATAGCTTTATCCGGTAAAAAACGATCAGTAATGTATCTAGCAGTCATTTTTACACAAGCTTCAATTGCCTCTGAAGTGTATGTTACTAAGTGATGATCTTCATACTTTGGACGAATGTTCTCTAGTATTTGGATTGTTTCTTCAACTGTTGTTGGTTCAACCAATACCTTTTGAAACCTTCTTTCTAATGCACCATCTTTTTCAATATATTGACGGTACTCATCTAGTGTGGTAGCACCAATTACTTGTATTTCACCTCTAGCTAGAGCAGGTTTAAACATGTTAGATGCATCCATTGAGCCAGAAGCTCCACCAGCACCAATAATTGTATGAATCTCATCAATGAAAAGAATAATGTTCGGAGACTTTTCCAATTCATTCATTACAGCTTTCATACGCTCTTCAAATTGTCCTCGATACTTAGTACCTGCAATTAAAGAAGCTAAATCAAGGGTAACAATTCTTTTATCAAATAAAACCCTAGAAACTTTACGTTGAACAATACGAAGTGCTAAACCTTCTGCAATAGCAGATTTACCAACTCCTGGTTCTCCAATTAAAATAGGGTTGTTCTTTTTTCTTCTACTTAAAATTTGTGATACACGCTCAATCTCTTCTTGACGACCAACAACTGGGTCTAGCTTTCCTTCTTCAGCATATTTTGTTAAGTCTCTTCCAAAATTGTCTAATACTGGAGTTTTCGATTTCGTATCAGATGCTTTTCTAGCACCACCAGCACCTCCGCCAGAAAATCCACCTGTATCTCCTTCACCATCATTAGCGTCTGGATAATCAGCTTTAAAATCAATTTGATGATCTTCTAACTCACCTAATGCATCAATAATTTTATCGTAGGTAATGTCATTATCATTTAAGATACGTGTAGCGATATTATCTTCATTTTTTAAAATAGATAATAATAAATGCTCCGTACCAATAATATTACTCTTTAAAAGCTTTGCTTCTAAATAAGTAATCTTTAAAACTTTCTCTGCTTGCTTCAATAAAGGAATATTTCCTAAAGAAACAGACATTGTTTTGTTTGGTTTAGAGATTAATTCAATTTGCTTCCTTAACTCAACTAAACTTAATCCCATTTGTTGAATTAATTTCACAGCGATGCCTTCTCCTTCTCTAATTATACCTAGTAAAAGGTGTTCAACTCCTATATAGTCATGACCTAAACGTAAAGCTTCTTCTTTGCTAAACGTAATCACGTCTTTAACCCGTGGTGAAAAATTTGCTTCCATAATAATATGTTTGAGTCTCATTTAATATACATAACGAGACGTAAATTTAAAAGTATGCTTTATTTGAATATATCAAAAAATATTCCAATTTGCTTTATTAACAGAATTTTGTTAGCAATTGAATGTGTTTTAGCCTTGAAAGCATCAATATTTATAGTATTTTGGTCATCTTGAAAAAATCCGTAGAATTCACACGGTAAATATGTCATATTTATGCAAAATGTGGCAGTTATTAAGGTTAAATAACTGGATTTCCAGTCAAAAATAGATGGTTTATTATGTCAGATGAACGAATAATTAAAATTAACATTGAAGAAGAAATGAAATCAGCTTACATCGATTATTCGATGTCGGTTATTGTTTCTAGAGCACTTCCAGATGTTAGGGATGGTCTAAAGCCAGTTCACAGAAGAGTATTATATGGAATGCTGGACTTAGGAGTACTTTCTAATAAGTCATACAAAAAATCTGCAAGAATCGTAGGGGAAGTATTAGGTAAGTATCACCCGCACGGAGATACATCTGTATACGATACAATGGTTCGTTTGGCTCAGCATTGGTCGTTACGCTATCCATTAGTTGATGGGCAAGGGAACTTTGGTTCTGTAGATGGTGACCCGCCTGCAGCGATGCGTTATACAGAGGCTAGGTTAAGAAAGATTGCTGAAGAAATGCTCTCTGATATTGATAAAGAAACGGTTGACTTTACACCAAACTTTGATGATTCGTTGCAAGAACCAACGGTTTTACCAACACGTATTCCAGGGTTATTAGTTAATGGAGCAGCAGGTATTGCAGTAGGTATGGCTACTAATATGGCTCCTCACAACTTAACAGAAGTAGTTAATGCTTCTATTGCTTACATAGATAACAGAGATATTGAAATCTCAGAATTAATGGAGTATGTGAAGGCACCAGATTTTCCAACTGGAGGAGTTATCTATGGTTACGAAGGTGTAAAAGAAGCTTTTGAAACTGGTAGAGGGCGTATCGTGATGAGAGGGAAAGCTACTATCGAAGAAATTAGAGAGGGAAGAGAAGCTATTATTGTTACAGAAATTCCTTATCAGGTAAATAAGGCGGAAATGATTAAGAAAACCGCTGACTTAGTTAATGATGAGAAACTTACTGGAATTTCAGATATTAGAGACGAATCGGATAGAAATGGAATGCGTATCGTTTATGAATTAAAAAGAGATGCTATTCCTAATGTTGTACTCAATAAACTTTTTAAGTATACAGCACTTCAAACATCTTTTTCGGTTAATAATATTTGTTTGGTTGATGGTCGGCCAGAAATGCTTAACCTAAAACAACTAATTCATTACTTTATCGAACATCGTCATGATGTAGTTATTCGTAGAACAAAATATGAATTAAGGAAAGCTGAAGAAAGAGCACACATTTTAGAGGGATTAATTATTGCGTCTGATAATATTGATGAAGTAATCAAATTAATTAGAGCCTCTAAGAGTCCTGAAGAAGCTAGAGAGAAGTTAATTGAACGTTTTGAGCTATCTGAAATACAAGCTCGTGCAATTGTTGAAATGCGTTTAAGACAATTAACGGGTCTTGAGCAAGAAAAATTAAGAGCAGAGTATGATGAGTTGATGAAAACGATTGCAGACTTAAAAGATATTTTAGGTAGTGAGGATCGAAGAATGAATATTATCAAGGATGAGTTGATCGAAGTGAAAGATAAGTACGGAGATGAGCGAAGATCAGTAATTGAATATTCTGCAAATGAAATGAGAATTGAGGATTTAATTCCAGACAACGAAGTGGTTGTTACAATTTCTCATGCAGGATATATTAAGAGAACATCATTAGATGAATATAAAGTTCAAAATAGAGGTGGAGTAGGATCCAAAGGAAGTACTACTAGAGATAAAGATTTTATTGAGAATTTATTCGTTGCAACAAACCATAATTACCTATTAGTATTTACTGAAAAAGGAAAATGTTTCTGGATGAGAATTTTTGAAGTTCCAGAAGGAAGCAAAACATCTAAAGGTAGAGCCATCCAAAACTTGATTAATATTGAGCAAGATGATAAAGTAATGGCTTATATTGCAACGCAAGACCTTCGAGACGAAGATTACATTAACAATAACTACATTGTTATGTGTACTAAGAAAGGTATCGTTAAGAAAACTAGTCTTGAGGCTTATTCTCGTCCTAGAACGAATGGTATTAATGCAATTACCATCCGTGAAGACGATCAGCTGTTAGAGGCTAAAATGACAAACGGTACAAACGAAATTATGATTGCTGTACGTTCTGGTAAAGCAATTCGTTTTAACGAGCAAAATGTTCGTCCGATGGGTAGAACAGCTTCTGGAGTAAAAGGTATTAATTTAGCTGAGGGAGATGAAGTAATAGGAATGATTTGTGTAGAAGACGATCAAGCGAATGTATTAGTTGTTTCTGAAAACGGATACGGTAAGCGTTCTGTTATAGGAGACTATCGTGTAACAAAAAGAGGTGGAAAAGGAGTTAAAACAATTAGCGTAACAGATAAAACAGGGCAGTTAATTGCTATCAAAAATGTTACAGATGAGGATGACTTAATGATTATTCGTAAAAATGGGGTTGCCATCCGATTAAGAATTAGTGATCTTCGAGTGATGGGAAGAGCAACACAAGGTGTTCGATTAATTCAGTTAAAAGGTTCAAACGATAGCATTGCTGCTGTTGCGAAGATAGAAAAAGCTGATAGAGACGAAGATGAAGAATACGAATCAATAGATGGAGAAACACTTCCAGGTGATGATTCTGAGGAGTAAATGATGATTTTGCAAAAGTATTTTGGTTTTTACTTCTAGAATATTAAATTTGCATCCGCATTTATCGGTCGAGTAGCTCAGTTGGATAGAGCATCTGCCTTCTAAGCAGACGGTCACAGGTTCGAATCCTGTCGCGATCACCATTTTAACCTCAATTTTTAGTTGAGGTTTTATTATTTTAGCATTATGGGAAATAGATCATTAATTTTTATCATTCTCTTGTCTTTTTTGTTTTCATGTTCACCAAAAGAAAAAACAAGTGAATCACCCAATTTTGTTTTTATTTTGGCTGATGATCTAGGATATGGAGAATTAGGAATTTTTGGTCAAAAATTTATTGAAACTCCACATATTGATCAGTTAGCAAAACAGGGAATGATACTAACAGATCATTATACGGGTTCACCAGTTTGTGCTCCAGCTCGTTAAAAACTTCATTACTTGTGCCGAGGTCTCCTTCGTGCGCCATCGACTCCAGCTTCCCAGCGGCCTCAAAAGCATCACTG
>CATLPG010000110.1 GCA_950054195.1 uncultured Saccharospirillaceae bacterium
TATTGGGGGGTTTAATGGTGGAATAGGTAATTATGGTGTTAATCCTGGTGAGTATTTTGATGGTGATATTGATGAGTTAAGAATATGGAATGTTGCTCGATCACAAGCTCAGATTTCTGCGAACATGAATGATTTACCAACTTATGCCACTGAACCTGGCTTACTAGCTTATTACAAATTTGATGGTGATTATAATAATTTAGTTCCAGGTCCTAATGGTATTGCTACTGGCGGAGTAAGTTTTGGTGCTGAACATCCTACGATTGAACCATTTAGCATTGACAGCATTACTACTGTTAATTCTTGTACAGGCAATGATGGAGCTTTAACAGTTTACACTAATCAAACTAATGTTGACTATTCATTAGACGGTGTAACTTATGGAGCTAGCCCTACATTTACTGGCTTAACACCAAATACATACACCGTTTATTGTCGTTCATTCTCTGGATGCATAGAAACGCAAACTGCAACCGTATCACCAGCAATAATAGCTACTGTATCACCTACAACAGATATTAATGCCTGTGTTGGACAAACGGTTTCAGTCCCTTCATTTAATCCTACTCCGGGAACAGCAAGTGTTACATGGACGAATAACAATACTGCAATAGGTTTAGCGGCTTCTGGAACTGGAGATATTGCGAGTTTTGCCGCTACAAACACTACAAATGCACCTATAACAGCACAAATAATAGTTACTCCTACCGAAGGAACTTGCCCTGGTACAAAAGACACTTTTGATATAACAATTAATCCAATTCCTTCAATTACTCCTATAATTGATACTACACTCTGTGAAAACGAACCGCTAACGGTTACATTTAACAGTAATGTTACTGGAACACAATATAATTGGACAAATTCTAATACCTCAATTGGTTTGGGAGCAAACGGCAATGGAACATCCATTAATTTCACAGCATCTAACAATCAATCTAGTGCAATCAGTAGCTCAGTAACTGTTACTGGAACATTTAATGGATGTAGTAGTTCTTCGGAACAATTTAATATACAAGTTAATCCTGCTCCAACTGCCCTACCTATTAACGACACAACTGTTTGTAACGGTGAAAATATTCCTTCAATTCTGCTACAAGGCTCCCCTTCTGGAGGTACCTCATCATGGCAAAATTCCAATATCAACATTGGTATAGCAATGAATGGTGTTGACTCTATACCTTCATTTATAGCTAATAACCCAAGTACAAATCCTATAAGTGGGACGATTACTTATTCAAACACGTTGAATGGCTGCACAAGCAATAATGAAACTTTTGTTATAACAGTTAACCCCACACCAAATATTACACCTGTTCCTAATATTGAAGTTTGTGCAGGAAACTTAACAGGAATTCCTCCCTTCCAAGTAGATATTCCAGGAAGTACTACAACATGGACTAATACAAATTCAAGCATAGGTTTACCTAGTTCTGGTTCAGGTAATATTCCTCCATTTTTCTCTACCAATAATTCTGGTGCTAATATTACTGGAACGATTGATGTTGTTGCCTCTATCAATGGTTGCGATAGCCCTACTGAAACATTTGATATTACAATTAAACCACGTCCTACCATTGGTAATATGGATGATATTGTTGCGTGTTCTGGAAACTCTGTTATGGTTCCAAATTTTAATGTAACACCAGCTTCAGCTACTATTACATGGACAAACTCTGATTCTACCTATGGCTTGGCTAGCAGTGGAACTGGAAATATAGCTTCTTTTACAGCTATTAATCCTGATCCTACAATTAAAGGTGGACTTATAAGTGCTACTGCTGAACTTAACGGTTGTACTAGCTTTAGTGAACAATTTACTATAGCTATAAATCATACACCTGAAATTATACAAATCAATGATACAGGAGCATGCGGAAATGAAACATTAGATTTAGTTGACTTTCAAACTTCTGGAACGAACCCTACAATTACTTGGACAAATACGGAACCAAGTATTGGTATCCCTAGTAACGGTGTTGGTAATATTCAACCTTTTAATGTTGTAAATAATCCTACTCAAATTAATGCTGTAATAACAACAACAGCTAGCGAAAACGGATGCACAGGTAGTCCTATGAGTTACATTATTACTATAAATCCCACTCCCAGTTTAGCTCCTTATCAAGATATAATTGCTTGTCAAACTGAAATGGTAAACCCTACTCCTTTTACTGTATCTCCAACTAACGCAATCATTAGCTGGACAGAAACCAACAATTCTTTTACCAATACTGGAACAGGAAATTTACCTTCATTTACAGCTCCTGGAAATAATATTGACACGAACTATGCAACAGTTGATGTTGTTGCCAATTTTGGTTTTTGCTTAAGTGATACATTAACTTTTGACATTATTGTAAAACCAAAACCCATTTTATCTCCTCTTGATGATATTATTGTTTGTGCTTTAGAAACAGTCTCGCTACCTGGTTTTACATCTACTATACCTAACGCTGTAGTATCTTGGACTAATGACAATCCTAATGTTGGCATATTAGATAATGGGACTGGTGATATTCCTTCATTTACAACTCCCCATACTGGTACAGATACTCTAACTGCTAATTTAATAGCAACAGCTGAAAGAAACGGATGTTTTAGTATACCAATAACATTTAATATCCAAGTAAATCCAAATGAGTTATCATCTCCAAACGATTTTTCATTTTGTGCTAAAGATTTAGTAATTGCTCCAGATGGATATATGTTTTATTCATGGAGTGATGGACAAAGTGGTCAATCAATATATATTGAAAATCAACAATATTACACACTAACTGCTACTGATAGTTCTGGTTGTTTGGCAACGAAAGAATTTTATGCTAATGAAACATGTAATTATATGTTTTTCCCTAATGCTTTTACTCCAAATAATGATGGTTTCAACGATGAATACAAACCAAGTATTGTTGCGGAATTAAAGAGTTACAACTTTACTATTTTTGATCGTTGGGGAACGCTTGTTTTTGAAACAGATAATTATGATAAAGGATGGGACGGATTAATCAATAACGCTGAAGCACCATCTGGTGTTTATAGCTACAGATTAAAATATGACGAACTAGACAATATTGATACGCAAGTTAAAAAAGGTCATTTTATTTTACTGCGGTAGAAACAGATTGTCCACTACTAAAAAAACCTGCTAATCTACTAATTCTGCTAGTTCCATCCATCGCTCGGTTTTGGTATCAATTTTATTAATTATTTCTTCGATCTCCTTAGAACGCTTGGTTAATTGTTCGTGGTCATTTAAGTAATTGTTTAATTGACTTTCAAGCTCTGTTTTCTTTGACTCTAGCTTTTCTATTTCTTTTTCGAGTTTGTTATACTCTTTTCGTTGTTCGTAAGAAGCTTTGTTTGACTTTTTTCTTTCTTTATCCTCTAGAGAAGTTTCTTTAGCTTCCTTTTTTTGCTGATCTAATACTTCTTGGCGGTAGGCGAAATAATTTCCGTTTATAGGCTTAACCTTTCCTTCACCCTTAAAATAGAATATATGATCACAAATTTTATCTAAAAAGTAACGATCGTGAGAAACAGTTATTACACAACCAGTAAACTGCTCTAAAAACTCTTCTAATGCTGAAATGGTAAATATATCGAGATCATTTGTTGGCTCATCCAAAATCAAGAAATTAGGATTTTTCATCAGGATGGTGAGCAAATAAAGTCTTTTTTTCTCTCCTCCACTCAATTTATCTACTAGTTGGTAATGAGTTTCTTTAGAGAAGAAAAAACGTTCTAATAATTGAAGAGCTGTTATTGTTTTACCTTTTTCTAAAGGGATGTATTCCGCGATATCTTTAACAACTTCTATAACTTTTTTACCTTCCTTAAACTTTAACCCTTTTTGCTCATAATATCCAAATGATATGGTATCTCCAACAACTATTTTTCCTTGATCGGGAGTCATGTCGTTTAATATCAAATTAATGAAAGAAGTTTTTCCAACACCATTTTTTCCTACGATTCCTATTTTTTCATATCGCTTGAAAACATAATTGAATTTGTTCAATATTTTTTTATCCCCAAACGTTTTAGAAACATTATGAAATTCAAGAATTTTAGTCCCCATACGTTGAGACTTCACTGATAATGTTAATTTGTCTTCGTCAATTTTTTGAGTAGCTACTTTTTTTAAGTCTTGAAAAGCGTCTACTCTAGATTTAGCTTTAGTTCCTCTAGCTTTTGGTTGTCTTCTTATCCAATCCAATTCTTTACGAAAAAGATTGTTTGCTCGATCGATTTCTTGTTGCGTATTTGCTAGTCGTTCCTCTCTTTTCTCGAGGTAATAGCTAAAGTTTCCTTTGTATTTGAATATTTGTTTTTCTTCTAACTCAATGATTTCATCACATACATGATCTAAAAAGTAACGATCATGTGTAACCATAAACAATGTAATGTTATTTCCAGATAAGTATTCTTCCAACCATTCTATCATATCTAAATCTAGATGATTTGTAGGTTCGTCCAGAATTAACACATCAGGTTTTTCAAAAAGAACTTTAGCCAAGGATAGTCGCTTTAGTTCTCCTCCAGACATAAAGCCAGTATCCTTCGTAAGATCTTCCAACCCAAAAACAGAAAGAATTACTAAGTTATATATTAGTGCAAAATATCTTGAAGAAG
>CATLPG010000111.1 GCA_950054195.1 uncultured Saccharospirillaceae bacterium
GATATGATTTCTAAACACATGATAGAAGATCATCATGTTGACTTACGTTTAGAAGAAGAGTTAGCAGAGATCATTGCTGATGATAACGGCAGAGTAAAAGAAATCATCACTAAAAAAGGAGAGATAATTCCATGTCAATTAGTTGGTTTAACTGCTGGGGTTCATCCAAACGTTGATTTTCTAAAAAATACAGATTTAGAAATTGGAAGAGGTATAAAAGTTAATAAATACCTAGAAACAAACATTCCTAATGTATATGCCATTGGAGATTGTGCTGAAGTAACAGAAACTGTTCCGAACCGAAGACCTATAGAAGCTGTTTGGTATGTTGGTCGTATGATGGGAGAAACTGTTGCTCGCTCTTTAACAGGTAACAAAATGGCTTATGAACCAGGAGTTTGGTTTAATTCGGCAAAGTTCATGGATATTGAATATCAAACATATGGCACCGTTTTAAACCAACCTAAAGAAAATGAATCTGTATTTTATTGGAAGCATCCAGAAAAGCATATTTCATTTAGGGCTATTTATGATAGTAGCTCTAAAGCATTGTTAGGTATTAATGTATTTGGAATTCGTATTCGTCATAAAATCTGTGATCAGTGGATTAAAAATCAAACACCTATTAGTCAAGTAATGGTTGAGTTAAAAGATGCTAATTTTGATCCTGAATTCTTTAAACCTTACGAAAAAGATATCATCGCACAATTTAACAAAGAAAACAATACAAGTATCAAGCCAAGAAAAAAGAGTATTTTGAAAATTTTTGGTGTTAGTTAATTTAAAAAACGTTCAATTCTCTCGTTTACTCTTTTAATTCCACTCCCAGAAAGCAAAAAGTGTCCATAAGGTAATATAACCTTGTTTGATACATGTTTAATTGGTAGCAATCTATCTTTTTTTCCGTGTATATGTAAATACTTAATGGAGGGATCATCTATTCTATCCCAATGAATCATCGCTTCAATACCAAATGAGATAATTCCTTCTGGGATATCTTTTAAAGAGGCTTGTAATAACCCAAAGTATTCTTTTCCCATCATTTTAGCAAGAGGCGTTAGCCTTTTCAACATTTTTGCTGTCCCCAACCGTTTACCACCAAGAATTTTAATAAGGGTTAATTTTTTTTGAGGTAACTCGTTTCTGTTTTTAGCAGATGAAATTAAAATAAGCTTTTTAGCATGTATCATTTCTGCCAGTTCCACAGCAACCATCCCTCCCATCGAATATCCGACAATTATTGAAGGTTTTTCTCTATCAATTTTTGGGTAGAATACCTTTTCAGCGTATTCTTGATAAGTATTTATTGTTGAGATAGACTCCCACTCTAGAACTTCTACTTGGTAACCATCAAACTTGAGTCCTCTAAGATGTCTTTCATTCATCCCAAAACCTGGAATGACATAAACTTTAGGCTTCATTTAAGAACTCTTTCTTTAGAAATGCCTTTGTTTTGTTCATATAGATGTACATTTCGACATCATTTTCTATAAAAGGAACTTCGGCACGGTACTTTTCCATGATTTCTTCTATGTAAGGTGAAGATTTTAATGGTCTTCTAAACTCTAATGCCTGAGCCGCAGTAAATAGTTCTATAGCTAAAATGCTAAGTACATTATCACTCACCTGATAACATTTAGTTGCTGAATTAGCTCCCATACTCACATGATCCTCTTGTCCATTCGATGAGTCAATAGAGTCGATAACAGCAGGAGTACATAATTGTTTGTTTTGACTAACAATTCCAGCAGCTGTGTACTGAGCAATCATAAACCCTGAGTTTACCCCTGAATTTTTTACTAAAAATGGCGGTAATCCACGTTGTCCAGATAATAACTTATAAGTTCTTCTTTCACTTATCCCTCCTATTTCTGCTATTGCTAAACAGAGTGAATCAAGTGACATAGCTAAAGGTTGTCCATGAAAATTACCTCCTGAAATAATAACATCTTCATCAGGCAAAACCATTGGGTTATCTGTTACAGAATTAATCTCAATATCAAACACATAAGTAGCATAGTCAATGACATCCTTTGATGCTCCATGAACTTGTGGAATACACCTAAAGGTGTAAGGATCTTGAATATCTTTTTTCTCTTGATCAATAATTTCACTGCCCTCTAAAATAGAAAGCACCTGCTCAGATACCGCAATTTGACCTTTATGTCCTCTTACACTATGAATGGATGGGTAAAAGGGCTGCTTATTACCATTAAATCCTTCTAGAGCAATTGTAGAGATAATATTTGCCGTTTTAAAATATCGATGTGCCCTTAGCAATATCCAAACACCGTATGCCTGCATGAACTGAGTACCATTTAGTAAGGCTAATCCTTCTTTGGAGAACAAACGTACCTTACTAAGATTTAAACGCTTTAAAACGTGTTCTGCAGATTTGATCTCACCATCGTAATAAAGCTCTCCCCTTCCAATTAAAGGTAAGGATAAATGTGCCAAAGGTGCTAAATCTCCCGAAGCACCTAGCGACCCTTGCTTATAAACAACTGGTATAGCATCATTGTTAAATAGATCAATAAGTAACTGTAATGTCTTTAAACCAATAGCTGAATAACCATGTGATAAACTTTTGATTTTCAAAAACATCATCGTTTTAGCAACTCGCAAAGGAACTTTATCTCCTTGTCCGCAGGCATGTGAAATAACTAAGTTCTCCTGAAGTTGTTCAAGTTTATCATTGGAAATAATCGTGTTATGCAGTGCACCAAAACCAGTGTTAATCCCGTAAATAATATCATTGGTTTCTGCTAATTTATTATTCAAGTAATTTCTTGAACGAAGTACTTTTTGCTTTGCATTATCAGAAAGCTCAATTGGGATTTTATTCTTTATGATTTTTTCAATTTCATAAAGACTAATTTTTATGTCTGGGTCTATTGTATATTTATTCATCATTCGCTCCTAAAAATTCTACTAACTCCTCTTTGGTAAGCTTCATTTGCTCACCAGTTTCCATGTTTTTAACATTTAACTCATCGTTTTCTATTTCATTCGATCCGATAAGTGCTACAAAAGGGAATTGTTTGGTATCTGCATACCCCATTTGCTTTTTCATTTTTGCTTTTTCTGGGTATAATTCAGCAGAAACACCTAATTCCCTCAATTCGGACACTAACGATAAGCAATAATCAGCTTCTTTCTCTCCAAAGTTTGCAAACATAATGCTTGGTGTGTTTGAAATACTTTCGGGAAATAAATCTAATTCTTCAAGCACATCATAAATTCGGTCTGCACCAAAGGAAATTCCAACTCCAGATAAATCCTTAACTCCAAAAATCCCCGTTAAATCATCGTATCTACCACCTCCACAAATGCTTCCTATACTCACACCATCAGCTTTTACTTCAAAAATAGCACCTGTGTAGTAGTTTAGACCTCTTGCTAGTGATGGATCAAACTCGATGTTAGCTGATTGAATGTTAAGCTTATCTAATCTGCTAAAAATGAAATTTAGTTCTTCAATTCCTTTTCTTCCTATTTCTGATGCAGATAAAGATTTTATATTGTCAGGAATTTTTGTCATACTATATTACTCATGTTTTTATTATTGTAACATGAACAGGTGGATTTGGAAATTCTGTGAATAAAAGAGATATGATTTTATCAGATATAGTTATATGTGGCGGAGCACTTTCAGGTTTGACTGCAGCTTTAGCACTTCAGAAATTAAATATGAAAATTTTGATTATCGATCCTTTAACTATCGAAGAAATAATAAAAAAAGATAAAAGAACTACTGCAATAGCAGCAGGACCAGGTAAATTTTATTTAGAAAAAGGAGTTTGGCAATTATTGGAAGGAAAGGCTGAGTCAATAAATAAAATAAATATTAAGGATGGGAACTCAGGATTTCAATTAGATTTTGATTACAATGAGATTAAGGAAAGTTTGAGGAGCAAGTTAGTTACTAATCTGGGATACGTTGTAGAAAATTCATATTTATTACAAAGTATTAATAATATAATAAAAAACAATGGGAAAAAAACGCCCGTAAAAAGAATAAAAGCTAAGGTTATCTCTATAGAGAAAAAAGAAGAAGATCTAGCTAAAATAAAATTAGATAATGGAAAAATAGTATTAGCTTCTTTAATTATAGCTGCAGACGGAAGAAATTCAGTTATCAGAAAAATGTCTGGGATAGAGGAAAAGAAACTAGATTATGAACAGTATGCTTTTGTTTGCCAGATACAGCATAAAAATTTTCACCAAAATATAGCTTTAGAAAAATTTTTACCAGGCGGACCTCTTGCGATTCTTCCTATGATTAAAAATGAAAAGAGTTACAGGTCTTCAATAATTTGGTCAGATAATAAAGAGGTTTCTATGGGCAGGTTCAATTCTGCACGACACGATCCAAAAAGGATAGCATACGAATTAGAGAGGCATAGTTTTGAGTGGCTAGGACGAATTGAATCATTAAGTTCAAGCGCAGTATATCCACTACAATTGATTCGCGCTAAAAATGTAGTAGCAGAGAGATTCGTGCTGATTGGTGATGCCGCTCATGGACTACACCCTATAGCGGGGCAAGGCTTTAACTTGACTATTAGAGATATAAAAATTTTTACAGAGTTATGTCAAAAAAGAGTTTT
>CATLPG010000112.1 GCA_950054195.1 uncultured Saccharospirillaceae bacterium
GTACTTATGGAAACGAGCCACTAAAAGAGGAAAAAAAAAGTGGAGGACTCACAGATTAAGGAAGGACTGAACGTTAATGGTCTCTAATGAAAACGGAGTATAACAGGCAATAATGATAGTTTTCTAGCCAGCTATATAGCCAATTTCAAGCGAGACAACTAAAGGAGTACTAAAATGTTAAACCAATTATTAAGCAAAGAAAACCTAAACCGAGCTTATTTGCAGGTATATCGTAACAAGGGAATAGGAGGAGTAGATGGAGTTCAAGTAAATGAACTAAAATCGATTCATCAAGTTCACGGAGAAGAATACGCCAACCAAATAAGAAACGGGAACTATGTAGTATCTCCAATATTAGGAGTTGAAATACCTAAAGGAAGAGGTAAATCTAGATTGTTAGGGATACCTACCGTAATAGATAGGGTGTTTCAACAAGCATTACACCAAGTATTGCAACCTATATTCGAAAATGAATTTGAAGACCATAGTTATGGATTTCGCCCCAACCGTAATGCACAACAGGCAATATTGCAAAGCCAAAGCTATATCAACTTAGGATATAAATATGTTGTAGATATAGATTTAAAGAATTTCTTTGATGAAGTAGAACATAATCTATTACTAGAATTGCTATACAAAAAGGTAAAATGCGATAGAACGTTAAAGCTATTACGTGATTTTCTAAAAACTCCAATAAAGTTAAAAGGAAAACTACATAAACGAACCCAAGGAGTACCTCAAGGTTCGCCATTAAGCCCTTTACTATCAAATATTATCCTAAACGAATTGGATGTAGTATTAGAGAAAAGAGGTCATAAATGGGTTCGTTATGCAGATGATTTTAGCATTTATGTAAAGAGTAATAGATCAGCCAAACGAGTAATGAGAAGTATAACGCGTTTCTTAGAAACGAAACTTAAATTACCGATAAACAAAGAAAAGAGTGGAATACGGAACCCTCATAATTTTGAAATCTTAGGTCATGGATTTGTACCTACCTATAAAAAGAATGAACGAGGGATTTATCAACTAGTGGTAACAAAAACGAGTTGGCAGAAGTTCAAACAAGAACTAAAGCGATTAACACGTAAAACGATTCCGATGAGTTTTGATGAACGTATATCACGCTTAAACATGTTAACAAGAGGTTGGCTCAATTACTTCAAGGAATCTTCCATTTATACTAAACTTAAAAAGTTAGATGAATGGCTAAGGAATCGATTAAGATACTGTATATGGCATCATTGGAAGAAACCCGAACGGAAAAGGAAAAATTTTATCCGTTTAGGAGTACACCAAGAACAAGCATATGCTTGGAGTAGAACAAGAATGGGAGGCTGGGCAGTAGCCCAAAGCCCAATACTAGGCACTACAATAACCATAAATAGACTTAAACAAAGGGGATATATCAGTTTGATAGATTATTACAAGAAACGGCATCATTAACGAACCGCCAAGTACGAGACCCGTACGCTTGGTGGTGTGAGAGGCGCACTCCGTCATTTATTGGCGGAGCCGTCTACTCGATTACCCAACGTTTTTTACTTTTCTTTTTTCAAGTTCAGCCTCAAATTCCAATCTTTTTCTTTTAAGGAATCTTCTACCTTTATTAAATTTCGCATTATTTTCATCCTCAACCAATTCAGATATTACATATTCAATTTCGGCATCAGTCAGTTCATTAGGCTCTTTAAAATGCAAATCCGCTCCAAATTCAGGTTTATCGTATTTTTCGTTTTCTATTTCATTAATTCGCTCAATCGGAATTTCAACATCAACTTCAGTCAATTCGTAGTCGGTTTTTGGTAATTCGGTTTTGTCGATAACTTGCAAATATTTATTTAAAATCCGTTTTTCCACAAAGATTTTTCCTCCACCAAATTTATGTCTGTCAGTCATATTTTTCTTTACTCCTGAAATCCAATATTCATCTCCAGATTCAATATCGTAGAAATTTCCACGAGTTCTATCACTTCCAATTCGTTGAAATGCTTTTCCATCAAAATAGACGGTTTTTCCGCTTTTCGAAAACGAAACAAGTCCAATCCAAGCAGGTCCAGTGTGAGTAAACCCACTTATTAATTCTATATATTTTAGTTCTGTTCTCAATTTTTGTTCAAATGTTGGGTAACATACGAATAAACACTATGGTGTTTATTCGCACTATGTCTTTTGACTAAGTTAACATTTCTAATGGACTTTTTATTGCCTGCAAATTATTAATAGCCACCCTTGTGTATATTTCTGTCGTTCTTGTGCTATTATGTCCCAGTAAAACTTGAATATATCTTATATCTGTACCGTTTTCTAATAAATGAGTAGCAAAACTATGTCTAAGCATGTGAGGAGTAACATTTTTATTAATCTTGGCTCTTTTAGCAGCACCCTTAACTACATTTAATAAACTTGTAGCACTGTATTTACCTCCATGAGGCCCTTCAAATAAATACTCTTGTGGTCTCCATTCTAAAAAATACCGCCTTAAATCAATTAGTATCGCTTCACTCAGTATGGTAATACGATCTTTTTTCCCTTTTGCCTCCCTAATGTTAAGAATCATTCGATCACTATCTATATCTTTTACTTTCAAGTTTAAAAGTTCACTTCTCCTTAAACCAGAAGAATACATTAAGCTTATTATGCATTTATGTTTTATATTATTTGTGTTATCAATTATCTTCTTAACCTCCTGCTTTGATAAAACTTTTGGTAACCGTTCTTTTTTTCTTGGGCGATCTATAGAGTAGAACCGATTAGGCATTTGCTCAACTATCTCATAATAAAATTTAATACTATTAACCGCTTGGTTTAAGTAGGAGTCTGATTTACCTTCTTTAACTAGCATCAATAGATAATCTCTTATCATTTCTTCTGAGATGTCTAGCAATTTATAAGAGGGATAATAATTTATAAAGTGCTTGAAGCTTGAAATATAAGATTTTGCTGTGCTTAATGAATATCGTTTGAGTTCAAGTTTTTCTACGTAAGAGTTTGGACAAAATCTGTAATTACAATCATCTTTTTTTCTATTATAAAATCGTTTTAATGTTTCAGCTGGATTTCTTCCCGTGTTTCTTTTATTAGGATAAAGTGCACCACAATTAATCCAAGCATATCCCTTAAAAAGTTCGAATATAGCATTGAAGTTTTCTGGCGTATTTACTAAATAGTACATAGAAAATTCATCAGACCATGCAATGGTTTTAAGACTTTTTACCAATGTGTCCAAAGTTTTATCTGAGTAGTATTGAATACCAATACACTTTTCTTTATTGATAAGTAAATGCTTAAGAGTTATTCGCTTGTTTAACATTTTTTATTGCAAATCACGAATAAAATTTTATTTGATAGTTTATTAATCGTAGATTTAAACGTTTAAATCTACGGTTAAATGGATCAAGGTGTACATTGTTTAAATTGCAGACAAATTCTTGAAGGCAGAAAAGGGAAGAAGTTCTGTAATAACTATTGCAAGAGCAATTATCATTACGAAAAAAATAAAGAAAAGGAGAACTCATTTTTCAAGAAAGTTGATTTACAAATTAAACTCAATAGAAGATTATTAAAAGACTTCAATAAATCAGGTAAATCAACAGTGAGGGTAGAAAAAATAAAGTCACTTGGGTTCGACCCAAATTTTTTTACTCACTATTGGAAAAACGCAAAGGGAGATGTATACCTCTTTTGTTACGAGTATGGTTTTTTATACCGCAAAGAAAATAACAGGGATAAATATGTGTTAATTGAGTGGCAAAACTACATGAGTAAATAAGTTCAATCCACTTATTAAATCTTTACTACTCGCTTGCTAATTTGTGCTTTATCGTTTCGAAGTATAAATAAATAATTTCCTTTTGGCAGATCATTAATAGTTACTGTTTTTTTAGTATTATTTCCATCGTGTATAAATGGAACATCAGGAACTACATTTCTACCATCTAGGGCGTAAATTGAATAATAGTATGTTCCAATCATCGTACTAGAAAATTCAAAAGTAAACTCATTGTACGCTGGGTTTGGGTATATAGTTACTTGATTAGCATTTAGTATTAAGTCATCAATAGAACTGTTATTGTTGCTATCAATAGCACTATCGCTGTTTATTATACAGGTAACTGTTAAAGTGTAGTCTCCAGCTTCTGCCACACCATCAACTCCTTGTCCATCAACAGCAATATAGTATCTTCCAGGAGGAAGAGAATCTTGAGTTAATGTATTATATCCCCAAGCAATACAAGAGCTTGTACTACAAGAGTCGGTTAATAAGTATACATCTAAATTAACAGTTAGATTAGATAGAGTTGCAGTAATGGAAGCACTATCAGGAAGATCAATTACATGTAATTTCTCTTTCCCATACTCATCTAAAGGCGAACAACCGTATTTGTTCATTGCATCTTGCCCATTAATTGTAGTGCCATTGTAGGGAACATCACATTGAATATGAATAGGGTTTTCACAGTAACCCTCTGGTATATTAAGTAGCGTACAAT
>CATLPG010000113.1 GCA_950054195.1 uncultured Saccharospirillaceae bacterium
GTACATACTAAGAAAGCCGAAGAAACTTATTTTAATACAGTTTTTGATACAAAAACAAAAAAGATTAGAAAAATTGATCCCAAGTTAACTGCTGAAAATATTAATACTGACTTAGTTGTTTTTGCTCTTTCAATTGATCCTTTGCAAGCAGAATTTTCTTGGAACTCACCATACGCTTTTAGTGAGAATAGACTTATTGATGCAGTGGAACTGGAAGGATTAGAAAAAATTCATTTTAGTGAAACGGTCAAAAATGGAGTTACTTGGATTACTGTCACAACTCAGTCTGATGTAGAAGGTAATTTAGTAGATTTTGAATTTGAAGATAAACCTTCCAATGATAATCATATACGCTTTAAAGACTACGGAGCGGTCAGCTATTCAAATGAATCGAAAAAAGTTAATAATGTTATGAAAAATATTACACCTGCTACCTCTAATAGTTACTTAGAAGGCTCTACTCAACGTGCTGGAAACCCTAATAACCTTACCTACTACAAAGCAAAGCGAGGCAAAACACAAGAGGGTGCTCATACAACTGGAACATTGGGAGGCAATAATGATGAACTTAGACTTAAGAATCAAAAACCGTTAACTCAAGCAGCTACCTTAGAATTAATAGAGGATCAAATAAAAATTATTAATGAAAGAAATGAAATTCCTTATGAAATAACTATAAAGTATGAAAATCCTCTTACTTTGAAAGAGGTTCCTTTCGATAAACTAAAAAAAAGTTTAGAAAAGGAATATCCTGACTTAATTATTAATGATTACGAATTAAATGATGATGACAAAGAGCCAAAACAAATTAGGACGGAAATTAAAACTATTACTGATAGATAGAAAATTAATATTATTAATGGTATTATTTAATTTTACCATCAATGCTAAAAATTTCTCCCAAAATAATAATGACACCGTTTCACAAAAAAGTATACATTTTGATAATAAATATAAGTTTTTAGATGAGTCATTAAATACTGAGTTTTCAAATAAAGATACAATTACCAAAATATATGTCAATTCAGAAATGGATTGGTTTTATTTAGAAAAGTATTGCAACGAAAAAAAAATAGTTGAAGGAGGAGGAAAGTGTTTTTTAATAAGTAAAATTTATGAAAAAAAGTTTTCAGTTGATGGTGAACCTTTGGGAGTGATTGAAAACAACACCTATGATTTTTCTAAAGAGGGCATATGGATAAACTATAGTAAACATAGAAAAGCCAAGCTAATTAGATATAAAAATAACATCAAAATTTCTGAAATTTTAATCAAAATTAGAAGATAGCATTGTTTGCAATATTTCAAAAGGAGCTCATTTACATAAAGTTAATCGATAGTATAACTTGTGGGTATCCACATAATTGAAGTTTGTAATTTCATTGATGAATAAAAAAATTTCATGCTGTTTTGTAGAACTCAGTTCAACCTGCGCAAATACTGCTCTAAAATATGACCCAAAAAATTTAAACGCTATGCTCTTGAAAGTTCAAACATTGGAGCGATTAGTATTAAAACAAACAGAGATAAACAAAAAATCGGAAGATTACATTGCCTTAGAAAACCAACTGGCTCAGCTCTACACATTAGGCTACAGAGAAATGCCTATTGAAATGCAACAATTGTTTTACAACGATAGCGTATCGTTCACAAAAGATTATACACCTAAAGGATTTCAAACACTTGAGGATAAAACTCCATATATTACACTCTCTAACGGAAAGTTTGAAGAAGTACATACCAAGAAAGCCGAAGAAACTTATTTTAATACAGTAATTGATACAAAAACTACAACGATTAAAAAAATTGCCCCCAAGTTAACTGCTGAAAATCGAAATACTGACTTGGTTGTTTTTGCTCTGTCTATTGACCCTCTTTATGCTGATTTTGTATGGAATAGCCCTTATGCATTTAGTGAGAATAGAGTGATAGACGCTATTGAATTAGAGGGTACAGAGGCATTGAGAGTAACAGGACTTCAATATTTAAATGATGGAAGAGTTATGATAAAAATTGTGCCTGACGATCAAGTTAAAAACAATGCTTCCTCCTCATTTCAAATAAGGTATCCAGCAAATTTGATAAGAGCTAATGAGGATAAAATTTTTACTACTGATGATTTTGGAAATGCTGATTTTGGCTATAAGGAAGTTCAAAAAAAATATGGTAATGGAGTTTTATCAAAGCAGGACGGGTCAAATAATCTACTAGTGAATGGAGAACTTAAAGCTTATGCGGTACACAACCCTACTACTGGAGGAGATAATTATACTGATGTAGTTGTTGGAGCAATTATAACCGAAAGTTTCACACCTAACAGCAGAGTATTGGTCGATGTACCTATTACAAATAATTTTGACGGAATATCAAGTGATTTTGGAGACCTAGGTTCAACTGTCACTCATGATTTTGTAGCACCATTTTCTACAACAGATGTTACCTTTAATGTTCAGGTAGAAGATTTTGATGGACAAATAGAAGAAAATTACTTTACTGTAATTGGGGCGGATGGTAATCAAATAGGGGCGACAATATCAGAAGGTGTTTTAACATTTACCATTGAATCTGAAGCATCCTTCTCTATACAAGTCACAGGTAACACTGGGAGCACAGGAGATCTATATGAATTTAGTGGTTCAGTAACGACAACAGAAAAAGCAGAAAAAATTGAAGAATAGAATTGTAATATTTAATATCAAAATAGTTTTATTATTCTTTGCAACTAGTTATGGTCAGGTATACTCTGATACTAGTGTTGCCGAAAATGGTGATACTTATCTTTATTTAACTAACGAAAGAGTTAAACAAGTTGTTAAAGTAAGTGCTGATTCGTTATATCAGACATATTTTCAATTGAAACTTAATGAAGATAGTTCTTGGGGTAACTTTGGCATCACCAGGGTCTTTAAGAAAGGAAAACTCATTAGAAGCGAATTTACTTTAGAAGGAAATTTAATAAATCACGAGGAATATTATTCTGACGGAAACTTGATTAGAAGCTACAGGACAAAAGATGGAGTTTTAAATGGAGATTACATGGAATTTAATGATTTAGGAAACCTGATAGTAAAGGGAGAGTATTTTCATGGTCTTAAAAAAGGTCTATGGACAAATTGGGATAATGAGGGAAGCATAATTTTTAATGGAGAATATTTAATACTGAAAGTAGCAGAAGATGAAATAGAAAATTATGCAGATTTTATAGATCAATGGAACGGGAAAGAGCTGTATGTTCGGAATGGAACTTGGTGGATTAGAGAAGATGGTAGACTCAAAGAGTATTATTATGAAAAGGGAAGGCTAATTAATCGATGATAGCGATGTTATTTATGTTTGCAAATATTCCCCGTTTCCTAAAAGTTTAACTATAGTATATCTTATAATAACTATAGTAGCCTATTCATTGAAACCATTAAATAAAGAAGATGAAAAGATTTAAAACATTATTATTTACAGTAGGCATATTATTGCTTGTATCTAACCAATTAAAGGCAAATACAGATACAACAAAAGCAGAGCAACATTTCTATGAT
>CATLPG010000114.1 GCA_950054195.1 uncultured Saccharospirillaceae bacterium
CCAAATTTAGGAATGGTTCCTTACCGAAACCATCAATCGTTTGTGATGGCAGATATTCCTGGTATTATCGAAGGAGCTCACAGAGGGAAAGGACTTGGACATCGTTTTTTAAAGCATATTGAACGAAATGCATTGCTTCTATTTATGATCCCTGCTGATAGCGATGACATTAAAAGTGAATACGAAATTCTTGTTAGAGAAATTGGAGAATTTAACCGCGAGTTACTCGATAAAGATCGCGTACTAGCTATCACGAAAAGTGATATGCTAGATGAAGAGCTTACTCAAGAAATAAAAAGGGAATTACCAGAAGGAGTAGATACGTTATTTATATCATCAGTAGCTCAAATTGGACTTCAAGAGTTAAAAGATTTACTTTGGAAAAAGTTAAATGCATAATTATTTAAACCATGAAAGTATATTATCTATCAACTTGCGATACCTGCAAACGAATTATGAAAGAGGTTGGTGTTGACAACATGGAACAACAGGACATTAAAACGAACCCGATTTCTGAAGATCAATACGATGAGCTTAGAATACTGGTAGAATCTCCAAAAGATTTACTAAATACACGAGCACGAAAATTAAGAGAGCTTAACCTTACAGATGATGACTATACCGATGAGAAGTTAAAAAAACTGATTCTTGAAGAATATACGTTCTTAAAAAGACCTGTATTTATTGAGGACAACCATTTATTTATTGGCAACAGTAAAAAAACAATTGAAGCGTTAAAGCAATTTATTAGTGAAAAATAAAACCTTAATTGCTCATTTAGCAGTTTTAATTGTAAACCTCATTTACAGCGGAAATTATTTTATCGCTAAGGGCATTATGCCCACCTATCTCTCTCCTAACTTTTTCATTTTACTGAGAATTGGAGGTGCTTTTTCACTTTTTTGGATCATTAAGTTTTTTATTAAAGAAACCATTCATAAAAAAGACTACTGGAGAATAGCTTTATGCGGGTTATTTGGCATATCCATGAACCAATTATTATTTTTTCAGGGCCTCAGTATCACATCTGCTGTTGATGCTTCTATTATTATGACCTCTACACCTATTTTGGTTTCTATTTTTTCCTTTTTGATTTTAAAAAACCCATTTACTATTAACAAGGTGGTTGGAATAACTCTCGGGTTAGCTGGAGCTATTTACCTCATTGTTTTAGGTAGTAAAGAAACCACCACAGAATCTAGTCTATTGGGTAATTTGTTAGTACTCGGTAATGCCAGTTCATACTCTGTTTATTTGGTATTAGTTAAACCACTAATGTCTAAATACAAGCCCATAACGGTTATAACTTGGGTGTTTTCATTTGGTTTACTGTATACACTTCCTTTTGGTTTAGCTGCTTTTGATGAAAGTTCCTTTAATTTTGGTTGGGACATTGTACTAGGCATTATCTATGTGGTTCTTTTTACTACATTTTTTGCTTATCTGCTAAATATTTATGGGTTAAGCATCCTCCCTCCCACAGCTGTATCTGCCTATATTTATTTGCAACCTGTGTTTGCAATGATTATAGGAATAATTATTGCATACAACCAAGACACTGCCACTGGTATTACTTTCGAAAAAATGGCAGCTACCCTCCTTATTTTTGTTGGTGTTTATTTGGTGGGGAGGTCTAGGAGATAACTTAATGATTACACCTTTTTTAGAATAAAGACTAGAATAAATTAGACAAGTAGTTATAATAACTCAAATCCTCCTAAGCACTTCCACTTAATCATTTAAAATTAAAGAAGTTTACCGTTCTAAATGATAAAATGTTGGCTATATTTATAGAGGTTGATTTTGCTTATCCATGTTGTTCAAATTGACATATAAAGTCTTATTGGCTGTAATAATAATTGCTACTAACTACTGTGCTTTAGGGCAATACTATGGGATTAAACCCCCTCCTTCTCCTCAATTTGGAGTAAAATATGAACCTGGCATGAGAGTCTTACCTGAGGGGACTACTGTTTCCCCTACTTTATCTGGTTTAAAAGAAATATATTCGACAGTTGAGGATATGCATTCTCGTAGCTTATCAAAAAAGTATCATGGAGCTAACTCTCCTTATTATAACGCACGTAATACAGCTCAACAAAATCAATTAGCAAATATGTCTCTTATAAGAGAGCAAATGGCTAATAACCCCATGTATCAACCTCCCTCTCAAAATAAGCAACAATCTCCACAAGTAGATGCAGGAATAGATGCTTCCGACTTAATTGATGAAGCTAAAAATGAAAACCCTTTAAACACGAAACAAGAAGATTTAGAAAAAACATTAGCATCTAATAAAAATGCCTTAGAATATATACAAAATCAATTAAATGGTTTAGAAGAATTATCTCTAACAGAAGCATATTACCAAGTTGAAAGTGCTTATGGAGAGCCATATCTAACAAAAGAACAATATTACAGTATCATCAATGAATCGGTCAGCTTTATCCAAGAATGGATGAATCAAAATAACCTTGACCCAAATAACCCAGAAGCAGTTCACAAAGCTATTCAACAATTTATAGGCACAAGACAATCTATTAAAATAAAGAAAGGAACCGAAGAAATTGTTGAAACAAATAAAACACATTTACCTTTCTTCTATGATTTTAATGACTATAGCGGAGAAAAAGATCACCGTAACTATTTTGTAACAAAAGCCCTAGCAACTGGGACAGGGCAATGTAATAGCTTACCCGCTATTTACTTAATTTTGGCTGAGCAATTAGGAGTTACTGCCTATCTTTCTTTTGCCCCTCATCATAGTTTTATTGTTTACCCAGATGCCAATGGAGAACTAAACAATTACGAAACTACCTCTCATTCAAAATTACCTGACCAATGGTATAAAAATTATCTTCAAATAAAAAACGAAGCTGTTCAATCAGGAATTTATTTAACTCCTTTAAACAAAAAACAGATCATTTCCAATTTAGCTATTGATTTGGCGAATGGGTATTTAAAAAAGAATGGTTTGTATGATCTAGAGTTTATAAACAATTGCATTGAAGTAGGCTCCAGCGAATTTCTTAAGACCAATAACATATACGCACATTTAATGCAAAGCGCTAAATTAGCGAACCTCTTACGTATGAATATGGAAATGAATAACATCGAAGATGTAAGTGATATTCCAAAAAACTCTGATACATATAAATTGCATCAAAAACTTATGAGAAATGAAACGTATATAAAGTCATTAGGTTATCATAAACTCCCTGTTAATACATACAATAAATTGATTGAAGAACAAGATCAAAAATCAAAGAAACAAAAGGAACAAAATATAGAAACCAAAGAACATAGGAACCTATTTTCATTGAAACCATTAGCCCATGATGAGCAGCAATAATTGATAATATTAACCGCTATAAACAAACCAAGCCACACACTTTTAACCAAGAAACTCAGCATGCATATGAAAAGATTTAAAACATTATTATTTACAATAGGCATATTATTGCTTGTATCTAACCAATTAAAGGCAAATACAGATACAACAAAAGCAGAGCAACATTTCTATGAT
>CATLPG010000115.1 GCA_950054195.1 uncultured Saccharospirillaceae bacterium
ATACATTTAACTCAGGCGAAGCAATGGTTGCTTGTGGTTTACCAACGTTATAGTTAAAAGACCAAGGAAACTCTTTAACACCATCTGCCATTTCCAGAGCAATTGTTCCTTCAACCTTTTGTTCACCAGCTGAAGTTCCTCTTACAGTGAAATAATTATTATCCTTCGACAACTCTTCTTCTCCAATTGTATACTTGATAGGGTAAGAAGCGGTAGTATCATAAGCAACTATACCGACTTTAACACCTATGGTATCTCCTACATTTATATATCTTGTACTTGAAATTACTTGGGGTTCTACCTTATTTATTTTTGTTATTTGATTCTCCATTTTATTGAAAATGGTTTCTAATGATTTTTGTTCTGCTATTCTAATTTGATTTCTGAGTTCTGTAAAAACACCTACAGCTCCAACAACTGGCTGATGATCAAACTTTACTAATTGCCAATCTTGCATTTCTCCATGATTCTTCAGTTTTTCGGGCTGACTCAATGTTTGATAAATGGAGAGTAGCTTTCCCTTTTCTGGGTGTTTCTCTTTTTCCAACGCTTTTTCGAGTGTTTCTAAATCTGATAAACTTTGTTTATTAACACTATATGAATTTCTACCCTCTGTAAAATTGCCTACCGTTAAAATCAATTCATCTCTTAGTTTTATCATTTGATTTCTAATCGCAGCTCCCTGCTTGTAACCATCGCTTCCTTTTTCTCCTCCAAATAATCGCGTAGCTATATCATAATCTGACTTATTGCTCACCGTTTCAAAATCTTTCCATGATGTTAATTGAGAAGCTCCATTTTTAGTAAACCAGTTCTTTTGTTTTTCAGACTGAAATAATAGCTCATTTTTTTGATTTAACAGGTAATCATCTAGTTGATTCGATAGCTCTACAATACTGTCGACCTTCGGTTTCCAACGTTTATACTTCTCTTTCGTACTCATATCCACTTCTAACAAAGTGAACTTATTTCTTAACTCGTTTATCCCTTGAACAAGGTTATTATTTGTAGTTAATAGTTGTTCGTCTTGCGTTACGAAAGCATTAATAATTTCTTTGGACACATTGAGCGCCAATAATGCGGTTAATACGAGATACATCATCCCGATCATTTTTTGTCTGGGTGTTTCTTTTCCTCCTGCCATTTTTAATTGTTTTAAGATTTAACTTAAAATGACAAGAAACCGGTTTCGTGATCATTTCTACTAATAGAATGAAAAGAATGTAAAAAGTAACAAGTGGGAGTTAAAAAGCTTCTCCTAGCACCACATATATCCCTGGAAGCCATTTACCTGAAGGTGCATAGTCAAAGCCTGCAACATCTAACCTAAGGTTGATTTTTGCTGCTGGATCAATGGCGTATCTTAAACCAACTCCATAATTAAACTTAAAATTATTTAATTGAAGTTTACCAAAAGAACTACCAACACCTCCGTAGCTAGCAAAAGCTACTCCTCCAAAACGCCACCAAATATCGTATCTGTATTCTGCTTGTACAACTTGTATTACTCGATCTCTATACCGTCCTCTAAAAATCCCTCTACTTCTTCTTGAGCCACCTAACTCCATCATGTCGTTGAGTGGAGGGATTCCTGTATTAAAGCCTCCATAGTAGTTAAATGCCCACACATTTTTTACTTTATCTTCAACATATGTAGCAACATCATATTCAATTTTTCCATAATTAAATGTAGCACCTAAAAGGGGGGCGTGAAATGTCGCATTAAAATCAAAATACAATCCCTTTGTTGGGAAATAAAAATTATCTCTAGAATCGTATCTAAACGAAGGACCTATACCTGATAAAATTCCTCCATTGCTACCAACTAAACTATCTTTAGCTAACAAACCGTTTGAGTCTATTTCTACAATATCGAACCCATCATAGGCATAATTTGCACCAATTAGCGTTGTTTTGTTGATTCTTTTCAAAGGATAGAGTCTAACTCTAGGAAAGTTTACTTTATAGAATTCGTCATTTGTTAATGGAAGCTCATTCCCAACCCCAAAAAAGCGATAGAAATAACTAAAATAGCCTAATTCCCCTTTCAACAAGAAGTCATCATTTTTAGAAAAAAATTGAAAAGGCAAATACAATATAATTTGTCTTAATCCTGTATACTGACCAGTAAATGATACTTGAGACGGTGTTGTTTCTAATCCTTGTCCTTTTAACCTAAAAGTTGTAGCAACATAACCTCCAACTGCCCAGCTTGTTTCTGTGCTGAATGATGCAGTAGGATAACCAGCTATCCTAAAATTTTTTGTTTTGGTAGTGTCTTTTTTAGAAGTAGTATCTGCTTGAGCAGAAACAACAGTAGTAAAAAGTATAAAAAGAGTGACTAAAAAACAACTTTTCATAGGGTAAAATTTTGTTTAATAGTCGTTTTAATTAAAACTCCTTACAACTTTAAACTAAAAAACCTTTTGCTTTTTCCAATGCAGACTCAATTCCTGCGGGATTGCTACCTCCAGCAGAAGCAAAAAATGGCTGTCCACCACCGCCTCCATTTATTTCTTTAGCTAATTCGCGTACAATATTACCTGCATGTAATGCTTTATCTTTCGCGAGTTGATCCGATATTAGCACAGTTAAATTAGCTTTCCCTTTGCTTTCACTCCCCAAAACCATGAAAAGGTTTTCAACTTCTCCCTTTAATTGAAATGCAATATTTTTAATACTCCCAGCGTCTATATTTACCTTTTCGATCAGCACGTTAACTCCATCATTTGCCAAAATCTTTTTGGATAAATCTAATTTTAAAGATTGTGCTTTTTCAGCTTTTAACCCCTCAATTTCTTTCGAGAGCTTTGTATTTTGATCTAATAAATCCTGAATAGCCTTTGATACATTTTTAGGATTTTTCAATAGCTGCGAAACTTCGTTTACTAACCTAAGTTTATCGTTAATATAACGATCAGCTTCTTCAGAACTAATTGCCTCTATTCTTCTTATTCCCGAAGAAATAGAGGATTCCGAAGAAACGTATAAAGAGCCAATTTGGCCTGTAGTTTCGACATGAGTACCCCCACATAGCTCCATACTATAATCTCCTATGTTAACCACTCTAACAAAATCTCCATACTTATCTTCAAAAAAAGCAGTAGCACCATTCTTAATTGCTTTTTTATATTCCATATTTTCATTAATTATTATTTCATTATTAGA
>CATLPG010000116.1 GCA_950054195.1 uncultured Saccharospirillaceae bacterium
AACCTTCCATCCCAAATACGGCTTATGTATAAGTGATTTGTATTGGTAAAGTTTGGATTTGGTATATCGTAATCTACTGCATTGGCTAATACGCCATCTACATAAATATGCCATGTATCGTTTAAATCTGCTACTCCTACTACATGATGCCACTCTCCATCATTTACCGTTTGGGTACTTATGGCTCGTTTGTAGATATTATCGTTTCCGTTTCTTCCTTCTAGGGCTACTTTTCCATCTCGTAGTAGTAAATGATACCCCGTAAACTGATAATCACTTACAATTACATCTGGATTACTGAATGTGGAGTTTGCTGTAGTTCTTATCCATGCTTCGATAGATAAATTATCCGTAATATTTCTATCTACACTTCCACAATCTACAAAATCACTTACTCCATCAAAGGATAGGTAGTCTTTGTAAGTTGTATCCGTAACGCTGTCCCACTTGGTATACTCATACACATAGTCTAACACTTCCTCGTCATGTTCTTGCCCTTGGAAGCCGTACCTATTAGGGTAAATAGAGGTATAATGATTCGATATGTGGGTGTTGGCATAAACGATAATGTTTAAAATACCATAAGTCAAACTATTGAACAAAGAAACTACTAGCTATTTTGCTGTTTATCATTAACTTTCAGTGTTTCTACTTATTGTTTTATCAAACTTCACTAAGTTACTAGGTATAACTGCATCTATTTTGGCAATAAATCCTTCGTTTGGTATTTGTAACTTTAATGATGAGTTGAACGTAAAAACTATTATATAGTATCTTTACAATATGGGAACAAAGTCAAATACACTATCGGATCTTCAATATCTTTCTCAGTTCATTAGTGAGAATAAGGAGGACTCAAAGATTATTAGTAAGTTAAAAGAATATGCTGAACAACTACTAAATAAAAATAGTGATGATTTTATTGTACCTGAATGGCACAAAGAGTTAGTCCGTGAGCGGATCAAAAATTCTAAGCCTGAGAATATGATTCCTTTAGAAGATTTGGACAAATATCTAACTGTCTAGAATTGAAATATAAAGTATTATTAGAACCTGAAGCTATAGAAGATTTTCAGAAAGCAATAGATTTCTACAATGCTAAGCGACCTATGCAAGGAGGAAAGTTCAAAAAAGTAGTTACCCAGCATTTAAATACATTAAAAGTTAATCCATTTTTCGCTATAAGATATGATGACATTAGGTGTTTACCCGTCAAAAAGTATCCATATTTGATTCATTTTACAATATTAGAAGATGAAAATAAAGTTGAAGTACATGCTATATCTCACACATCACAAAACAATCCAAGTCTAATCGAATAACTTCCAAAAAGTGTAGCAGGTGTGGCAATACGTTTACAAACATTTTTCAAATAGATGATTACCATGAAATAATAAGAAGTTACCAAAATGTAAGTTGATTTAACCGTCTTATAAATGTTTATGTGATATGTGTTATTTTGTTCGTTCCTTCATTGTAAATTAAAGTATATGAAAGTCATTTTATTAAAAGCTATCGTTTTAGTGAGTTTAATTTTTGCTTGCAATGCGGTGTTTGCATGCCAATGCTTTGAAGAATCCTTTGAAAAACAAACGAAGTACTCTAAGAACATATTTGTTGGAAAGCTTATTGATATAGTACCAATAAATGAAGATGCTTACAATCATTCGTACAGGTTTGAAGTGATAGGTACATGGAAAGGAGAATACAAAGACACAGTGGCGTTCTCGCTCGGCAGAGGTAGTTGTGATTACACATATTTTACTCTAAACGATACTTACGTGCTTTATGATGGATTGTATGGAGGGTTAAATAAATGTAATAGGATTTATCGTTACAAATTATCACCGGATATTGATTTATTAAATAAAAAGTACAATAAAAACATTCATGTACCTGATAGCTTACTTTTGGCAGATGAATTGTCAAAAGAAGAGGTAGAGTTTATTAGTCAACACCATAATACAAAAGGTAAACTTTTAGAAAATAAGAAATATCTATTTGCAGAATCGATACTAGATAATTTGATAGTGCCTGAAAACAAATTTTCCTTTTTCAAATACACCAAGGATAAATATAAACATGCTACAGTTATTCAGTTCAGTAAACCTGTAGCTTGTGATTACCACGCTATTTTATATTTTTCAGATGAGAAGCCTTCAAATAAGCAAATAAATTACGTCAGAGAAAAATTGAAGTATCCTAGCTGCTTGTAGCCAAACGGTTTGGTTTGATTCGTTATATTTATGTTCAATAGGTATAACTGATGACTAAAACGATTTTAATTTCTGGAGCAACTTCTGGTTTGGGTAAAGCAACTGCTGTATCATTAGCAAAACAAGGATGTACGTTAATCTTAACTGGCAGAAGCGATGAAAAAGGAAAAGCATTGCTCAATGAGCTAGAAAGGAACGATCATTCTTATTACACGGGTAATTTCTCTTCTATAGCCTCAACAAAAAAACTAGCGGATGATATTTTAAAGAATCATGATAAAATTGATGTTATTTTAAATAACGCTGGTGCAGTTTTTTCTTCCTTTGAATTGACTGAGGATGGTATTGAAAAAACGATAACCACAAATCATTTAGGTTATTTCATTCTTACCCTAAAATTGTTACCAATTCTTAATAAAGCAACTGGTAGAATAGTTAACGTTTCTTCTAGAAGTCATTATAAAAAAAGGTTAGACATCGAGAGTTTTACTGAAGAAAAAAAATATTTCATTTTAGAGGCTTACGGTCAGTCCAAGTTAGCTAATATCATGTTCACTTATTCGTTGGTAGATCGATTGAAACAAACTGGAATTACCGTAAATGCGTTGCATCCAGGAATGGTAAAAACAAAAATCGGAGGCAAAGCCAAAAAATGGCTGCATAATTTAGGTTGGTGGGTAGGAGCTAAAACTTCTGGAATATCTATTCAAGATGGCATAAAAACGCATCTTTACTTGGTTACTAGTGAAGAGATGAATAACCGAACAGGAGAGTTTTATTACAACCTAGAGTTGCGTAAAACGAGTGAAGAGTCTAACAATAAAGATTTACAAGAGCAACTTTGGAAATGGAGCGAAGATGTTACTGGCATCACTTGGAGTGAAACAGAGGCAAAAATGGGTTAAACCACTCTTACTTTTT
>CATLPG010000117.1 GCA_950054195.1 uncultured Saccharospirillaceae bacterium
ATATTAAGTAGCGTACAATTAACAGTTAGCGTATACGATCCTTGAGCCCCTGGTATACCAAATCCATCTACAGAAACATAATAAGTTCCAGGACCTAATGCAGGCTCTAGAATATAGTTGTCATCTCTATTGATACAAGAATTTTCATCGCAAGAATCTGAAAGTAAATGAACATCTAAATCAGCTTGAAGGTTAGTTAAGCTAATTTCAACACTTGAACTGTCCAGAATAGTAAATTTATGAATGATTTCTTTTCCATTTTCATCCGCAGCAGAACAGCTATACTTATTCATTACATCTTGACCATTGTAGGTTGAACCTTGATATGGCACTCCACAGGTTATTTCTATGGGAGTAGCACAAGTTACCGGAGGAGCAGTTACACAGGTAATACCAAGTTGTGCTTCAATAGCGTTTAAAAAACCTTCTGCAAACTCTTGTCTTTTGCTATCTTGAGCTAAGATAGCAGCATCTAAAGAGTTATCCCCAAAAGCAATTTCACTTAAACAACATACGGCATTATTATATCGTAAAACACCTAAATTAGCGGTTTTAACACCTCTATCTAAAAATGGTCCAATCGGCTGGATTTGATTTTGAACCAATGTAGAAAAATTTGAATTTTGAGCATTTGGACTATTGCTTAAGGTATTATAATAAGTTTCAGTTCCTCTAACAGTACCATCAAAACCATTCGTATGTAAACTTAAAAAAATATCAGCTCCCCAGTTGTTCGACATTACTCTTCGTTGAGAAACAGAAGGAAAGTCTCCACATGCATTGGAGTTTCTTGTCAAGTGAGTAGTAATAGTTGGACAGTTACCTAAGAGTGATTGTAATTTGAGTCCAGTAGCCATTGCTGTTTCTATTTCGATGGTTAATCGAATAGCAGATGTACAACTACTTTGTGTACAATCCGAGCAATACCCGTGCCCAGGATCAATTACAACTATTTGAGCATGAAGAGTATGATGAAACATAAACAGCATGCTTAGTATAATTATGTGTAATTTATTTTTAATCATTGATTAACAATTTTTTTAGTGAAAACGCCCTTGTTTTTCATGTCTGTATAAACGATTTCATTTTTGCTTTTAAAGCTTGGCCAAGATTCTAAAGCATCAGTCGTTTGAGTGATTGGCTTTTTTAACCCATTACTGATGTCGTATAAGTAAATATCTGCATTGCCAATTTCGTGGTGTTGATTAGATGCTTCCTCTTCAAAACCAATGAGGTATTTGCTATCAGGACTCCAATCCGTAGCAATACCATTACCAATCTTTCTGATATATTCACCATTGATTCCATAAAGTTCAATCCTACTTCCTTGATGAGTAGCAATGTATTTTCCATCAGGAGAAATTAAAGTCATGTAGAAGCCTTGTTCTTCATTTTTAATAACAAGCCATTCATTATCCTTATATTTTGCTTTAATGTCTAATGATTTCTTGTCTAAAAAGTAAGCCGTGTCAGAATATGAAAGCGACTTAAGCTGTGTTAAAGCTGGTAGGTGAGGATAAGAAGTCACCTTTTTAGTGTTAACATTAATGCTTTTAATTGTTGTGGAATAGTCCTTGTTTTTCTCTTTATAATAAATTTCGTTACAATTTTTCGACCAAGCTACGTTGTTTGAAAACCGTCCACTTTTAGCTAAGCTTACAGGTGTTTTTTGTCCCTTTTCTAGATAAAATAACTCACTGCCTCCTTTACCTAGAAAGAAAAGGTCACCAGAACGACAATAGCAAGGCTCAGTGTATTCCTCACTAGAAGAGATAAGTAGTTTTGGAGATGTATCAATTACATTTTCAGATGCTAAAACCTCATTCTTTTCTATTGGAGCATTTGCTACTGCTTGTTTTTGAACTGTATTGGTAGTTGAAACTAATTCGTTCTGATTCTCTTGCTTGTAAGAAGGTACAGTGTTTGAAATACTTGATTGAGCTTCATTATTGTTGCATGAAGCCATTAGCAGGGTGGCTAACCCGAAACATAAAACAGTTTTATAGTTAAATAAACTCATACCTACATTAATAATACGTTTCACAAATAGAAAGGTTGTTTTAATTGTAAATGAAATGTAATGAAAATTTTAATAATGAAACAAGCTAGGCGAACAAAATAGTGTCTTTTGACTGCTTAGATGCTAATTATTTAACTAATGTTACATGCCCATGCATGGTATGTATTCTTGTTTGATCAATAGACTGAATACTTACTTTCCAAACATAAACATCTGTTTTGTATCCAAGACCATCCCAATATTGTTTTGGATTGTTTGTTTGGAAGAGTAATTCTCCCCAGCGGTCAAAAACTAAAAATTCGTAAACAATTAACTCTCTGTTTATTTGGAAGGGTATGAAAACATCGTTTATTCCATCGTTGTTGGGTGAAAATGAGTTTGGAACATAAATTGACACTTTATTTTTAACTGCTATTGTTTCACAAGTTGTATCAGCACATCCTAGAGTATTTTGAGCAATTAAGCAAACTGGTATTGTTGATGAAGTATCCTCTAAAGGATATTGATAGTACGAATCAGTAGAAGAAAGAGAATTGTTAATTATCCACTCAATGTTAGTAGTATTAATGCTATGGTCAACTAAATCTAAAGAGGTATTAAGGTTACTTATATCTTGAGGGGTGTAACTGAAAAAAGCTTCGGGACGATCAACTACTGTTACGATATTGGGTTGACTAATATCACTTGAACATCCATTAGCATCAGTAATAGCTAATGATACATCATAACTTCCTGTTTCATCAAAGTAATAAGCAATTTCACTTGAGCAATCTTGAATGATATCTCCATTAAAATTCCATTCGCAGGTTAAAGGAGTTTGATACGTAGAGGTATTTGTAAATAAAAAAGTATAAGGAG
>CATLPG010000118.1 GCA_950054195.1 uncultured Saccharospirillaceae bacterium
TGTTATTCGCTCTACGATTCACACTATCTTCTGAAGATATAGATCAAGCAAAACTGGCTCCAGGAATTCTCTGGTCTGCCGTAATATTTTCAGGAATGGGTCTTTTATCTCACAATTCAATCAAAGCCAAGGAACGAGGCACTATTGATTTTATGCGAATGATACCGGTCTCTAAATCTACAATCTTTTTTGGTAAAGTTTTGGGAAATTCCTTTTTACTATTCATAGAAGTTTTACTCATCTTTATTCTATATTCTTTATTATTTACCAATCCTTTCGGCAACGATTGGGACAAGGCGCTCTTAGCCTTGATTTTAGGCTCATTAGGTATGAGCTATGAGGGAACAAATTATCAGCTTTACGCTAACTTTTCTCAAAACTACCGTGCCATTAACTTTAATGACTTAAGGATAAACAATGTTAATTTTCAAGTAGATCCAAAATTAGAAGATGAAAGGGGATATAATGCCGATATTGGTATACGAGGAAAAATAAAAAAAGTATTCACTTATGATGTAAGCTTATTCTACTTGCGTTATGCAAACCGTATTGGTTTTGTACTTAAAACCGATCCTCAATTATTCAATCTTTATCGTTTTAGAACAAACATTTCTGCCTCAAGAAATATTGGTATTGAATCTTTATTTCAAATAGACTGGAAACGTTTAATGAAACCCAAAGCTAAACACTGGGAAGTTAAAACAAGTGTATCTGCTAGTTACATTGATGGACGTTATGTACAATCAGAAGAAAGTGCTATCGAAGGGAAAAAAGTTGAGCTTATTCCTAGTACTATAGTAAGAGGTCGCGCAGAAATTGGCTATAAATCTTGGTTTTTAACCACACAATTAAATTACACAGGCGAACAATATACTGATGCCACCAATGCCGAATTTGCATCTAATGCAATTAGTGGGATTATTCCTGCCTTTATGGTGGTTGATGCTTCTGTAGGATATAAAAACAAGCGTTTTTCTGTAACAGGAAATATAAACAACCTCTTAGATAACGATTATTTCACTAAACGAGCAGTTGGATATCCAGGACCAGGAATTATTCCTGCACCCCCAAGAATGTTTTACATTACCTTAGGATTAACCCTATAAAAAAAGGCAACCGTTACCGATTGCCTTTCCTTAAACTATTATGTATTTAACCTTTAATCACTCAAGTTGATTAAGACTTAGGTAGTACTACAGCATCAATAACATGGATTACACCATTTGATTGCTTAACATCTGAAATAGTAACATTTGCTTTTCCACCATTTTCATCTTTAATCATAATGTTGTGCTCACCATTCATCATAGCCACTAGCTTTCCACCTTGAACTGTTTTAAGTGTAGCTTTTCCTCCACCTTTTTTGATAAGTTTAGCAATGGCTTTAAAATCATAATTACCAGCTACAACATGATACGTTAATACAGCTGTTAGCTTGCCTTTATTTTCTTTTTTTAGTAATGTTTCAACAGTACCTTCTGGTAAATTTTCGAACGCATCATTGGTTGGAGCAAATACCGTAAATGGACCATCTCCTTGTAATGTTTCAACTAATCCTGCTGCTTTAACTGCTGCTACTAACGTTGTGTGATCTTTAGAGTTTACTGCATTTTCAACAATGTTTTTCTTTTCAAACATTTGCTCTCCACCTACAACTACTTGTGCACTTAAAAAAGATGTTGATCCAACTAAAAGTATCCCTAGTAAAATTTTTTTTGTTTTCATTATGTATGTTTTTTGTTTACAACTTATATACGCCATGAAGGATACGCAAGGATTTTTATAAACAACATATTATTCCAATCACTTATGAGTTAAGGATGTGAGAATGGATTTTTATAGAAAACCGCAAAATTATAAGTGCTTTTTTTGTAGTAGGTTCTATTTTGAATGAATTTTTCCCATAAAAAAAGGCAATCAAAATTGATTGCCTTTCCTGTTTTGTTTGATTGTATTTTTATACTAAAGCATCTAATTTAGCTGCTAATTGTGATTTTGGAACTGCTCCAACTACCTTATCTACAACTTCTCCATTTTTGAAATATAAGATGGTAGGGATACTTCTTACTCCGTATCTAACTGCTAAATCTTGGTTTTGATCAACGTCTAATTTACCAACAGTAGCTTTACCTTCGTATTCTCCAGATAGTTCTTCAACTAATGGTCCAATCATTTTACAAGGTCCGCACCATGCAGCCCAAAAATCCACCAATACTGGCTTATCTGATTGTAATACTTCGTTATCAAAATTTGTTGTTGTTAATTCCTTTGCCATTTTACTTTGTTTAATTTTTTAAAATATACGTCAAAAGTAGTACCAAATACTATTTACATGTCATGTTGACACCACTTTTGCAAAAATAGTCGAAAAAGAAATGCTTCACTTACAATTTCGTCATCTTTTATTAACAGGTCGTTCATATTGAGCATAATGTACACCATAAACACATGCTATATACCTTAATTTACGCATAAAATGAAATGGCACATATACATAGAATGGTAAAAATACGTATTAACTCTTAAAGTTACTGGAATAAAGATTATTAACTTTACTACCTTAATAGTAGAATAAACGTTATTGGGTTTATTCGTATGTTAGCTGTAATTAAGCACAATGAATACAAATAAGAAAATACAGGCACTTCAGAAGTTACTAGACAAAGCA